>JBEGVZ010000105.1:0-44962 GCA_041178085.1 Pseudomonadota bacterium | reverse complement strand
CGGCGATCGACCTCAATGGTCAGGGCTGGGGCCTTTTGACGCCAATAAACAAAGTCGGTGAACTCGCCTGCACTCGGATAATCGTGCCAGCTTTGCCGTGCTGAAGTGTTCATTGCCCTTGCGGTTCGCCAGGCCAGGCGTGTTAGCAGCGGAGCGTCGTCGGGAGCTTTTTTCGTGTGACACCACGGCCACAAGACCCCTTCCGTTCCTGAATGGAGCGCGATGGCCCCGCCCACGGAACCGAGGCCCGCGATGAAGTCCCTCACGGCCCGGGTCTCCGGGGCCTTGAAAGAAAGGGCTTCACTCCGCGCCGGCCACGCATAGTCACGGTTCAAGTCACGGCCTTGTGAATCTTCCCTGGTGCTGGATTCGTATCCGTCAGGGTTGACCACTGGTTGCACATGAAACGTGTAACGCTCCAACGCGGCGGCCCAAATCTGATCATCAGCTTCAATGCCTGTTCTGGATGAGCGCCTTGAACTCATCAACGTCTCAATCAGGTGCAGGGCGGCTGCCGTTGAGATTTTCTCGTCACCGTGATGGGCGGCATTGACGATGATGGCAGGCTTCGCATTTTTTTCGCTACCCTGGGGAATCCCGATCGAGATCACACCAATTTCCCGGCCTTTTGCTGATCGACCAGGCGACTGGTAGGAAGCAAAACCATCGCTTCCCCGACTGAGCGATTTCATCCATGTGATGATTTCGTCGTTCGAATGGTAACGCAGTGGGCTGGCAGAGCGGGCAATGCCTGGCCAAAAAACAGCGCAAAGCAGCAGATGCACCAAACGCCTTGGCATCATCGGTCTTCCGCTTCCTGGTCATCCGCCTTGATGGTGGCGCCGGCCGGAGTCACCGCTATCAAGTGCACGCGATGGCGGGCGACCTGAACGACCTCGACGTGAAGGTGGCTGATATCGACTTTTTGTCCAGCAGCCGGCAACTGGCCGAGTCGCTTGGCAATAAAGCCCCCGACGGTGTCAGCGTCCTGCAGATCCTCTTGGGTGAAGGCGTCGTCGCTTACACCAAAGTGGTCGAAGAATTCGTGGATGTTGGTGGAGCCCAGCACGTGGAAGACACCATGGGCGACTTCCACAAAGTTGGCTTCCTCTGTGTCGTGCTCATCCTGTATCTCGCCCACGATTTCCTCGAGGATATCTTCCAGCGTCACAATGCCAGCCGTTCCGCCGTACTCGTCAATGACGACAGCCATGTGATTCTTGCTGCGCTTGAGGTCTTTGAATACGTCAATGATCAACTTTGTCTCCGGCACAAAAAATGGTGCCCGCATCAGGCGCACGATCGAGAATTCCCCGGGAATCCTGCCGCGGTGGTGGGAATACTGGAGCAGGTCCTTCACCAGAATGATGCCGACCACGTGATCGAGCGTGTCCTGGTAAACCGGAAGGCGCGAGTGGCCTGTATCCAGTGCCTTCTTCATCAACTCATCAAAGGTGACATCCGAGGGCACGGCATCAATGGCTGTGCGCGGCGTCATGATTTCGCGCACGCGCGTTTCGCCCAGGTCAAACACGCTGACGATCATCTCTTTTTTTGTTTCTTCAAGAACGCCGGCTTTCTCGCCCTCTTCAACCAGATATTCGATTTCTTCTTCCGTGATGGTGCGATCGCGCTTGCCCTTGCCGCCAAAGCGCTGCATCACGGCAGCCGATGCTGTGGCCATCGGCAAGCTGAGCGGGGCAAGCATCCAATTCAGCAGGGAAAGAAAACGCAGTGATATCAGGGCAAGGCTTTCCGCGCGCGCGGAGGCCCACGCTTTCGGAAAAAGTTTCCCCAGGATCAAGATGAGGGAAAGGGTCAGCACCGTTGCCCAGGCACCGGGTGTGGTCGAACCGGATGCAGCAAACTGGGAGGTCATTGCTGCCGCCATCGCAGAGATGATGATCGTATTGCTGATGATGATGGCTGCATTCAAGCGTTCCGGGTGGCTTAGCCACAGGTTGATCGCCCGGGCGTCCCGCTCACTTGCCGTTTCAAGGAGTTGCCTGCCCCGGATGAAGCCAAGGGTTGTGACTGCGGAGTCCGCTGCAGAGACCATTGCGTTCAGTGCGGTGGCGCCTGCGATCAGGATGATGTCCAGCAACTGTGAATTGGGTGCACTCATCGGGACCGCCTTTTAACGCAACCACGCCAGCCTTGTCCCATTTCGTCCATCAGGATTTGCTGCTGGGAAAACATGACTTTCTTTTCGCGGGCATTCTGGTGATCGTGGCCACACAGATGAAGCATGCCGTGGGCCAGCAAAAAGCAAACTTCACGGGCTACGTCTTGTTTGTCCTCCCGTGCATTTTTCGCTGCTGCGTCAAGGCAGATCACCATGTCACCAAGGACTGTTTCATGCTCAAAAGCAACCAGGCCAGCCCTCGTTCCCTGAGTCATTCCCTTGTTGCGAAAGTTTCCGCGGCCGCGCTTGCTGCTGTTTGCTGCCGGGCGTTTCACCATCAATGGGACCGGCCATTCAAGTTGCGGAAAGGACAGAACGTCCGTTGACTTGTCCTTCGCGCGGAAACGATGATTGATCTTGCGCATCGCCGCAGGCCCGACGAACTGGACATGAACATCCAGGCCACTCACGCCAAGTCGCCCAGCAAAATAGTCGACCATGGCCCGGACCCGGCGTTCGTTGATTTTCCAGGTGCGCAATCGATTGTCGATTTGGATAGAGGGAGGTTCCAAGCTGTTCAGCCGTCCGTCGGCTTCCGGTCTGAAAAGGCGACCACCTTGCCACCACCAGCGGTGTTCCCGTCTTTGGGTGTCGCCTTGCCGCAATCCTGGATTTTCAGGCCAGCGGCCGAACGGTCTGCCTGGGCGGCAGCCGTCTTCTTGTTCAGGGATTCAAGGCTGGACACCTTGACCGCGGGCCTTGCCGGGGTGTGGGTCGCAGTGAGCACTTCCGCCACAGGTTGGGCATTGGCCAGCAAGTCCTGCAGGAGTTTTTCGGATGGTGATGCCTTGATTTCGTTCTTCATGGTTTCCAAGTTTAGCACATCCTTGCGTCTTGGCGGTCATCAAGACTGCGAATCCATTGGCCGCCAAATGCGGGTAATCCCTGCAAGCGGAACCGCCGTTCGAAGGTGCTTTCGTAGGCGCGGCCGGCAAAAAAATCAACTGGTCCGCACGGCGTCAACGTCGCGTCTGAGAAGCCTTTGGATGCCTCGTTCCAGTAGAGTTCCTGATCAGTCTTGAACCAGACGAAACCGCCTGGTGCCAACTTGGCAGCGACAAGCCTGGCAAATTCCCCGTCAACGAGGCGGTGCTTGGTCTGGGCGCGCTTGAGCCACGGATCGGGAAAGAAAATCACGAAGCCGTCCACTTCGCCCGGTGCAAAAATCGCGTCAATGCCCCGCGCATTTCCCAGTACAGTCAGGATGTTGGAGTGGCCTTGACGAACTGCGCGTTCGGCTGCCGTGACCACCCTTTTGAAGGTTATGTCCATGCCCAGAAAGTCAGCTTCGGGATGGTTTGCCCCCATCTGGTTCAGGGTCAGGCCAAGGTGACACCCGATCTCGACGATGAATTTTCTCTTACTTGACGAGGGGATTCGCCCTCGGGACGAATTCAACTGATCGAAGGTCTCGCGCCAGCGACCGCGGCAACCACTCAGGGCAGAACCCTGCAAAACCGGAAGGGATCCCTCCGACATCCCGGCTGCAAGTTTGGCAACGTAGGGATTCACCGCGGGGTTGATGCGTGAAGAAACGTCCTTCAGGATGTCGAGTTGCCGAATGGCCATGCCAGTTTTTCTAGTCGTCGTTAAATTTGTCGAAGGCTGGGACGGGGAGCCTGCTTGCCATCCAGTCGGCGGCGAAGCTGTAAGCCGGATTCTGTCTGCCGTTGCCGCTTGCGCTGCAGCGGGAGACCATCATTCATCTGGGATCACCATTGCTGGCGTCCTCAAGCGACCTACCCGAGAACCCGCCGGGCCGGCGGCCGACACAGTTTGACCTGCGTCGTGTTCTCCTATTTGGTCTTGCTCAGGATGGGGTTTGCCGAGCCGGCTTGTCGCCAAGCCGCTGGTGTGCTCTTACCACACCGTTTCACCCTTGCCGCCGCGAAGCCTTTCAGCCGTTGCGGGTTGGCGGTTTGCTTTCTGTTGCACTTTCCGTCGGGTTGCCCCGCCTGGCCGTTAGCCAGCATCCTGCCCTGTTGAGTCCGGACTTTCCTCCACGGATTTGACCCCGCAGCGATGGTCCGCTTTGCCAGACCTGCTGTTTTACAAACAGGCCCCTTCCCGTCGAGCAATGTATGGCGGGGGCGAATTTGAAGCAAGGCATTTTAAGGGATTTTAAAGCTGCCTTGTAATTTCAAGATGGCGTCGTAGTCATCATCCGGGGCCGTGCGGTTGCGGTGGTGTTCGCCGCATTTTTCGCATCTGTAGTGGATCACGAGCCCTTTATTGCCAGTATTTTCATATCCCAATGGCTTCATTAAACCCTGGCAGGGGTTGGCACGGTCCCCCGGATTGATGTCGACATGGCGAGAGTGCAAACACCAGATGCAGTGGTCCCGGCATGTTTGGGGGGCCGGCGGCACATCCAGTCCACAAAACAGGCAGGTAAACCCCTCGTTGACCTTGGTAAACCGCCCGGAGCTGTCCATTTTGATTCCCTTGTTTTTATCTAAACATCTGATTTTATTGTATTTTAATGCGCCGTTGAGGTTTTTTTTCTCAATCCTGCCCCGGGCATGCCGATCCCCCCGACAGGTCTCGAGAAGTTAGATGGATTTTAGAGGAAGGTCCGAAATTTGGCGAAGCCCGTTTCCATGACAAGGTTTGCCTTTAGAGCGCTCGCACTTGGGTTGGCTCTGACGGTCGCTTCTTGCGGCGGTGGCGGCGGCGACGAGGACGGCGGATCATCTTCGGGCGGCGGTGCCCTTTTCGGGTCGACCACCGTCAGCGGGTCGATTGCAGGCGCCACGGGTGGCCAGAGCCGCATGGCAGGCTGGGTCGTTGTGCTGACCGAACGCCTGACGCGCATCTCGCGGGTGGGCGAAGTCAATTCTTCAGGAATATTTACGATCAAGGGCGTCCGCCCGGGTGAATCTCATGCGCTGACCCTGCTATCCCCGGATTACGTCGTGCGTGGAATGTTTGCGGTGTCTTCGTCGACATCCAACAAGGTCCAGATGTTCTTCCGCATGCAAGGGTCCAGTTTGCCCCGGCTGATCCATCGCGGTTACGTGGTGTCCCCCCAATCAAGCGACGGGATCACCCTCGACACAGAGACTGTCAACGACACCAATGGTGACGGCGCACCTGATGGCAGCACGGTCCTTGGCCTTGCGGGACTCAGTGGTGTCGACCTTGACCAGGACGGCGTCGGCAACGAGATCGACCCCGACATCGACGGAGATGGTTTGCTCAATGTATTCGACAACGATGACGATGCCGATGGGGCAGAGGATGTTGTGGACACCGATGCCAACGGCAACCTGCTTGTGGATACGGCAGAAACCTATGGCGACCAGTATTTTCAGACCGGAGTGGACTTCATGGCGACTTCACTGGAGGTGAAGCCCCAGTCGGACGGGTCGACGAAAACTTACCTGATTTTCTCAACCAAGGTTCGTGCGGGGGCTGTGCCGCTCAGCGTACAAGTGCGCGGGCCGACCTCGCTGCTGAATGGATCCACCATCGAAGCTTCGGATTCTACTCCTGCGTCGGCGTGGGACAAACTCTTGCTCGACAACGGCGCCAGCGAGGATGGGTTTGAAAAAGACGGTATTTACGCCCGGAAGGTTCTGCTGGCCAGTGGTCGTGTCGTGCGCCCATTCCAGAGCATCTTCCTGCAGCTCGCTTTTGGCAGCGCGACGGATCCTGTGTTTGCGGAATTTCCAATGACTTTCCCCAACATCGACCTGGGATCGCTGGCCTTCTCGTTCAGCACCAGCACCCGTACGGTGGTCAAATCAGGCGCATCAAAGCCTTTCGGTGACCTGACCAGCTATAACTGGTCGGTCATCATCAATAATTCCGACGGCATCAAGATCTACGAGTCGCCGCTTACAGCCGGCACCACGGACTCCCTCGTGATTCCGGACAAGTTGCTCCAGTCGGGTAGTACCTACTCGTTCCAGGCGACGGCCCAGCTGCTGGACCGGATACCAGGTTACCCTGCATTCGTCGTGTACAGCACCGCCTCGGACGTCACTTATTAACAATTCCCGCGTAGCAATTCGTGACGGCTGTCGGTAATATCCAGACGTTGGCAGTCTATTTTTCGCCCAGCATGATGCTTAAAGGTTGAACAAGCCATGATGTTTACCAAAGAAGACTTCAAGATCGACAACCCGCGGGACTTCGTTGAATTCCTGCCGATTGTGCTTTTCCTTGGACTGGTTGCCCCGTTCCTGATCGCGGCCTACACGCTGGGCTTTGTCATGGACGTCACGGGCTGGTTGAAGACTTCGTCATAAGGCGCTCGGCCTCAGTCATGAGGACTTCGCGCGTGAGTGGGCCGGCCTCTTTGTAGCGGATGACCCCGGAAGCATCGATGAAGAATGTTTCCGGTACGCCGTAAACGCCGTAGTCCAGTCCAACCTTGCCTGTCTCATCAATTCCTAGTGGAAATGTTTTGCCTGCCCTGCGGGCGAATTCCAAAGCCGCTTCGGGCGTATCCTGCACGGCAACGCCGACGACCTGAATTCCTTTGTCCTTGGCCATTTGCCAGAACATTTCCAGCATTTCTGCTTCTTCGCGACAGCTCGTACACCAGCTGGCCCAGAAGTTCAGGATCACCGGTTTGCCCTTGAAGTTTGCCAGAGAAACAGGGGCACCATCCCCAAGTCCTTTGACCTCGAAGGCCGCGGCTTCCTTGCCAACGAGGGCTGAAGGTACCTTCTGAACGTTGACGAAAAGACCGCGTGTCAGCAATGCGACGGTCGCAACAGCGGCGGCAATCAAGATGCCAGAGATGATGCGATGGCGGCGCGTGCGGTTCATGGCTGGGCCTTGAAGATCGATTTCTCGAGGAGTTCCTTGTCAACGCCCTGGCTGTGGTCGCCCGGCTTTTTGTACTCCTCGGAGTGCTTCACCATCAGTTTCCGGGCGGTCATGTTCAGAGTCTGGTCCGGATTCTTGATCAGGACGCCCTCAACCACCACGCCTTGACCTTCTTTGAACATGTCTGGGGCTGCGCCGCGGTGGTTCACTGCGATTTCGTGTCCTTTGAGGTCGCTCATCTTGAACTTCAAGTCGAGCGTTTCAGCTTGCCAGTTTACGGATCCAGGCAGGACCATGCCGCCCACCCGGATCGTCTTGCCTGACAGGTCAACCGCCTGCGCAAAGGCTTCGTCCGGCGTATAAAAATAGACTGCGTTGTTGCCCAGCTGGATCGAGACAAGCGCCACAATCGCAGCGCCAATCACGGTGCCGCCAAGTATCCAGCGCATTTTGTTGTTTTTTTTGGACGCGAGGGGTGTTTCGTTCATGATCCAGTGACCTCTGCCTTGATCGTATCAAGGAGCGTATCGAGCATTTTTTGGAGGCGTCGCTTTTCTCGTACTGCCCACCAGGTGTAACCACCGATCAGGGCGAACCCGCAAGCGTAAGCGGCAAAAACAAACGGCCAGGGATCTGTGTTCATTCGAAAGCAGCTCCTGTCTGGTTTTCAAGTTTTTCTGCCATTTTCAGGCTGTCGGTTCGTACCCAGGCCAGCCAGACGGTCATTGCTGCCGTGATCACGATTCCGCTGACGAGCAGGGCGAGCATTTCAGGCGCCATGGTAGAACCGCCCGAGCGGATGATCGTTGGAGGCTGATGCAAGGTCCGCCACCAGGTCACACTCTTGTAGATGATTGGAACGTCAGCAAAGACGAAGATCGAAAGTCCGGAGCAAACGGCCAACCTCTGGCGTCCAGACGGCAAGGCTCCATGGAGCATCAACCAAGCTGCCAGCAGGATGGCCAGGAGGAATGTGGTCGTCAGCCGCGCGTCCCAGGTCCACCAGGTTCCCCAGGTGGGCTTGCCCCAGATGGAGCCTGTGAGCAGCGCAAGGGCGGTCATCAACAGGCCGGCCTCAGCAAGGCCCCTCTGCCATGTGAGGTAATTCTGGTTTCTGGTCCAGAGCGCAAACACTCCGGCGACAGCGAGCAGAAAGCAAGACGCGAAGGCCGATATCGCTGACGGTACATGAAGGTAGATGATCCGATAGACTTCGCCCTGAGCGGCATCCGCCGGCACAAATGCAATCGCAGCTGCCCAGACGGCCAGCAGCCCCGTCCACAGTGCAATCCCCGCAAGTTTCATTTTGATCGATCCTGAAATCGCCATGGGGCTGTTATTAATCGCTTTTCACCAATTCGCCAAACAGCAAAATCCCCAGCGTCAGGAAGATTGTGTTGGCTGCCAGCGACACCACCACCCAGCTTCCCGCCATGGCCCCGGCGACGGGGACACTTTCGGGGCTGATGATGGCAATGCCCCCTTGGGTCCCGGCCAGCAACAGGGGGGTGGCCAGCGGGAAATAAAGCAGCGGAAACAGGACGGTGCGCGCATGGGCCTTGAGGGTCATCGCGGCAAGGGTAACCCCAAGGCTGCCAAGTCCGGTGATCGTGAGCAGGGAGAGACCTGAGAATTTGACCAGGGCGGCGCCCGGGACCTCGAGTCCGCAAAAAAGTGCGCTGACCACAGTCGCTGGAACCAGGATCGAAACGCCCTGCAGAAGGACTACCAGCAGCTTGGCCATAAAAATCGCAGCCGGGTCGACCGGCGAAGCCCGGAGCAGGTCGAATGCGCGGTCCTGTTGCTCAGGGTCGAAGGCGCGTGCCAGAGCGGTTTGGGTCGCAAGGACCAGGCTCAAAAAAACCTGGGCGACGAAGGCTGCGGGGCGGTTTTCGGCCGGGGGTTCCCCAAAGGTGAAGGCAAGCATGACCAGGATCACCAGGGCAAACAGGAGTGGCGAGAGCAGACGTTCGCGGTCGGCAAACTCGGCCCGCAATGTCTGGCGGAAGATCAGGAGGAAGTTGTTCATCATCCCCCCCGCCTTGCCGGCTGGCCGCCGCCCGTAAGATCCAGCGTCCGGTATTGCAGGCCAGTAAACACCCGGGTGTCGTGGGAAATCACCAGTGCGGCGCCTCCGGACGACAGGTGCTTTTCAAGGGCATCCTTGAATGTTGCAACCGCTTCTTCATCAAGGCCTGAGACTGGCTCATCAAGCAACCACAGGCGCGCGCCATCAAGTTCCAGGCGCGCAAGCGCCAGACGCCGTTTCATGCCGGTTGAAAACTTGGCAACCGGAAGCACGCCGCGAAATGCCCCGGTTCCCGCTACCAGCGGATGGGCAAGGCTCCAGCGCCGGAGCAGGGCCAGAATTTCCGCATCTGTGCAGGTTTTTCCGGTGCGAAGCGTCCGCCAGAACCTGAGGTTGTCGGCCGCACCAAGCTTCAAGTGGAAACCGTTATTCTCTGCCGGCAGGTATTCAAAAATACCGGGGGTGCAGTCAATGGTTCCGCTCGCGGGTTCAAGCAAGCCGGCGCAAATGCGCATGAATGTGGATTTGCCGGTGCCATTGGCCCCGCGCAGGTGAACCAGTTCGCCTGCGGCCAGGTTCAGGTCGATGCCTTTAAACAGGGATCTGCCAGGCCAGGCAAATCCAGCCCCGCGAATGCGCATCAGTTTTTCTGGTTCTTGGTCCAGGTGACCGTGTCCTAAAATTCAGCCACGTTGACGAAAGCAGTGCCGTTCAGGCGGCGTTCGATCACGCGGTCATTGCCTGAGCCAATATCCACGGCCCGCGAGGAAATTTCAACATTGAGCAAGCCGCCATTGAGGAACAGACCCATACTTGGCCCCGCGCTTTCGTAACCCACACGCAGTGCAACGCCGGCATAACTGCCCGGCAGGGTCCCAAGGCGCATCTCGGCGCCGGTGTGCAGCTTTTTGCTGACGGTGACTTCATCCTGCATCAGGCGGTCGGCCTCAACACACAGGGAAATCCGCACGTCGCCCGAGTTTTTCGGAGTGACGCTGAAGCCGATCGTCATGTCTTGTTCCTGGGTGAAGGGCTCAGCACCTTCGGTGGAAGTCTGGTAGCGAGTGCCGTTGGAGTGTTGCAGGGTGACGCCAAGGGTCGGCGCGAATTTTTCCGATATCCGCCACATCATCCCAACGCTGTTGTCGGTGGCGGAGTATTTTTTTGAGTTTTCTTCGATGAATGCGTTGCGTTTGGACTTCTCGATGATTTGCTCGTAGGTCGCGTCGCCCTCGACGTCCGACTGGTTGAAGGTGTTGCTCATGAAGCCGATGCTCAACATCCCTTTCGGGTCCGTGAAGCTGCCGCCAAAAGCAAAGCCTGACCGGGTGCGGTAGCGGGTCGCGATGGAAGATACCTGGCCGGTTTCGTCGGCTGTACCGACGGCCGCAAGCTGCTGGTCGTAGTAGGGGAGCAGAAGAAACCGGCCGACGATCATGCCCATGCTGACATGGTTGCGGAAGTACTGTCTTTTACCGTCGGCGGCCCCCAGCAGTGATTTCGCCAGGGCCGGGTCGTCAGAGGCCTCCTGCTTCCGGGCGGAACGGTGCAGAGAGTAGGAATTGGCGTTTGCGCCAAGGGATATGTGCGGAAAGTAGACCTTGCGCGCGAGCGGCAGCTTTGCATTTTTACCGAAGCCAAAGCCGCCAATTCCAGCCGGGTTCTGACCGGCGGCATCGATGTCATCAGCCATGCTGGCGATGGAGCCGCCCAGCGCCGCTGCGCGAGCCGACGGGAATGCCCCGTCGTCGATCACAGTTTGCGCGGTTCCAGCCGGTTCTTCAGCGTCACTCTGGCCAAAGGCAGCGGCACCCGCGGCCAGCTCCAGCAGTGTGGTGACGGTTGCAGCAATGAGGGTCGGATTGAGGCGCAAAAAAATTCCCCCTTGGAGGGGGAATCGGTCAACTGTCCGGAAACTTAAGCTAAAAAGGCGATTTCTTGAGGTTGCCCGGGATTCTCGACGGTTTAGCGCGCACCTGATTCCAAGCTGGCGGCCGACTCGATCATCTCCGGGTGCCAGCGCTGACGGATTTTGATGAAGTCGTAATCCTTCTTGAGCCGGTTGTTGTTCACCATGTCCCCGAGCGGGGTCTTGCGCTGACCACTGATGTCCACTTCATCGAAGTTCACCTTGGTCTTGTCGCCTGCCTTGCCGGCTTTTGCGGACTTGGCCTCGCGGGTAATGAATTTTTCCCGCGCACCGCCTTTTTTCGCCAAGGCGTCTGGAACTGGCAGAGTCGCGGCCAAGAAAGCTGTCGCGAAAGCTAACGAGAAGGCTCCTGAAACGGCTGCGGCAATCCAAGTCCCCGAAAACACAGTTGAAAAACTGGATTTTCTGGTTTTAGTAAAGATTCTCATGGGTTCCCTCCGGCCTTTCTTTCCACAATACTATTATTACGGAATTTCTAGCGAAAAACTTGAGGCGTGAAGATTTCGAGCCCGTAACACGCCATGCAGACCGCGGGATTCCGTCGGGGAGGTTTGAAAGTGCCTGTTTTTAATACAGTTTATTTTGTGCTCCGCAGTGTTCCTGTCGCGCTGCTGCTAGCGTCGCCTGCAGGTGGGGCCGTTCAACCTGTTGCACCCAAGGCCGTCATGCGCCTTGCGGAACCCCCCGAAGTGCTGCGCCTGGATCCGAAGGGGCGATTTCTGGCGTACCGGGCCAATGAATCCATCAAGGTGCTCGACCTGAGGGATTCATCTGTGGACACGGTGGCGAAGCGGGTTGCTGCCGGTCCGGTTTTCACCTGGGCCCCAGATGGATTTCGTTTGATTTTTGCCCGTCCAGACCAGGAAAGCGGGACGGATATCGATGTTTACGATGCGGCTCTGGGGCGCACGAAGACAGTACGCAAGATTGCTGCCGCAACCGGATTCCCGACCTTGGATGCAAGGACCCTCGGTGCCCATGTCTTTTCGCCAGCTGGCGTGACTTCTGTGGAGCTGACCTATCCGGATGACCGCCTTGCCAAGTGGCAACTTGAGCATCGCCAGAAGGACAGCAAAGGAAAGTATGTCGCCACCGCGAAGGGAATTCTCTGGTTTGACCGTGGCGGCGAGCGAATGACCCGGATCGAAGATGATGGTGCAGCCGTTGAGTCCTTCTCGATGAGTCCTGATGGTTCAGCCATCGCCTGGGCGACGGAGTCCGGTCACATTTACCGCAGCTACGAAGGCAAGCCGGCGGAAATGGTGGACCGGGGACGCGATCCCGCGTGGCATCCGGAACGCGCGGAGCTGGTCTATGCCGGAGCACGCATGACGGGCGAGAAAATCACCGGGTACGACCTGAAGGTTGCCGATGATCGGGATCGTCGTTTTTTAACGCAGACACCTTTTTCGGATGAACGATGGCCGCAGTGGCGTCCCGGGGGTAAGGGATTGTTTTATACCGTTGCGCGGACAACCGATATTTTCCTGCTGGAACAGGAGCGCTGATTGAAATCGCAAGGCGTGATGTCCGCGGTCGCAGTTTTTCTGGCTCTCTTTTTTCAGCCTGGTCCAGTTTGGGCCGGTGCCGGATCGGCGCGCGCAGTTACCGTCTTGCCACGCGACTTCCTGCAAATGCATGAGGGGGACCGGGTGTCTGCGCTGAGTGCTTACTTCGATCCTAAGCCCGGGGAAAAGGCTGTTCTGGAATCGCCCGAGAAGCAGGAGATCATTGCCGGCCAAAAAATCAGTCCGGATCGTTTGCGCGGTTACATCAGGGTCAATCCGCCAAAGGGGCGGTGTCTGAAGGTGGAAATCCAAAGCCCTGACTCAGACCCCCAGTCGCGGCATGACGTAACCAAGCTCTGCAAACCGGGAGACGTGGTTTTCCGTCTTGGGGACATGGATGAGTTTGGCGAGATCAATGCTGTCGCCACGACCGGTCCCGATGACCAGGGAACGCGTCTGTCTTGGGCAACCCCCTACCGGGTCGCGTTTGTCATTCCAAACGGGATCAAGCTGCCGGCTGAATCAACGCCCCTTTATGTGCGAGGGTGCACGGCCACGAAATCTGCCGACATGGGACGCCGCGTGTTTGTCGACTTGTTCACCGGTGAACGATGGTTCATCCGCTTTCCGCCGACCGACATGCCGGTGGATCCGGGACCGCAGATAAACCTCGACACAGGTGATGTGCCGATCGTTAAGGGCGGCTTTGGTTACCGTGCGGCAAAACGCAGAAGCAAAGTCCGGGAAGCACGCGAAGCGGCCAAGCTCGAGGCGGACATAAAAGCAGGCAAGGTCAAGCCGCCGGTCAAGGATAATCCTGAAAAGGCGGATAAAGCGGACGATGGCCACGGCGGTGGACAAAAAAAGCCCGCAAAAAAAGCCAAGGCCACACCGCCTCCGACGCCTGAACCTTCCAAAGGGCCTTTCACCGCCATGGACTTTTCCTGGAAGATTTCCCGGTACAACACTTTCGTGATGCCATCTGGCAACTTCATGCCAGACGGAGCTTTGCCGCCCGGGATGATTGGTGAATGTCGTTATTCCTACGAGACATCAAGCGCGGAGTTTCCTGAGGGCGGGCTGATCGAGTGCCACGGAGCTGACCGCTTCGCTTATGTGTACTTGCCGCTCACTTGCATCTCGGGTCAGCCTGATTTCCTGGTGCCGCGGGAGAAGCTTCCAGAAAAAAAGGAAGAAGAGCCAACCCCTGCGCCAACCCCGAAGCCCCATTGAGGCTTTTTCACCGAAAAAGCGGTCAGATTGCGGTCAGGTATTTGATCGACTCTTCGACTTCCGCCAGGTCGGCTGGCTTCGCCTTGATGTAACGCATGAGCATCCAGTTGTTTCGGTCGGAGACAAAGACCGCCGGCAGGTCCGGGTTCTTGAAAGCCTCAAGGACGCCGTGATTGGCCAGCACGCCGGCCTTCATCCCGTATTCGGCCATGAAACCGGTTGCGTCCTGTTTTGTATCGTGGGTGAAAACGTGCACGAAACGAACTGGCAAGCGCGCGGTACGGGCTTCCAGGCGCAGGATATCGGGCATCAATTTTACGCAGGGGGCACACCAGGTTGCCACCATCACAACAACGGTCATCTGGCCGCGTTCCGGCTTGAAATCAAACTTTTCACCAGAGGGCAGGGCCGTCGCGCCGAACAGGGGAAACGGGACCCACTCGTGTACGTACCCGTCTGTCCATTCCATCTTGGACTTCTCGGGCTTGGCTTCTTCCTTCTTGGCGCCGGGTCCGTCTTTGCCACCGCCGGCTCCCTTTTTCTTGTCTCCTTTGCCCTTCGCGTCCTTTTCGGCAGCTTTCGTGTCAGATGCCAGGGTGTCGGGCGGTGCGAATGACAGACCGGCCACGGCCAAGGCGATGGCAAGAGCAAGGCCCTTGAAGATGTTTGATTGCAGGTTTGTGGTCGACATGTTTGGCCCCGGTCCGATGTTCACTTACACTTGATTGTAGCATGGACGAAAAAAAGCAAATGGCAGCCCGCTGGCAATTTCGCTGGCCACTCATGGATGTGATGATCGGGGGGGAATCCTCGATCGACACCCATGCGACGTATGTGGGCTCCATGCAGGATGCGACCCGCTTCCTGCAGGCTTACGGGTACGACGCAGACCACCCGTCTGATGCACGAATGATGCATGCCACAATCGTGGAAGCCTTGACGTTCATTGAGCGCGAACTGATGCCGCGTGAATGGCGGGCCGGCAACCGCCCGCCAGATGAAATTCTGAATTGCGATGACCCGCGCTGGTTGATGGTCTGGGCGGCCGAGCACGACGAGCCGCACAAGGCCCGGAGGGCCTGGGCCTGTGCGGTGTTGCGCGTTGCTCACTCGATCGCCCATATCGAGGGTTCTTATCGCCACGTTGACGTGGGCGTGGCCAAGGAGCAGATTCGTGCGCGCTTCGAACAATTCCTTCAGCGCGACACGTCCGGCAAGGTGACCGGGTTTGGTCAGGGTGATGTGGTTGTTCCGCTGCACAAGTTTGACTGGAAGAATTCCAAGTCGCGCCAGTCGATCCTGCTGAAACTTTTGCACAAGCGCGCCAACGTCGCAGAGACCATTTACGACCTGGTTGGATTGCGACTGGTCACACACACTCAGGCGGACACGCTGCTGGTCGTCCGTATGCTGACCGATCTGGGAATTGTCAGCTACCCGAACTGCATTCCGGCGCGGGCACGCAATACTTTGATCGACCTTGATACCTTCCGGCGCGAGCTGGATGAACTCCGCGGGTTGATGCTCAGCGGCAAGTTGACATCGGCCCAGTTCAACCGGCGGATGGATGGGCTGGCCCTGCCTGCACCGGCAGAAACCGCCGACAATCCGCACTCTGCAGTCACTTATCGATCGATCCAATTGACGGGTCGGCAATTGATCCGCGGCCGGGGCTCGAGCCTGGGTTGGCTAACGGGCCTGGAGGCGGGGGGGAGCCAGCGGGAAAAGGCGTTGGGTGACCTGATTGCTGGCATCAAGGAATGGCGCGGCATGGACCAGTTGCTGGACGCCCGGGCGTTCTTTCCGTTTGAAATCCAGATCATGGATGTTAAGTCATATTCGCAAAACAGCCAGGGGGCTGCTGCCCACGGCCGCTACAAGAGTTCCCAGCTGCGCGCGGCGCGACGGCGCGTCCTGGGTGAAGTACTCAGTCTTGGATGACATCCCGCTTTTATGATTTTTGCTGATTACAATTCAACTTGGCCGCTCGAGGATTCCCACTTGGCGGCAGTCATGGAAGCCCTGCGCAAGTTTGACGGCAATCCGTCATCGCAGCATGCCAGCGGGCGGCGCGCAAAGGTCGCGGTCGAAGATGCGCGCACGGCGGTCTCGGCGCTGCTGGGTTGTCGTCCGCAGGAACTTGTTTTTACCTCGGGTGCTACTGAGTCAAACAACCTGGCAATTCAGGGTGTTGCGGGCCACGCGACAAAACTCGTAAACGGGGCAAGGGCTCACGTGGTTGTGGGGGCCACGGAGCATCCTTCCGTCATCGAGCTTGCGGAGGTCCTTGCAGCCCGCGGGCTGGTGCAGTTGCAACTGGCGCCTGTCGACGGCAATGGGGTCATCCGGTCTGACGCGCTTCTGTCCATGATCAGGGAAGAAACTGTCATGGTTGCAATCATGGCAGCAAACAATGAAACCGGCGCGATCCAGCCCGTGGCGGAACTTGCCGCGGCGGTGAAGGCGCGTGCCACCAAGGTTCACTTTCATGTCGACGCGGTCCAGGCCTTGGGCAAGTTAGACTGCAGCTGGATCGGAAAGGGTAGCAGCAACGTCGATTCGGCCGCCTTTTCCGGGCACAAGATTGGTGCCTTCAAAGGTTGCGGAGCCCTTTACTTGAAGGCCGGCACGAAATTGCACGGGCTGATGATTGGTGGCGGACAGGAAAGATCCCGCCGTCCCGGTACGGAAAATGTTCCTGGGATCGTTTCCTTTGGTATTCGTGCCCGGGAGCTTGCCGCTGACGACGGCGCATTGTGGAAGCGCTGGGTTGACCTGCAGCGTGAGGCGCAAAAGGAACTGGTTTGCGGCCTGGCCGGAACTCCCGGCGCGGTTGTCCACGGCGATCCTGCCGCGGGACTCGCCAATACCCTGAACTTTCACGTTTCCGGCGTGGGTGGCGACGATATTTTGCTCAATCTGGATCTTGCCGGGATTGCAGCGTCCAGCGGCAGTGCCTGCTCATCCGGGGTGGGTCGTCCCAGTCACGTGCTGAAGGCCATGGGTTACGATGACTGGGTGGCCTTGAATTCCGTCCGGATCAGCCTTGGCAGCGGCGATCCCTTGGCAGATGTATCCAAGTTGATCGTCGTGCTGGATAAAACGATCCGGCGGGTCAAAAGAACGCTCTGAGTTTCTTTTAAACGATATACCAGATCATTTTTATCGCTTTTTAAAAATATTTGATTCTTGCTATCCACTGCCTCCTTCGGTGTTTTACCGGATTCAAGAAAGGCAGGAATCACATGAAATCCCTTATTTTGTCAGTTATTGCAGCGAGTACCGCCGGGTTTGCTGGCAGTGCCAACGCCCAGGTTCTTTGCGACTGGTTTCCCTCTGGACCACGCGGCAGCGAGAAGTCATGGTTTTGTATCGAGCAATTGTCCGGATCGCGCGGGATCATCACCTTTCGCTCTGGCCAGGACACCCGCAGTTGTGATGCGGTAGTGAAGGGCAGCAAGTGGAAGTCAGACTGTGAAGTTTCGACCACAATCCACGTCGATGGCATGACCGTCGTTGAAGAGTCTCCCTCTATCGTTTTGAGTGTCATGTTCCGCCAAAATTCTGAAACAGGAAAGCCGGCCGCGACCGTTGACTTTCTGGAACCATCGCGAGGCATCAATGGGTGGCAGCGTTGGACGATGTTCCCGCAATAATTTTTAGTAGGTAAACCGTCAGTTCATGCAGGCACACGCCCGCCGGTAACTGGCATCTACAGCGTCCGCTGTAGGCTTCAAGTCGAATTCCCTGGCCGGCGTTCCGGCTGCGTTGACGGAGCAGCCAATCGCATTGCTGTTGGTAAACGAAGTGGATGCAGAGAGGGATGTTCCGACCAGGCTGGAGATAATGGTGGGACAACTGATGCCGGCCATACTCTCGAGTTGGTGTTCGTTGCCACGCCCGAATGCATTACCCGCATACATCGTGGCGGGACTGTGGCCACCGTTGAGGGAGCAGCGTGACGCGCACGACTCGTTGGCGTTGGACAAGTACCAGCAATGACTTGCATGCGTATAGCCGCCACAACTGTTCGATGACCATGCGATTTTGCTGTGGGTGTCCGTTGCGTACGCCGCACCGTAATACCTGCCGCCGCCAGAGATATTCAGCGAAGGAATACCTGAGCATGAAGTGTGGGATATGCCAATATTGCGAATGCTTGCCCCCAGGTTTCCAACGTCGAAGTAAATACCATTCCATGTTGTGTCGGTGATGGTTGCGTTTGTGCAGGTTGACAAAGAAATCGCGCCGGTTGAGTTGGCCGACCACGCATTATCAAAATAGACGTTGTCCATTTTTAAAATCTCGTAGTCTGATTTGAAGTCAACAATTGCGTTGTCGTACCCGCCGTGAATCTTGATGCCGTCAAAGCTGATTTTGCTCGGCGTGGTCGTGGTTCCTTGTACGATCAGGGGCGCCGCCCAGGATCCCGTGTCGTTGTGGTTTGAGAATGTCGTGACGGTTGGCCAGCGTGCAGAATCGCTGGTGCCAGCCGCTGTTATATGCCCTGCCGACGTTCCTGTGCCGGCCTTCACGGAACCATTGCACCGGACTGTGATATCGGTTCCCAGCGTGAGAGTTGCTCCATTGACCACTTGCAGGCCAGAGGCGGAACCTATTTCGCACGTGGGACAGTAGGCGGACTCGCCGGTCAGTGTGATGTTCGATTGGATATTACTGGCTGAGGCGATGATGTTGAGGCGACTGTTGGCAGCAACCGTAATCGTGCCGCCACCGCTTCCCGCGGCAAACCCATAGACGGCCGCCCTGCCGCTCAGGCGTGGCTGATTGGTTGCTGCAGACGGAACGACAATCCAGTTCAGTTGGTTAGGGGCGTTCCCACCGCAATTGGTCCAGTTGCCAATTGTGGACCAGTCGGTGCTGGTTGCTCCAGTCCACTCGCAAGGGGTTGCGTTCACTGCTCCGTCAGTCCATGTGATCTTGTTGGCTTGGTCACTTTCAAAGGGCTCGCCAAAACCAAAGCCAGAACCAGACACCGTGATTGCAGGCATGGATGCGCAAGTGGTGGCAGGCGTTTCGATCGCAGTTTTTTTATTCACGTCCGCGAATTGCAAGTCCGTCCATGTTGTGTCGTTGAACTGGGCGCCTGTGCATGAAGAAATATCAATTGCCGGTGAACGGAAATCGGTCCAAGGCTTGTCCGCAGTGACCCGGAATTGGTCAAATTGGTTCACTTCGTAGTTTGACGTCAGACTTATGGCGTGGCCCGTTTTTGCCTTCATCCTGAGCCCGTTGATGCTCAGCCTGCTGCGAGTAGCCGCTGTGCCTTGCACAAAGAGGCGCATTTGAGCGCCCGAATCCGTTGCTGCCGTTCCGATCAAGGGCCACTGAACGATGGAACTGGTCAGGATGTTCGTGGTGAGGTGCCCGGCAGAGGTGGTCCCGTTGCCGAGGTAAAGGGACGAGCCGTTACTGAGTTCTACGGTGCTGCCTTCCATGAGCGTCAGAGTGGCATCCTTCAAGACGTAGAGGTTGCTCCCACGGTACAGCACGCAGCTGCTGCAGTTTGTCGTCGATCCCTTGATGGCAATGGATGATTCGATGTTTCCGTTGACCGTCAACGTCACGCCGCTGTTGATGGTGATCGTTCCGCCGCCAACGGCCTCGGCAAATCCTGCGATGGTCCGGTTTGCGCTTAAAACCGGTTGGTTCGCTGGCGCGGAAGGTACGATGATTTTGTTACTTGTGGATGGTGCGGAGGCACAACCCGACCAGTTTCCATTTGCGGTGAATGATGTGCTTACTGCACCGGTCCAAGTGCAGGTGTTAATTGCCTCACGGACGATGCTCCATGCGTTTGATCCGGTGTTGAGGTTCTGTGCGGCATCGACCGCCGAGCCAGCCGCAACGGAAGCCTGAACAGGGCTGCCGGTCGCAGTTATCGCGAGGGTGTAAGTGTTCGCGTCCACGGCGGTGAATGTCCCTGCGGTGGCGTTGGTCAGAAGGATGTCGCCAGCAGTGAATCCAGTCACGTTTTCCGTAAATTCGAAGGTTAAAGTCAGGTTGGAGAGATTCGTCGGTCCTGGGTCTGCGTCCGAGGATACGGTAACGCCGGGCTGAATGCCGTCATAGCTGTAACTGATCAGGCTCCGACAGGCAGTGTTGCCGCGCAAGTCTGTCAACCTCGCATAAATATTGGTCGGGTTGTCCTGAGGTAGCGACGTCAACGCGACAGTGTTGACGCCTGCGGCTCCAGTTGCAGCCGCTGATACCGGACTGGAACAGGAGGCGTCGGCATGCAGCACCAAACTGAAGGCGCTGGTGGTCTCGTCTAGCGTAAACGAGACTTGTGGCGTCCGGGTGTTTCCAGGCGAGGCCGGGTTTGAGGATACGGAAGATGCGGTTGGGGCATCGGTATCGATTCGCAGGGTTGAGCTGGGACCAATCGCCGGTGCCCCGAAACCCGCAGCATCGATTGCGGAGCCGTGAAGGATTGAGATACCGATGTAACCAGTTCCGGAGATGGACGTGAGTGTGATCGTCAACACCGGCCCGGTTCCAGTAATGGATTTGATGGACGCGTTTGCCGTGCCGGTCTTGTTGATGGTTATTTTTGATGGCGTGAGTGCATAGGTGATCTCGCCTGCAGATGTGTATTCGATATCGAAACTGAAATCAGAGGTCGGTGTTGCTTGCGAAGTCGGTGCATGGAGGGTCATGCCGATGGCAGCTGACGCTGTGACGAAGGTTGTGTGGCCCGCAAACGCCCGATTGCCAGCTTCGTCCGAAACAATCACTGCGGCGTAGTATCTTGTTGTCGGCGTCAGGCCGGATAGGGCTTGAGAGGTTCCGCCTACGACGCGACCGGCAACCGGTGTTGCGCTTGTCGTCGCTTTGGTCAAGGAATCAAGCGGGCCGCTGGTGGCAGTATAAACCTGGTATGACAGATCATTCGTGAGCGTCAAATTGTCGGTCGAAAGGGTCCATGTGATGGTTGCAGCAGTGGCCCTGATGTTTTCAACAAGGATCGATCCACTCGGGACGGGGGCGCTGGCATCAATTGAGACAGGTTCCATTTCCATGACTTTGCGTTCCATGGACTCCCCGATGTAAGCGAGGCAAGTCTTGTACCGGCCATCCCGAAAGCTGCGAAGCTGGGCAAGGGTTGGGTTTGGATCCTTGATCGCTAGGGGCGAACCACACGGTTCTGACGCGCTCACCATCACAGCGCCGCGCACGTGGGGCGCAAGTTCGTCTGCGATTAAAACGACCGGTGTATCGGCTTGCGCGCTGGCCATATGCAGTGAAGAAGCACCCGGCAAGTCGCTACGCAGCACAAAGCCTTTGGTGAATAGGTCCGGGTTGTACTGGGCCAGTCCAGTCGGATCGAGAATGCATTGTCCGGAGGTTGAGCAATCAGTCGCCCCGTCAGGGGGTGAGGTATGAGAAGTCTGCGCGGTGATTGAGCCCTTTGGTAACGAGCAAGCTCCTACCCAGTTCAGTGCGACTGTGAGTGTAATTAAAAAAAAATTGCTGCCGGCGTTCATATGGGAGGTTTCGGTGGATTACGCAGGATGTTGAGGGTGGGTCAGAGTCGTTCCAGTCAGGCCCAGAGTCCAATTAATTCTAAATTAATTTAGATGGTTAGGGCCCGTGGTTTGCCGGGAACAAAAACCTCCTGACCAAATTTCCCTGGGTTCCTCCAAAAGGGGGTCAGGCGGATTCCTTGTCCCGGCGTGGGCGAGGTGGTGGGTTCTCCGTTTCCGGAGAATGGTTCGGGGGGGTATCAGGCAGGGGTACTGTGGTCAGTGGGCGCGCTGCACCAAGGCCTGCCGGACGAACAGCCGTGTTGGATCCTCTAGTAACCTTCACGCGGCGCTTCAATTTCCGGCGATATGCACTCATCGCAACTGCCCTTTCTAGCGGATCCCCGCCGCTTTTCGCACCACGCGGGTCACGACGGGGACGAGGGGGTTTCGGTGGGCGGCAGGGTGGCTTTAGGTAAACTTTAATAAAATGTTTAAAAATATAGTGATCTCCGACGGTTGCTGTGGTTGATTGGGTATTGCCCAGAGGTTGAGTTTCAGGCGAATTTTTCGGAGGGTGGTTGCCGGCGTGGATTTGCGTGCCCTGATTTGGATGGCGTGGCGTCAGATTCGATCGGTGCGGTCCCGGGTGATCCAGGGAACGCGCGGGCTTTCGTTCATGACCACAATGTCCATCGCTGGAGTTGCAACGGGCGTCCTGGCGCTGGTCGTGGTGCTCTCTGTCATGGGTGGCTTTGAAGGGGACCTGCGCCGCAAGATGCTGGCTGGAAAGCCTCATGTGGAAGTCGTCGGCGAAAATGCCACGGCAGGTTTCAGCCTGGTCGAGCATCCGCTGCATGAAATTCAGCGCCAGATCCCAGAGGCGCGCAATCTTCAGCCCTTCACAGAAACCGATGTGGTTTTGAAGCGCAGCCGTTACATGGCCTCCGCAACGCTTTTTGGTGTAGACCCGGCCAAAGGCGCCAGTAACTGGGGTTTCACAGATGCATTCCGGTCGGGGGGCATCGAATCCCTGGCCGATCGCGATTCAGAAGGGCGTCCCGGGATTGCGCTTGGAGACGAATTGGCGAAGCACCTCGATGCAGAAGAGGGTGACGAGATCACGGTGCTTTCACCGCAGGCCGGGGTCGGTTCCATCATCGGTGGCGGAACGTTGTCGCGAACTTTTGTCGTCACCGGGATCTTCAGCACCGGGATGTTCAACTACGACACCAAATGGGCGGTGACTAACCTGGACGAGGGGCGCCGCTTCATGCCGGACTTTGATGAGTCGCTCACCATCGACAGGTTTGTCACGGGAGTGGGCTTCGAAGTCGCCGACCCGATGGCGGTAAGTCACCTGAAAGAAAGGCTTTCTGGGCGTTCTGGCTTGCGTCTTTTGACGTGGCAGGAAGCAAATAAGTCGTTGCTCTTTGCGCTCAAACTAGAGAAATTCGCCATGGGTTCAATCCTGATGTTGATCGTTGTGGTCGCGGCGTTCTCGATAAGCGGCACCATGATGATGACCGTGTTCCACAAGCGCCCCCACATCAGCTTGCTGAGGGCGCTTGGCATGAGTCGCCGTGATGTCTTGAGGCTTTACCTCACGCACGGCGCGGTGATCGGGGCGACCGGGGTGGTGATCGGTTTGCTGGCCGGCCTGGCCATTTGTTTGTTTGTGGAATGGAGTCGCAGCATTCCGATGCCTTCGGACTCGTATTACTTGAAGGTTTTGCCGGTCAAATTCCTGCCGGTCGATTACCTCGTGATTGTTCTGAGCGCATTCGGTTTTAGTCTGCTGGCGGCTTCCTATCCGGCGTGGCTGGCGGCTCGCCAGGACCCGGGCTCAGGATTGAGGTACGAGTGAACGCAGAAACAGGTAACAACCGGCGGGATGGCGGTCAGGGTGTAGCGGGCCCCGCCATAGCATTGCGTGGCGTCTCCAAGGCCTATCTGGTCGAATCACAGCGGGTTGAGGCTCTTCGTGGTGTTGACCTGGTGATTCCCCGCGGCGCGCGTGTTGCCGTCACGGGCAGGTCTGGCGCGGGTAAAAGCACGCTGCTTCATGTGGTGGGTACGCTGGATCGTCCAACACAGGGTACCGTTCAGATAGCCGGCATGGATGTGTCGCGATTGTCTGATCAGGCGACATCCAGGTTTCGTAATCGCAAGCTGGGCTTTGTTTTCCAATCCAGCAACTTGCTTCCCGAGTTCACCGCAATTGAAAACGTGATGATGCCGGGCGTGATTGCTGGCGGGCAGGCTGCCGGAGCCCGGCAGCGTGCCGCACAACTTTTGGAGTCCGTTGGCCTGGGCGCACGTTTGAATCATCGTCCGGCCGAGTTGTCGGGAGGCGAGCAACAGCGTGTTGCCATCGCGCGCGCCCTGTTCATGGCCCCCGAGGTGTTGCTGGCGGACGAACCAACCGGAAACCTGGATAAAAACACAAGCCGCGCCATCCAGGATCTTCTGCTCCAGCTGGCTGAACGTTACAACACAACCATGCTCCTTGTGACACACGATCCGGAATTGGCTGCCCGCATGCCTGCCCAGATCACGATGGAAGACGGCAAGGTGCTATCTGTCAGCGGACTGGAGGGGGCACAGTGAGTGGATTCCTGAACCGTCGATGGATCTCGCGCACTGCGGCGTCCATTCTTTGTATGGTATCCGCGCTTATAGCGAGGCCCGTTCCATCGGTCGCAAACCCTGCAGCAACTGGCTTTGAATCGGCTGGCGAGCGTGTGGTCGAAGTGGTCGTTCGCGGCAATGCCAAAGTCGAAGCAGATGCGATCCTCACCATCCTTAAGACCCGCAAGGAAAGTTCCTTTGATCCAGCGACTGTGAAAGCGGACATACGTGCACTGTATGAACTTGGGTACTTTTCTGACATTCGCGTCTTCCGCGAGGAAGTCACGGGTGGCCTGAAGGTTATCGTCCAGGTCGCGGAAAAGCCTGCTGTCGTCGAGATCAAATTCGACGGCATGAACGAGGTCAAGCCCGACGATGTCAAGGAAAAGCTCCAGACCAGGCTGTACACGATTATCAGTGATTCGGCGATTTCCGCAGACGTAAGATTGATTGAACGCCAGTACACCGACAAGGGGTTTTACCTTGCACGGATCACCCACAAAGTCGAGATGAAGGCCGCCAATGAGGCAGTCCTTACCTTCGTCGTCGAAGAGGGTGGGAAGCTGCGGGTGGGCGATGTTTCGATCATCGGCAATCAATACTTCAAGTACGGCGACTTGATCGACAAGATGATGCTGCGTCCGGTGACAAGGGCGTCAAGCATGGGATCCTCGGGCATGTACAAGGACGAGGACCTGAAACGGGACCTCGAATTCCTTTCTTACTGGTACCGGGACTCGGGTTTTGCTGAAGTCAAGGTTGCCAAGCCCCTCACTTTCATTGATTCCGATCGTGCCTTTGTGCGGGTTACGTATCAGGTGGAAGAGGGCCTGCAGTATCGCGTCGGCAAGATTGAGTTTTCCGGCGATCAGTTGTTCGAACCAAAAGAATTGCTCGATGAAATGAAGTTGAAACCGGGTGAGCTGTTTCGTTACTCACAGTTTCTCAAGGACATCGAATTCCTGGGCGACAAGTATGGCGACCTTGGTTACGCCTACGCTTACGTCAACCCCAAGACCACCTTCAACCGGGACCAGCAGACAGTCGACCTCAACTACGAAGTTGCGAAGGGGGACAAGGTTTACTTCGGTGGCATGCAGGTCCTTGGCAACGTCAAGACCCGGGACAACGTCATTCGCAGGGAGATCGACGTCCACGATGCGGAGCTCTACAGCGGTACCCGCCTTGCGGAATCCAAGAAGAACATCAACAGGCTTGGATTCTTTGAAGATGTCCAGGTCATCAAAGAGCGGGACGCGGAAAAACAGGATCAGCTCAATTTGACCTTCCGGGTGAAGGAAAAACCGACCGGGCAATTGCAGGCTGCGCTTGGTTTTTCTCCGGGACAGAAGACCAGCGAAGGATCGTTTTTCGGTCAAGGACGTTACGACGAGCAAAACCAATCGGGTTATGGATGGAAGACCAACCTGACGGCGCGCTGGAATGGTGGCCGTAACTACTCATTCGAGACTGGTTTTACCAACCCCCGCGTCTATGACAGCGACTGGCTGGCCGGTGCTTCTGCTTTCGTCAAGCATGAGGTCCGCAACCCGCTTGAGGATGTTGAAATCGAGGAAGAACGGACGGGTGGGTCGGTTTTCGTAGGGCGACGGTTGTTCGAGGAAGTTCGTGGTCGTGTCACCTACCGCGCAGAGAAGATCAAACAACAGAGCGACGTTTATCTTGTTGATCGCTTCCGTGATGCAGGTCTTTCTTCTAGCGCAATCTTCAGTTTGAGCAGAACCGACACCAATAATTACATCGACCCCAACGAGGGTTCGGAGATCGAAATACGCCACCAGTTCACGGGAGGCAAAATCCTGGGCGGTGACCAGCAGTTCATGGAATCTGTGCTTGATGCCGCCAAGTACTATCCAATCGACTTCTCCGACACTTTCCGGACTTACTTCAAGCTGCGCGGCACGATTTCGGGGATTTATCCTTTTGGTGACCGGGAAGTGCCTTTTCTTGAGCGCTACCGCCTGGGTGGTCCGAACGATTTGCGTGGCTATGACTTGTGGTCACTTGGGCCCAAGATCAGCGTCTTGAAAGCTCCCGGCGATCCGCCATCGAAGCTGATCAAGGGCGGTGACAAGAAGGTTGTCGGTCAGGTCGAGTACTTCATTCCGTTGATTCCCGAAGCCGGCATCAAGGCGTTGCTTTTTGCTGACGTGGGGCGGGTTTTCGATGATTCAGAAAATTTCGGATTTGAAGGCTTTCACAAAGACGTCGGTTTTGGTTTGCGCTGGATAACCCCGATTGCACCATTCCGTTTTGAGTGGGCTTACCCCTACGAGAACGGGCAACTCGGAGAGACCAAGATCGTGTTCTATATCGGTTACTGAGTTCACCACACTGTCAGGAGTTCAGACATGGTCAATAACAATGCGGGTTTTGTGCGCTTCGTGGGACAGCTGGCCCTTGTTTTATCGGTGCTCGGCCTGCCAGACATGGCTCTTGCCCAGGCGAAGAAATATGCAGTGGTGGACATGCAGGCGGTCATCCTGAATGTGGATGAGGGCAAGGCTGCCCGCAGCGACCTTGAGAAAGAAATCAAGGAGAAGGAAAAGGAGCTGCAAAAGCAGAAGGAAGAACTCGACAAGATGAATGAGGAGTGGAAGTCCAAGGCTTCTTTGCTGTCAGAGGAAGCACGGATGAACAAGCAGAAGGACTTTCAGGAGAAGTTCCTTGCCCTTCGCAATGCCGAGATGGAATTCCAGGCAGGAATCAAGCGCAAGGAACAGAAAGCAACCCAGGCCATCGCAGTGAAAGTTGCCGGCCTGGTCGAGAAGATATCCAAGGAGAGAGCCTTCGAAGCGGTCTTTGAGGCAAACTCCGCTGGGCTGCTTTATTTGCAAGATCCGGTTGACCTGACCAAGGAAGTCATCGACCGTTATGCCAAGGAGTCAAAGAAATCGGGCGGGAAAGGCAAGAAGTGAGTAAAGCAATGACTACCAGCACCGACGCCATGGCCGGAATCGAATTGCCTCAGATGCCGATGGACACGGAAGCGATTCATCGCTGCATTCCGCACCGTTTCCCGTTCCTGCTCGTTGACCGTGTGGTGGAGATCGTGCCAGGCGAGAGGATTCTTGCCTTCCGGAACATCTCGTTGTCGGAACCTGCCTTGCAGGGTCATTTTCCCGGCAACCCGGTTTTGCCCGGTGTTTTCATTATTGAGGGGCTAGCGCAGACGGCAGCTATTTACGGTCACTTCGCCGCCGGCGGTGTCGCGCGCCAATGCCTGCTGACGGATGTCAGCGAGGCACGTTTCCGCAAGCCTGTTCGTCCCGGCGATCGGCTCATGTACGAAGTCAAGCTGGTCCGCCAGCGCGGGCATTTCCTTTGGTTCGAAGGTGTAGCGCACGTTGATGGTGAGCAGGTCTCAACAGCCAAATTTTCGGCGATGATGAGGTGATCGATGGCGCAGGCTGTGAAGATTCATCCTACCGCCATCGTTGACAGTCACGCAGAACTGGGCGCAGGCGTCGTGATCGGCCCTTATGCGATTGTCGGTCCTTCGGTGAAGCTCGGCGACGGTGTCGTTGTCGATGCCCATGCGGTAGTCGAAGGGCGAACGTCCGTCGGAGCGCGCACCAGGATCCATGCTTTCGCCAGCGTTGGTTCGCAGCCCCAGGATTTGAAGTTCTCGGGTGAAGAAACGGAGCTTCACATCGGCTCTGACAACATGATCCGCGAATACGCCAATATTTCCCTTGGCACAGCTGGTGGTGGCGGAAAAACCATCATCGGCGATGGCAATTTGTTCATGGTTTACAGCCATGTGGCACACGATTGCATCATCGGGAATGAATGCATTTTCGCCAACAGCGTCGCGGTTGCCGGCCACTGTGTGATCGGTGATAAGGCTGTTTTTGGCGGGCTATCGGGCATTCACCAGTTTTGCCATATCGGTGACATGGTGATGGTTGCAGCTGGGGCGATTGTCGCTCAGGACGTGCCGCCATTCGTCATGGTTCACGGCGACCGTGCCCGTCCTACCGGACTCAACGTGGTGGGTTTGCGCAGATCCGGGATGACCACAGCGCAGGTTGGCGAGGTGAAGAATTGCTACCGTTTGCTCTACAGCGAAGATCTTCCCCTGGAGGAAGCAAAGGCCCGGATTGCATCAGAGACGACGGACGCAGCGATCAAGGCCAAGTTCCTTGATTTCCTTGCGGATGCCAAACGAGGCATTTGCCGCTGAGGTCAGGCAACTTCCTGGGTGATATCGGCGGGAGTTTTGTGGCACGGGACAGCCAACCTATTTTCATTTCCGCGGGTGAATTCTCCGGCGACTTGCTTGCCGCAGACCTTGTCCCTGCTCTGGCAAACGCATTTCCTGGTCGTGCTTTTTTTGGTGTGACCGGGCCGTCGATGGATGCGGCCGGCGTCAGGTCCGTCGCCCGCGTTTCGGAGCTAAGCGTGATGGGCTTTGCCGAGGTAGCCAGCAAGCTTGGCAGCCTGGCACTGCTGGAAAAGCGGATTTTTGCTGCTGTTGAGCGACTGGATCCTGCATTCGTCGTGACAGTCGACTTTCCCGGATTTCATTTCCGCCTTGCAGAGTTTTGCCGCCAGTGTGGCATTCCCGTGTACCAGTACGTTGCGCCAAAACTTTGGGCGTGGGGCGCATCACGAATTTCCCGCCTGAAGTCCGATTTTTCTGGGGTGCTTGGCATTCTGCCTTTTGAACGGGATTTTTTTCTGGAACGTGGCGTGCGCTACGAATATGTCGGGTCGCCCCATGTGGACCGTATTTCCCGCATCAAGGTGGAACGTTCCCTGTTCGGCCTGGCGGGAGATCGTCTGACCCAGCCCGTGGTGTTGTTGTTGCCGGGAAGCCGGGTAGCAGAGATCACTTCGATCGCACCGCTTCTAGTCCGGACTGCACGGGCGATTGAATCCATGGTTCCCGGTGTCTGTTTTGCAGTGCCGGTCGCGCCCAGCCTTGATGTGGAATTTGTCCGTTCGCGGTTCGCCGGCTTGAAGTCGGTTACGGTGGTCGCTGGAGCAAGCCTTGAGCTCATGTCGGTCTCGGACGTGGCGGTTGTCGCGTCGGGCACGGCAACCTTGGAGTGCAGCCTGTCTGGTTTGCCGATGGCGGTTGTCTATCAGATGAGCCCGCTTACGCACATGATTGCGCAGCGCGTCGTTACGGTGAAGCATGCGAGCCTGGTCAACTTGCTTGCCGGCGAAGAAGTCGTACCCGAGTTCATCCAGGACGTGGATGCCCAGGCTGTGGCTGCCTGTGTCCGCGATTTGATCCTCGATTCATCGGTCCGCGATCGTCAACTCGCCGGGCTCGCTCTCGCAAACAGCACACTGCATGGAGGGGCTGCGCAATCTGCGGCCATCTGCATCCAGCGGTGGCAGGGGGCTGGTGGTTGATGGCTTTTTACCGGGCCGTTGAGATGCCTCGTGTTCGCTCCCTCGGTGGACTCGCGCTCTATACTTGCCGGCAGCATCCCGCACTTGTTGCCGGCATTTGCCTGTCGCTTCTGTTACTTGCGTTGTCCCAAGCAGGTGCGATCCTGCTCGTAAAGGCGTTTCTTGCTGTCTTTTTTGGTGGTGTGGGGGCTCAAAATGGAAATGAGACCTCCATCACATTGGCCCGCCTGGTATCTATCGATGCCATGGCGCTCAAGGGTCTTGCCTGGTTGCCGGGGGATCCCGCGGAGGCCCTCCAACGTTTGCTTGGACAGCAGGTGCCGGTCAATGCCTTATACCTGATCATTCCGTCTGCGGTCCTGCTTGCCGGTTTGATGAAGTCTGCAGCATCTTACGCTTACAACCGGATGCAGCAGGATTTCAGCTTGTTTGCCGGTGCGGCGTTGCGTGATTCCCTTTTTGGTACCATCCTTCGCAAACCATACCCGGAACTTGCTGCGACATCGCCTGCTGGGTGGATGTCGATCGTTATCAATGATGTTGCTTTTGTGCAGGCTCGGTTGTCTGAATTCATGTCCAGCTTCCTGCGTGGCGGCGTCGCCGTCATTGCCAGTCTTGTGACCATGGCCCTCATTCATTGGCCATCGGCTCTCGTTTTGATCGGGATCATGCCACTTGCGGCACGGGCAACAGGACGCACAGGAAAGAAGATTGCAGGGTTTTCTGCTTCAGTGCAGCAGGCTATGCGTGTGATGACTTCGCTCGTGCTTGAGGTGCGGGGGCGTTTCGACTTCATGCGAGTCCAGCACGGGGAAGAATTCGACCTGCGGCGTTTCCGGAATATCAACGAATCCTGGTTCCGGACGATTTGCCGTAGCATCCTGGTGAGATCCGCGTTCGCCCCTGCACTTGAATTTGCTGGCTTTGCAATATTTGCTGCGTTCATTTTTGCGCTCGACCGACAGTGGTTGGGAGGCGGTGATGCAGGTGGCGGTGGGGCGGGTGACTTTGCCCTTCAGTTCGTCGTTGCCCTCGGATTTATGGTCAAGCCGTTGCGAGAGATCGGCGAGCAATTGACCCGCTATCATGAGACCCGGGGAGCCGTTGGTAAATGCTTCGAAATGATCACGCCGTCTGTTTCGGAAGCCGCAAACCGGACCCCGGATTCACAGGTGCTTTCCTTTGGTCAGGAAATATTGGTCCGTGCCGTCTCCTTTCGGTGGGCGGGACAGGCTGCTGATTCTACAGCAGATATGAAGGACGCGCCGGCGCTAAAGTCGCCAGGTTTCTCCTTTGGCGGTGACCGAGGTCGTGAGGTTACTCCCTTGACTGTCGCACCCGGGCACGCGGTTGCAGTTGTCGGCCCCAGTGGCTCTGGAAAGAGTTCCATGTTGAAAGTGTTCTCGGGCCTGGCGCGACCCCAATTGTGGGATGCAAACGTCTCATGGAATGACCTTGCGAATTCCACCGCCCTTGTTCCGCAGCAGCCTTACCTGTTTGCGGCCAGCGTACGTGAAAACATTTGCTACGGAAGCAGTCAGCCGGCGGATGAAGCAATTAACGACACCCTCGGATTGATGGGGCTCTCTGAACTCATCGCATCCTTGCCCGCCGGCATCGAGACACCTGTTTCATCACTGACATCCAATCTTTCTGGGGGGCAGATCCAGAGGCTCGTCATTGCACGTGCCTGGTTGCGTCAGAAGCGAGTGCTTCTCCTTGATGAAGCAACATCGGCACTCGATCCGGCAACAGAGGCGGCAATCATGCAAAGAGTCGTAAAGGCAGTTCGCGGCTCTGGCCGCGCATTGCTTGCTGTGACGCACCGCCTGCAGTGCCTGGAACTTTTCGACGAAATTTGGTTCGTTGAAGGAGGACATGTCTCTTTGCGTGGAACTAGGGATCAGCTCATGAGGGAGCCTCGCTTTCGCGAATTTTGCCAGGTGCATTCATGATGCCCGCCGTCCTTGCCGCGGTTGCTTCGGCATGGGGTGCAAAATTCAGTCGCATCCCTGACCATGCCGCATGGCGGGTGGCAATGTATCCACTTTCGCTGCTTTACCTTGTGGTGGTGATGATCCGCAGTTGGCTTTACAGGACTGGCTTCCTGCGTACGGGCAAGCTTGGTGTCCGTGTGATCTCGGTTGGCAACATCGAGACAGGTGGCACGGGCAAGACCCCGTTTGTTGCGGGTTTGTGCTCCGAGTTGGTCCAGTTGGGGCGGGTTCCTGTCGTTTTGTCCCGTGGGCACGGTTCTGGACTGCCCGGAGATTTGTGCGCCATGATTTTTGGCGGGCGATACGTCGATTTTCGCCATATGGACGGTTCGACTGTTCCCTACGTCGATTCGCTTGCTGCCCACATCCATGCAGATGAAGCCATGATGATCTCAAACCTGCTGCCGACTGTGCCGGTGCTGATCGGTCGTGATCGCTACAAGACTTGGCAGGTTTTTTCGCGGGCAGGCTTTCCTGATGACGTGCAGCCTACGGATGTCGTCCTGGATGACGGTTTTCAGCACCTTGCAATCGCGCGGGACATTGACGTCGTTTTGTTGACGCCCGGTGTGGGAACCAGGCCACGTGAGTCCGTTTGCCTGCCATCTGGGAATTTGCGTGAGCCCCTATCTGCACTGGACCGGGCCACTTGTGTCGTGACTGTTTTGGGTCGGGATCACGATTCCACAGGCGCGCCTGGTTTGCCGGGCGAAAGAGCCTTCATCAGGTACGGTGACCTGTTACTGATGAGTGCAGGAGGATCTTTTTCCAGTCCCGAATCCGTTTCGTGGCCTCGTCGTCCTCTTGTTGCTTGCGGTATCGCGCGTCCATTGGCGTTCATTGATGCCTTGAGCGGGAAGGGTTTGGTCCCGGCAAACATCCTGACCGTCAAAGATCACGAGGAATTCCGCAGCGAAGAATTGCAATCCGCCTTGCGCCGCGACCTGTCCGGCAACAACTTGCCGTGTGACGCTATCATTACGACCGCTAAAGATTATTGGCGGAACCCGCAAATGCTTCACAGGACAGGCGTCCCGGTCTGGATCCTGCCCATGTCGATTGAGTTTTCCTACCACAAGTTGCTTTCTCGGGCCTGATTGGTCAAACCGCAAATCATCGCCCTGGATTGGCTGATTACGCCTATTTGCCAAGGTTAAGAAGGTTCAATGGCCCCCGAATTGTTACGGTTTCCAGCAGCCTCACCCTAAAGTCATTTCCGCCTGGTCCGAAACGCCCATTGAAAATCCTTAACGGATGATCCGTGGCATTTAACCTTGGGAGATTTTGCAGCCATGAACCAGTCAATGAATAATCCAACAGGCAGCGGGGGAGGCGGGGGCTTTCCGTCACAACCCGGCTCGCAATCGAATCCGTTTACGGCGGATTTGAAAGGCGAGTTCGCGAGTAACTTCGGGACCAATACGAATGCGATGTCCCAGATCTTCAAGGAAGGATCCTACTCGAACTCAAACCGTTCGCGTTACATCCTCCTTGCAGTTCTTCTCGTGGCGGTGGCAGCCGTAGGTTACCTCTATCTGGTGACTGGCGATGTTGCCGAAAACGAGTTTCCGCCACCGGCAGCGGCTGAAGAGGTAAAGCCCTCTGATGCTGCGACAGCCAGTACGGCTCCTGCAGCAACTGCAGCTCCTGTTGCCTCAACGGCTCCCGTTGAAAATACGGCGCCAGTTGCTGCCGCTGAACCGGCTGACGGTGCCGCCGCAGGGCCGGTATCTATCAATTTCCCGGAAGACGGTTCCACCATCGCCTACGACGAGACGGTGGGTCCGGCCAGATTTTCCTGGACTGGTGGCAGCGGCAAGATTGAATTCTCCAGGAGTTCTTCGATGAAACCTCTCTCGATGTCGATCCCGGTCAAGAAGGGTGCATACTCCCTTCACCAGCCGGCTCCCGGTACCTGGTACTGGCGGGTAAAGACAGCGGGCGGGACATCTGAGATCCGTTCTTTCACTGTGAATGCTCCGGTTCGTCGCAAGTTGTCGCTCACAGCTCCGGCTGCAGGCGCAACGATCGCGGGTTCCGGTGGGCAAGTGTCCTGGCAGGGCGATGCACGGGTGACCTACTACCGTGTCGAGCTCAATAATGCCCAGGACTGGGCAAATCCGAACTACAAGTTTTCAACGGCAGGTGCGACGGCAACCCTTCAAGGGGTTACTCCTGGTGCGTACAAAATGCGCGTCGGGTCATTCTCTGAGATTTCCGGACGTTGGGAATACACAACTCCGGTGGACGTCACGATCCAGTAATTCGTGAAAAATCCAAGGTTAAGATCCACCCGGCGTAGCCCCGCCGGGTGGATTTGTTTTATGCTCTTCAGATGAATTCGGAGAAAACCGTGCTCATTACTGACTTTAGTGACAAAAAAGCGTGTCGTGAGCAGATCCGCGCCACACGTAGCAGGATCGCTCCTGATGTGATCTCAAAGGTCTCAGAAGAAATACAGGAGCACTTGCTTGATTTCCTGGGGACACGGGACTTTGCTGCGGTTGCTGCCTATCTAGCCGTTCGCAATGAGCCGTTGATTCATCCAGCGATGGAACGGGATTTGACTCATGGAAAACGGTGGTATTTTCCACGCGTTTTGCCGGGAGGCGCCATGGAATTTGTGGCCTGGCGCAAGGATGAACCCCTGCGTAAGGGCAAATTTGGCATCGCCGAACCTGCAGATGGTCAGCGTCTGACCGTTGAGGGGCGGGATATTCTGCTCCTGTTGCCCTGTGTGGCCGTGGACACCAGCGGAACGCGATTAGGCTCCGGGGCCGGATACTACGATCGCTTTCTGGCCAAAATCGCAGATCGTTCAAGGGTATGGCTGGCGGCTGTTTGCATGGAACAGTTTGTTCTTTCAGAAAAACTGCCAGCCGAGCCACACGATGTGCCGGTTCAAGGAGTATTTACTGAAACGGGTTTAAGGATCTTTTGACTGGAGCAGGCATCGCCGGCCGAACTCAGGCCGGTATGGCCTGAGTCTCCAATTTGCCGTCAACAATGGTCACTTTTACCCTGTCCCCATCCTTCAAATCGCCAGAAAGGATTTTCCTGGCGATCCTTGTTTCCAGTTCCCGCTGCAAGAAGCGTTTGAGGGGGCGCGCACCGAATTGTGGGTCGTAAGCGCTTTCTGCGACGAAAGATTTCGCTTTTTCATCCATCTCGAAAGTGATTTGCCGGTCAGCCAGACGAGCAGCGAACCCTTCTGCGAGCAGACCAACGATCTTGGCGATCTCGGTGGCTTGTAGCGGCTTGAACATGACGATTTCATCAATCCGGTTTAGGAACTCGGGACGGAAATGTCCACGTAGTTCAGACATCACAGAGCTGCGCGCGCCCGGGGTCAAGTCTCCATCCGACCCGATTCCGCCATCCAGCAGGTAATGGGAGCCGATGTTGCTTGTCATGATGACGACGGTGTTGCGAAAGTCGACTGTCCGACCTTGTGAGTCGGTCAGGCGGCCGTCGTCAAGGAGTTGCAACAGCGTATTGAAAACTTCCGGGTGCGCTTTCTCGATCTCGTCAAAAAGGACAACTGAGTAGGGTTTCCTGCGTACAGCCTCGGTCAGCTGCCCCCCCTCCTCGTATCCAACGTACCCGGGAGGCGCACCGATCAAGCGCGAAACTGCATGCTTCTCCATGTACTCTGACATGTCGATGCGCACGATGTTGTCTTCGCTGTCAAAAAGAGAGGCGGCAAGGGCCTTGGCCAGCTCAGTCTTCCCAACGCCTGTCGGTCCAAGAAAAATAAAAGACCCGATCGGGCGGCGGGGATCCTTGATTCCTGCGCGGGCACGGATGACAGCGTCTGAGACGAGCTGCACTGCCTCGTCCTGTCCGATGACGCGTTCGTGCAGGATCTGGTCGAGCTTGAGAAGTTTCTCCCGTTCGCCCTCGACCAGGCGTGTGACGGGAATTCCCGTCCAGCGACTGACAATCTGGCTGATTTCGGATTCTGATACCTGCTCACGCAAAAGGCGATTTCCTTCGCCAGCATTGCCAATTGCGTCGGCAGCTTCGGTTTTCTTTAGCTTCTCAAGCAAGCTTGGCATTTTGCCATGGCGCAGCTCTGCGGCCTTGTCCAGGTTGTACTCACGCTCGGCCCGCTCGATTGCGCGCTTGGTTTCTTCGATTTCTGCACGCACAGCGTTTACTTTCTGCAATGAAGCTTTTTCGCTTTCGTACTGTGCGCGTAAAGTGTCGCGAGATGTGCGGGCATCTGCCAGCTCTCTTTGCAGGGCTTCCAGGCGTTTGCGGCTGGAGTCGTCCTTCTCCTTTTTAAGCGCGGCTTCTTCGATCTCAAGCCGCATGACTTTCCTCTGCGCCGAATCAAGATCCGACGGCATTGAATCGATTTCCGTCCGGATCATGGCGCAGGCCTCGTCGACCAGGTCAATTGCCTTGTCTGGCAGGAAGCGGTCAGTGATGTAGCGATTGGAAAGTGTGGCCGCTGCGACCAGTGCATTGTCCAGGATCTTGACGCCGTGGTGCACTTCGAACCGCTCGCGCAGGCCGCGCAGGATGGAAACCGTATCTTCCACGCCGGGCTGGTCCACCATCACCGGTTGGAAGCGACGCTCCAGGGCCGGATCTTTTTCAATGTACTGTCGATACTCGTCGAGAGTGGTGGCGCCAATGCAGTGCAATTCGCCCCGGGCAAGCATGGGTTTTAACATGTTGCCTGCGTCCATCGCGCCTTCCGCCTTGCCGGCGCCGACGATCGTATGAAGCTCGTCGATAAACAGGATGATGCGGCCTTCGCTCTTCTTGACTTCGTTCAGGACGGCTTTCAGGCGTTCTTCGAACTCACCGCGGAATTTCGCGCCAGCGATCAGCGCACCCATGTCGAGCGCAAAAACCGAGCGGTCTTTCAGCCCTTCTGGCACATCCCCGCGAACGATGCGGTGAGCGAGGCCCTCTGCGATGGCTGTCTTCCCGACACCCGGCTCGCCGATCAGGACCGGGTTATTCTTGGTTTTACGGCTCAGGATGCGGATCACTCGCCGAATTTCTTCGTCGCGTCCGATCACGGGGTCCAGCTTGCCGTCCCGCGCCGCCTTGACCAGGTCCCGGCCAAATTTTTCCAAAGCCTCGTAGGTTTCCTCCGGTGTCGAGCTTTGCACGCGCTGGTTGCCTCGCAAGGCGGTCAGCGCTTCCATGAACGGGCCGGATTTCGGGCCGAGTTCCTTCAGCGCCTTTGCCGCATCCGACTTGTCATCAAGTTTGAGCGCCTCGATGAATAAATGTTCCACCGAGACGTACTCGTCTTTCAGGCGCTGTGCTTCTTTCTCTGCCGAGACGACCAGGCGCGATAGCCTGCCGTTCAGATAAATCCGGGTTGGATCGTAACCCGGTCCAGAGGTGCGCGGGCGATTGCCCAGCGCCGACTCCAGGCGCGTTGTGAGGGCGTCGCTGTTGGCTCCTGCTCGCTGCACCAGCTTGGGGATGAGGCCGCCATCCTGCCTTAAAAGGGCTACCAAGAGGTGCTCGATGTCCACTTCATTGTGGCCGTATTCGATCGCAAGCTTCTGGGCAGACTGCAGGGCTTCCTGTGATTTTTGCGTCAACTTGTTGATATCCATATCGTTTCCTTTCGGGGAGGTGGATCATCACCTGCCCTGCAAATAACGTGTGGCCGGCCCGGCCAATGTCAAGTTTTCGGTCGGAGGGGCGTCGCGGATCTGGTATGACAGGCGGCCGTGGCCCTATTCCGGGCACGCTTTTTTCTGGGTTGGCAACAGAATCCGATGAACCGAGATTCCCTTCCGCGAGACCGGCAACCACGTGATCGATCCAAGGCTCTATTTGCAGAGGCCCTGAGGCTGATGCCAGGGGGCGTAAATTCACCCGTCCGCGCTTTCGGTTCAGTCGGAGGCACTCCCGTCTTCATGAAGAAAGGTTCCGGTGCCTGGCTGTGGGACGAAGATGGCAATCGTTACATTGATTACATCACCAGCTGGGGACCGGCGATCGTGGGTCATGCTCACCCCGAAGTGCTTGCAGCCATCCATGCAGCGGTCGATGATGGCCTGTCGTTCGGAACGCCTACGGCTCGTGAAAGCATTCTTGCCTCTGCCATCATGGAGGCCATGCCCAACATCGAGATGATCCGCCTGGTGTCAAGTGGCACCGAGGCATGCATGTCAGCCCTGCGTGTTGCGCGGGCGTTCACTGGCCGCACTAAAATCCTCAAATTCGAGGGCTGTTATCACGGGCACGCCGACATGCTTCTGGTGAAGCCGGGATCGGGCGCTGCTACGTTGGGATTGTCCGGAAGTCCCGGAGTTCCCGAGGAAACGGCGCGGCACACTTTGACCGCGCGATTCAATGACATCGACCAGGTGCGTGAGGTTTTCAAGTCTCACGGAGACACCCTTGCTGCGATCATCCTTGAGCCGATTGTTGGCAATGCCGGATTTATCCGTCCCGTATCAGGGTTCTTGGAAGAGTTGCGCAGCCTTTGTGACCATCACGGCACGCTACTCATTTTTGATGAGGTCATGACGGGCTTCCGTGTGGCTCGCGGTGGTTGCCAGCAGTTGTCGGGTATCAAGCCGGACATGACTGTTCTGGGCAAAGTGATCGGTGGCGGGTTGCCGGTGGGCGCCTACGGTGGTCGTCGCGAAATCATGCAGATGGTTGCGCCTGCGGGACCTGTCTACCAGGCCGGGACTTTGTCGGGAAACCCTGTTGCCGTCGCGAGCGGTATCAAGACCCTCGAAATCCTCTCGCGTCCGGGAGCCTTTGAAACACTGGCCGCCCGGAGCAAGCAGCTCGTTACCGGCTTCAAGGCGGCAGCGGAAGACGCGGGGATTCCGCTTAGTGTCGATTACGAGGGTGGCATGTTCGGGTTTTTCTTCAGCAAAAATCCGGTACGGAATTATGATGACGCCAAGGGCGCGGATCTGGATTTGTTCAAACAGTTCTTCCAGCTGATGCTCGATGAAGGGATCTATCTGGCGCCATCTGCATTTGAGGCTGGATTCTTGTCGCTTCAGCATTCCGTTGGCGACATTGAAGAAACCGTCGCAGCGGCAAAGCGTTCTTTCGCGGCATTGGCAAAGCAGCGTTCTGCAAAGGCGAACTCCTGATGGCAAGCCTTGGCTGGATCAATTACTGGAACCTCTGGCCCCTGCGCCTGGAACTGCGCAAAATTCTGGGCGCCCGCACGGAGTTTCGTGATGGTCATCCCGCCCAGATAAACAAGTGGCTGGTTGAAGGCAGCATCCAGATGGCGCCCGCTTCCAGCATTTGTCTTCTCAAGCATAATCAGCTCAACTTCGCGTTGCCTGTGGGGGTCGCCTCCACAGGGCCGGTGATGAGTGTGTACCTGGGTTTTCCCGCAGCCCAGCGTGACGTTTACAACTTGTGGCAAGATCGCATTGCGACACTGAAAGAGACCTTCAGTTCTGTCATGGCAGGGCGTGATTTTGATCCGCGTCAAATTGCCCGGTCGGTCGCCGCCAGCGTGGCAGCGGGCCAAAGCCCCGGATTGCTCTCTGCTTCGGGGCCGATCAAGTTGACATCGGCATCCGCGGCAAGTGCCGCGATGACCAGGACCCTTCACCGGTTGTTGTTCGGGCCGGATGCAAAAGGCTTGGATGTGCGCTCGGCGGATTCCCAGTCCACAGACATCGATGCGGAACCTTCCATCGACTTGCTGATTGGTGATGAGGCGCTTCGGTGCCGGAATCAGTACGACCGTGTCCTTGATCTGGGAGAAGTCTGGAATCGTATTACGGGTCTTCCCTTTGTGTTTGCAGTCTGGCAACTCGGTGCAGGCACAGACGCCTTCGAAGCTGCCGGCCTGCGTCCTGTCATGAACGCTGTCAAGGAAGCTGCGGAGCTCGCCCAGGCCAAGATGCGCGTTGCGGCAGCTGATTACCGGGCGGCCTTGCTTGATTCGCCTTTTGGTGCCGGCGCCGAAAACGTCGATCTTGCCCGTTACTGGAAGTTGATCGAATACGTCCTGACCCCCCAGCATTTGCGCGGGCTGATGCTTTACCTTTGCCTTGCCCGTGCGACCGGGGCAGTCCGCCCGGACAACGATGAATTGGCTCTTGGGCGCCTGATGCGCTGGCAGCAGCAGGCGGCTGATGCGTCGGGTGTCATCAATTCCCTGTATTGACGGGATTAACTCCGATTGGTGCCCCGCGCCGCCAATAAACGGGTGTCTTTTGTCGCCAGCCGGTGATAAGGCTTTAATCCCATTATTTTCAAGGAAAGAGCCCTTTTATGGCCAGCACTCCACGCGTGATCGAGTTCCACTATGTTCTTCATGGTACGGACGGTGACCTGATTGATCGTTCGGAAGAAGGTGAACCGCTGGCCTTTTTGGAAGGCGCAGGCCAGATCATTCCCGGTTTGGAAAGCGTGCTGATCACCCTTGCAAAAGGGGACAAGCGCGAAGTGCACGTGAAGGCTGAAGATGCCTACGGCGATCGTGATGAGTCGCTGGTAGCCAATGTGCCGATGGAGAAGCTTCCCACGAAGGAAGTGAAGGTCGGCGACATGTTCCGTAGCGGCCCCGGTCATGAAGACCCGATCATGGTAGTTACCGCAGTTACAGAGAGCCATGTCACTCTTGACGCGAACCATCCCCTGGCTGGGCGGGATCTTGTTTTCAAGATCGAGATCGCAGAAATCCGCACGGCGACCAAAGATGAGCTTGAGCATGGCCATGCCCACGGCCCGGGCGGGCATCATCACCACTGAACGTCAGTTCAGGGTGTCGAGTTTCTGGCAGAATCGAATGAAACCATGGCAACAGGGGTAAGCCCTGTTGCCATCGTAGTTTGAGCAGTCTGGCGCTATGCCCGCATCCTCAAATCCCGCCGGACAGGCAGGTGCTGTTGGCGATCGCTGGGACGTCCCCTGAATGGCGATCGCGCTGACGATGCGAGTCCCTTTGCTTGCGTTCGCAAGCGGTATCGTCCTCTTACAAAATGCGTAGGTTGAAAAGCTGGAATTACACGACGGTGCTGCGTGAACGACCCCGAGCAGGTGGCTTTGGTCAGCGTTGCCGCTGAATCCCGCCGGGCAGCTGGATCCTGCCACCATCTTCACCTCAAGAACGACTTCTGGATCGGTGCGGCCGGATTTTTTGCAGAGTGAGCGGTTGCTGAAGCACTGCATGGGTATGGGTGATCCGGGTGGCAACTGGAAGCAATCACCGACAGCACCGATGGATTCGTAGTCGGCGGGACATCCCAAGGCGCCCTGCGCCTTGCAAGTTGGATTCAAGCCACAACTTCCGGGCCCGTTACCTGCGAACAGGAAGTCGTTGAAGCGGTTGAGCAGGGTTTGGCGACTGCCCTCCGACAAATCAGGGGGCAGGTTCCCGCTGCCGCCGCCTCCTGGGAGCGGCAGGCCACTTTGGTTTGCACCAAGGCTGTCTGGTTTCTTTTTGCCGTTTCCACCGCTGAATTTTGAGCCGCCACAATGGAATAGTGACGCGCCCAGTGCGATTGCGGTTAGAAGCCTGATTGTCCTGGACCAATCCATGCCGGGCCTTTCTAACACTTGACCTAGGGAAGTATCGGAAACGCCCGGAAAATCTTTAAGGAGGATGTCAGGCCTGTTTTATGCGGTCCTGAAGGTTCTCAGACGTGGTTGCAAACAGGATTTTAGGGTGGCGCTCATTGAGGAGCTTCAAACGCCAGACCTGGTCCAGCAGGATGACGGGATCGTCATGCTGGTCCCGCGTCATGATGTGCGCCTGGTCTTTGACGATGGATTCGATCGCAGCGGGGTCTTCGCTCCTGATCCACCGAGCCGCCGTGTAGGGCAGGGGATAAAACTGCACCTTAACGCCGTATTCGAATTCAATCCGGTATTTGACGACGTCGAATTGCAGGGCACCGACGACGCCCAAGTACTGGTCGTTGGAGGTTACCGGTCGCAATACCTGGACAGCGCCTTCTTCCGATAGCTGATCCAGAGCCTTGTTAAGCTGCTTTGACTTGAGCGGGTCTTTAAGTTGAACGCGGACGAAATGCTCCGGCGAGAACACCGGGATGCCCGTATAAATCAGCTCTTCACCTTCGCTCAATGTATCGCCAATTTTGAACACGCCCGGGTCATGGACCCCGACGATATCCCCCGCATAGGCTTCGTCGACAAGACTGCGATCCTGCGCCATGAACTGGGTTGGGCGGCCAAGGCGGGACTCGCGCTTCAAGCGCACATGCCACGCCTTCATCCCGCGCTCAAATTTGCCAGATACGATGCGCATGAAGGCCACGCGGTCGCGATGCGAAGGATCCATGTTCGCCTGAATCTTGAACACAAATGCCGAAAATTTGGATTCAGTCGGCTTCACCAGGCGCTGGCTTGCGGGCCTTGCAAGTGGTGAAGGCGAAATTTCAACCAGCGCGTCAAGCAGCGTCTGCACACCGAAGTTGTTCAGGGCACTGCCAAAGAAGACCGGTGCCAGTTCGCCGCGCATGTAGCGCTCGCGATCAAGCTCTTCGCCGGCGGCAAGGATTGAAACCTGATCACGCAGCTCTGCAGCGACTTCCGGACCCAGTTCCGCGTCTACTTCCGGCGAATCAAGCCCAAGCTCTGTCAGCGCCACGGGACGTGAGCGCTCTGCATCCTTTTCGAAGATCAAGAGTTGTTCCCGCTGGCGGTCGTAAACCCCGCGGAAGCGACTGCCCATGCCGATCGGCCAAGTGACCGGATAACAGGCGATTCCCAGGACTTTTTCAATTTCGTCGATCAAGTCGAACGGGTCGCGCGATTCCCGGTCCATCTTGTTGATGAACGCCATGACGGGGGTCTTGCGCATGCTGCAAACTTCAAAGAGCTTTTTCGTCTGTGCTTCGACGCCGTTCGCGCCGTCGATCAGCATGAGGGCGCTGTCTACGGCGGTCAGTGTCCGGTAAGTGTCCTCCGAAAAATCCTGGTGACCGGGTGTGTCGATCAGGTTGATTTCGTGACCGTTGTAAGGGAATTTCATGACGGAAGACGTCACGGAAATCCCGCGCTGCTTTTCCAGCTCCATCCAGTCGGAGGTCGCGAACTTTTTCCCACGCTTGGCCTTGACGGACCCAGCCATCTGGATGGCGCCGCCATAAAGCAGAAGCTTTTCCGTCATCGTGGTCTTACCGGCATCCGGGTGCGAGATGATCGCAAAGGTGCGGCGTTTCTGAATTTCTTTTTGGAGGACGCCTTGAGCGGTGCTGAGGGCGCTTCCGGACAGTGCATCGGACATGGCGTGGTTAAACAGGAAACCCCTCGAAACGGCAAGAAAAATGTACCTTGCCCCGGGGTTCCCCGGCGGCCGGGGTAGGTATTGATAACGCTGGCGGCTAAAGTCCCAAAATCACTAATCAAATCTCTACGGCGTGGACTGCTGGCAGTACCTGAAAGTCGGTGGAGCTGGTTTTGACGGTCCTGCTGCGTTAGCTGGGCATCGAAGCGCCGCTTGCTCGATGTTTTCGATGTGATGTTCCGTGAATCAGCCAGCAATTCAGACGTGATCCGAACCCACTTACCGCGGCTGGCAGACGGAACAAAACTCTGTGGCGTGACCTTTTGCCAGGGGAAGTTTTGCCGATTATTAAACGTATCATCTGCGGGCCAGCAGCAAATGTTAGAAAACCGTTACCGCATTCTCCTGCCTAAGAACTAACTAACCGATTTTTATTCACATTTCACGACAGACTATTTTTTAGCTTAAGACGGTCGAATTTGCACCCGACGTATTCCGAAGGATTCTCCGCGGGGGGGGGACATGAGACCGTCGATTACTCGTCGTTGTTTTCACGCTTCAGTGTTAATCGTATCGTCTTCCACTTTAAATTCATGTGCGGGGGAACAGCTGCCCCACGATGAATCCAGGAACTCCTCCTCCGCAAGACAGGCAAATAGCGAAGCTCTCAAGGTTTGGAATGGAGAAGAGGGTGAGTCCAGTGATGTCGCCGCTGCGGTTGCACTTTTTTTTAATAACGAGGGTGCACGATCTACTATCAGGCGCGGAATAAATGCGGGTACAGCCACTGGTTATTTCCGCGCAGGATGTTTTTTAACCAACCGGCACGTCCTAGGCTCTGAAAAAGACCCTGATGTTACCCACGTTAGAATTTCGGGATTCTCTGTGGTGGATAACGCGGGGGTAACGGTCCAATCGGGCGACAACAGAACTGAAATCGAAGCAGATCGGCGTAAACTTCAGAAGGGACTCGTCTTCCCCGTCCTTCAAGCCAAGGAACTGATTGTTGGGGACGAGATGGATGCTCTCATCAATGAGAGACTCAAAAGCTGGTCCATAGGGTCATTCGGAAGAGATCTTGCGGCCTTTTATGTCCCACCGGGTGGCTGGCAATTAAAAGGCGGCGTGCCAATCCCATTGAGCATGAATTCCGGAATGTTTCTGGAGCTTGAAAAGTTCATTCGTTTTGACGGCATCGGGGCAACAAAGACCCTTCGCGGTGCCATCGAAAATGAGACCGTCGAAGTGCGAGGTTACGGTTACCGCAATTTTAATCACCTCAATAATGAACCTGGCTCACCTCTCCGGTCGGAAAGAATTGGCATCGAGCGCTTTGGTTTCATGGGAACTCTGGGTCTGGAGGATTGCATTGGCAATCAACCATCATTGGATAGCTGTGCTTCGATCATTCTCGGTACGCTTAACAAAAGCCGTCAATCATCAATGCGTGGTGACTCGGGTGGAAAAATCTCGGCAGACGATTCAATCATCGCGGTAACCAAGGAGGGTCGCTTGCCCTCCCGACGGATAGAAAGTCCCAATGCCATTGAGCCTCTACCGCCCCCTTATCTCCAAACGGCTGGAGTAAACGTTTTTGAAAGTGAAACCTATAAATTTCTGACCGATGCGACCTATAAGTTAGACGAAGGGCGCAATGTTCCTGTCATCTGTCGCCCGAAGCCATTTGTTTCTCATGGGCCTGGAGTTGCGATCAGAGCTGTCGGTCCTGGCAACCAGTTTGATTGGTTTTTAAATCCTCTCGCCAGGGGTGGGTATGTTTTGGCGACGAATTTTGACGACATGAACGAATACAAACCCACCCGCCAAATTTGCGGACGAGAAAGTTCGGATCAAATACCGAAAAAGGAATGCGCCCACAACACATGGGATAATAAATATCTCAATAACGCTCCACTCATCAGTCTGACCCTTCAGGCGGTACCCTGGCCCGGCTACAGGTTTGTTAAATGGGTGGCACCATCCAGCACAGTTTGCTTGTGCGATCCTATCAAAGCTCTGTGCACACAGACCAACGAGCAGGTGGAGAAAGTCGATCCGAAAAGATTAGTGCCCAGGTTTGCGCAATCCTGCCTTGCCGTTTTCGAGAAATTGCCCGCTGGGCCAGGGGGCTGCGATCCGATGAGTTCAGCAGGATGCAGCACGGCTCCTTGATCGACTCCGATTGTCGACGCTCAAGTGCAGGTTGCGCTGGCAAGCTTGCGATGCGTGCGGTCACTGATTCTCTTTTTTCTCCACCGCCACTTCGTGTGTGATAATTCACTTTTTATCGGCAAATGCAGTGTGTGATCAATGTCACACGGATTGTCAATGCACAGTTTTTCTGACATCTTTTTTCGTTCACAAACATGTAACGAGAGGTTCAGAAAATGCGGACGACAAGAATGTTGGTTGTGTTTGGTTCCCTGACTTTGTTCGCAGGGACGTCTTTTGCCGGCAAGGGCGGACGAAATATCCGCGATGGTCGTGGTACGCAAGAAGGTATCGACGATGCCGTCAGTGTCATCTCGCGTGACGATGGAAAGTTCGATGTGACATGCAAGGATGGGACGAAGG
>JBEGVZ010000104.1:0-70570 GCA_041178085.1 Pseudomonadota bacterium | reverse complement strand
GCCAGCCGGCATCAAATCGGATCCGGCCGCGCAGGGACGAGCCGTCCTCGAGCTCTATTTTCGGCAGATCTTTGACCAGCCTGTCGCCGTACTGGATCTTCGGACCGCGGCCTTTGATTTTTCCTCGGGCAAAGTCCGCTGGAATCCAAAGCCTCTTTTTTTCGAATGGTCGCCGGAATTTATTTCGGGTGTCCGGGACATGTACGCGGGGTTCTACATGAATGACCAGGCACGCTACATGGAAGGACTTCGGGCCCTGGACCTGGCTCATGCAGACGACATTTTTAAACGACATTTTGGTGAAGGCGATCAATCCCGCGTCGAATTTTCCCTGGCCCATTTCAAGAAGTCGTTTCAGGCGATTTTCGAGTCCTGCAAGAAGCACAAGACGCGCTTGCACCCCGACTTTTTCGCCCTTGGTGCCTACCTTCTATGCCTCTATGAAAATCTTGAGTCTCTCAACGTTCCCCTCGACGTGAGGAGCGCATTTGATGCAGCAGTCGACTGAAACGACGAATTCTCCGGTAACACCTTCTTCTGCGCGATTGCGCGTTGCCATCGCGGGCGCCAGCGGGTTCGTTGGCACTGCCCTGATTGATGCGCTCGCCGCTGATTGCGATATAGTTGCCCTCAGCCGTAATCCTGGTCGCCTCTCAGCGACTGCGCGTACTGCCACTGCAACGCTCGGGGGCTTGACCTGGCGTCAATGTGACCTGTTTTCGGCCCGCCAGACGGAAGACGCCCTTGCCGGGTGTGACGTTGCTGTATTCCTTGTCCATTCGATGCTTCCGTCCGCCCGGCTTACCCAGGGTTCTTTCGATGATCTCGATTTGATCATCGCTGATAACTTCGGACGCGCAGCCAGAGCCTGTGGTGTGCGCCGTGTCATTTACTTGGGCGGCATCATTCCCCCGGAGGACTTGTCTCGCCATCTCGCCAGCCGCCTGGAGGTTGAAGAAGCCATTGCTGCCCACAACGTTCCTTTGGTTGCGTTGCGAGCAGGACTGGTCATCGGTCGGGGCGGATCCTCGTTTGACATGATGCGAAAGCTGGTTCAGCGTTTGCCGGCCATGCTCTGCCCCAAGTGGACCAGGACGCGCAGTTGTCCGGTCAGCATCGACGATGTCGTTCGTGTCATGGCCAAAGTGGTTGCAGATCCCGCAATTCCGTCTGGAAGCTACGACCTTGGCGGATCGGAAGTCGTGACCTATCTGGACATGATGAAGGTAACAGCCGGCATGATGGGCAAACGCCGCCTCATGGTGCCGGTTTTCCTCTTCAGCCCGAAACTTTCGCGTTTGTGGGTTCGTCTGGTCACCGGGGCACCCAAGGAACTTGTTGCCCCTCTTGTTGAAAGCCTGCGGCACGAGATGATTCCCCGCGACCATTTGATCTTTGATCGCTACGGCATCAAACCTGTGTCCTTCCGTCAGGCGCTCCGGGCAGCTTTGGACGCGGAATCCGCCAGCGCATCAGTGCGCCGGACGGCGCCGGGCAGGGCAGTGAATGTGAACACGGTCTGTTCCGTGCAGCGTTTACCCTTGCCAAAGGGAAAGTCTGCCAACTGGATCGCTGATCGCTACACCCACTGGCTTATTCAGTTCTTGTGGCCGTTCATAAAGATCGGCCGTACCGCAGACGGGTCCCTGCTTTTTCAGTTCAGCCCAGGGATTCCGAGCCTGAAATTCACCCTTTTGCACCTGCAATACATTGCCAACCGGAGCGACGAAAAAAGGCAGCTTTATTTCATCACGGGTGGAGTGCTGACGTCGCAGCGGAAGAATAATCCTGGCAGGTTTGAGTTTCGTTCAGTGCTTGACGGTCGCTACGCGATGGCTGCGATTTTTGACTACCCACCGGCCCTGCCGTGGTGGCTCTACAAGAACACCCAGGCGATCGCGCACTTGATTGTGATGCGAGCCTTTCGTCGTCATCTGTTGGGTGTGGTCCGGCGCCAGGTCAGCGCATGAGCCAGATGCCGGTCGCCGCCGCTGCTACGCCCAGTGCCGGACTTGCAGCAAGGTAAAGCAGCGCATTGATGTAATTCCCGGATTCGATGAGCTTGATGACTTCAAGGGAGTAGGCCGAGAAGGTTGTGAAACCTCCCAGCAAACCCGTCATGATCCCAAATCGAAGGTCCGGCGAGATGATCCCCCGCTCGGATCCAAGAACGTAAACTATCCCGATCATGAATGATCCGGCGATGTTGATCGCAAACGTAACCCAGGGAAAAGGGCTCTCCCAGACACGGCCTGACCATTCGTTACAGCCCCAGCGCAACATCACGCCCACAACGCCAAAAAGTGCGACCCAAAGGGCTTTCATTTCTTGATCATCATTTCATTTTCAAAAGCTTCCAGGTCAGCTTCAATCAGGGCCGAGGCGAAGACGGCCGTGTAAAGCGCTGAAACCAGTGTACCGAGAAGCATGAGCGCCATGGCTAGCCACTTGCCTGCTGTCGTAACGGTGGTGATGTCCCCGTAGCCTACAGTTGTGGCGGTGGCGATGGCCCAGTAAAGGGCGTCAGTGAGCGTGATTTTGGCTGGATTTGCTGGCTGCTCTAGCCAGTAAAACAGGATCGCGCCCAAGATGACGACGCCATGTGTAAAGATCGTCAACCACCAGAAAACGGGGCGTTTGAACATCCTGAGTAGCCGCTGGCCCATGTGAATCGGGATGTGGTGGAAGCGGGTGCCCAAAAGCGACTCCGTCACAAGAGAAGGGAAGGGAGAGTGGGGCCACCTGGACTTGAACCAGGGACCTACCGGTTATGAGCCGGCTGCTCTAACCGACTGAGCTATGACCCCACACTTTGCGTCCCCTGTCGAACCCCTTCAATATTCAGGATTCGATGAAGGCGCGCAACTTCTTGCTTCGCGAAGGATGGCGCAGCTTGCGCAACGCTTTTGCTTCGATCTGGCGGATACGTTCCCTGGTCACGTCGAAGTTCTGGCCGACTTCTTCGAGCGTGTGGTCGCTGCGCTCGCCGATGCCAAAACGCATGCGGAGGACTTTTTCCTCGCGCGGCGTCAGCGTGGCCAGGGCCTTCTTCGTTTGCTCCGACAGGGCGCCCGCCGTCACAGACTCTGATGGAGACATCTGGGACTTGTCTTCCAGGAAGTCGCCAATGTGGTTGTCTTCCTCTTCGCCAATCGGCGTTTCAAGCGAGATTGGCTCCACGGCAATCTTCAGAACCTTGCGGACCTTATCGATGGACAGGTCCATTCTTGCGGCAATCTCTTCCGGAGTTGGTTCGCGGCCCATTTCCTGGACGAGGTAGCGGCTGGTACGGATCAACTTGTTGATCGTTTCGATCATGTGCACCGGAATACGGATAGTCCTGGCCTGGTCCGCAATCGCGCGGGTGATGGCCTGGCGGATCCACCAGGTTGCATAGGTCGAAAACTTGTAACCGCGGCGGTATTCAAACTTCTCGACGGCCTTCATCAGGCCGATGTTGCCTTCCTGAATCAGATCCAGGAACTGCAAGCCGCGGTTGGTGTATTTTTTGGCAATCGACACCACCAGGCGGAGGTTGGCTTCGACAAGCTCGCGCTTGGCAAGCTCGGCGCGGCGCTGCATCTCTGCCAGTTCGTTGTAGGTTGCAAGCAGCACGTCTGCGTCAAGACCGCAGGCGACACTGGCCTGGTTGATCATGTCCTGAGCGGCCTGAAGGTTGCGGCTGATGCGCTGCCATTCGCGGTCAGACATGGTCGGGAACGGTGTCGTTCCGTTCGACCGTGACAACAGTCCCGGTATTTCCGCTGAATTGGTGCCCAGGCGCCGCGCGTAGTAGTCAAGGTCCTGACGGGCCTCGCGGACTGAGTTGGCGTGGGTAGCAAGCTGGTTGATCGTATGGATCAGCAGCTTGCGGTTGATGTTCAGGTCCTTCAGCTGGTTGAACATCTTGTCGAGCAGCTGGTTGCCCTTGTCTTTGTTCTTGGCGGTCTGCTTTTCCTTTGTGCTTGCGTACTCGTCGTACACGAGCAGGAACCTTGCAGTCACTTCACGCAACTTGTCCGCGTGAACCTGTTCGTTGTTCGAGGCCTCGTCATCATCGAAACCTTTGATGAAACCCTTCATCCGGATTTCGTTGGCAACAAACTTGCGCGCCGTGTCGACAATGAGGTTCATCCCCATATCAAGGCGGAGCAAGCGCTCCAGGATGCGGTTTTCTTCATTTTCAATTTTCTTGGCAATGACCACTTCACCTTCGCGTGACAGGAGCGCAACGCTGCCCATCTTGCGCAGGTAAATGCGGACCGGGTCATTCGACTTGCCAAGGGAAGCATCACTCGTATCCGGTGTTTCTGCTTCGCTTTCGGATGCGTTTTCGGAGTCTCCGGCTTCGCTGTCTCCGGAGCCGCCTTCTTCGTCGGACATCAGGAACTCATCGTCGCCGCCTGCCGCGTCCTTGCCGTCCTTGCCCGGGCGGCCGCGTCCGGGGCTGGCATCCACCAGTTCGATCCCCTTGTCGCTGAGCGCCATCACGATCTCGTCAATGGTGTCCGGGTTGGCGTTTGCCTTTGGCACTGCGGCATCGATGTCCTTGTAGCTGACCGAGCCGTTTTTCTTCGCAAGTTTTACGAGCCCGTCGACAACCTTGTAGACTTCAAAGTTTTCGCTGCCGGAACGGCCTTCGCCCTTAACTGGCTTAACGGGCTTGGCGCCAGCTTCCGCGGACTTGCCCGTTGCCTTCACGGCTTTCTCTGCGGGAGCTTTGGCAGTTTGCGCTTTTTCAACTTTCGTCTTTTCGATTTTCGCTTTTTCTGGAGCTGGCTTGACAGCTGGTTTCGCTGGCGCTTTAGCAGCCGGAGCCTTCGCTACCAGTGGCTTGCTCGCAGGAGCTTTCATTTTTTGGCTGGCCGGGGCTTTCGCGGCTGGTGTCTTGCCCGCTTTGACAACCTTTCCTGCGTTGCCTTTTGCCGGGACCGATTTTCCAGACTTGGCAAGTTTGCCCTGAAGCTTCGACTGCGCCTTCATGGTTGACTCGACTGCGGGCAACTTTTTGCCACCTGCACGCGGAGTAACTTGCGCGACCTTTGTGTTCTGTGGTTTCGCAACCTGGACTTTCACTTTGAGTGGTTTCACGGTCCTGGCCACATTTGAACCGACCGTCTTGACGGCCTTGTCACTCGACCGGACTTTCACCTTCACCGGTGCGGTGGATTTCTTCTGTCCACCAGCGGCAAGGGAAGTGGTCTTCCGTGCCTTCGGCTTCACAACGCGGCGGTCGGATTTCTTCGAATTGGCCATGGAGCGTGATCCTCTCTAAGATCCACCGGGGAGCCGTTGGCGGAGCCCCGAAATCTGCGGATTTCCAGTTTCAAAAAAGACACCAAATCTAAACTGAAAAACCCCGGCAGATCAAGGCTTTGATGGCAAAAAAGCGGCAGGCAAGAATCGGGCCAGTTCAGCCCGGATTTCGGGTCTCGAGGCGTTTTAGTTCAGAATTCATCTCCAGGATCGAAGCTAGCAGTGCCATGCATTCCGCAGCAGACTCCGGGCTTCTGGAAGCTGCGGCGACCTGCATGCGCAGGGCTTCGATCGTCTTACGCAGGCTCCTGATCCGGATGTCGCCCAGAATGCGGGCCACCGCGGCGCCCCGGTCGGCAACCTTCCAGGCTGCCGGTGTTTTCTTTGATTTCTCAATGAATGCGGTGACTTCGTCCGAACCATCTGCCAGCTCAGTGGCGTCCACTGTGGCCGGAGATTTTCCGCTGGAGAGGATGTCAAACATGGCGCCAGCGAAGTCGATCCACACCGCATCCCAGCGGGCTTCTTGCTCGATGTAACTTCGCGCCGCATCAAAACCGGACTCTTCCGGGGTCCCGAAGTAGATGTGTCCCAGCAGCTCCAGGTCCACGCGGTCGAGGGGTTGAGCCGTCCTGGTTGGTGCCGGGGTGGTGGAATTTTCAGACGTCGAGGGCGATTTTCGCGTCGCCTGCACTCCTTGAGTGCCTTGCGCCACGTGACGCATGTGCATGCGCGCCTCGGCGGCCAAAGTCTCTCGGGACAGGCCGCTGAGTTCTGAAATCCGCGAAAGGATGACGCCCTTTTGGATCCGGTCGCCAATCCTGACGAGCCACGGAATGAATTCGCGCGTCACAAGTGCCGGGATCTGAGCCTGGCTAGCCCCGCGGAGCCGGCTTGAAATCGCGAAGTCGAGCAGGTCCACGGACGCCTCGACCAGCTTCTCGACACCTGCAGCGCCCTGTTCGCGGACGAATTCGTCAGGATCCTGGCCCTGAGGTAGCTGAATCACTTTCAGTTTCATTTCAGGGACTTGCAGGTTTGCCTCAAGGGCCAGCATGGAGGCTTTTTGTCCGGCGGCATCGCCGTCAAACAGCAAATAAGCTGTGGTCGAAGCTGCTTTGAGCAGATTCAGGTGGCGAACCGTCAGCGCGGTCCCCATGCAGGCAACTGTCTCTGGAATGCCGTGGGCCCAGAGCTGCAGCACATCCATGTAACCTTCAACGATGAAGGCGCGTTGCTTTTGCCTGATGGCCTGCCGCGCCCGGTCCATGCCAAACAGTAGCGCGGATTTGTCGAATAATTTTGTTTCCCGGCTGTTGATGTACTTTGCCGGGTGATCGCCCAGGGTTCTGCCCCCAAATGCGACCAACCGACCCTGGCTGTCGCGAATCGGGATCATTACCCGGTTGTCGCGGAAGAAATCATAGAGGCGTCCGGTCTTTTCCGAAGTGGTGCCAAGGGAGGCCGCCTTCAGATCGCGTTCCTGAAAACCCAGGGCGCGCAGCTTTTTTACCAGGCCCCACCCCTCCGCAGGAGTCAGCCCGAAGCCGTACTCTTCGATCTGGGCCGGACTGAAACCCCGTTTTTCAAGGTATTTGCGCGCATGCTCACCAGCAGGTGACTTGATGTTGGCCTTGAATTCTTCGTGAGCCGCAAGCAGCGCTTTGATCTGAGCAGCCTCTTCATGACGCTCCGCACTGTTCAGGCGGGAAGACTCAAGCTCCGGTGCTTCGACGCCATATTTCTGGCAGAGGAACTTAAGCGCATCGATGAATCCCATGCCCTTGGTCTGGCGCACGAAGTCGATGATGTCGCCCTTTGCCTTGCAGCCAAAGCAGTAGTAGCGATCGGGAAAAACATGGAAACTGGGAGTTTTCTCAGCGTGAAATGGACACAGCCCGATCAGGCGGCCGGAGCCCTTTTTGAGGGCAATCGACTCACCTGCCAGGCTTTCGAGGGATGTTCGGGAGAGGATCCGGTCTTTCAGATCATCGATGGAACCGGAGCCCTGGGTCATGACTCAACCCGTACCGAGCAGATGGGCTTAGCCCATCTTCCGGAGTTTTTTGAGGATGCGCTTGCGAGCAGCAACAGCCTTCTTCTTGCGGCGAACCGAGGGCTTCTCGTAGTGCTCGCGCTTCCGAACGTCAGAAAGGACACCTGACTTCTCACACTGCTTCTTAAAGCGGCGGAGGGCGCCTTCGAATGCTTCTCCGTCTCTGAGGCGAATGCCTGGCATTACAACTCCTTAAAAACTTTTGACAAAAAAACCTGCCGGTCATTTTTCGGCGGTCAGCCGGGCGGCAAGGCGATCTCCGTATTCGCACAAATTCTTGACGTTGGCCACTACTAAATAGCGGGGCTTGGCGGGATTATCTTTGGTCGCCTGGACGATCCCGATGAATTCATGTTTTCGAGGATCCCTGCAAACATTGCGCGGGTCCTTTTCCTCGTCGAAATCCTGGAATTCCGCTTTCGCGACAAACGCGGTCGTGTCGTTTTTGATGATCGCCGAGTAGCCTCCGCCCGCCTTGTCCCGGGAATTGAGCAGTTCGATCAGCTTGGTCACCAGCCCTTTCGTGGTCAGTTCCTTCACCCCGGGACGGTAGTAGGCGATGCCGAAATAAGGGGTCGCTTCGGCGCCTTCCTTGTCGATCAGGTAAAAAGCGCTAAGGCCCGAAAATGATTTGCCTAATTGACCGTCAAAATCACACGGAGCGCTGGGAAAAAAGACCGTCGCGTTGGGCGAATCCAGATTCCCAAACACGCGCCCAAACCCCTTTGTCCCCGCGCCTCTTTTGCGGTCGCCCCCGGACGGAGCTTCCAGGCGCGCCAATGTGGCAATTTCCTTGGCGGCCAGACGGCCCAGGCCAGCAAATACCTTAGGGTGGTTGCCGAACAGGATGTGTTGCGCTTCCAGCGGGTTGGCAACCGCCTTGTTCAAACGGTCACAGTCGAAGTTGGGTGGGTCAAGCGTCGCAATCGACTGTGGGCGGTTCATCCCGATGCCGCTAAAGAACAACTGGCCCCGGCTGGTGAAAAAAGGAATGTCCTGGTCCCGGTCAAAAGACGCCGCGATCAGCAGTTTTTTGCATTCGGCAAGTGCCGTGGCTGGATCTTTTTTCGTAGCAGCAGCTGCGGACAGGGCTTCCCGTTTGCACTGTCCGTAAAGGCTTATGGCGGGGAAGCGTTCCCGACAGGCATCTAGCGCAGAGTCAAACTTGACCTTATTGATTAGCTTCGAGTTGAAGGCAGTGATTGCCGCCTGCTGACATTCCTTGTAATTGGTGTTGGCCGTCTGGATCCGTTTCACGACGGCGGGGCTCAGGCCCTCCAGCTTGGCGGCCGGCGCGGCGGTCGATAAGGCAAGGGCCAACGCAGTGGTGGTAATCGCTGCCAGTGCGGGCAAGGCGATCCGGTGCTGGACGACTGGAATGGTGTTCCCGGACGAATTGTTCATGTATCTAATCTAAGGTAACTGTTCGTAATTTCAAAGTTTCGAATCGAGTGTAACGCATCGGGGAGGGGCATCCATGCCATCTTTTGACATCGTCAGCGAAATCGACATGATGGAGGTCGAAAACGCCGTTAACCAGACCCAAAAGGAAATCGGGCAACGGTTCGACTTCCGGGGTGGCAAGAGCTCGATCGAGCTCGACAAGACGGCCAAGAAGATCAAGATCCTGGCCGATGACGACATGAAGCTCCGCTCGATCCATCAAGTGCTCGCCACCAAGATGGCCAAACGCAACCTTGACTTGCGCGCGCTCAAGTATGGCAAGGAAGAGGCTGCGACCGGCAACACCATTCGCCAAGTCATCGAGATCAAGGCGGCGATGGAAAAGGAAGAGGCCAAGGAAGTCACCAAGGCCATCAAGGACTCGAAGCTGAAGGTGCAGGCAGAGATCCAGGGCGAACAGGTCCGGGTCAGTTCCAAGAGCATCGATGAACTTCAGGCAACCATGGCAATGCTGAAGGCGAAGGAACTAAAGTTCCCCCTGCAGTTCATCAACATGCGCAGCTGATCAAGCAACGTTTTCTCTTTTATCGGGTTGTCATAAAAATGGGTTTCAATTGCGGGATCGTCGGCCTCCCTAACGTCGGCAAATCAACCATCTTCAACGCCTTGACGGCTGCTGGCGCTGCTTCGGCCAACTTTCCGTTCTGCACCATCGATCCCAACATCGGCCGTGTCGATGTTCCGGATCCCCGTCTGCAAGTGATCGCCAACCTTGTAAAGACGAAGGTCATCATCCCCACCAGCATGGAATTTGTCGACATTGCCGGCCTGGTGCGCGGCGCATCCAAGGGTGAAGGGCTTGGCAACCAGTTCCTTGGTAACATCCGGGCCACCGATGCGATCGCCCACGTTGTCCGGTGCTTTGAGTCCGACGACATCGTGCACGTCGAAGGTTCGGTCGGGCCGAAACGCGATATCGAAACAATCCAGGCCGAGCTGGTCTATGCAGACGTCGGCACGGTGGACGCGGCTCTCGAGCGTTACCGCCGCCTGGCCAAGAGCGGACAGAAAAAAATCACGGCAATCCTGTCGATGCTGGAGGCACTCAATAACCACCTGCAGAAACTTGTGCCAGCCCGTACTTTCGACGTTGAGCCGTTCGTTGGTGATGTTCTCGAAGTTCGGGACGCATACCGCGACCTGCACCTGCTTACCGGCAAGCCTGTCCTGTATGTGTGCAATGTCGATGAGGACATGGCGGCAGGGGACAAGGACAATGCGCTGACCCTTGAAGTGAAGGAATACGCAAAGCAAGAAGGTGCGCAGGTGGTTATCATCTGCGGCAAGCTCGAGGAAGAACTGGGCCAGCTCGATGAGGAGTCGCGCAAGGAACTGATCGCTTCCCTTGGCATGACGGAGCCCGGCCTTAACCGCATGATCCGTGCGGGCTATACCACGCTCAATCTTCAAACCTACTTCACGGCTGGCGAGAAAGAAGTCCATGCATGGACCTTTAACAAGGGCGACAAGGCCCCACGTGCTGCTGGCAAGATCCATTCAGATTTCGAACGCGGATTTATTTGTGCTGAAGTTTATTCCTGTGACGACCTGGTCAAGGCCGGTTCGCGCGTCAAGCTCAAGGAAATGGGCCTGATGCGCATCGAAGGCAAGGACTATGTGGTCAAGGATGGTGACGTCATGGAGTTCCGGTTCAACGTCTGAGGCAAGGCCTGATTCAAAAAATCAGGCCGGGTTGTGCGGTGAAGTCGATGTCAATCTGGACCGGCGGTGCCTTCCCGAACTTGAAGTAAGTTTTCACTTTCATCACCGGGGCCAGTCGTCCTTCCCGCGGATACTCCACGTAAGCGTTGGAAAAATCGATGTCCACCTGTGCCTTGCGTGTTTTCGCCGTGACGGTGATGGGCGTGTCAGATCGGTGGTGGAAAAAGTTTCCCTGGTTACCAAATAAATCGGAACCTGAAATGGGCCTCAATGTGCCGCTTTGTCTTTGACCGTCGGAAATGGCGGCGAACGTGTGGGGCAGTGGCGCTCCCGCGCTGAGCGTGTCAGACGTGTAAGCGTCCACGTCGAACAAAATGACGTCAGCCACCGTTGATGGCGTCGTTCCCGGGCAGTCAACCAAAGTGATCTCGTAAGATATGGTGCGTCTGCTTTGCGACTGGTCGACCAACCTGGTCAGCGCCTTCACTTCAGTGATCGTTGTGCCTGGTTTGCACGACGGGGGCACGGGTTGCGACGGAGTTGGTATCGGCGTGGGTTGAGTCCCGGACAGTGTTCCCGGATTTGGCTCGGCAGGTGCACGCACTGGTGCGGTCGAGGAAAATGACGACTTCGAGCAGCCGCCTCCTATGGAGGCCGTGCCCCAAAGCAGAATGCAAGCGAAGAAGCGCGCCATGCAAGGCTCCCCAGGGTGTTCCGCTAATTGCGAGGTTTGAAAAAGTCATGAATCCATCGGCAAATGCGGGCCAAAACTTTAGGTTTTTGAAAAAAATAATGAAAGACCACGAGATCGCGGGTGATTAAACCCGCAATCTGCCGTTTTTTAGGGGCGCACTTATTGGGGCAGACGCTCAGAAAGCAGATAAATAACTCTTGTGTGACGGGTTCATCCAGATCTTGCCGAACAGCTCGAGTTCAGCCGCGTAGGCAGCGCCCGGATGGGCGTCGGATGCGATCCGGAACATTTCCTTCTGCGCGGCCAGGGCACGCGGCTCCAGGTTGGTCAGTTCGCGCAGGGTCTGGCTGACAATTTCGTCGAGCTGGATCTCATCAGTGGCGACATGGTGCAGGAGTCCAAGGCGCAGACACTCATCGGCGAGGATATCTCCACCAAGGAAAATCAACCTCTGAGCCTGGGCTTTTCCAACCAGGTTGACCAGGCGTTTGGTGCCGCCATAGCCGGTGGCAAGTCCAACCCTTAACTGGCGGAACTCAAGACGGGTCATCTTGCTGCCAAAACGCAGGTCGGCGGCGAGTGCGAGTTCCGCACCGCCACCGATTGCAGCGCCGTGTATCTGCGCAATTACGGGAATGGGTAGTTCCTCCATGCAGCGACAAAAGCGGCTCAGCATTGCGGCATAATTGCGGCCTTCCTCCCGCGCGGTCAGCGCCGCGAGCTCCTTGAGATCACCGCCGGCGATCCAGACGGGCGAACGGCCACGGCGTGAGGGAGTTGCCTTGATCACGAGGGCGCGGATCGGGAGTGGGTTGTTGTCCGGGTCTGCCTGCCAGTTGACGATCCGGCGGTGAAGGTCATCGACGCGCGCATTCAGCTCGCGCGCCAGTGTGGTACCCAGCGCATTGAAGCGTTCAGGTCTGCTGATGGTCCAGGTTTCAACGTTCCCTTCTTCCTTAACGTGCACGAAAGACACAGGTTACCTCCGATTTTGGGCAATTCCCAAAAGCCTGCCTGAACCCCGGTTTGCATTTCCCTGTCCGCAATCCTGCTCTTTTTTTGCGATCTGGGCTAGAATGAATTAATCAAGTTAATCGAGAGGTTAGCTCGTGAACACGAGCGCTCCAGATGGGTTCGGAAAGATCGTTCTCGTAGGCGTCATGGGCAGCGGTAAATCGACCGTTGGACGTCTGCTGGCGCACGCGCTCGGCCTTGGATTCATCGACACAGATGCTGAAGTCGAGGCGAAGGCGCGGAAAAGCATCGCCGCAATATTCAAGGCAGAAGGTGAATCCCGGTTTCGGGAGATCGAGCGACAAGTTGTTGAGCGAGTGGCAGCTGCCGCGGGACAGGTTCTTGCCGTCGGTGGTGGGTCCGTTGAGGACAACCAGTCATGGGAAGCGATGCGCAAGGGCGCAATAGTGGTCTGGTTGAATCCGCCGGTTGAGGAACTCGTGCGCCGGCTTGCGCCAAACCCTGCGCAGCTTGAGCGTCTTGCACAACGTCCTTTGCTGGATGACCTTGCTGATGTTTCTGCATTGCGCCAGGGCATGTCAGGTCCCGCAATCCAGGAATTCATGAGCGAACGATGGAAAAAGCTGGCGGAACGCCTGCGTGCGTTACACGGGGCACGCGCCTTCCGCTACCGCGAAGCTGACATTGTCGTTGAGCCTGCCTTCGAAACACCGGAAGCCACAGTGAAGACGATTGTGAAGTTGCTGCTGGAAAAAAAACGTGAGTCCGGGGGCGCAGCCAGCAAGGAGCCAGCTGGGCAATGATCGACGTCGAGCGCATTGCCAGGCTGCTCAAGCCACTGCCGTGGCGCATGATCGCCCTTTCGGTCGGTGGTGCGTTCCTGCTGGCGACTGTTTCCGCGACGGTGATTGCGTTTCTCCTGATGCCGCGTGACCCTGCAGAAATGATACGCGGGACGAAGGTGGTGCAGGCCCCAGCGATTCCCCAGGCAGGATTGACCCTTGATGCCGCCGCGATCGAAGAGATTCTCAAGCGCAACATTTTTAACTCTGAAGGCAAGGTTGGGGATGAGAAAGGCAAGCAGAAAGCGGAAGGCGATGACCTCTCGATCACGGATTTGCCGATACGCGTGCTGGGAATCATTTACGGGGGCGATCCCTATACCGGCATTGCGCTGGTGGAAAACACTTCAAAGAAGGTGACCAACAGCTTTCTGGTCAACGACCAGATTGACACCGATGCGACCCTGGAAAAGATCGAGATCGACCGGCTGGTCATCTTGCGCGCCAACGGACGGCGGGAAATTGCAGTGCTTGAGCGTGAGGATATTGTCCGGTCTACGCGCAAGCGGGGAAAGGCCGGGAAGTCCAAGGCCGGCGAGGGGGACCGTGGTTATGCCACCGATGCACCTCCTGAGTCGTTCCAGGAACCAGGGTTCGATCGTAAAGGCGGCAACATCGAAATGTCACTCGACTACAAGAACAAGCTGCTGACGAGCGATTTCACCCAGGTGCTGCAGGATGCCAAAGCCTCGCCCAACATGGTGGACGGCGAATTGCGCGGATTCCGTCTGGATCGAATCCGGAATGACTCAATCTACCAGAAGGCAGGTTTGCAAAACGGTGATGTGATCGAGGAGATCAACGGGATCCCTCTGTCGGACACTGCTCAGGCGATCAAATTGTTGCAGTCGCTGCGTAACGAGAACGAGATCGAGGTGCGATTCTCGCGCAGTGGAGCGAAGCAGAACCTGAACATGAAGGTCAAGTAGGACAACGAAGAAGGACGGCGTGAATTGGCGGGTGCCTTGATTCCAAGTCGTGAAGTCATGCTGGAGCGGATCCAGCAGCTGCCACAGCAGAAGTGGTGGCCTGATGCCGTACAGCTAGCGCTGCGCGGCGCCTTGGCTATTTTCGTGGCTTATGTTGCGGCATCTTCGATCATGACCATTTTTGCTCTTGGTCCGCTTGTTTCCATGGCAACGGGAATGGTTGCCCGGCCCAAGGCCGCGGGTTCGGCTCCGTCGCTTGGGATATCCTCGATCAATTACCGGGAAGTCAAAAAGGGGATCATTGAACGCAATCTTTTCAATTCGGAAGGTCAGTATCCGAAGGAAGAGCTGGAGCGCGCCGCAGGGTCGGCAGACGGCAGGCCTGTTTTTGACATCAATGCGCCGTGCCAGGCCTGCACCCTCAATATTGAATTGGTGGGGACCATCTATTTGGGAAGTCGCGAAAAATCCCTGGCAACCGTAAAGGAAAAAGGGCTTTCCGACGCGGATGTTTACCGGGTCGGTGATGTCATCATCGGCTCAGATGACGCAATTATCGCGGCGGTCGAACGTAATGAATTGATCATTAACAACAAGGGTATCAAGGAATGCTTGAGCCTTAAGTCCGATCTCGAAAAGCAGATCGAGACGGGGGAGGCAATCTCCGGGATGCCTGCGGGAGCGGGTGGGGGTGGGGACCAGTTACCCCCGGTTCTTGTCGACGGACCCTACGTCGAGTCTGAACTTGGCGCAGGATTTGGTAAAATCATCAACGCGGCAAGGTTGGTGCCAAACCTTGCCGACAGCCAGATGAATGGTTTCAAGATCTTTGCAATTGACCCAAGCAGCCTGTTTTCGAAAGTTGGTTTGCAAAACGGCGACATCATCACCCAGGTGAATGATGTCAGCCTCAAGAATCCTGACCAGGGCTTTGCCCTTTATGAGGCGTTCCGGAATGAGCGGGAAGTCAGGATCAGTGTGTTGCGAAATGGCACGACTCCTCAAATGATTACGGTGCGGATCAAGTAACGCAGGAAGCCATCACAGGCGAACAGGACGGAGAATTCCATGAAGCGTTTGAGCAACAGGCCGGAGTTCACCCAGTCGACAAGGCTGCTGGTAATTTGTCTCCTGGGCATGCTGGTCGAGACACCATTGGTCGCGCAAAACGCTCCCACGCTGCCACCTCCGCCTCCGCCTGTGCCGGGTGACGCAGCAGGGTCCAATCCGGCCGCGCCAGCAGCGGCTGACGCTACCGGAACTGCTGCTACGGCTCCCGTTCCGGGCGGCGGGCCTTCTGCAGCTGCCGATGGTCCGCCGCCTGTGGAGGCGCCCGCCCCTGCAGCGCCTGAACCGGCAGTGGCTCCACCGGCTGGCAGTGCACCGCAGAATCCGCCGGCGGCAACGCCCGCGCCGGCAGCGAAACCGGCAAAGGGAAAATCTGGTTCCAAAAAGCAGAAGGCAGCGGCCAATACTTTCCGGGACACCGCCAAGACGGAACCTCTGTTGCCGCAGGAACCAGTGCAGGCCAAAGAGCCGTCTAGAGAGCCATCTCCGGAGGCGTCCAAGGCAAGCTCCGTTGAATCTTCCAGCGGTGATTCCGTCGGCAAAGTCGAGATTCCTGCTGACGGCAAGGGCAAGCGCGGATCTTCCACCATTCCTGCGGGGCAGGAGCTGATCAATATCGATTTCCCCGAGCCGACTGAGATCAAGGACATCATCAAGGCCGTAGCACTCTGGACCAACAAGAACGTAATCCTGGACCGCAACGTCAGCGGCAAGGTGCAAATCATCTCGCCGCGCAAGGTGACCAAGGAAGAGGCTTACCAGGCATTCCTGTCTGCGTTGAACTTGCTCCAGCTGACGACCGTGGAGACCGGCAAGGTCATCAAGATCATGCAGGTACGGAACGCAGTGAAGGACAACCTGAAAACGTTTCTGGGATCAAAGTGGACTCTGCTCACAGACGAGATCATTACGCAGATCGTTCCGCTGAAGTACATTGACGCAAAAGAAATCCAGAATACGCTGTCGCGGATCGTGAACTCAAATTCGATGATCGCTTACGAGAAGACCAACACTCTGATCATCAGCGACACCGGGTATAAGGTTCGCCGGATCCTGGACATCCTCGAACTTCTGGACGTGCAGGGGCAGCAGCCCCAGGTTTCGATCGTTCCTATCCGATATGCCGACGCCAAGTCGATTGTCGACAAGGTGAATGAATTGATGAAGGCAGGCGCGGGCAGGGGGCAACCAGCCTACAAGTTGCTTACGGATGAACGTGCCAATTCTGTCATCATTTTCGGCCCGCCGCGGACGATTTCCGACGTCAAGGCTCTGGTCAAGAAATTCGACTCCCCCATCGATGACCCGACCAAGCAATCAACCATTCACGTGAGGCCGCTGGACTACGCTGATGCGAAAAAGCTGTCTGCGACTTTATCCAACCTTGCCCAGGGCAATCGCGGTGGTACCCGCAGGGTGACTCCACTGAGGCCGCAGAGCAATACGCCCGGTGCGCCGGGGATGGCGCCGGCGGGGGATATTGCTTCCGTTGCCGAGCTGGACGAGGGCACCAAGATCACTGCTGACGAGCAGAGCAATTCCCTGCTGATCACCGGCAGCCGCGCCGCATACAACGCGATCAACTCGATTGTTCGCAAGCTTGATGTGCGGCGCAGTCAGGTTTTTGTCGAGGCCGACATCCTGGACATCAATGTGGACAATCGTTTCAAGTTCGGAACCAGCATCTTCGGCGGACGTGGTGGCCAGGGTGGTTCCAGCATCATTACCACCTGGGAAGCCAAGTCGATGGCTCCGCTGGTGGCGGCGCAGGCAGCGGGCTCTACAGGCAGTTCAGCAGCAGCTGTTGAAAAGGTGGCGGGGGCCTTCGCCGAGGACATGACCATCGGTGTGCTGGCAGGCTCATCCGTTAACGTGCCTGGCCTTGGGGACTTCACTCCCGGCGCCTTGATCAAACTGATCAAGACTGACTCCAATACGCGCGTCTTATCTTCGCCTCACATCCTGACGGCAAATAATGAAGAGGCGAAGATCACGGTAGGGGAGAAAATCTTTTTCAAGTCGGCGGAATTCAATGCCCAGACGGGCGTCGCGGTGCCCAAGGTCGAGAAAGAGGACGTTGACCTGACGTTGAGCCTCAAGCCCAACATCAGCAATGCCAACTTTGTCACCATGAAGATCGACCTTGAGTCCAGCACGCCGCAGATTGATTCGCAGACCGGGCTACCGAAAATCAACAAGCGCAAGACTTCGCAGGTTTTGACCGTCAAGAACTCTCAGACTGTTGTGGTATCCGGGCTGGTCCAGTCAACCGAGTTGGAGACTTATCAAAAAATCCCTTTGCTCGGTGATATCCCGATCATTGGCTGGTTGTTCAGGAATTCCTCGGTTGGCAGCGTACGCAACAACCTGATGATCTTCTTGACCCCGCATATCATCCACGGCCCGGATGATCTGGCGGCTGTTTACTCGAAGAAAGTGCGGGAGCGCGATGAGTTCATGGAGCAACTTTATGGCTCGCGCTTCAAGAAGGATGATTTCTACGCTCTGTTGCCCAAGCCTGCTGATGGAGAGCTGAAGGCGGAGGCCCCAGGAAGCAGCAGCGCAGGAGCTTCTTCACCCGCGGATGCAGGTGCAGAAGAAGCGAAGAAAGAAGGCGACGGTGAGGAAAACAAGACCGACGAGGATGCAGCAGAGGGCAACGCGGCGGAAGGCAATGATGCTCAGCAAGCAAACTCAATCCCTGTCCCGTTTGTCGGGGGTGGAAGTAGTGATGGGGGCGGAGGATCGGATGCCGGCGGAGCGTCACCGTTGCCGCCACCACCGCCACCACCGCCACCGCCCATGGGTGCCGACGGTGGAATGCCTGACGGGGGCACCTTTGAACCGCCTCCTCCCGTGGAGCCGATGCCGCCGCCCCCGATGGACTGATTCCCTGGGTCATTGTTGGGTGATTGTGGAGTTGTCGGCAGATTGATTGGCTGGATTTGGGTTGTTATGTGACAGGGTGGAGGTCGTCTTGGTGGATGCTCAGGACATGACAGACAACCGGGGTGGTGGGGAAGAACCAGAGTTTCCTGGTCCCGCCGCGTTTGATTCCGCTTTTGACCTTGACCCGGGAAATGTCGCAGACAACCCCGGTAAAGATTCCGCTGCCAAGGACGATCCCGCCGGAGAGGAGGCAGCCGCCGGGCCCAAGTGGTCCCAGTTGCCGGTCGCGGATTCTGGCATTCCGGGAGCGCGCAAGCGAAAGAAATCCCTGGGCGAAATTCTGGTCGAGACAGCAGTCATCAGCCGTGAACAACTCGATCAGGCGCTGAGTGACCAGCAAGCTGCTGGCAAGGGTAAGAAGCTAGGGCAGATCCTTCTTGAGAAGGCGCTGATTAGCGAAGAGGATATGCTGCGCGCCTTGGCGGTCCAGCTCGACCTGCCGTATTACACCAGGTTGCCAGTCAATGACATCGATCCAGGCCTGGTTGAGAACATCCCGATTGCGTTTTGCCGGGACAACAAGCTGTTACCCGTGGCGCGAGATGATTTTAATGTCACGGTTGCGGTTGCAGACCCCTTGAACATCTTTCCGCTTGATGACCTGCGCCTGATCCTCTCGACCAACATCAATATTGTGGTCAGTCCCCCCTCGGTCATCGACGCGGCGATCAACCGTGTGTTTGAACGTTCCAATGATGCTTCTCAGAAGGTGATCGACGAGCTCAACGTCCCTGAAATCGGTGTCGATGAGGACCTCGAGGAGACACGGGACTTGCTCGAGTCAACGGATGACGAAAAGCCGATCATCCGCCTGGTCAACGGATTGCTCACCCGCGCGGTGAAGGAAAAAGCGTCCGACATCCACATCGAACCTTATGACGCCGAGATCGTCGTCCGTTTTCGCATCGACGGCGCCTTGCACGACAAGATGCAGATTCCAAAGCGGCACGGTAACTCACTTGCGTCACGCGTGAAGATCCTCGGCAAGCTGAACATTGCTGAGAAACGTGTTCCGCAGGACGGGCGTATCAACATCAAAGTTGCAGGCCGTGATATCGACGTCCGTTTGTCAGTGCTGCCAACCGCCCACGGCGAACGCATCGTGATGCGTCTCCTGGACAAGACTTCTGGTGCCAAGCGTCTTGACCAGATGGGCATGGAAGCAGATTTGTTCAAGGTCTGGACCGGCTTGATTGAGCAGAAACACGGGATGATCCTGGTGACCGGTCCCACCGGATCCGGTAAGTCCAGCATGCTCTATGCTTCTTTGATGCACATCAATTCGACGGATATCAACATCCTCACCATTGAAGATCCTGTTGAATACCAGTTGCCGGGTGTGGGCCAGATCGAGGTCAAGGACAAGATCGGCATGGGCTTTGCGGAAGGCCTTCGCTCAATCCTGCGCCAGGATCCGGACGTGATCATGATTGGTGAGATCCGTGATGCAACGACTGCTGGCATTGCCATGCAGTCCTCGATGACTGGTCACCTTGTATTCTCCACCCTGCACACAAACGACTCTGCCGCGACCGTCACGCGTTTGATGGATTTCAACATCCAGCCGTTTCAAATTTCGTCAGCCGTGCTCGGGGTTGCGGCGGTACGTCTTGTCCGCAAGGTATGCCAATACTGCCGCGAGGCCTACGAGCCGAGCGATCGGGAAATTCAGATACTCGGTACCACCAGGGAAAAGCTTGGTGGAAAAAAGATCTATCGTGCAGGGTCTGGCTGTGAACGTTGCCAGAACCAGGGTTACGCCGGTCGTCTTGGTGTTTATGAGCTGATGGTTTTTGACGATGTGATTCGTGAGACGATCATCAAGTCCCAGGATGCCAAGGCGATCAAGCGGGTTGCCATCGAGCGCGGCATGAAGACTCTGCGTGAGTCCGCGATGGCAAAGGTGGTTGAGGGTCTCACCTCGATTGATGAAGCGATCCAGAAGACGCAGACGGACGACCTTGACCTTGGTCTTTGATTTCCTGCAGGAGCCTTGATTGCCTGTTTTTAATTACAAGGGATATGACGCTGCCTCCGGTTCCCAGAAGAAAGGGAAAGTAGAGGCTGAAAGCGTCAAGGCTGCGCGCCAGAAGCTGCGCCAGCGCGATGGCATCATGGTCTCAGAAATCAAAGAGGAAGAGTCAGCCAGCAAGGCGAAGACCAAGTCCCGCTTTTCAAGTTCCCGTGTTTCCCAGCAGGACGTGGCGATCATGACCCGGCAGTTTGCAACCCTGCAGACTGCGTCAGTCCCGCTGGACGAATCGTTGCGCGCACTGACCCAGCAGGTGGAAAACCCGGTGCTGCGCAATGCACTGTCTTCGGTGAAGGATCAGATCTCCGAGGGTAAGTCCCTTGGAGAAGCGATGAGTTCGTTTCCTGGTGTATTTGACCGGCTGTATGTCAACATGGTCAAGGCCGGCGAGTCATCCGGCACTATGGCGCTTGTGCTTGAACGCCTTGCTGATTTCATTGAGTACCAGGTTAAGATCCGGGGGCAGATCGTCAGCGCGATGACCTATCCAGCGGTGATGATCGTCGCCAGTTCCAGCATTGTTGTCTTCCTCTTTGTCAGCGTTGTTCCAAAGTTGCAGAAGGTTTTCATCAGCCTCAAGGTGCAGCTGCCCTGGTACACCGAATTGCTCATCAAGCTATCCGAGTTTCTACAAAGCTACTGGTGGCTGGTCGGCGCCGGCGGGGTCATGGGCTACTTCCTTTTCAAGTATTGGGTTGGGAGCGAATCCGGACGCAGGAAATTCGATGCATGGTTGCTTAGAGCCCCGGTGTTCGGCCCGATCGTACTACGTACAAACGTTTCCCGGTTCACCAGGACCTTGTCGACCCTGCTGAATTCAGGTGTGCCGATCATCAGCGCGATTGAGATCACCAAGAACGTGATCCCGAATTCAGTGATTGCCGGTGTCCTTGATGAGGCGAAGGTCGCTGTCCAGGAAGGTAAGAGCCTCAGCGCCACGATTGAACGAAGTGAACAGTTCCCACCCCTGGTGACGCATATGATCATGACTGGCGAAAAAACGGGCCAGCTTGAAGAGATGCTCGGTCATGTGGCAACTGCTTATGATGCCGAAGTTGAACGCAAGGTGAATTCCATGATTGCCTTGATTGAGCCGGCCATGGTGATCTTGATGGCTGGCGGTGCAGGGGGCATCCTGGCGGCGTTGATGATTCCGATGTTGAGCGTCATGAATCGTGTGCGGTGATTTTTTGCAACGGTTCTAGTAGTATTTGTCCTGCTGGGCGAATGTCGAATCCAAGGAGATGTCATGAAGCGGATTAGAAACTTTGTCGAGATGATGCGCCGGCCGTTTGCCGGAAACCAGAACTCCATGTCCGGTATGTCCTTGATCGAGATCATCATTGTCGTGGCCTTGATGGGCACGCTCATGGCGTATCTCGTCCGGAACCTAATCGGGCAACAGGAAGAGGCGAAGAAGGACCAGACAAAGCTTGGCATGGGTGTGATTGAACAGAGCTTGCAGCTGTACCGTGTTCACAACGGTCGCTATCCGACGACTGAGCAGGGACTCGACGCCATGATGACTGCACCTTCGGACGTGAAGACGTGGCGCGGTCCGTACATCGAAGCGAACAAGCTGAGTGACCCATGGAACGTGAAGTTCCAATATGAGTCCGACGGAAGAAATTTCAAGATCATCAGTGGTGGTCCGGATGGCCAGATTGGCAACGCTGACGACATCGTTTATCCGGAGCAGGCTGCCGGGGCGGCAGGAAATCCCTGATCGTCGCAGCGTTTTCGCGGTAAACCGGTTTCTTGGCGACGAGCGCGGCCTGACCCTTTTCGAAGTGGTCATCGTGGTGGCGCTCGTTGCCTTTATCTATTCAGTCGCAATTCCCCAATTCAGTGCCAAGTCAGGTGCCGAGGCTGCCACCAAGGTGGGACGGCTTGCCGAAGACGTACGCAGCGCCTTTGACCTTTCGGTGCTCACTGGCCGCCCTTATCGCCTTGTCTTCGAGTTCAATAGTGGAAGGTACTGGCTGGAGACCACTGACCAGAAAGATTTTGTGCTTGGGGACGCCCGGTTGCAGAACGACCCAACCGAGGAAGAAGAGAAGGATCTGGAAGCGGCAGCGGAGAACGAGTTCCTCGAGTACGAGTCACTTGCCGGGGAACCGATCGTTGATCCTGACACCCAGACCGAGTTCAAGCCCGTTTCGCCAGTCGTACAGGCAAAGGCGCGTCTGCTCCGTCCGAAATGGACCCGGGTCACGAACCTGGAATGGCGCGAACGTACACTAGGACCGTTTCTCATGGTCAAGGAGATGCAGGCAGAACATCACGCATCAAAGCAATCAGTCGTTGATATGCAGGAAAACGGGCGGGCATTTTTGTACTTTCTTCCTGGTGGATATGTGGAGCGGGCATGGATGATCATTTCCTACAAAAAAGACGACCGCGTGCCGGATGATACAATCCCGCCCTATACATTCAAGACCAGTGCTTACGCGGGCACCCTTGATACCATTGATACTGGCGAAGAATCTCAGGTTGTCCTGGACTGAAAATCTTTTCTAGTTGGAGTTTGTTTCATCCTTGAAGATGTATCGGCTCAAAGCAATCAAGACGGCGCGCATCGCCTCCGGCAGGTTTCCTGGTTCAGCCAACCCGGGAGAGCGGAGCTTCACGCTAGTCGAGACTGTCATTGCCCTTAGCCTGATGGCTTTCCTCATCATCCAGATGGGCGGGGTGCAAGGCAATGCCATCTCATTTGCTGAGTACGGTCGCCGGGTCAGTGAAGCATCGTGGCTGGCGAAGCGGCTTATGGGCCAGGTGGAGTATCAGGCTGCATTTCGCCCCTTCAAGGAGCTCACCACGTCCGTCAAAGATCAGAAATTCGAGGATGCTCCTGATTACAGCTACGACATCGAAATCCAGGAGTGGAAACTCAACATGGGCAGCATCCTGGCGGGTGCTCTTGCAGCAAAAAAGGGAGCCGACGGTGAGTCCTCTTCGGCGGCTGGAGGACTTGGTGAGATCGTGAAAACAGCCCTTGACCAGGCAATCGGGGACGATGCCTTCAAGATGGCAAAGGTCACTGTCTATTGGCCAGAGGGTGCAACGCGGAACAGCACCAGCCTTGGGATGATACTGGTCAACCAGGAGAAGATGGATAGCACTCTTGCAGGATTGAAGGGTGCTTACGAGGCGCTTCTGAAGAAGGAAAATACAAGTACGGCAGGCCAGCAACAGGGCGGCGGTGGTGCGACAGGTGGTGCGACGGGCGGTGCGACGACTGGAGGTGGTCCAAAGCCGACAACCGGGGGCGCCTCAGGCGGCGCGACGGGGTCAAACCCGCCGAACTCCACAGGTGGGGGTCAGCCGTGAACGTTTGCGGACCTGTGTTGAAAAAACGGAGGCCGGTGTCGACGGCCGGTTTCACGATCATCGAAATCGTGATTTCCATCGCCATCTTGCTCTCCCTGACGGTTGCTGTCGTGGTGATGATGCGTTCGGCAATTGACGTCCGTCAGGGTTTGTCTACCCAGTCGCGCTCGGTACGACAGTTGAACTTTGCAATGGAGATGCTGACGCGCGACATTGAACACGCATTCATCCTTGCCAATACGGATCAGATACGGATGCCTGTTGAGCGGACCATGAAGACGATATTCAGGGTCGATCCGGCGGGAGACAGCGACAAACTTTCGCTGACGACTTTTTCCAACCTGCCTCTCCTTGCCAACAACCATGAGGGTGACCAAGCCTACGTCGTCTACGAACTCAAGGACGCGGAGGGGCGTCCCGGTGAAAAGGACCTGTACCGTGGGGCAATCAACATCGGCAGCGCAAACTTTCGCGAGGATCCACCGATGAACATGATCTTGCGCAACGTAAAGGCGCTCAAGATCGTTGGCTGGCGAGGAGATGACTGGTTGCGAGACCGCTGGGATTCGACTCGCGGCGACACGCGCAACAAACTGCCGAAGTTGGTCAGGATCGAGTTATCGGCCTTTGTTGACACCGCCGGGACCCCCTTTGGCCTGCCTGCTTCAGCCAACCCCCAGGGGCAGTCAGGAGAGGCCAACCAGGGTGCAGCAACCTTCGATATGCGGACTATTGTCGTACCGGCTCTTTCCTCCGGGATGGCCGAGTTGAAACAGCCAGTCAACAGCATCAGGTGGTATTGAGATGTGGCTCCTGCGCAAAAAAGGTGATTCCAGAAGTGTTCAAACGCTTCTTGGATTTCCTGTTGCGCATGGGACATGTGCTCCAGAAAAAAAAGGCGATAAGGGCATTGCCCTGCTGATGGCAGTGATGATGATTGCCATCATGATCCTGTTTGCAGCCGAGTCGATCGTTTCATCCCAGGTTGACCTGCAGCTCGCAGTTACCCAGCGGGATCGCGTGCGGGCCGAGTATGCGGCAAAGTCAGGCTTCAACCTCTCCACCTTCATGTTGTCGGCGGATCTTGCAAAAGACCTCACGCTCAGCTCGACGCCAGCCTTGCAATCACTTGGGCTGGGGGACATGGACTTGCGCCTGTGGGAGCTGCTCAATCAGTTGCCGCCCTTGGGAGGGGAGGACGCTGACATGGTTCAGTCCTTTGTTGCGGCATTTGGTCTGAGCAATGTGATGGATTCTGGCACCATCGATCAACTCAAGGCAATCGAGGGATCCTTTGCGATCAAGATCGCGGATGAGCAGCAGAAGATCGACCTGAATTACTGCTCCAGCGGCGCGCGGGAACCTTGTGCGGCCGTGCGTGCAATGTTGACCGCCCTGCTAAGCTGCCCCGCGGAAAAAGCCTTCCTGTCCAAGAAGCGTTTGACTCCGATGGAGCTGTCGGCCCGGGTGCAGGATTGGGTGGATCCAGATTCACGGGTTGAATCGGAATCCGGATTTTCCGACGAGTCCGATCCTTATAGCCGGCGCAAGAAGCCTTATAAGGCGAAAAACGGTCCGTTGGACTCCATCGATGAACTGAAAATGATTGAGGGATGGGATGAGGATGTCCACAAGGTTTTCGCACCCTACTTGACCGTTTTTCCCATCTGGAAGAAACGGGAGGACCGGCCCAAGATCAACATTAACTCGGCTCCACGCGAGCTACTCCAATGCTTTTTCCAGGACGCCGGCCCCGAGCGTTTCAAGCGTCTTGCCCAGATGCTCAAATTGCGGGAGACCGAATTCAAATCTCTGGCCGGTAAGGACAAGCCCATGGACCAGGTGATTTCTGACCTCTTCGGCTATTCCCGCAGTGATGGGGGAGGTGGCAACCAGGCTGATCCGGCAAACAAATCCTCCTGGTTTGGTCGAATGTCCCAAACCTACCGCATCGAGATCAATGCTTCCTCCGGCGATACCAGACGTACCCTGCTTGCTGTGATCGAAAGAGTCATTCCTGACGGAACTGCCGTTGGTTCGAACCTGTCGAGCAGGTCTGCCTTCAGGGTCCTTTATTGGCGGTTCCTGTAGGAACTGCTCTACTCAACTGCGCCTGAGGTGTTTGGCGGGGTTTTACATGAGCCCAGTCCCTGTCATTACGCCGATTTGGGCCTTTGACCGGCCTGTTGATAACCCCACGATCCTGTCGATTCTCTTTTTAATTCTCTGGCGCGCAGGCTTCGCATATCGCAGTCGCTGGTCTGATATCCCAACAAAGTCGGGTTAATAGACAGCAGAAAAGCCGGGGCAGAACGTGGGATGCAGTGACATCAGATGTCAGGCGCAGGGGTGGAGAGCAGTTGGTGACGTTGACATGCCAATGCACGACGGGCGACAATGGAATCTGACTGCAATTCCGCCGGGATAGCTATTAATGCAGAAAATCATCGGGCTTGACATCGGAAGTTACTCGATCAAGGCAGTTGAGATCATCAACACCTTCAAGTCCTACGAGATTTCCAATTTCTACGAGAAGATCATTCCCGTTCGAGAGGATACTGATCCTGATGTGATCGTTCCGTCGACCATGGAACAGTTATTTCGCGAGAATTCCCTCGATGCGGACCGAATCATCACCGCAATGCCCGGGCAGTACATTTCCAGCCGGATTTTGCCGTTCAATTTTTCCGATCCGCGCAAGATTCAGGCTGCTGTGTTCTCTGAGGTCGAAGATGTCGTCCCGTTTGACCTGGACGACATGATCATCGATCACCAGTTGCTGGGCGCAGCCGACAGCAAGACCCTTGCGCTGGTGGTCTTGACCAGGAAGATATTCCTTAAAACTTTCCTGGAGCATTTGCAGCGTATCAACATCGACCCGAAGCTGGTCGATGTGGACAGCCTGTCGTTTTACAACCTGAGTCCCCATCTCAACCTGAACCCGTCGGAAGTCGTTGGCCTTGTTGACATCGGTCACGAAAAGACCAGCGTTTGCCTGGTGCAGGGCGATGTTTTGCGGATGTTCCGCTCCATCAACCTGGGCGGGCGGTTCATGACGGAATTCCTCTCCCGTGACATGGAAATTTCCTATGGCGAGGCTCAGGAGCTGAAGCACCAGGTCAGCAGGCTGGAGTTTGGCGGGGAATCTGCCGGTGGCCTTGGTGGCAGGGAAAAGCACGCAGCAGGACGTTTGACTCTTGCAATGAACACGCTGGTCAAGGAACTCGGCCGGACCATGTATGCGTTCAAGACATATGAAAAGGCCCCGGTCACACGGCTTGTCATTTCTGGCGGGACGACGCGTCTGGATAACATTGACCGGTACCTCGCTGACAGGCTCGAGATGGAAGTGACGAGGATGGACCTGTCAGGTACCGCCCTCAAGATGAACCCGGCACTGTTTACGCACTCCGCAGTGATCCCGCAGTCGGTTGCCATCGGCCTGCGTTCCGTCGGGTCCTCACGCAAGCTTAGTACCATCAACTTGCGGCGCGGTGAATTTGCTTATGTTCAGAATTATGAGTCCTTGATCAAGGCCGCAGGGCTGGCCTCGAAGGCAGTGGCTTTTGCAGTCCTATTGCTGGTCGTTAGCTATGGGATCAAGTCATTTTTCTACTCGCGCCAGACTGAGCAAGTGCAGCAGTTGTACGTGAAGGAAATCGCAGCACAGTTTCCGGACCTGAAGCGCAAGATGAAGACCGAGAACGTGGCTTTCACCAAGGTAAAGACTGACTTCCGGAACCTGGCAAGGAAGGAAACGCAGGCGCGCCGCACTGCTGTGGATTCTTTCATCCGCGAAAATTCCAATACCCCCGCGCTCATGGCCCTCAAGCTGGTCAGTGATTTCCTTCCCAAGACGGTAAAGGTTGATGTCACGACCTTCGACTTTGTGTCGAATCCGGACGGTGGGGGCAAGATCAAGCTCAAAGGTGAGACAGACGGTTACGCTACCGTCGCGAGTGTCATGTCAGCGCTCAAGACCGTGTCGGCTTTCAAGGATATCGAAGAAAAGCAGAGCGGACCCAAGCCAGGTACAGACGGCAAGGTGATTGAGTTCCTGATCACATTTACATACACGGGCGAGATCGTCGTTGCCGGTACACCGGCCAAGCAGGAAAAACCATTATGAATGAGTTGAAACAACTCTTTGAACAGCTCAAGGAACGCGTCAACACGCTTCTTGAGCGGTTGCGCATGCAGGCTTTCGGGGCAAACAACGAGCGCCTCGATTTCCTTATGGACAGCTTTTACAAGCTGGAACCCGCTCAGCGCGTGGGTGTGCTTGCCGCGGTTGCAGGATCGATCGCTTTCGTCATTGTTGTCGCATTTGCAATTTATATCTCCCGGGTCAACGCCCTCAAGGCGGACCTGAATAACGCCTTTGCTGCGTTACATGAGTTGCAGGAACTCAAGGCAGAGTACGCCGTAGAAGATGCTCGATTCCAGAAGGTTGTCGAGCAGGTACAGCGCAAGACATCCGATCTTCAGGTGAAGCCGTTCTTCGAGAAAGTCGCCCGCGACACCTTGATTCAACTGGAAGGCCTGAACGTCCAGAAGAATCCGCTCGACGCTGACAACCCCCTGGGGGCGAAGATGCAGGAGGTCAAGGTCAAGGACCTGCGCATCAACAACACTTCGATTCCGAAACTCCTCAACTTTCTGATCGAGATTGAGAAAGCAAACAACTACATCCGGGTCCAGGACCTTGAGATCCGTGGCCGATTCGGCACCCGTTTGTATTTTGATGCGAAGTTGACAGCCAGGGGGTATTCGGTTGGCAGCTGAAGTCATGGGGCGCGTCATGATTGATCCATCACGGGCTTTGAAACTATTGGGTAGTCGCGCCGGCATCGGTGCTATTTTCGCTTTTAGTTTCTTTTTCTTCCTGGTCGTCACCTTTCCCTATGACATGCTCAAGGAGTCCATCTCAAACGGACTATCCCGGTTCACGGGCATGTCGATCTCCATGGGTGATTTTGGTGCCAAGCTGCCGATTGGTTTCCGCGCCGGGGACGTTTCGATCACAGGTGGCGGTGCGAAACCCAAGACGCTGAAGTTCAAGAGTCTTTCTGTGACCGTGAATCCCGTCTACCTGCTGGCTGGAAAGTTGGCGTTGAATACACAAGTTTCAACTGGCGACAGTTCAAACCTGTACTTGTTCCTTGCCTTGCCTGTTGGCGGATTGATGAAAGGTAATCCGGTTCCTTCCGCCGTTGAGTTGGAAGCAAACAAGTTCAAGATTGACGAGATTGCTGCGTTTGCCCTGGGTACCCTCGCTTCTGGTCCGGACGCAAATCCGCTCCTGGCACCTGTGCTAAACGGGATTGGATTGGCGGCGAAACTCGACGGTGCTCTCGACTTTTCGATCGATGCCAGCGCGCCGCAGCAGTCGACTGGCAAGGTCAACTTGAAGTTCGTCGACGCCGTGTTGAAACTCAGCGATCCTTCCCTTGGATTGCCTGACCAGAAGTTCAACAAGGCCGGGATCCAGGCTGCCATGACCAATGGCATCCTGAACATTGAGAAAGGCTCAGGCTTCGAGTCAGATGAATTGACCCTTACATCCTCTGGGTCAATTGCGGTCAAGGCTCCCCTGAACACGAGCCAACTTCAGATTGAGGTTTTGGTCAAACTACAAAAATCCCTGGCAGATAAGTTTGGATTTCTGATGGATGCGTTCTCTGGTGGCGCTGCCCGCAACGGAGAATTGAAGATTCAGGTCAAGGGCCCGTTGTCCCAGCCCTCCACGCAAACGATGTGACGCCCAGCGCCGGGCCTGGCCCTGTTTTGACACGGGCAAGCTGAAGTGCGTAAAATATAGCTAAGATGAACCCAGCAAATTTGCAGGACTTGGAATTGAGTCCGCTCGCCGACAGCGCGGTGAACGCCCTCTCTGTCTATGTGGACCTGGGTGGCCGGGCTCTGCAGGCGTTGGCGGCAGGATGCCTGGATGATGCGATGGACTTGATGGAACGCAGGAAGTTTGTTTTGCACAACTTCCGTGTTCACGATGAAAGGCTTGGCGCATCGGGCTTGCGGGTTGGTGAGCTTGAATCGAGGCTGGCAGCTCTTGGCGCCGAGGCGATGCGACAAGACAGTGAGTTGGCGGCCGCCCTGGTGCGGGAACAGGCAGCGATGCGCGACGTGATCACGGACCTGGGGAACCGCCGTAAAATTGGACATTACAGGTCGGGGCAGACTGACCGGCCTGTGGTTGAGCGAGAGGTTTGAACCCTGTTTTGACCCTTCTTAAGTGATGGTGCGAAATCATCCGGAGGAGACTGCGACATGAGTGGACAACAATTGCGTCGCCCAAAGCTTGCTCTTGTGTACGGCAATCTTCCAACCGTCGAGGAAATCGACCAGTTCCGCCTGCTCAAGGACAAGTTTGATATTCGTGTCGTGGCCTCGGAATCAATCTGTGGTTATTTGACACAGACCAGTTGGTTCCAAGACCTTGAGTGCATCGCACTCAAGGATTACGACGACAATCCCGGTTACCTTCCGGGCCTGGAAAGCACATTGGTGCAGTTTGATGTCGTTGTCATCAAGGAGCGCCTTGGGCTCTATGCCTACCAGGCAGTCAAAGCCAAGTGGCGCAAGCGTTTCCATCTGGTTGCGTGGGTCGACAACCTGGTTCCGTTTCCAGGGGCGGACCTTCAGCAGATCTCTGCCATTCGCCAGGAAGTGGCGAATTGTGTCGACGCCTTCGTCGTTCAAACTGCAGCTGCACGCCAGACGTTGCTGCTGGAGGGCGTTGAAGATGCTCGCATCTTCAGCATGCGGCCGTGGGTCGAGACCCGGATCAACCGTGATGCGAAATCCCGTGCCAAGGCTCTTGCCAGCCTTGGAATTGCAGAAGGTGAATTTGTCGTCACTCATATCGGGCAAGTGGAGTGGGAGGAAGGTCTTTACGATCTCGCCCACGGCATCAAGGTCGCGGTTGATAACAACGCCGAACTCGCACGCCGTTTGCGCCTGGTTTTCTGTGGAATTGGCAGCTTTGCGACTGAGTTGCACCAGCGCCTTGTCCAGCTCGGGATCGATCAGCGTGCCGTTTATGTCGCCCCGGAACGTGAATCGATCAACAAGGTGTTGATGGCGACGGACGCTCTGTATTGCTCAGCGCTTTCCAGTCGCGACCGTCTGGAGGGCGACCCCTACCGCATCGTCACAGCGATGTCCGCCGGGATTCCGATTCTCGCCAGCCGTTCCCCGGTGATCGAGGAATATGTCGGCAAGCACCGGATCGACTTCTGTCCTGGTTCCGCGTTGAGTATTGCTGAAGCAATCGAGAAGGCTGTCACTGCCAAAGCAATTGTCCACGACATTGTGAAGAAGAATGCGGCGGCCGCAGCCAAGCTGTTTGAAAAGAACCGCGTCGCCGACGAGATGTTTGAAGTTTTCGACGGGATCTCCAGTGTGCCGCAAATTGTTGGCAAAGGATCGATCGACATCCAGATTCAGGAAGTCGAGGCGAAGGTCCAGTCCAAGCAATACTTGTCTGCCATTGAGATCATCGAAGGCATGCTCAAGACCCAGACCCTGCCAGCCCATCATGAGGCAACCTTGCATCGCCTGATCGGTGATTCCTTCACCAAGCTTGGCGACCCGGAGTCCGGCAAGGCTGCTTACCTGAAGGCAACCATGCAGGATCCCTATTGTGCAAGGGGCTTCATTGGCCTCGGTACGGTTGCATTGCTCAAGAACAGCTATGACCTTGCTGTGATCAACTTCCAGAAAGCGATCAGCCTTTCTCCGGAAGACGAAATGGCAAACCTGGGCCTTGGGCTTGCGTTCCATGGCATGGGAGAGTTGAAGGAAGCCGCCAACTGGATGCTCAAGTCGCTTGAGCTGAATCCGGAAAACACCGCTGCAATCTTCTCGCTGGTCAAGGTGTCGTACGAACGCAATGAGTTCAATGAACTCGAGGCAGTGCTCAACCGCTACCTCGATCGCCATCCGCTTGACTGGAACATGCTCTTCACCCTTGCTGGCGCTTATTACAGGAATAACAAGGCAGGGGAAGCCATGGAGGCCCTGCAGAAGATCCTTCAGGCCAATCCGCAGGATGAGCGGGCGCTGGAGCTGGTTGCAGAGATTTCCAGCACCAACACCTCAAGGGCGAAAAAAATTACGAGGAAGTGACGGCGGGATCAGGGCGATGCTCAAGCGAATCTTGGTCAATAACCGCGTTGTTCCCGTGCCGGTTCCGGTGCTGGATCTGGCCCAGGCAATCGCCTGGGTTGAGTCCACGCTGGTGCCTGCTGGCAGCTTTGTGACTCGCATAGTGCTGGACAACAACGTCATGGAGTATGGCGAAAATGGTTTGTCCAGGGCGGCGGGATCGCAACCGTTGCAGGCTGGTTCTCGCCTCGAGTTCCAGGTCGATTCACCCTCGACGCTTGCAGCCCAGACCTTGGATTCCATCCACTCCCTCGCGGCAGCTGTGCTGGGGACCCTCAAGGGACTCGCTGTGCACTCCTGGCAAAGCAGGCCTGCGGAGCGTCTGCCAGAGCTTGGCATATTGCAGGAAGATGTCCGTCTGGTCGTGGATCTCATCAATCACGTTCACGGGCTCCTTGGTGGGCTGCCTGGCAGCGATACCATCGATCCCGGTCCGGTCGCGGGGATTGGCCGTCTTCTGGACCAGAACCTTGCTTCTTTCTCCCTTGCTCGCAGCCAGTCCGACTGGAAAGCCTGCGCAAAGGTCATGTTGAACCGCTTCGAGCCTCTGTTGAGAGACCTCCTGATGGAGTCCGAAACCCTCCAGATTCGTACCTTGGCATTGCAACCTCAGCTCAACCTTCCGGCGACCGGATCGGCTTCTTGTGCTACGATGGGGGACGTTACCCCGATCAGGCGGGCTGGCCAGAATCGCTGAGCAGGAGTGAGTGTCTGTGAGTCGCCGGTTTCCAGTGACCAATCCGGTCGGTTTGCTTGTCTGTCTGCCGCTTGTGTTGCTTCCGTCCGCCTCGGCCGGAGCAGTCTTGCCGGAGCACTATCCTCCACAACTTGATTCACGCACTGGCCCTCAGGTCGACCCTGACCTCAAGAGCTGGCTCGGTGATCATGTCGACCAACTTCAAGTCCCTTTGCTCGACGAACCCCGGTACCAGAAGCTGGCCGCCAGTGGTGACAAGCTCATGCGGCTTTTTGTCGAGTTACAGCGCGGTCCCGGGATCATCAAGGGTTCGCGGATCCAGGAAATTGGCGCGGCTGTCGATCAGGAAGTCGCGATTGCGAAAAAAGAAGCGCGCGCAGTTCATCCGATGTTGCCTTATATCATCCAGGCTCTGGTCGTGAGGGGATTCATCCCTGATTCAGAAGTCAACCGCTTCGAGTCGATGCTTCTTGATGTCTCGCCGCGCAGCTGCCCAGGTCGCCGGGTGTTCCTGAAGTCTATCGCCCGGGAGCGCCTCGATCGGATGAGTGATGCTGAACTGGTGTCTTCGTTCACCAGGATCCGGGATTTCAGGTTCGGTGCCTATCGTCGTCAGGCATACGACGTCTTTTTCTCGAATCTTTCTGGGCCCCGCAGGGACGCGTTGAAACCAGCCATCGCTCCGGTGGTGGGGGAAATCGAACCCGCCATGGCGCGCCATTCCTGGCTCGCTGGCCTGGTTGAGGGGATTTCCGGTGACAAGACGCGCAAGCCACTTGTTCGCATCAAGGAAGAAGTCAAGGACGGTCGTTGTAAGGAGGCAGCAACCCTTTTCAACGACGTTCTGGAAAAGGAAGATTCGTTCTTTGGTGGATCCAAATCAGCAGGTGTCGTCGAGGATTTACTGTCTGCTGGCCAGAACATAGGCCGTTGTTTGCGTCGCCGTGGCGTGCAACCTGCGATTGCATTCTGGACTTCAGCCATGCCCCGGCTGGAAAAGATTTTCGGGTTCCCTGGGAAGGCTGGTGCCTTGCAGCGCATGGCGTCGCTTTACTGGAATGCTGACCAGATGGAGGAAGCCAAAGCTTTAGCCAGGCAATTCCGGGATGAGGCAAAGGCGGCAAAGGATGACGCGCGGCACGATGAGGCGACTTTTCTCCTGGCCCGGATCCTGGATGACAACCGCGAACGCAAAGAGGCCAAGGAGCTGTATGCCGGGTACGTGGCCAGATATCCCAATCACGAAAATTTTGAGCCTGCACTGACCGCGCTGACCTTGATGCGTTTTGAGGACGGCGAACACAAGGAAATCATTGAATCCTTGTCCTCCGTCATCCGCAAGCAGGACATGTTGCCCGCGGCAAAAAAGTCAGCGTCCCTGCTGGGTTTTTCGTTGTTTTGGTCAGGGCGTACGCAGGCGGCCCTGAAGCGTCACGACCTTGCCTTGCACAACTGGCGTCGCTTGTCGTCGGAACTTTACTCCACTTACTACGGTGTCCTTGGCCACGTGATGCATGAGCGGACGACGAACAAAAAATATGTGATTGAACCTTCGCGCACACCGCGCTTCAGTGCTGATTTCCTTTTTGAACCATTTAGCGGTGAAGACCGGTCGACCATGGTCCGTATTGCTGGCCTTTTGCGTGCGGGCCTGTCATCAGAGGCAATTTGCGAATTGCGTGAGGTTGCCACCAATGAAGCTGATCCGGATCAGACAGCTTCGCGGGCGATGGCATTGTACTCAGGCAAGGAGTGGCTTGACGCCATAAAGTTGATGGATAGCTTGCCGCGCGCATACCGTAATGCCTTGCCTGCCGGATTCGAGCGAATCTTCTTCCCCCGTGACCACGAAAACCTGGTGCACGATTATTCCCGTCGCCTGGGCGTGGATCCTGACTTCATTTTTGCCATCATCCGTCAGGAAAGCGTGTTCAACCCCAAGGCACAGTCCCCGGTGGGCGCGACGGGCCTTATGCAGCTCATGCCGGCTACTGCGAGGGGTGAAATGCAAAAGCTGTCCCGCGGTTATGTCGGGCCAGAAAAGCGAGAGAAATTGGCCCGCGCCATGCGTGACAGGAACAACCTCAACGACCCCGAGCTCAACGTCGCCCTGGGTGTTCACCACGTTCATCGGTTGATGGCAAATTTCAAAAACCCAGTGCTGATGTTGTCTGCATACAACGCCAGCCCATCAGCTGCAGATAAATGGTCCCGGGAAATCCCCTTCGACGACCCTCTCATTGCCGTTGAGCGGATTCCGTACCAGGAAACCCGGAACTACGTGAAACTGATCATGCGCAATTACTTCTACTACAAGCGCTGGTATGTGACTGCAAAGCCCCAGACGCCGTACCTGGATTTTCTGTTGGCAAAGGTCATCAAGAACTGACCAGGATGGCGCCCGGCTGTTTGTCAGGGTGGGCGGCCTTGCATTCCGGCAATTCCATGCAGCGTGCTGCAATGCCTTCCAGAATTGGCCAGCGCGCGACATCGACATCAAACCTTTTGGCATTGTAAACCTGCGGAACAAGGCACAGGTCAGCCATCGTCACCTGATCGCCGTGGCTGAACTTCCCGGGCTGGCCCGCGGTCAGCATTTTCTCATAGCCATCGAGGCCTTTCGCAATCCAATGCTGCGCCCATGCGCGCTGGGCTGTCTGGTCCTGGCTATGCATGCGCATCACGGAAAGGTTTTGTACTGGCTGGGTGTTGCAGGCGATTTGCAGGGCAAGTTGGCGGACGTGCATCCTGCCCAGCGGGTCTTTTGGCAACAGAGCCGGCTCTGGCCATGTTTCATCGAGCCATTCCAGGATCGCCAGCGACTCACCAAAACACTTGCCGTCTACTTCAATCGCAGGCACCAGGCCAGCCGGGTTGGCTTTCAGGTAGTCCGGCGACTTTTGCGCATCAGCGAGCAGGTTCACCGGCACATCCCGATAATCCAGACGCTTGATTTTCAGGCCCCAGCGAACACGCCACGAACTCGATGAACGCCAGTAATGGTACAGGGTCAGTGTGGGTTGTTTGATCTTTCCGGGCATGTGGGCGACTCCTGTCCTGTTGGTCAATCGAGCGAAACCTGAACCTCGCGGCCGACTTCCATCCCCGCGAGGGTGTTTGTACTGCGCCAGGCCATGACTTCGACGCCTGCCTTTGCCGCATCCCGCAGGGCGCTGGCATAGCGCGGATCAATCTCGTCAGCGGCGCGGAAAACCTGGCCGTCCGGGCGATTCACAAGAAACAGCATCACGCTGCGGACGCCTTCGCTGGCAAGCCGTTGCAATTCGTGCAGGTGTTTCAGTCCCCGCTCGGTAACGGCGTCCGGAAAGGCAACGCATTGGTCAATTTTCAAAGTCGTGTTCTTGATTTCGATCACACACAGTTCCCTGCCGCTGCCATCGCGGTCAAGAAGGATATCGCAACGCGACTGCTTGCTGATCGGGGCTTCTCTGCGCAAATTTGAGTATCCAGAAAGGGCAGGGATGCGCCCTTCAGTGATTGCCTCTGCGACAATTTGATTGGGGCGCCCGGTGTTGACGCCGATCAAGCCCCCACCAGGGATTTCAGTGTACTCCCAGGTGAAATGTAGCTTGCGCCTGGGGTCGGGATTCCACGACAGGTAAACCGTACTGCCGGGATCAGCACAGGTTTTCATCGTTCCGGTATTGGCACAGTGTGCGACGACGACGGGAGGCGTTCCGTCACGCGCCGACGGATCCATGCCTGGGTGGGCATCGATCAATTCCACATCGGCAAAGAATCTCTTGTAGCGACGAAGGAGGCGCCCCTTAATCAAGGGACTTGAAAAACTTGGCATTGTCCCTTTCCAGTTCCAGGAGCCTCATGACCGGGTGCAGCTTGAAGCCGTATTTTTCCAGTTTGGTCTGGTAGACCTGGTGGCGTTCGCGCAGTTGGCGCATCGTGTGTTCGTATGCCAGTTGCACGATCCGCGTGCGGATCCGGTAGCGCATTGGCGAACCCGACATCAATTCGGCGCATTCCTCGTCCGGTTGGAAGACGATGAAGTCGACGTCCGGGTAACGTTCCGTCAAGTGCATCAGGGTGATGTGAAAGCGCGTCGAGACCAGGGCTTTGATCGCCTGGATGGTCGAATAGATGCCGCCCAGCTTATCCACGGAACCGGGTACCAGAGTTCCATAAGGTTTCAGGGGATCCACGATGAAAACCAGCTGGCATCCGCGCTCGATCAGCAAGTCTACGTTGCAGGATTTGGTGATCTGGCCGTCGACAAACCAACGGTCTTTGACTTTTGCCGGCATGAAAAATGGCGGGAGTGCACATGAGGCGCGAAGGGCTTCTGAGATGCTTACGTCTTCCCAGGGTGCCTTGCCAAACACGACGTGTTCAAACGAATCCTGATCAGTTGCGCCGATATACAATTCGCTGTTGCGATCGGTGTTGGCGGTGAACGAATCCTTGAACTTGTATGCCTCGATCGCTTCCTTGAAGTAATTTTTCAGCGCTTCACCCTTGAAAAATCCAGTGGGAAAGGCACGGAAAATCTTGTTGACCCATTTTTGGGGATCCAGCCCAGACCATGACAAGGATTCAAAACCAATGCGCTTTGCAATGTCCATTCCTGCGACATCGAAGAGGATCTTGCTGCTCAGTGGTGGCAGCCTTTCGGACTTGCCGTGCAGCGCCTTGATCACTTCTTCGGTCGGCACGCCGCCTGCTGTCATCGCGGCCATGATTGAACCGCTGCTGACACCCGAGTAAACCCCGGAATCGCGCAGGTCCCGGCCATTTTTCGTATCCAACGCTTGCTCGAGGGCGTGCAGGCAACCGGTCTGGAAAAGAAAGCCTTCAAGTCCACCGCCGCTGAATGCGATCCCCGCGCGCGGACGCCCTTGATCCTTTGAGTCCGATGTTTTTGCCGGTTCTTTCAGGGGATCTGTGTGCCGGCTTTCGATCACACGGAAGATCCAGCGAAGAAGCTGAGCTGTGCGCGGTGGATCGATGATCACGTCCCGGACTTGGACGCGGCCAAGTTCAAGGCTTCGGGATACGTCCGCCTGGCGGTCCCCGGGCTGCATGTCTTTCGCATCACTGCGCAGGATGGCAACCACCCGGCTCATCGGGAACAGGAAATCTGGACCCCAAAGCTCGGCAAATGCCGCCACGTCGTCCCGGATCTTGCTGATCGCGGCCCGGGCTTCGACCGCTTTCTCTTCGCCCATGGGGCGTTCGTCATAGATCAGCAAGTCGACTGGGAAATGGCGCAAGTGCGGCGTGATGCCGTCCAGATCGGAGAGCATGGTGACTTCCAGCAGCCTGCCCTGCAGCAGCGGGTGGTCAATCTCCCAGGTGGGAGCACGCACGAATGCGGACTCAACGGGCTTGGCCTCCAGCCGCGCGAGCGCCGCTTTGGTGGCTTCCACCCTTGTCGCGGTGCAGACGTATAGAAGGAAATACTTCAAGGTGCCTGTCCAGCGCTCTGTTTCTTGAATTGTCGCGTCAGCTCCAGCAGCGTTTCCGCCGGCGTATAGCCAGATATCGCCTCTTTCTTCTCAAGGTCGCCATCCGGTCCGACCATCGTCAGCGTCGGCAGGCTTTGCAGGCCATACTTGTCCTGGAGAGCATCATTGGCATCGCTGCCCTCTGTCAGATCAAGCTTGAGCAGGATCCATCCTGACTTGAGCTCTGCGATCACTGCAGGATCAGCAAAAGTCGTGACATCCATTTTCTTGCATGCGTCGCACCACTCAGCCCAGGCGTCGACAAGGAGTGGCTTGCCGCTGATTCTGGCTTCCGTAAAGGCTGCAACCTCTTCCTTGTGCCACTTCAGGGCGTCTTGGGTCGCGATGCTCCCTGCAGCGGATGGACCCGCCAGGTAAAGCTGGCTCGCAGAGAAGATGGCGATGGCGAGTGCGGCTGCGGGTGGCAGGCTGGCCGCCTTGGAGTTGTGCAGGGCGGGAACAGCGATCCAAACGAGCACCATTGCGATGCCCACTGGCGCAAAGATGTATGTCAGCGTGTCGAAGTAAGGTTTGATGGATTGCAGCAGGCCATAGGCAGGGACGCGCAGGTAGTAGAGTGCAAGCGCGAACATGACGGAAGCGAAGACAAGTTTGGTGACCAATTGCAGCCGGTAATTCACACGAACCTTGGTGACGCGCGCGGCTGCACTTCCAAGAACCACGTATGGCAGCGAGAAACCAAGGCTGTAAGTGGCAATCAGCGAGACAGCTTCCGCGAAGGAACCTGATTTTGCCGTGTAAGCAAGCAACGCAGCAAGGATCGGTCCGGTGCACGGAGATGCCACCAGCCCGGCGCCGGCCCCCATCAGGAACATGTTCAGGGCAGACGGTTTTCCTGTGCCGAACCTGGTGCCAAGCGTCTGCAGCGCCGCGAAGTTTCCGTAGCCCAGCATGGTCAGGCCAAGAATACCCATGACTGCAGCGAAGAAAAGGTTGAACTGGGCATTTGCCAGTATGCTGCCAAACAGACCGCCACTTAATCCCGCGGCCACCCCTGCGATGGTGTAGGTGACCAGGATACCAGCCGCGTACAGCGACGAGTTGCGCAGGCCATGGCTATCATGCCCGCCCAGGATCCGGATGGTGATCGGGATCATCGGTGCCACGCATGGCGTCAAGTTGGTCAACAGCCCGCCAATGAAGACAATTGCCAGCAGCGCCCACAGGGTCAAGGTGCCGGACTTGAGTTTGCGCGCAAGGCCCGTCTCGAAGTCTACGCTGCCGGCGGGCTCCTTTGAAACTTCCCCAGAGGCTTCCAACGCGGGTTCAACCGCGGGCGTACCAACCGTCCCCGAGGGCAAAATCGCCGCTTCCGCGGTACCGGGCGCCAGCATGGTAAGGGGAATTTCGAATTTGCCAGTGTAGGGGAACAGGCATACGCCTTCGGCGCATGCCGTGTAGGTCACGCTGGTTTGAACTTTTCCGCCGAGGGTGGCAACAGGGCCCCGGAATCGCAGGGAAAACTCTCCACCTTCGATCAGTTTCGCGGGTTCACCGGAGATCGGGTCAGGTTTGACGGTTCCGACCGGTGCGGTCCGTGCGACTTCCTCAAATCCAAACGGTGGGGCGAACTTGATCCGATCTTCGTAAAGAGCAAAACCGCGGCTGGTGGACAGGCGGAAGGCCACCTCGACCAGGTCCTTTTCCACCTGGGTTGCTCCGGCTGGCGTCCAGTGGACGACCTCGGGCGGATCGACGGTCAGCCCGGCTGAAGGGGGCGCCGCCTTGGCCAGTGAGGCCTCCAGGGTGACCAGCACGGGCAAGGTCAGGGCAACGAGCAGGGTACAGACCACCGCATGGGCGGGGGCAGTGAGTCGCGACATGAGCAGCTTCATGTTGTCCAATCCTCAAAGAAATTGGCCAGTTGCCAGATGGTAGCAGATGTCCCTTGGAGGCGTAACCTAAGATTGGGGCGGCGGCATCTTTTGCGTGGGATCCTGCTTGACGTGACCCGGTGTTTGGCATAAACACCGGATTCCATTTATGAACGTATCGGAAGAGTACCCATGAGCGTCGTGACCAAACAAGAAGTGAAGTGCCGCCTGAAGAAAGGCGATGAAGTTGTGGTTCTTTCAGGCCGCTGTGCTGGTCAGAAAGGCAAGATCGACCGGATCGACCGCAAGCATGACGCGGTTTACGTGTCTGGCGTCAATCTGGTGAAGCGTCACACGAAGCCATCCGTGTCCGATCAGGAAGGTGGAATCGTTGACAAGGCAGCTCCGCTGCACATCAGCAAGGTTGCCTTGGTCGACCCCAAGACCAAAAAGCCGACCCGTGTTGGTTACAAGGTTGAAGGCGGCAAAAAAGTTCGCTTCGCCAAAGGCTCGGGCACGATCCTTAACTGATTTCTGTGTTGCATCGAACTCTGTCGGACCCCGGCAGTGAACGAAACCAGTGGCCCTCAGGGGCTCACTGGTTTTTTGTTGTCTGTATTTGCGATGGCTTCCCGAGTTATCCCCGCAGCACCAACAAGGAATGTGGTTCGTAAATTGCCTGTTGGTAGCTGATGCTGCCCAACATCGCGCGTGCATAGAATCCGTGCCCGTGCGCGCCCATGATCAGCAGGTCTGCGTTGGTGTCCTTCATGGCCGTCGCAATCGCCTTGTGGACCGGTTCCGCGGTGACAACGGATTGGCACGAAACCGGCCCCAGGTCCTGCAGCCGTTTGACCAGCAACTCGTTCTTTTCCTGTAACTTCTGCGCAATCCACGGACGGACATCTCCTGCCGCTTCGGGCATCAAGTATCCCAGCGTGTTGGCCACGCGCTGAGGGAATGCGCTGACCACAGTCACTTCGTTGATGCCAACGGGATGCATGGAGATGAACTGCGCGACGCGACTGTCCATGTACTCCGAATGGTCGGTGGCCAGCACGCATTTCAGTGGACCATGGCCGTATGACCTCTTCGCAATCAAGACGCTTTGGTGCGCGTTGACCATGACGCTCCGCGCAACGCTGCCTGCGAGCAAACCCTCGACCGGACCATGTTGTTGCCAGCCCAGCGCAATCAAGTCCGCTTTGACGGTGTCGGCGTAATGGCATAACGCAGACCCCGGGAAGCCTCCAAGGATTTCGCGGCGGATTGCCCGCATGCCAAGGTTTTCCAATGCAGCCGCGGCGTCACGGAGCTGTGCTTCGGCACCTTGTTGCTGCATCAGCTCGATGCGTGCCGCAAGATCTCCTGATCCGGGTTGCAGGCCGAAATACTCGGGCCCGGTGAGCCGGTCGATGGCGTGCACTGCGTGAATTTCCGTTTTGGGAAATCGCAAGGCCGCGATGAGTTGCATTGCGTGGACATGATTTTCTGGTGAACTGACTCCAAGCACAATCCGCATGAGTGGATCCTCCCGGAATGTTCAGATGCAAGAAGCGGAGGCAGGAACCCATTCCGCAATAGCAGTCACGGCATTGAAAGGATCGGCCGGGAAGATATTCAATGCGTTGTCTGGCTTAGATCCTCGACCGGCGAGGTCAGCGATTCCAGAAATGCCTTGAGTTGCTTCTTCTCCGTATCGGTCAGGGAAAGTGGTCGCAGGCTTTCCTCGCGGTGGCCTACCACGGCCGGTTCTCCAAGGCGGTCGTAATGATTGATCACATCGTCAAGGGTAGCGGCACGCCCATCATGAAAGTAGGGCGCTGTGAGCGCAACATTCCGCAATGTCGGAGTTTTGAAGGCGCCGGTGTTTTCCAGGTTTCCGGGATCAAGAAAAATCATTTCCTGGCATGCGGGCATGTCTGCACGCACTTGAGCTTCCCGGGCGTTGTCTAGTTGGCGCCAGGCAGGGGAACGGCAATTCCAGGGTGACGACAGGACTTCGTCAAGTCCCTTGGCGCGGCCAGCGACATCGGCAACCCAAGCCTTGATTTCCAGCTGTTCCTGCCGCGGCGTGTCACCCAGTCCAATGTTGTGAAATTCATGATCCGAGAGTGTCGGTCCGCGGTGGCAAAGGATGCAATTGCCCTTGCCGGTAAAAATGCGTAGTCCGGCCAGCGCATCGGGACCAAATCCAGTTTCCGCGGACAGCTGTTCAAGGTTTTTTTCCTGTGTGTTGATCACGCCATTGACGAAGCGGTCGAAAGTTGACTGGTTCGCAACCTGCAATTTCTCCCATGCGGCGAGTGCAAGCGCGGCACGGGCAACCGTCAGGTCGTCGTCTATGCGGGAGCCACCCGCTGGTTGCGGCGCAAGGATCTGCCCTATGGCCTGGGACGGCTGGATTCCCACGTTGGCGGCAAATTTCAGGATCTCAGTCAGCCGGCGGTAAGGTCCGGTGGTGGCCAGGACGTATGCGTCCAGATTTCCTGTTTGCAAATCTTGCCGCGTTTCAGGCCGTGCGGTGGCAGGTCTGGCCGGGAAGTAGGCGAGCAACTCTGTGCCGTAATTCTGGCGCAAGATTGCGGCAAGGCTTGCACGGTCTAGCCCATGCTCCTCTGCGTTTTCCAGGGGACCGATGGCTTGTGCTTCCAGTGAGTCTGCACGGCCATCCCAGAAAAACCAGGGCGACTTGAAGGTGTTGATGATGGTCGGAGCGTTTCGCGCCGTCAGGCCCATGCCTTTGGCAACTGGCAGTCCGTCCGTGAAGGATTTGTCCGGCTGGTGGCAAGTGCTGCAGGCGACCTGCTGGTTGGCGGACAGACGGGTGTCGAAAAAGAGGCGTCGTCCGATGTGGGCGCGCTGCGCCTCGACGGATCCTGGTCGAGGCCGCGGTGGACTGGTCAGTGCCATGCCGGCGACGATCTGGCGCAGATCCCTGTCGCTCATGGGTTTCCGGCTGGCGGGTTGGGGGTCCAGGATACCGATGTAGGTGATTAAAAAAGCGGCAGCCGTACCAGTGATGAGAATGACTCGCAAAACGGGCCGCAACATGCCACCACCAAAAGACTTTTTATTGCGAAAAGCCGTGCGGGGGTTTATCCCTTTCATGGTACTCTTATGTGTCTCTTGCACTGGCCGCCTGTGGGTGGATATTGCTTCTGCTCAGTTGTGGAGAAGTCGTTCCTTGAAGAGAATCAACGGAAAGTTCCTGTCCGCAGTCCTCTTCCTCGTTGCATCTAGCGCGATCGCGCGCGGATCGCAAGGCGATGCCAAGTCGAACTCCCAAACCTACGAGATCCCCGGGATTCCGGTATCGCTTGCCTGGTCGGCAGAGCAAGGCGGCAAACCGGCGCGCATCGGCCCCGACAAGATCCTGAAACTAAAGGTTCGCCTGATTGGTAAGGACGGTCAACCGGCCCCATCGTCGTTCAAGCTTGAATCGTTTGACGCACGCATGCCCGAACACAATCACGGTATGGTGACGAAGCCTGTGGTCAAAAGTGACTCCGCGGGCCAGTTCTCCGTGGATGGCGTGAAACTACATATGCCGGGCAAGTGGGTCCTTGATTTTGTCGTCTCTGGAAAATCTGTGAAAGTTCCCCTGGAAGTCAAAATCCAGGATTGAATCGAAATTGTTGGCGTAAGCGAAATCAGTCAGGGAAGTGCAAATGAGAAGAAAAACCGGAATCCCAGGTTCATCTGTCGCAAGGTTGATGGGTCTGCTGCAACGCACCGGGCTTGCCTCGATGGCATGGCTGGTGTCGGCATCTGCATGGGCGCAAAAATCGTTCGACGAGGCCCCCTACAAGATCGACGGTGGCTTCGACAGCCCGATGTCAACGATTGCGGGGTTGACTGAATGGTCGCGTGACATCAACCACGTCTATCTGATCACAACGGTTGTCACGATCGGGATTTTTTTCGCCGTCGCTGTCCCTCTCGTGTACACGCTTTATCGCTTCCGGGCGAAAGAGGGTGACGACACTCCACCCAAGCAGTTGCACGGTAACGTCGCGCTGGAGTTCCTGTGGACCGTGATCCCGGTGGTTCTGCTCATCTTCATCGCAGTCCCCACCTGGAAATACATCTTCAAGCACGAAGGCCGTCCGGTCCGTGAAGACGCCGTCAAGGTTCACGTGATAGGTCACCAGTGGTGGTGGGAGTTCCAATACCCCGACTACGGCATCAAGACAGCTTTCGAACTGCACCTTCCTGAGAATACGCCAGTTGAATTGACGATCACTTCGGCGGACGTTTCGCATTCCTTCTGGATTCCTCGATTTGGCGGCAAAACCTCGGCCATCAACGGCAACATCAACCGCCTTGCTTTCACGACTCCGTTGGCTGTACAGCCTGAAGTCGCTGGTGGAGACTACTACCAGGGGCAATGCGCTGAGCTTTGTGGTTCCTCCCATGCCCTGATGCGCCATGTTGGTGTGGTGCACACGAAAGAAGGTTTCGACCGCTGGGTGAAGGCGCATAACACGGCGCCCAAAGTCGAAACTGCATCACAGCGCGAAGGGGAGCAGTTGTTCGCCCGCTGTGTCGCCTGCCACGTGATCGAAGGCACGCCGAGCGCCAGCATCCCGGGTGACAAGATCGGTCCGAACCTGTCCAACTTTGGATCCCGTTCACACCTGGCGGCCGGTACACGCAAGAATACGGATGACAACCTGGCCGTTTGGCTGCGCAACCCGATGGAACTCAAGCCCGGGTCGCTCATGCCTAACCTGGGGCTGACGGAACCGGAGATCAAGGCGCTGACTGCGTATCTCCGCCAATCGACTTACAAGACCTATTAAAGCTTCGCGAAGGAAGTTGACACATGTCTGCACACGCACATCCGAAAACAGGAATCTGGAGCTGGATCACCACGGTGGACCATAAGCGGATCGGCATTCTCTATGCCGTATCATCGCTGGCCTTTCTGGTGATCGCAGGAATCGACGCGCTGCTCATGCGCACGCAGCTGGCGATGCCAAACAACGGCATCATCTCCGCGGAAACCTACAATGGCCTGGTCACCATGCACGGCACTTCGATGATCTTTTTGTTCATCATGCCGCTCAGTGCCGCGTTTTTTAACTATTTCACGCCCCTCATGATCGGTGCTCCCGACGTCGCCTTCCCGCGACTCAACGCATTGAGCTTCTGGATTTTCTTGTTCGGCGGTTTGCTGCTGAACTTCTCATACTTGATCGGTCAGATGCCGAACGTTGGCTGGTTCGCCTACGCTAATCTGACGCTCAAACAATACAGCCCGACCGTGTCGGTAGACTTCTGGGTCTGGGGTATTCAGATTCTTGGTCTGGCGTCACTGATTGCGGCCATTAACTTTTTTACGACCATCATCAACATGCGTGCCCCCGGCATGACGCTGCTCAAGATGCCGATTTTCATTTGGACGACCTTGGCAACCCAGGTGTTGCTGATTCTGGCCTTGCCGGTGATCACAGTGGCCTGTGTGATGTTGTCGTTCGACCGTGCCTTTGGGACGGGTTTCTTCGATCCAGGTGCAGGTGGTTACGTCCTGATGTGGGAGCACTTGTTCTGGGTATTCGGCCACCCCGAAGTGTACATCCTGATTCTTCCGGGCATGGGGATCGTGTCTGAGATCCTGTCCACGTTCAGCCGCAAGCCGCTTTTCGGTTACACGGTCATGGTTTACTCCACCTGCGCGATCGGGTTCCTTGGCTTTGCCGTGTGGGCGCACCACATGTTCACGGTCGGCATGGGCCCCTGGGCCAATGCGCTGTTCTCGGCAGCGACCATGTTGATCGCCGTCCCGACCGGTGTGAAAATCTTCAACTGGATCTCAACCCTTTGGGGTGGAAAAATCCGCTTCACCACTGCGGCAATGTACGCGATCAGCTTCGTTGCGATGTTCACTTTCGGCGGCCTGTCGGGAATTATGCACTCGTCACCCGCCATCGACACCCAGCATCACGACACTTACTTCGTCGTCGCCCACTTCCACTACGTCCTTTACGGCGGCGCCGTGATGGCACTTTTCGGCGGCATTTATTACTGGTTCCCGAAAGTCACTGGCAGGATGATGAACGAGACCCTGGGCAAGATCCAGTTCTGGCTGTACATGCTCGGTTTCAACCTGACGTTCTTCCCGATGCACTTCCTTGGTTTGCAGGGCATGCCAAGGCGTATTTACACCTACGCTCCTGACCAGGGTTGGAATCTTTGGAACGTGGTCTGTACGATGGGTGCCTACATGACTGCAGTTGGTGCGATCCTGTTCGCCGTCAACGTCTTCTGGAGCCTCTGGAAGGGCAAGGTTGCCGGCAACGATCCATGGGACGGCCGCACGCTCGAGTGGGCATTGCCGTCGCCGCCGCCCGAGCACAATTTCGACGTCATCCCGACGGTCAAGCACCTCGATGATTTCTGGCATCAGAAATACACGGAAGATGGCAAGCGCAAGACGCTGCCGCCTCCGCCCAAGGTTGACATCTCGAAGATTCACCTGCCGAACCCCTCATTCTGGCCCATTGTGCTGGCTTTCGGGATTCTCTTGATTGGCACGGGGTTCTTCCTGCCCAGCTTTGGCACCGCGGTGGCAATTGGCACGAGCGTGACCGGGGCACTGGTGGTGCTTGGCGCGTCGTTTGGCTGGTCGTACGAAAAACCTTGATCTGAGAAGACACGAAGCCTGACACAGGAGAAGATATAGTGATGCTCGACTCTCACCACACAGGTTCCGCACTGGCGGCCCATGGCCACGATGCCCATGCGCATCCGACCAATACGGGCGTGGACAATCGCAAATTCGCCATGTGGACCCTGATCGCGTCCGAATGCTTTTTGTTCGGGACGCTGATCGGCAACTACCTGATTCACAAAAATCGCAGTGTTTCCGGCCCTACACCCCAGCAGGTCTATGAGATCGATATCACGACCCTAAGTACTTTCGATCTGTTGATGAGTTCTGTGGCAATGGTGCTCGCCCTGCATTATTGCAATGAAAAGCGCTTGCGCCTCTTCCAGTTCTGGACTGCCATTGTAGCCATTGGTGGTCTGATTTTCCTTGGCTTCCAGTACCACGAATTCAGTACTTTCGTGTTGAAGGATGGTCTTGGCCTTTCCACCAACATTTTTGCCTCCAGTTTTTATGTGCTGACTGGGTGTCACGGTGCTCACGTGACAGTCGGGGTGATCTGGATGCTTGCCATCCTGGTCACGTCCTTGGTGAAAGGTGAAAAGTGGTTTAATTCGACCATGGTCGAAGTGGCAGGGCTTTACTGGCACTTTGTCGACGTGGTTTGGATCATCATTTTCACCGTTGTTTATCTGTTCGTATACGTCTGACAGAAGGAAAGGAATTCCTTATGAGTTCTCATGCAGCTGGCCATTCTCACGGTGAAAAAGAACATGCTTCAGTGAAGCTTTACATTGTTTTTGCCGTGATTCTTTGTGTGATTACGTTCATGGAGTGGTGGATTTTCAAGAAAAAGGATGCTCTTGGCATTTCCAACCAGGTACTGGTTATTTCGCTGATAGCCATGTCCTTGATCAAATTCGCCATGGTCTGTGGCTGGTACATGCACCTTCGTTACGACAACAAGGTGCTGACCAACATGCTACTGGCCGGCATGGTGATGGCATCTGCAACTTTCCTGGTGCTTCACTTCGTGGTTCACCCCAAGGAGTGCGATGCCCTGAAGCCTGATTGCTTCAGAATCGGCGAAACGCCGGCTGCCGCCCCCGACGCGGCGCCCTCGACCCCCTGAGGTTGTCAGAGGACTTGGTTTTTGTGCGGTTCGATTCAGCTTGACCCGGATCCTGTCCGGGGTAGTTTGGGGCCTCAGGAGTTGAACCTCCCGGGAGCCCCAAATGTTTTTCAGCAGCACCGCATACGCCCACGACCTTTATGATCGCCTCCCCGAAGGGTCTTTTGTGGTCAAATGGGCTTGGGATCCGGCTCTGATCTTGTTTGTGATCATGGCATGGCTGTATTGGCGTGGCCTCAAGGCCTTTCGGGGTCCGCTTCCGGTCAAGAAATGGCAGATTGCCAGTTTTTACGCTGGCATAGTGGTCTTGATACTGTCCCTGGTACCGCCCATCGACCCCCTTTCGGACCAGCTGTTCTTCGTCCACATGATCCAGCACCTGATGGTTACCAATATCGGCGTGCCCCTGATGATGCTTGGGATTCCTTTTTTCATCGTGATTCGGGGTATTTCGCCCTGGACCCGACGCCATGTCTATTTCCCCCTGGTCCGCCAGCGGAGGCTGATGTGGGTGTTCAATTTCCTGAGTCGGCCACTGCCGGCCTTGATCCTGTTCCAAGCCAATTTCTTCTTCTGGCATGTTCCTTATTGGTACAATCTGGCCCTTCTTAATGACTACTATCACCTGATCCAGCACGGGACGTTCTCGATCACGTCCATCTTGCTGTGGCGTAACATCATAGACCCGCACCCGATGAAGGCGCCTTTGCCCTTGCCTGCGCGGATTCTTTTCTTGATCTCGATCATGGCCACGAGTGTCGGCTTGTCCGTTGCCCTCACCTTTGCCGACCGGGTCTGGTATGCCTACGAGGGACGTCCTGTGCCTGGGTGGTGGACCTGGGGCCATCATGTCGACCAGCACCTGGGCGGCCTGATCATGTGGGTGCCGGGGGAATTCATGGATCTCATTGCCATGACTGCGGTTTTCTTCGTCTGGGTGCACCGGGAGAAGCTCAAGGAGAAGCTCAAGGAGAAGCTCCAAGAGAGGCTCCAAGAGAGGCTCCAAGAGAGGCTCCAAGAGAAGAGGGAACTGTTGGAAGCCGACGCCTGACTTCTGGGCTGGACTACGGACCCTGTGACTGGGGGCTTTTTCCCGTGTCGGGTAATTATCAATTGACAGTCAGGACGATGGACCTTTATACCTTTTCGAACGTGGGGGCGTAGTTAAGTTGGTTATAACGCCGGCCTGTCACGCCGGAGGCCGCGGGTTCGAGTCCCGTCGCTCCCGCCACTTTAACGAAAGAAACCCGGAGCCGTTTGGCTCCGGGTTTTTTCGTTTCTGCGGGTTTCAGCGCAATCGATAGATGGCACCACCGCTGTAGTCCGCGACGTAAAGCTGGCCATCGGCATCGCGCGCAAAAGTCGATATCAGGATTTCCCATTTGCCATGAAACCGGAAATCTTTGATCCCAACGGGGGTGGCTGGTGTCTTGTCAGGCAAGATAATGCTCCAAATCCGCCCTGACACAAAATCCCCGAAGACGTACCGTCCTCGGATGGCGTCGACGTCCTTGCCGCCGAATTCATACCCGCCCGTGACGCTCGCGCCCTGCGAATGATCGTACTCCGCGATGGGGCCGAGGGCGTTCGGTAATTTCTTTGCGCAGTCGCGCCCGGGATCGTAGCAGTGGGATGCCTCGTATATGCGCCATCCCAGATTGGCGCCGCGTTCGACAAAAGTGATCTCTTCCCACTTGTCTTGACCAACATCGCCGGCCACCAGGCGACCGCGCGCATCAAAGCTGAACTTCCACGGGTTACGCAGTCCGCTGGCGAAAATCACGGGTTTTGCCCCGGGTTTGTCAGGATCGATCGTCAACATCTTGCCCAGCCAAGTGGTCGGATCCTGCGCCCGATTTTCGGGATCGCCTCGCCAGCCCCCGTCCCCAAATCCGATGTACAGCAATTTATCGGGTCCGAAGACCACGCTGCCGCCGTTGTGATTCTGATAGGGTTGGTCCAGTTCCAGCAACACACGGACTTCCGTTGCCTCAACTTCCCGATTTTTTGCGCCTTTTGTTGCTTTCCAGTTCCATTCCGAGACGCGCGACAAGTCCTTTCGCGGATTGAAGTGCACGTAGAATTTGCCGTTCTGTTCAAAGCCGGGATGGAAAGCAAGGCCAAGCAAGCCGAGCTCCGAAGTTGTGGCGACAGATACTTTGAACAGCTCGACACGGCGATTTTCAGCCAGGTCAACAAGCCACGCGGTGCCGCTTTTCTCCAGCACCACGGCGCGCTTGCTTTCTCCGGGTAAAAATTCAACGTCGGTGATGTTGTTAAAGCCCTTGGCCACCATCTGTAACCTCAGGGCAGCTTTCTGGTTCGCAGGAGCCTCTTTTGGTTGCAGAAAGGATCCAGTTTCGCCGGAGGCTGCTTGTGCCTGGTCAAAAGGGATCAGGCTGATGATGCCGCGCCGGAAAGATTGGCAGGCAGAAACGATTGTGGTTGCCAGCAGCAGCCCAGCCAGCCTGATTTTAAACACTTTCACCATAAAAACCCCATTAAAAACAGATATTTACAAATATCTTAGATTTCAGTGCAGCAAAACGGTCCTGCCTGCGTCTTTTCTTGTGGGAGGACTTTCCATGAACGAAGCATGTTTCAAAAAAGATGTCCGGTCAAACGTGGTTGTCGTGATTTTCAGGCTCATGATGGCCGCAGTGCTGGTTTCAATTTCAAACCCAGCTGTCGGTGCAAGGCGCGACGCTGATGAAGACAATGAGACCGTATCAGAAAACCGGGGTGGCTCTGCAAAACTTCTGCCCGGGGATATCGAGGCGGCGGTAGGTGCCTACTTGGGCACGGGCCAGTATCACGGCCAAAAATTCCGTAATAGCCCATTGAAAGAGCAGTACAGCATGGGCGGCCTTTTCATTGAGGTGAGCGGAAAACGCCTTGGATTGATGCTCGCTTCCGCAGGGCAGCAGCCAATGAACGTACGCCCGTCCACTGGTCCCCTTCGAATGGGGTTTTACTCCGACGTTTCAACTGCCGCTGTGACGACCCGCTTGGTTCTGCGTCCGCAAACAAGTGCATTCGTGTTGCGTCTTGGCGCTTCTCATGCGCGGCGCACCTTCACTCTGAGCGACGGGTATCTTGAAAAGAAGGAAGAGTCCGCCACAGTCGGTCCTTTTGCCGGATTTTCCCTGGTTGCCACGCTTGGTGACCACTTAAGCGGGGACCTTGGTGGCTCAGCGCGGATTTTGCCGGTCAAGATCGACATTCTTGATTTTGAAGACAAAGGATTCCAGTCCGAATGGTCGGCGGGACTTACCTTGCGCTTCTGAAGGCTGCGCCGGAAATGTGATTCGGGGATTAAAAATCGACTTATCAGGAGGACAAAAAATGAAAGCTCAAAAAAATAAAAAAACGAGGCTTGCCGCTTCAAAGGTGTTGATTGTTTCGATCATCACGACCCTTGTTCAGGGTGCATGTTCAAACGACAGAAATGGTGCTTCATCGACCATTGACCTTGGGGACGACGTCGTCAACTTTGCCTCTTCGATGAACTCAAACGTCGACAATGACCGGCTGTGGCTGGCAAATGATGCGACGGGAAAGATCTATTCTCTGTCGATTTCCAAATTCCAGATCGAACGGCAGTTCGCCGTTCCATTTTGTGACTCGCCTTCTCCGCGCAGTCGTTGCCTGGATGGGGCAAGGGTGATCGGCAGCAGCAGTGGCAAGTATGTCATTGCGGTTGCGGACGACGAATACTTCATCGTGCGGGAAGACGGCTCAATCGATCGCAATCCCGTTCGTCTCCAGGGCAAGATTGGGCAGCGTGCCTACACTGAGCTTCCCGCTGTGCCGGGATCGTCACAGCCCGACGGCATCCTGGCGCTGAGCGATGACCTGGGTTCCTTGGCGTTGTTGCAGATCAGTCCAGATGGACAAGTCCTGGCCCATGTTTTGGCTGGATCAGTCATTCCGGATTCTAGCGAGCAAATCCGCTCGGCGATAGTCATCCCCGGCACAGACACTTTGTTAGTTCGCAGTTCGGCCGAAAAAATTTACCGGGTCGCGATGTCCCAGGCAATTGCCAAGGGAGAACTTGAACTGGTGCCAGTTACCATTCCCGCAGGTGTGGTCTTTGAGTCGGCCTTGCCGCTGCGCGGGGAAAAATCACGGGTATTGGTGCGGGAGAAAGACAAGATCTCCATCGTGGACGTGGATTCCATGGCTGTGATCGAGCAGGTTGCACTGGATTCTTCGCTGGTTTTCGTTGGTGAGTACCGTGGGCGCTGGCCGCACATGGCTTATGTTTCACAAGGGCCAAACCGATTGGTCCACTTCTTCATGGTCGGTCCGTCAGGTAAGATCACCAGCCATAAGCTGTTGGCGATCTCCTCTAAGCCGTCTCAGTCTTTCGTCAATGAGGCAGGGGACAAACTGACCTTTGTGGCGGCAGCCTATGCTGGTTCAATGCAGCAGATTTACCAGGTTCGCCTTAAGGACAGCCTGGTGACCGGTCGGCCCAGGATGGAGTTCGGAGGAAAATTCGCCCTCACCGAGCAGTACGTGTTCGACATTAAACCCTCGATTTTTGGTGCGATGTCCCGGATTGAAATTGAGCGGCCCGAGAACGTCCTCAACATGGAATGGTTCAACCTGGACGATGCGCTGCAGGCGAAGTTTTAGAAATGATCCAGGGTCCGTGCTGTGCTATATTCCGGGTTAATGCACAGCAAACTTGAAGAAGACGACCTGGTGGAGATTCAGCGCGGCAACCACGCCGCGCTGAAACGTGCGTGGGAAAGTCACGCGGATTTCGTTTTCTTCATCGCCGGAAAGTACCTGGCGAATCGTGAGTCGCGGGAGGATGTTGTGCAGGAAGTGTTCATCAAACTGGCAAATGGCGCGGGCACGATCAAGGACTCAAAGTCCTTGCGTGGCTGGCTTGCAGTCACAACGCGGAATGCATGCATTGACGCGATCCGCCGCAGCCACCGGCAAATCCCGGTTGAGCCGGCAGATCTGGTTGAGATGGCGGCAGAAGGTCAAGCACCGGGCTTTAATGCTGGCGGCAGTGACGATCCTGTCCAGATGGCGGAGCGGGAGGCGGAACTCGCACTGGTTGGACACCTGATGGACGAGGTTGCCAGTGAACCAGGGGGAGATACTCTGGCTCTTTTTTACCGTCAGGGGCTGCCCGTGGCGGAAATTGCAAGGCGCCGCGGCGAAAGCGTCGGAACTGTGACTTCGCGTTTGACGCGCCTGCGTGAAAGGCTGCGCGCAAGGATTCTTGCGCGGGGTGGAACCAGAGAAGATGGCAATGGGTGAAGCCAATGGGTAAAAACGACGAAAATAAGACACCTCCAGATGAGTTGAAGGACCAAGGTCGGCTGCTCGATGATGAGGCCTTCATACGTGCAGCGGAGGCTGGATTCCGCGCAGCGGGTTCCCCGGCAGTGGACGACTTGACCCGTCGCCGTGTTTGGCAGCGGATTGAATCGCAAATCAGCGCCGGTCGCCGTAGTTGGTGGCCCCTTGCCGTTGTGCTGCCTCTTGCGGCTGCAATTGCACTGTATGTTTATTTACCAGGTGGTTCAGGTGTCATGACGGATTCGGACACAGTTCTTCCTGGTGGCGGGTTCAAGGGCGCGGGAGACATCCTTCCAGTATCCCTTGAGGTCATGGAAGTGAAAGTTGGTAACCGTTTTCTGGCAATTGATACAGAGGCTGAAGTCCGTCCGGGGACTCTTGTGGCCCTCATGGTGCGCGGGGCCGAAGGCAAATATGCGCTGGTCACATTCCAGCGGGAGAGTGAGTCCCACCAGGTGATTTCGGCAGGTTATCTGTTGCCGGGGCAGGAGGGTGCGTTGCTCGTTCCCGACCGCGACCCGACCGGGGAAATCTGGAAGCTGGCTCTGCCAGCAAACACTGGAAAGATCAGGTTCTGTGCGGTGGGATCAACTTCGCGACAAAATCTTGCCCTGTTGATTCCACCCCTGCGCGAACCAGGTGGCAATTTGCCGGCGATGATGGAGTGTCAGACCGTCAAGGTCGGCGGAATTCCCCAAAGTGACGGAGACAAGAAGTAGGCACAACACATGATGGCAATCCTGAAAATGCCGGTGTCCGCATTCCTGCTCGCAGGCAGCCTGTGTTTTGTCCTGGCAACGCGAGCCATTGGGGCTCCGGGGCCGCAGACGGAAGCTAAGGCCAAGTCAGCACGGACAATCATCGTGTCAGTGGGTGTCGATCGATATCGTGACGGCTTCTGGCCGACGCTGAAATTTGCGGCGCTGGATGCCCGCAATTTTGCTGCCTCAATCGCCCGAGGCTCGGACATTCCGGCCGAGACACTGGTGCTGGAAAATCAGTCGGCATCGGCCAAGGCCGTGCGTGACATTTTCGAGCGGTTGCGTGAGCGGGTAAATCCGTCGGACCGGTTGATTGTCTATTTTTCTGGTCATGGGACCCTTGCCCCGGGCGGGCAGGGTGGCGATCTTGCACAAGTTCTGGTGATGCATGACACCTCGTCCGACAAGTCTTTGTCGACCGGGATCTCTCATAATGAACTGCGTCGCATGCTTGACCGGATCCCGGCGCGCAGGAAACTCCTGATCCTTGCGACCTGCCACTCTGGAGTTGGTAAATCCAGGTTGAGTCCTGTAGCCCAGGAGTTGATGGCCGGAAACAAGGGCCGCGTCGCCGCCAGCGCCTTTGACATGGACGAGGCCTCATCAGAGGGTTTCTTGATTTTTGCAGCGGCAGCACGCGGCGAGACTGCGCGTGAGGAAGTGTCTTTGAAGGGCGATATTTACACGCACTTTTTTCTTGAATCCTTGAAGGCGGGCGACCGCGATGCCAATGGTCAGGTGACGGCTCTCGAGGCTCACGACTACGCGCGACAAAAGACCTGGGCGATGACCCGTGGCGCCCAACGCCCGACTTTGGAAGGCAAGGCAGTGGGCAAGTTTGACTTTCCCCTCTCCGGACAGCGGCAGCAAGGTGGCTTGCCGGTGTTGACCGCATACGAAAATTCCCTTCAGGGATACGCCGTACAGGTGCGTGGGGGCGAGAAAGGAACCATTCCATCTGGTTTTGTGATGAAGGAGGGGACAAACATCGTCGAGGTTTATCCTCCCGAGGGAGAAAAACCAGTCGCGATTTTTTCTGTTCGTGCACGGGAAGGTGAAACCGTAGCGCTTGATGAGGTTGTCAAGCCAGCGCCTTGGGCTGCCAGCCTGGACTTGTCCCGTGCATGGGTGCAGGACAGCGGTGCGCGCAAGATCGTCCCCGCCAGCGGAATGAATATCACGACATTGCGGGGGACATGGTCTGGCCTGCAGACAGCTTGGCCCGTCTATTTCGGGATCGGCGGTTTCCAGTCCGCGATGGTCTCAAAAATGGGCGAAGCCGCGGGGATCAGGACCGAATCCAGCTTGAAGGGGATGAAAGTCGAGGGCGGGTTGCGCTTGGTCAGACTGGATGGTCGTTTCGTGACGGGCTCCTTATCCATCGGTTCGGCTGACCTCTCTGTCGCGCTCAAGGATCGCAGGAGTGGATCAGCTGCCTCACTGAAGGGTAATTCGTTATTGACTGGACTGGATGCATCAGCCGGACAAAAGCTCAGAGCTGACGAGGATATCAATTTGCTTGCCGGCTTGCGCTACGAACGGACCAGTTTTTCTTACGGTGAATTTGGCGATGTCCGTATGGACAACGCGGCTCTTTATGTTGGCATCGAGGCGCGATTTGGTGCGCGTGCCAGGAGGTTGAAGTGAACCATGCTGCGCTGATTCTTATCGCTTTTTCTCTGGTCACGGCATGTTCATCTGGTGCTATTTCGCCGACCGGAAACCAGCCAATTGCAAAGATCGTGGTCCGCAAAACCCTGGTCCAGAAGCAAAGTTTTTTTCTCGGTTTCAGTGAAGCCGCGCAGCGAATCTCGTGGTTTGATGCGGTTGATCTTTCAGAGACGGCTCACCTCGGTGCCAGTGGCGACATTATTTCGGTCCAGGCCATGCCCAACCTGGACGCCGTTGCCATCGTTCGCCCTGCAACCTTGACAGTGACAGACGCCAGTGGCGCTGCCCGTGAATTCAGTATTCCGGATCAACGGACGACCCAAAACTGGGCTTCTGCCGCGGATGCAGCCGCCATGGCCTTTGTCAGTGCGGGCGCGGACTCCGTCAAAGTGATCCGTTATCTGGGTCAGTCCACATGGCAGGACGAGACGTTCTCCCTGCCATCCGCTTTTTCTGAGAAAAAGAAATCCGTGTTTGTTTCGCAGGATGGCCTGCTCGTGCTTGTGATGGGAACTCAAACCGGCAGTTATGCTCTTTATTCCGCCAGCAATGCCTCTGCGAACATGGCGTCGACGGCGCTCGAGTGTTTCCAGTCCAGTGATTTGTCTTTTGCGGTGAAAAAAGTTTTTTTGCATGCTGGGTCGTCACGCATTTTTGTCGGCGGAAAGTCCGGATTGCTGAAAAGTTTCTTGCCGTTTTCAGACGGTGCTTGCAAACCGCCAGCGGCATGGCTGGATTCAAGCATTCCGGATCAAGAGGATGTTTCCGGGATTTTTGCGCCTGATTCATCCAGCCTGGCAGTGGTTTTTGGGGGTTCGGACGGCGCGCGCCTTTTTTCCGTGTCGAATGCGAGCGTTGCTTTGGCAGGCAACAGTGGAGTCGTTCCGGGCCTTGACTGCACCGGTATCTTGGATGGCGTCAAGTTGTTGGATGCCGGCCCCGGTTTTGCTGGAGCCAATCTTTATCTGTCGTTGTGCGATGTGTCTTTTTTTGGGATTGCCTTGTCGCTCAAGGTTTCTGGCCTGCTCGCTGACGGGACAAAGTTCGAGAAATCTTTTGATGAGACCCCGACCGTGGATGACATCGGTGCGCTAGCGGTAGACGTATCTTCGGGAGATGTTTTCATTCAGGCCAACGATGCGCGGGGACGGGTCATCAAGTTGAAACCAGAGGAAGACGCTGGTTCATACCAGACTGTCTTGCGCGAAAACGTCTTCCTGCGTGGTTTCTTTGATTAATCGATCAATCCGTTCATGATCATCTGCACTACACCAGCCGGGCGTCCAGGGTAACCTTCGCTGTGAAAAGCTTGGAAACAGGACATCCAGATTTTGCCTGGTGGGCAATTTCCTGGAATTTTTCGTTGGTGATCTGTGGCACCTTGGCATGAAGGTCCAGTTTCGCTTCAGTCACCGTCCAGTGGACGCCCTCCTGCGTCATCACGATGGTCGCCGTGGTCTTCAGCTCTTCCGGAGGAAACCCGGCCCCTGTGAGCATGAACGAGAGGGCCATGTCAAAGCAGCCGGCGTGAGCTGCAGCGATCAATTCCTCTGGGTTTGTCCCTTTTCCGTTCTCAAAGCGGGTGTGGAATGAGTATGGCGTGTTGTTCAGCGTTCCGCTTGGGGTTGTCAGGACTCCCTTGCCGTCTTTGCCAGTTCCCTTCCAGACTGCGATGGCTTCTCTCTTGAGCATGAAATTATCTCCTTGGTTGGCCGTGATTCCGGAATCTTATCAGTTATAGATGCTGAATTGCAGCAAGCCACCATCCCAGGGGCGAAATCGTCGTTTGGAGTAAGGGAAATCCTGTACCAGATGGTCCAGGTCCCAGTTGGCCAGTGTACGGAAGCTCCCTTTGGGGCGTCCCGCTTTTGTATTGCGTCCGATCTGGTACTCGAAGCCTGTTTGCAGCTTGGCTTGTTCAATCACCTGGGCGCCGTCAGCTTCCGCTATGCCGATACTTTGCTGTCCGCGGCTGGCAATAATGCCGAAAAACCATTGCCCAGTCTCACCTGCCTCCAAGTGGCGCCGGGCAGAAACGATTGCCTCCCTTCGTAAACCGGAGGCGGCCTGAGATTCCCGTTCCAACTTATCGACCAGGATTTCAATCCTGACTGAATCGTACTCGCCGCCTGCACCTGATTGCGCGGGGCTGCTGATCCACGTCACCGCCGCGCTTGCAGAGTCACGCTTGGTGTGTGTTGCTGTGCCAGCTGAACTTTTAGACGTAACGTTCTTTTCGGTATTGAAATTGGCAACGTTCCACAGGATGTGAGTCGTGATCTTTCCGCGCAGGGTGAGGCTGCGACGCGAGGTTGTACAGACCGTCCCTGCATCTGGATTGTCATAGACTGCCTTGGGTTGTATTTCAATTTGCGCCTGCTGCAACCACGGCGTCTCACTGGATTCAGGCCGCGGTTTGGAAAACCGGTATCCCCAGGCGAATGGTTTTTTTATCCAGCGTGCTGCCGAGGTTTCCTTGGTGTTGTAGTAATGATCAATTGACCAGAAAAAAAATTCAGAATAGTCGACCAGGGATTGTCGCCAACCAATGGCAAGGCCCAGATCGGCATTCTTTTTGATGGCATCGCTGTCCATGAGCACGCTGAAAGAGGGCACCCCGGAGTTTCCCGGTGTGATGTTTAGATTGAGTTCAGTGCCGGAACTTTTCAGCCAATGGTTTTGGCGAAGTCCTCGATCGAAGAATAACGATACTTGGGAATCATTCGACGTGGCCTCAAATCGCAGGTCTTCGGAGTACAGGAATTCTCGTGCATTCAGACTACCTGCAGAGATTCGCGCGCTTGTGCCACCAAGGTCCCACCAATCCCGCCAATGTTCTGGAAAATCATAAGACGCGGCGTCATTCAGGGATTCGCCCGCCAGAGGGATATCGTCGCTAAAGTCTGAACAATCGTCAGCGCCCGCACGGGCAAGGGCTTTGGCGGATACAGCATGCGGCACTGCACAGGCGATGGCTGTTGCTAACAATTTGAATTTATTGATTAATTTATTTTCTTTCATGGGCGTGCCCGGATATGTTGATCCTTCGTATTTCTAAGCCGATAAATTGTTTCATGAATGTCCGAATGTTCAGATTTTACTACGTTGGTGACCTGAGCCCCTACGGATTGGCGGTTTCGGTCATTGGATCACTGCCGTGGTTCCTGACCTGGGCAAGACCAGAATGGTCAGAAGTCGCATTGATATTCCTGTTTGGGGCAGCGATGCAGCCCCTTTTGCTGTGGCTGTCCCGAGAGCTCCATAAATGGCGCGATCCGGCGGCCGTCGCTGGGTTTGACTATCAGCTGCACGGCGTTCTGACCAAGAATTCTGCCAACATCAACCGGGAAGACTTCATCAAGATGATTGATGGTTGGGCTGGCAGCCGGGTCCTCTTCACTTGTCTATCCAGCCTGCTCCGTGACGTACCCTTGGCTGTGTTTGCTTACCTGGGGCCAGTCCAGAGAACGCCTGAACCCCATGAATCCGCAATGCTCCAAGTTTTTCATTTTGCCGGATTTTACGGTTTTTTGTGTTTGCTTGTCTTTATCGAACAATCGATTGTCGCGGCCAAGCTCAAGTCGGCGGCGGCAGCCCACCTTAGAGAACCTGCTCTGGCCGGTGAAGGTGTGCCATGGCAGATTCAGCGCCAACTTGGAGCGTTTGAAATGTTGTTTGCCTCCATATCCTGGACCATCAGCATGGCTGCTGCATGGATGACTCTTCGTCATGGTGCAGGGTTGGTTCAAAAGGGGGCGGATGTGGTTTCGCTCTCAGGCTTCGGCCTCATCTTCCTGGGTGGGGTGTGGGCGTGGTCTATTCTGCTTTTGCGCCAGTACCGTGAAAAGCAGTTTCTGCAAGAGCGCGTCACCGACTATGAGCTTGAGTCTAAACTGATGACACGCTTTGCTGCGGACAAGGCTCGCTTTGCAGAACTTGGGCAGTTCACGGGCCTGGTAGTTCATGACCTTGGATCGAGCCTTGCCGTGATGCGTCTTTCGCTCGAAAACCTGGCGAGGGAGATCAGCCTGCTGAATCCTGAAGCGGAACACTTGAAGGTTTTGGAAGCATCGGCTTCGCACATGGATTCTCTCGTTCAGGCTTTGCGTGCCAAATTGCGCAACCGGGACGGGGAAGGCGCGGGACAATGCGTTCTTGGTGATAGCATTGATCGTGCCTTGACCTTGCTCAAGATGAGCAGCGAGGGCGGCCAACCTTTGAACTGGGAAGTCGATGTTTCAGAGGATATTCGGGCCCTTGTGGTGGCGATGCCGCGCACCGAATTGATGCAAATCATCATGAACCTTGCCGGTAACTCAATCAAGTCGGCGGCTCGCCGGATGGATGGAAAGGTTTGGATATCGCTTCTGTCCAAGGTCGATGGTTTTGTTGAGCTGTCTTTGCGTGATAACGGGCACGGCCTGACCCGGGAACGTTTCGAACAATTAACCTCAGTTGGCCTCAGGAGTAGTGACCTGTCCTTTGTTCATGAAGGCCTCGGCCTGCGTCTTGTCTGCCGCTTGATCGAATGTTACGGGGGAAGCCTTCATGCAACGGAAGAATCAGGTCCCGATGGCGCCTGTCTCGTGATGCGTCTCCCCTTTGTGGACAAGTGAACATGGGTCGCCGCATGCCGGAAAACTTCCCCGGACCAATTGATTTTGGTCTTGCGCCCATGGAGGGCGTCACCGACTGGCCCGCCCGGATCTGGTTTGCCCAGGCATCGTCTCCTGCCTTCTTATGGACTCCTTTCCTGCGTGTGACGGACTCATTCCCTGCAAGAGAGCTGCCGCCTGTCTGGTGTCCTGAACTTTTTGAACCCATTGGTGGCACTGGCCGCAGCGCCAGGGTGATTCCACAATTGATGGCAACCAATCCCTCGGATTTTATCCGTGTGTCGGAACTGATCTTACGGAAAGTGGATAAGGCGTTCGTGAATTCGGGGTTCTTCATTGATTTGAACTGTGGGTGTCCATCGCCCGTCGTGGTCGGGGGCAGGGCGGGCAGCAGCTTGCTTGAGGATCCTGCTGGCTTGCGGGGATTTTTGGAGTTTGCGCTCCAGCATGTCGGCGCTGACAAGCTCAGTGTCAAGGTCCGCACCGGGTTTCACGATCCCGCAGAATTTCCCCGGATCATCGAGGCATTGAAAGGCCTGCCTTTGGCCCAGGTCAGCGTTCACGGGAGAACCCGACCGCAGCGATACCTGGGGCGAGCTGACCTTGGGTTGATCGATCTGGCTGCGCGCAATTTGGATCCTGTGAAGGTTGTTGGTTCCGGCGATATTTGCGACCTTGCGTCAGCTGACTCCGCTGCGGCTACCGCTCCCGGTGTCAGGACGTGGATCATCGGTCGCGGCGCATTGCGGAACCCCTGGATTTTTGAAGAGCTGCGAACGGGAAATCCAGTGTCGATCGAACTGGGAACTTTGACGCATGCCATTCAAGTTTTTGCGCTTTTACACGAACTGCACTGGAATGCCCCCGCAGACCTGGTTGCCCTTTGGCGGGATGGGGTGTTTCATGCGATGCCCCCAGCAGGAACGGACTCAGTTCGCTGGCAAGGTCTGCTTGAACTGATCCAAAGCCGCCTGCCGGGTGGCCGCGTAAACCCCGGGCGCCGCGCCTGCGCTCGCACCAAGATGCTTTGGAATTACCTTCGCAGTTCGCTGCCTGTGGCGCTGCGTGATGGGGTTTTACTTCGTTCCGGTAACGTCGATGAGTTGGTGGGCGGGATCTGCGCATTGTGGCGCGCTCACCTGGGTGATTCCTGCGTGTTGGTCCATGACCCCGAGTGGAATTGGGTCTATAATGGCAGCGGCAAGCCAGATACCCGGGAGGCATCTCATGGCGTCCGCACACCCCAGGGAAAAAACACCGGTCCTTGATTTTGCGATTGAAGGCATGACCTGCGCTGGCTGTGCGGCGCGCATCACCCGCGCTCTGGAAGAATCTCCTGGTGTCAGCAGTGTGGCCATCAACTTTGCCATGAAATCTGGCCGCGTCACCGGTGCCATCGACGAGAAGTCCATCGCGAAAGTGGTTCAGATCGCAGGATACAAGGCGGTGTTCGGCCAAAGAGACCTTGCCGCGGATCTGCGCCAGGAGCGCAAGGCACGCAACGGGACGCTGCGTTCAATGTTGCTGGCCATGGGAATCGCAGCCTTGGTTATGCTCCTGGCGATGGGTCCCATGCTTGGCTGGTTTGTGGTTCCGATGGCGACCTCAAACCTGATCCAGGCCATACTGACAACAATCATGATTGCCGGTCCAGCCCGGATTTTTTTCCTGCAGGCTTTCACCCTCGCCCGTCATCGTAACGTCAACATGGATACCCTCGTGGCAATCGGGGTTGGATCGGCGTGGGTCTATTCCATGTGGCAGCTGGTGGCTGGAGATTCCGCCGATCCCCTGTCCAGGCATCTCTATTTTGAATCTGCAGCTGTCATTGCCGCGTTTGTCTTGATGGGCCGTTGGCTGGAGGAACGCGCGCGCAGCTCGGCGGTCGACGCGATCATGAAGTTGGCTGCGCTGCAACCAGCCACCGCAACGGTTCGCCGCGATGGACTTGGCGGTGAGGGGTGGCGGGACGAGGAAATACCAGTTGATTCAGTGCGCATCGGAGACGTCCTGGTTGTCGCCGCAGGTCGTGCCTGTCCAGCGGACGGCCGGGTCATCGATGGCGAATCAGAGATGGATGAGGCGCTGGTATCCGGCGAGTCAGTGCCGGTTTTCAAGAAGCCGGGTGATCTTGTTACCGGTGGGACCGTCAATTGCGGTTCCGGCATGCTACTGGTCCGCACCGAAAAAACAGGCAACGACACGATGCTGGCGCAGATCCTTTCCCTGGTGCGTGATGCCCAGGCAACCCGGCCCGCCATTCAAAAACTGGTCGATGCAGTCGCCGCACGGTTTGTCCCTGCCGTCATTGCCGTGGCCGTGTTGACGCTGGCCGTGCACTGGCTTTTAGGGGACGGTTGGGACGGGGCCCTGCGGGCTTTTCTTGCAGTTCTCGTGATTGCTTGTCCATGTGCGCTGGGCCTTGCCACTCCAACCGCCATCCTTGTTGGCAGCGGGCGAGCAGCGCGCCTTGGCATCCTGGTGCGCGATCCGGACGCACTGCACGAAATCGAAAAAGCATCAGTGCTCGTGATTGACAAGACTGGAACGGTCACCACGGGCGATTTCGAGGTTGCTGATGCGCAGTTTGATCCGTCGTTGCCGCTAGAGTGGTTTGCCGTGCTTGCGGAAGTCCAGGCAGGTAGCCGGCACCCTTTGGCGCGCGCGGTGAATCGGTGGCTGCTGGAAACATCTCGTGCGTCGAGTGTGTCAGGATTACGGGTGACACAGTTGAGGGAAATTCCCGGGCGTGGTCTGGCGGCAAAGGTTTTTTTCTCCGGCAATGAAGCCGATGTGATTTCGGGTAACGCCGCATTGATGCAGGAGCGGGGCATCGATCCCCAACTGCAACCTGTCTGGTCCCGCCCCGATGGCTGGTCGCTCGATTCCTCATCCCAGTATTCCCTGGTGTGGATTGCCATTGAGGGCAAGATTGTGGCGCGGCTTTCTCTTACCTCGACCATCCGTCCGTCTGCTGTCGAAGCCGTGCGCCGGATTCAGGCCGAGAACATACAGATCATCATGGCCAGCGGCGACCGCGACGGCCCCGTCACCGCGGTTGCCCGGGCGACCGGGATCGGGAATTTCCACGCCAATATCTTGCCTGCGGGCAAGCTTGATCTGATCAGGCAATTTCAGGGCGATGGCAAGAAAGTTATCATGGCGGGAGACGGCATCAACGACGCTCCGGCTCTGGCTCAAGCTGATGTTGGAATTTCAGTTGGCAGGGGAACAGACATTGCCATGGGAACTTCTGGGCTGATCATCCCGTCTGGTGACTTGACCAGGGTTGCAGACGCGATCACCCTTTCACGAGCGACCTCGAGGGTGATCCGGCAAAATCTTTTCTGGGCCTTCGGGTATAATGTCATTGCGATCCCGGTGGCTGCGGTTGGATTGCTGTCACCGATGATCGCGGCTGGTGCCATGGCTCTGTCATCAGTAAGCGTCGTGGCAAATTCACTCCGGCTGAACCGCGTGCGTCTTCGTTGAATCATGACTTTATTTTTTTGAATCCTCTTTGAGCGGTGGGGCGTTCCACGCAGGAGATTTGCATGACAGATCGTCGATCGGATGATTCTGTATTTGATTTTGCGATCGTGGGCTCTGGCTTCGGTGGAAGTGTCGCCGCCTTGCGCCTTTCAGAGAAAGGCTACCGGGTGATCGTACTTGAACAGGGTAAATGGTTTGACGACCGCGATTTTGCCCGCACCAACCGTGACCTGCGTAGATATCTTTGGGCGCCGTTGCTCAAGTGCTTCGGCATTCAGAACATGACGTTCTTCCGTAACATACTCGTATTGAGCGGTACGGGTGTCGGCGGTGGTAGCCTGGTCTATGCCAATACGTTGCTTGAGCCGGGACAGACGTTTTATCGGACGGGCTCGTGGGCTGGGATTCGCGACTGGCAGGGGGAGCTGGCACCGCATTACGCCGAGGCTCGCCGCATGCTTGGCGTGGCGACCAACCCAAGGCTCGGCGAACAGGATCATGTCCTCGCTGAGGTGGCGCGTGACATGGGCAAGGGTGACACTTTTCGTCCCGCGCAGGTGGGTGTTTATTTCGCGGCTCCCGGTCAGGAAGGCAAGGAAGTGCCCGATCCATACTTTGGTGGTGAAGGGCCGCCAAGGCGTGGCTGCATCTATTGTGGTGGTTGCATGGTCGGTTGTCGCCACGGGGCCAAGAATACGCTGGTCAAGAATTACCTTTGGTTTGCCATGCGGAAGGGAGCAGAGATCCTTGCCGAAAGGAAGGTTGTCGACGTTCGCCCGTTGGGCAAGGATTCCGCGACGAAAGAGGGCTACGCCCTTCACACAGTTCGTTCGACGGCATGGTGGCGTAAAGACCCGCAAGCAATCATCGCAAAAAATGTGGTGTTCGCAGCAGGGGTACTGGGGACGGTGGATTTGCTGCTGCGGTGCAAACACCAGACGGGTTCGCTTGCGCGTATTTCAGACCGTCTGGGTTGGAACGTCCGTTCCAATAGTGAGGCGCTTGTCGGTGTTGCAAGGGATGACGCCCGCGAACGACCGGATTATGCGCCTGGCGTGGCCATCACATCCATCTTTCACCCCGACGAGGACACGCACATCGAACCAGTGGTTTATAATCGTGGATCCGACCTGATGCGGCTCCTGGCTGCGCCGATGGTAGACGGTGGATCGCCGTTCATTCGCGCGGTCAAGGCCATCCTGGTCATGGCGACCAGCCCGATTCAGCTCGCCAAACTCTATTTTTCCTGGACGTGGGCGGAGAACTCGGTGATTCTGTTGGTCATGCAGACCATCGACAACCGCATGCGCCTGCGGCTTTCACGCAGCCTGGGCTCCGGATTTCGTCGTGCGATGACGACTGCCCCGCAAGCCGGTGTTTTGCCGGTTCCGGCCTACATTCCAGTGGCAAACCAGGTGGCCCGGGCCTACGCGCTCAAGCTTGGTGGAGCCCCGCAAAGCGCAATCAACGAAGTCATGCTCAATATCCCGACGACAGCCCACATCCTTGGTGGGTGCAGCATCGCACGTGATCCATCAGAGGGCGTGGTGGACGATCATCACAGGATCTTCGGTTACCAGGGATTGTATGTTTGCGACGGATCAGTCATTCCAGCCAATCTGGGGGTGAACCCCAGCCTGACCATTACGGCGATGACTGAACTTGCCATGTCCAGAATCCCCGTCAAGCCCCCTGCATGAACGACAGGGCCATGCGAAAGGCGTCATCAGCGCAGGATTCGTGGTGGATCTCATGGCGTGCGCCGGGAAATAGATGGAAACGTGCCTTCAGCAGGCGAGCCATTTTTTCTGACGCGGCCGGTGAAGTCGCCTGGTCATCTCCCGCGTGCATCACCAACACTGGAAACTTGTTCTCCGCGGCCGCGGCTTCGACAGCGGCGAGCGTGCGCATCCAATCGTTGTACCAGCGCACAGAAATCATGTCGTGCACCAGCGGATCTGCCTTGTAGGCACTGATCACAGAGGGATTTGTCGATAACCAATCGGGATCAAGACCGCTGGGAAGGGTGAGTCCCGGCGCCAGTCGTTCCAGCAGCGCAGCAAGCTTGATCTTCCAGACGGGCGGCTCAAACCCAGGCTTGATGGCAGGACCGGAAAGTGTAAGGGACGTTACGCCCGCTGCCAGGGCGTCGTCTCTGCGAATGGTCGCATATCCAAGCGTAATGGCGCCACCCATGCTGTGGCCGTAAAAGTGTATGCGGGCTGCAGGGTGGTCTTGCCGGCAGCGCGCGATCAAGTTTTTGATGTCGTCGAAGATGGCACCGAAGGATCTTGCGTGGCCGCGGCGTCCTGCGGTTCGGCCGTGACCAGGCAGGTCCAGTGCGTAAACAGCCATGCCTGCGTCAACAAAACGTTTTGCCCAGGCTTGATAGCGGTCTGAATGTTCACCCAGTCCGTGCAGGATGATCACGAGGTCCTTGACCCCCGATTTTAATGCATCCTGCTCGCCTTCTGGCAGCCAGCCCTGGCTGAAGGTTGTCAGTCTTTCGTCGTTCGTCCACGTCCTTGTGGTTTGCTTCATGCTGCTGCCCTGCTGATCCTGTAGTAGTGAGCGCGTTCCGGCGTTGTGCGGTAGGCATAAAAACCGTAATTCTGATACTGCTTGCTGTGAATCACCTTCTGGAAGTCGGCTTCAAATTCGCTGCGCGTGAACTCAAAGATACCGTCTCTGCACCTCACACGGAAGACCTCTTCGGGACCGAGTGCTTCAATGACTTGTTTGATAAACGTCAGGCGCGGATATTCATACTCAACCACCGAATCCTTGCTCGCGGCAAGGTTGATCCGGATTGCTTCCTCCGCCATCCACTCCTTGTAAGCTTCGCGCTGCTCCGGCAGAACTTCCGCCAAGCGGTGATTTTCTTCCTCGCCGAATAGCTCCGCAGGCAATTCACGTGTGACGCCATCCGGCGCAATCAAAGTGTAACGGTCCGTCCGCGAGTCATCGATCACGATGAATAGCCTGTTCGACTTGAGGTTTCGGACGCAAGCGATCAGGTCGTCGAATTGGTGTTCGGAACCCATCAAATTTCCCCTCTGGTTACTTCCTTCTTATCGGCAACCAGGGGCAAAAATTAAGGGTTTTTATAAAATAAAGTCCTTTTAAATCAGAGGGTTGACCACTCGCAACCGGCGGCTTTGGGGTTTTCGCAGCAGCTCTCGATGGTTTCGATGGCCTCGCGGTACTCATCATTCCAGGCTTTTTCCGTTACCTGTTCCTCGTCCATGTCGGGCGGCATCCATGCCGGGGTAGACCATGTGTGGCCATGAGGGTCACGCGCCAGGCCCCAACGTGCAGGTCTTGATGGCTTTGCCCCGGGGTTTCCGCGAATCCATGACTGCAAGCTTTCGATTTCAGGGTTTCCAGCGGAATCGCCCACGAATTTCCCGCAGGTATTTCCCTGGCCGATCCTGTGGCACATCAGGCACGGTGCCGCTTTCTCGGACGTCAGGTACCGGACATGTGATTGTTCCTCTTGACCGGTGTGGACCGCAAAATACTTGCCTAGAGTGTAAGACGGACTGCTCTGCCAGTCCGCGCCCTTGAGATATGGACTGTACATGAAGGGATCGTTGTCATGGCAACCAATGCAGGATCCGCCCTCTTGCCGGTAGTATGTACCGAGGAATGCTTTTACCTTCCCGGTGTCCCCGCTGGTCAGGTCGATATCGGGATTGTTGTTGTCGTTGGTCACGCCATCCGTGTCATCGAAGAAACACGTGGCTCCATTTCGTTCGTTGAACAGGATCAGGCCATGATCATCGTAGTTGTGCTGCGGATCGAAAAATTTGCCGGAGTTTTTCTCGCGCCGACACACCCACTTCGCCCAGATACTTCCTCGCTGCAATTGGCCAAGCTTGCTACCGGGAAAGCATCCTCCCCCGTACCTGCGTGCGTCCGGCAAGCGAGGAGGATTGAAGCATTCGGCGACAGCGCCGGAGATCTTCTCCAGCGTGATTCCCTCCGGGGTATCCCTGGCCTGGTAGACAGGGATTTCCCTGGCGGCGTTGCAACTGACTTCTGCGGGGGAAGGCAGCCAGCCGTCCATCGCCGCCTTGCACCGGCAAGAGTAACAAGTCGCCCAGTTTTCGTCAGAGGTCACGTCCCTGCAGGCGTCGGCGCACGCCGGGCTCAGGTTCGATGCTTCAGCAAGCCCGCCAGCGTTTTTGACGTGCGCTACCTTCATGGAATTGCGTGATTTGCAGGAGCCGTTGAGGATTGTCAGTGGCACAAGCGCCAACATCCCGACCAAGACGGAAAACCGGAGGCGCACAGAAAGAAACTTCAGATTTCGCAGAGCGCCTTGTCCTTGTACGTCCATGTCGCATCCTTTGGCGGAGAGAGGCAGATCGGCAGCACCTGCAAAACATCTGCCTGGATTGTACCGGTGCCGGTTTTTAGCCGGTAAAGGAAAACCACGGGTTCCCTGGTAGATCCGTTGCCTTCGTTGGTTGCGCACTGATCGGGCAACCAGCCGGCTGCCTCCAGAGCCTGTAGCAGCTCGGAGGGCTTCTTTCCGACCACGTCCGCCATGTCCGGGATTCCACGCATGGTCATCGAGACGTTTCCGAGGGCGTCGAACTTTGCCGAGATACCAGCGAAATTACACCAGCCTGATTCCATTGTAACACTACTGCAGCGTTCGATGGTCTCTCCCCCCAGTCGACGGCGGATAAACGCCTGACCTGCAGACTTGCACTTGTCGAGGGCGGGGACGTTGACCAGGTCCGGATGCTTGTCACCAAGTCCGCTGACGTCATAAAGCTGCTGAGTAGCAGGCGTCGTTGTCGGGATGGCGCTCTGGGTAGGGGATGGGGCCAGCGCTGCAGGCTTTGGCGGTGGCGGGGAAGCGCAGTTCCACAACGCAACCAAGCAGCAAAAAGCTTGTACTTTTCGCGCAAATGGCGGATCTGATAGCTGCTTTTTTTCGGTCACATTTATCATGGGCGGAACTCCCGAAAAACCTTCTCTCTATCGGCTATTTATGGGTGGAACTTTATTAACTGCCCCCATTCGGTGGACATTAAGTCGATGTAGAGGTGTTGTCTGGGTATTGTTTCGAGGGGCATCTATTAAAACCGGCTCGCCGGTTTCGGACATGACGTCCAATGCCACTGGGTTTGCGGGGGCGCGTGCATTATCCCTGACCGCATGAGAGGCCGAGACGAATGCCCATATTGCAATGAAGAAAAAGCCCCGGGAAGTCCCCGAACGCTTGCTGTCCGTCGCGGATGGTACCAGAGGAAATTTGATGGACGGAAAATTCAGAGGTTCCTGTGCCGGGGGTGCAAAAGGACTTTTTCCTCTCTCACGCTGACGCCAACGTGGCGCCAGCAAAAGCCGTATCTCAACAACCCTCTTGCCTTCAAATTGTGCTCGGGGATGTCGCAAAGACGCATTGCGCGCGAGCTTCGCATTGATCCCAAGACAGTCGCTCGTCGCTTGGTTTTCCTCGGAGACCAGGCTCGCCGGAGAAATAGCCTCCATCTTGAAAACCACCCGCCCATCACAGAAGCTTTTTTTGACGATATGGAGTCGTCAATCCATAGCAAGCTCAAGCCTGTATCGATTCCCATTGCATTGGACCGTAATGGCAGGAAGATCATTTCTCTCCGGGTTTGCTCGATGCCGGCTAAAGGGAAGCTTGCTGCCAAAAGTCTGAAGAAATACGGTCCCAGGAAGGATGAAAGGCGACAGGCGCGGATGGCTGTTCTTGCTGCGCTGGGGAAGGTCTCCGCTCCTGGAGTTGAGATCAGGTCAGACAAGTGTCCGGCATATCCTCCGCTGATCCGCTCTGTCTTGCCCGGAGCTCGGCACGTCGCGACGAAGGGGCACCGGGGCTGTGTTGCTGGGCAGGGAGAACTGAAAAAAACGCGTTTTGATCCGCTGTTTCCATTCAACCATACAGCGGCCATGGTCCGTGCAAACATCAACCGGATGTATCGAAAGACATGGTGCATCAGCAAGCGCGCCGATCGCTTGCAGGATCACCTTGATCTCTATGTCTGGTTTCATAACCAGTACCTGACTAAAAATCCGGCAACGAAAAAGCCACCGGATTCGATGCCTCGCCTCGTGCTGCGTCTTTGAGCATGAACAGCGGATGGGGGCAGTTGAGGAACGCTAGCGGGGTCCTTGGTGTTTTGATATGAAGTTGGGATGATGCCGCCCGTTAATTTCAAAAAATTCGTTTCATTTCGGTGGTTTAAGCGCCGCGCAGCCTGTTGGACAGGTGGCGTGGCGTTTTTTTTGGCTGGTGCGACCTGCCCGCCCCCGCAGACCATCAAGGATGTGGTGGACTGCCGGAATGCCCTGGCCGGTGGGGGGCCTGTGTCTTTGGCGGCGATTCTTGAGGAATATGCGCCCCACGCTGAAGTGGCATGCACGACCAGCCGGGGAAGCGCCCAGCCGGCAGCTCCCGAGGAAGGAGACTTCCGGTGCTTCCAGGTATTTCCCGGTGGTTTGATTAGTTCGTTTAACCTGGTGGCAGGTCTTAACGGCGACCGTATCGAAATAGGCCAGCCGGCGGTGGCAGGCAATCGTGATGAAGTCTTTCTGGCGAACGTTCCGACGCGGACTGCGACGAACCTTGAACAGGCCCTTGCCGATGCGACCCGTCCCATCGAGCCAGGCGACAGGATGACTTGTGGAATGTGTCACCGCAGTGCGGGTACTGGATCCATCTCTGGTGTCGATGCCTGGGTGTTTAGTGGAATCCGCTTGAATTCCTCTGTGCGTGGGACGGTGCCGCGGAATGGGCAGGTGGCTCCGGAACTTCTCGATGGCAAATTGAACGAACTGCTTGTTTTCCACAAATGCACGGCACGCAGTGCCTTGCGGTCTTTGCGATGGAAAGCCGATGCCGGGGAGACATGTCGTCGCATTGCTGCGGTGATCTCCTCCCCCGGTCGTTTCCCCCTGGATAATCCCCCTGAGTGAGGTTTCATGTCAGTTGCTTCCCCGGGCGCCAAGGCGCCACCTATCAGGCCTTCTGCATTGATTCTTGCCCTTCTGGGAGGAATGGTCCTTGGGGTTGTTGCCAACAGGTTCCCAGATGTTCCTTTGTTGAAGGACATCGCTGTCCACGTCCTGCCTCCGGTCGGCCAGATATTTCTGCGGCTGATATTCATGATCGTCGTTCCGGTCGTTTTCTCTGCGATCGTGCTCGGGATTTTTGAGTTGGCGGAAGGTCAGCAATTTGGCGGAGTCGCGCGCAAGACACTGATCTGGACGGTCATCCTGAGCGGCATATCGGTCGCAGTGGGTGTGACTCTGGTAAACGTTTTTGAGCCGGGTCGGATCGTGTCAATTGACCTGGGACTCGCCAGTCAGAGCAAGGACGCGCTGGCGTCCATTTCTGCCAGCGCTTCTGCAGGGAAGTCATTTGGGCAGGCTATTGTCGACATCATTCCGCGCAACCCCCTTGAGTCCGCGGTCAAGGCGCTGGACGGTGAGATGTTGAGCCTGATGTTTTTTGCCCTTG
>JBEGVZ010000103.1:0-2694 GCA_041178085.1 Pseudomonadota bacterium | reverse complement strand
CTGCTCAAGGAAGTTGGATTTCGGAGCGTCGAAAATGGGTTCATCAATCCCTTCACATACTCAGGCTCTGGCACTGTGAATATTCCCCATCAAGTCGCCGCTTACAAAGCAGTGATCGATGGATTCTGGAAGCCAGGTTGGGACTGGATGGCAGGCATCGTTTTCTGGGACGCATCGGTCGACCCATCCAAGCACGGCGTGATGGATAACGGATTCAGTCCGGTCGGCAAGCCATCCACAGAGAAACTGATCCGCCAGACCATTGAAGAGTCGCGAGGCGTGTCCCTATCAGAAGAAATTCGCCCATGAAGGCCGCCTCCGTCCGAAAAGTGATTACGGTGTTCGGTACCCGGCCGGAAGCGATCAAGATGGCGCCGGTGGTGAAGGCGCTCGGGGATGTCGAAGGAATTGAATCGAAAGTGTGTGTGACTGGCCAGCACCGTGACCTGCTGGATCAGGCAATGGGGCTGTTCGGGATTGAACCGGATTTCGATCTTAAGCTCATGAAGCCGGATCAGACGCTATTTGATATCACCAGCGGCGCTCTTGAAGGGCTCCGCAGTGTTTTAGCGGAAACACGCCCCGACCTGGTTCTTGTCCATGGTGATACAACGACCAGCATGGTGGCTGCGGTTTCGGCCTTTTACCTGCGGATTCCGGTAGGGCATGTCGAGGCAGGCCTTCGCTCCTTTGATGTTTTTTCCCCATGGCCAGAAGAATTCAACCGCCGGACAATTGGCAGCATCGCAACCCTGCACTTCGCACCAACCGAGCGATCAAGGCAGAACCTCCTGGCCGAAAAAGTCAGCGATGCCTCCATCGAAGTAACCGGCAACACCGTGGTCGATGCCGTGCAGATGATTGCAAGTCGTGGGGAAGAGATCCCGGCACTGCCTGCAATTTCGGGATCTCGCCGGATAGTCCTTGTTACTGCGCATCGCCGCGAAAACTTTGGCGAGCCATTCCTGCGCATCCTTGAATCACTGCGTCTCTATGCGCTCAGTTACCGTGACATGATGCTGGTCTATCCGGTGCATCCCAATCCGAACATTTTCGGGCCAGCGCATGCATTGCTGGGGGATCTTGAAAATGTTGCCCTGATTCCCCCGGTTGACTATCGACAGCTCGTTCACTTGATGCGTCAAAGCCAGTTTGTCCTGACCGATAGTGGTGGCATTCAGGAGGAGGCTCCCACTTTCGGCAAGCCGGTCATTGTCCTTCGCGAAAACACCGAGCGACCAGAAGCGGTCGAGGCAGGGACAGCTGTTCTTGTGGGGAGTGATCCTGGGAAAATTCTTCTGGCGATGGATGTCCTTACAGACACCTCTTCACAAAGCTATCGCCGGATGGCGACGGCCATAAATCCCTTCGGGGATGGGAAGGCGGCCAAGCGGATCGTGTCGCGTGTGTTCCGTGCCTTGGGGTGTGACGGAGTCGCCCCCGAGGAGCCTGGTTTGTGGCGTCCGCAGACACAGGATGAAGACGATGTTCGAGATGTTTTGTCGAGTTGAAAATCCGTTGAACCCAGAGCGCGTTTTTCCCATAAATTTAGAGGTTTAGTCGGTTATTTATGATTTGCTAATGAGCACCCTCCCTGCGTGCCGATAGGACGTTCTTCGAGGGTTGGGATGCGGTCTAGATTTGCCAAATTGCTTCTTTGTCCGGTGCTGGCGCAATCCATTGCGTCATGTTCCATGGAATCTCATTTCATCGGCGAGAACCAGGCTGGGGCGGCGTCATTTGCGGAGCCGGTGGTTGGGGACCCGATGACGCAGGAGTTCCCTGGAGCGGGCGAGACTCCAACCTCAGGTTCGGCCTCCGCAGTCAATTCAACTTTGGCAAATTACACCCTGATTCGTGGCAGGCCATTGCCATTGGCCGATGGTTGGCTTGATGTGACGACCAGCCCCGCGGGGGAATACACGAGCTGTCTGAAATTTCCTGCGCGCTGCTCGTTCAGGCAGATTTCGTCTGGACTGACGTTCACGCATCATGCTCTACCAATGCCATTTGCGAGTGCCAGTGACTGGTGCTCTGGTCTCAATTATAACGGCGAAAAAGGCTGGTCCTTACCGACCTACGGCCAGTTTGATCAAGCCTACAATGGCGGGGTGAAGGGCATCACATCGGTGGTCGTCGCAGAGGATCCTGGCCTGACTTTCTGGGATCAGAAATTCTGGGTGAAGAGCAAAGAGTGCCTTCTGCCGGACGATGGATACGATGCTTGTATTGTATCTCCGGCTCTTGCTGGAGGCAGTTCGCCGCCGATCTTGGACCAGGAGGGAACGCAAAGCACCAATGCTCATTCCGTCATCTGCGTGAAGGATAAATCTCAATAACGAAGCCGCGGAGGTCCCGGGGTAAGCAAACCCCCGGACTTCCGCGGCCTTTTAACGTCAATTCTAAGCGCTTACTTCTTCGACTTGCTGGTCGATTTGGCAGCAGTCTTCTTTGCAGCCGGCTTCTTGGCAGCAGTCTTCTTCGGAGCTGCTTTTGCCGTCTTCGCCTTCGGCTTGGCAGCTGCGCCAGCCGCTGCGCCCGACTTCTCAACACCCTTGAAAGCCTGGGTCAGACGGGAGATCGAGCGGGTTGCGTTGTTCTTGTGGAGAAGGCCCTTGGCAGCAGCCTTGGCGAGTGCCGATTGTGCCTTGTTCAGGAGTTCCAGGACTTTGGCAGCTTCTTCACCGGTTCCGG
>JBEGVZ010000102.1:0-41895 GCA_041178085.1 Pseudomonadota bacterium | reverse complement strand
AGCTCCGCATGGACTCAATATCACGAACAAGGTGCCATTACCGCAGGGCGTAACCAGCTCCTGTTCGATCGCTTTCAAAACATGCTGGGGCAGATCCGGCAAGACCCCCGGCGGGCCGGAGGCATGAACGGATTTGGCGGTAGCGCCGGGGTCAATGGGCGGGGTGTGGTGCTTTTCAGCCCCCAATTGGTCAGGGCATACCTGCTCAACTACGAGGCGGTGGTGCGTTGCGTTGAACAGGAGGCCGGGAACGACGGTGTTACGGCCGACCATGGTAAAAGCGCGTTCAGGGTTCGCCCGGAGGAAGCTGGTCGAACTGCGGGCCTGGTCAGCGTCGCTTTGCAGAGATTCTCTGATGACGAATTTGGTGCCTGTTTTGGCAACCCCCTTCCCCGTGGCGCGGTCGCCGTCAAGTTGACTTGGACTCAGGTTGTAAGTTCCGGTCGGGCGGAAGGGAGCTCGGAGCTGGCCAACTACGACACGTCACCAGCTGGCATGGCAGCCATGCGCGGGAAGGCTGGGACTTGGCGCATCGCCGACCAGTCCTTGGAAACCGGAAAGGCCCGCACCATCAGGGTCCCTGGAGCGGATGGGATCTACCGGGTCAAACTGGACAACGGTAAGGAGTGGGCGCTCACAGGCATCCATGTCACCACCCGGGAAACCAAGGAGTGGGTTTGGGTTTCCTTCTGGTGGGGGGGCGACGAACCGGACCGGGATTTCGGGGGAGACCGCCCAGATCTTTGCCGTGTTGAAACGGCTGGCATGCCAGCAGGAGAAAGCTGCGCTGGTAAGGGGCCCATGTTGAAGGCCTGGTATTCGCCGTGGCAGAAATACAAGATGTGCATTGTATCGGCATGGCGGGAGGGAGATCCGGTCATGAACGCTGGCGACGCGAACCGGTTTGCGGCTCTTACCTCCGCCGCACATTGGGATTCCGGTCTGATCGCTGCGGCCGAGGCGACCAGGGCTGGCTATGCGCAGGATAAACGTGCCCCGGATGGTCGTTTTTACACATGGTGCAGTAACCCTTTCATTGAGTTTGAGGAGGGCATGGCTGACTCAAATTGCATCGGATGTCATCAGTTTGCTGCTCCCGGGGACAGCTATGCCCAGGGCGTTCACAACCGGTTTGACAAGGCACTCAAGGATTTCCCGGCGGACTTCCTCTGGTCGTTCGATACCGGGGTCAATCACACCGCGGGGCGGATTTATTCCATCGTCAAGGATGAGTGATAATTTCCCGGAATCATTCCGGGAATGGTTTTTTTTAAAAAACTCCTAAAGTTTTTCCTGAAAATTCCGATAAGGGACGAGTTCTCGGTGGGCAAGTGCTTGCCGACTAGTGACTGTTGAGCTGTTGTTGGTGTCTTTCAGCTGAAGCGGAGGTTGATGCAGGCCATGAGACTGACCCTTTCTTTTTCCCGTAGCATGACGACTGGTTTTGCGGTGGCGGCTCTCCTGAGCGCATGCGGTACTGCTTCGTTCACTGGCAGTGGCGGAGCAGGCCGGACCGGAAACAATAATGTGGCTCCAGGCGGTAACCCTTCCTCGCCAGTGTCTCCATCGGGAACGGGTACACCCGGTAGTCCGGTTCCCCAGGGAACAGGAAACAACGGTGCCCCCCCGGCAGGAATCCCCTCGGCTCCCCAGAACGGCACAACTAACACAGTGCAGACGATCGGTGGCATCATCAACACGATCCGAAATAATATTGATGTGACCCGCACGGATCGCGAAATTGTTTTCGGTGGCGACAAGGTTTTCCACATCGGCGACGGTCGTTACCCGGCATCCTCTTGTCAGCGTCAGATCAATTCCTATGCGCTCAGTGGAACCAAGTATTTTTTCGAGTTCGAAGTGCTCGAAGATTCGACTCTGGTGGACATCGATATTCTCACTGTTTGCGGTGTTGATTACAGTGACTCAAACGCAGTGAACCTGGTTGGAAGTGGGAGCCAGTCGCTCGACAGCCGGTTTATCCGGGCGGGTGCACTGACCGCTGGCTTGAATGCGCGCACCCTGAACAAGGGCCGGTATAGCGTGTTGGTGGAGTCAAAGCGCAACACGACGGCTGGAGTCGAGGGTGGCGATAACGATGACTTCCTCGTTGGCCGGGTGCGCATCAGGGCATCACGAAACATCACTCCTGGTGATGTCAGGGTCGAGTAAAACAATACGACACGATATATTCGTAACGAAAACGGGACCGCGAACGGTCCCGTTTTTTTATTGGAACCAATGGTCCCCATCCACATCTTCCCAGGTTTTCTCTGCAAGGAAGTCCTGCCCTGCCGTGTTGGGATGAAAGCAATCGTAGGGAGACAAGTGCCCATGGTGGAAGACGGGTTCAGCGACCGATGAGGCAAAACGTACGTGTCGCGGGTAGTCGGCGCTAACGCGCGCAAGCACCTGGTTCATGTCGATCCAGCGTGCTGCAAACGCCTTTCTTTGATCCTCTGTGCGATCTGCGGCCAGAAGCGGCTTGCATATCTTCAATACGGACCATTTCGCCTGACAATTATTAGCCACTCCGATTTTTTGCAGGAGGGGCATGTTTGGTACGGCGCTGACCATGATCCTGACGTCCGGGTTGCTGGCAACCAGCAAATCAAGGGTTTTCCGCATGTCGTTTTCATAAGCTTGCAGCGCGATGCGGTGCTCATCCGGCCAGGCGCACACGTCGTTCGCGCCGACCAGCACTGTCACATAATCAGGTCGCTGTACGGCCAGCTTGGCTGCCTGCTCAACGACGTCTGCAGCTTTGCTGCCGGATATTGCAAGATTCACAGCTCCAACCGTCTTTTCGGGCATTGCTTTTCGCAGGCGCCAAACATGGCTGTTGACCTTGCTTGCGTTGCGGGTGCCTGTGGACCAGTTGATTTCCCTGTTTGGGCCTGGACGCCTGGAGTCGAATCCTGCGGTGATGGAGTCCCCGATTGAACCCATCAGGAAGTCGGGGCGTTTTTCTACCCCAACGACACCTTCTTGAGTTCCTGGATCTTGTACGACGTCCCCTGATGCTTGCCTGCTGGCAAGTCCGGTGGCCGTGAGCAGGGCCAAGATTTGCAGTGCGCCCAAATAAGATTTTCTCTTCACCTGAATTTTTGAAAAGTCCATGGCGATCTCCGAGATTTTGGGATCGTTCGGAGGGCGCGCGGATGAGTGAAGGAAAAACTTGTAACGACCCGGATTCAGTCCCAAAAAAAACGGAATCTTGTCAAATTCCCTGTTGCTGCATTTAGGGCAGAAGATGTCGCAGTTTAATTTGCATTTTACCAAATTTTCGAGTTTTGTCCGGCACTGGCGCAGGTTTGCGTTACCGTCGCAACAAGCTGGTCTCTGCAGCCAACCATTGCTATCCTTTTTGAAGGGAGCAACGATTGGAGCGAAACCTTGTCATTATTGTCGCTTACGAGGCAGAGGCCCACATTGGCAGTGTGCTGTCCCGCTTCCCTCAGGTCATCTGGAACAACCCATCCTGGGAGGTTCTTTGTATCGACGACGCATCCTCTGACCGGACGGCCTTGATCGCAGAGGAATGGCGCAGGGAAAACAGACGGGAAAACCTCATCGTCCTTAGAAACCGGGACAACCAGGGGTACGGCGGCAACCAGAAGATTGGCTATCGTTACGCGATCGATCGTGGATTCGACCGGGTTGTCCTGATTCACGGCGATGGGCAGTACGCACCTGAGCGTGTCACTGGGATAGTGACGCTCATGAAGCAGCAAAATGCTGATGTATACCTTGGGGCGCGGACCTGGTCCTATTGGAGTGCCCGTTCCGGCGGGATGCCAAGGTACAAGTATTTTGGCAACAGGGTTTTGACCTTTTTGCAGAACCGGATGACAGGCCAGTCGTTGATTGAATATCACACCGGGCTGCGCGCATACTCCGTGAGGTTCCTTGCAAGTCTTGCCTTTGACCTCAACTCAAATGACTTTCACTTCGATACGGAAATTCTGTTGCAGGCGTTCCACAGTGAGGCCCGCATTGTCGAACAGCCCATCGAAGCTCACTACGGAAATGAAATCTGCCGCGTGAATGGCCCCGTCTATGCTCTGAAGGTATTTGTTGCAACGCTACACTACTGGATGATCCGCGCCGGTTTCCTGAATTCACCGCAGTACCGGCGCCCGCAGTCGCAACGATATCTGGACAAGACAGGAAGCCGGTGGTCTTCCCACGGGATCGCCCTTCGCAAACTCACGGCGTTCAAGCCTGCGAAGGTACTGGATATCGGTTGTGGCAATGGTTTTGTGGCACAGCGACTGAAGGATGCTGGTATCTCAATTCATGGTATCGACTGTGATGACTACTCGAAGAAGGTGAAGTGGGATTCGTTCACGCGCATGGACTTGGATCGTGATGAGTTTCGTCTTGATGTTTCCGCCTTCGATGCAGTGGTGTGCCTTGACGTGATTGAACACTTGCAGCGACCGGAAGATTTTCTGATCGCGATCCGGAATTCTCAAAAGTCAGACACGACTCCGGTGGTGATCCTCTGCACGCCCAATATCGCATTTCTACCAGTGCGCATCGCATTGCTCCTTGGTTTTTTCAATTACAGCGACAAGGGCATTCTTGATCTGGATCACAATCGCCTGTTTACCCGTGACAGCTTCCTGCGGATGGTTCGTAACGCCGGGTATGAGGTTCTCGATACAGTTGCGGTCCCGGCACCCTGGGATTTTGTTGTGCCAGGGGTCGCAGGCAGGTTTCTAGCTGCATTGCACACCATCGCTGCCAGGATCTGGCCGTCGCTTTTTGCCTTTCAGGTCATTGCCGTTTGCAAGCCGCGGCAAAATCTTGCCGTGTTGCTGGCCAAAGCTGAGCGCTTTTCCGACAAAGGTTCCGGACAGGCTGCGTCTTGAACAAATCTAAGAGGGGAAATGGTCGGGGTAGCGGGATTTGAACCCACGACCTCACGCACCCCAAGCGTGCGCGCTACCAGTCTGCGCTATACCCCGAATGGTCTACAGGGGTAACACCCCCAGGGGCTCCCGGTCAATTGAAAGTGCCTGTCGAAAATCTGACCAATCAGTTCCCAACCTTACAAAAATCCAGCTGATTTCGGCTCGATTATGGAATTCCCCACAGCTTCTAAAGAAATCCATAAAAAATCCGATGAGATATCTACTTTTGAGGGTGTGGAATGGAAACGTCCCTGATTAACCGCTACGCACGCTTGGCGCTTTTCGCGCTGGCTTTCAACGCCTGTGCCCCGAACCAGCCCGGACTTAACATCAAGAAGAACGGCGGGAATCTGGGAGCGCAGGATGGTCCGGAAGTGCCCGACAACATCCAGTTCATGAACGCCCGTTATGTTACGGTCGCCAACGCCCTGGGTTTCAAAATGTGCGATGGCGCGATCCAGTTTGAGGTCAATCTTGCCGCCAAGGGTGGTAACACAACCAATCTTTTCCGGATACCTGAGGGTCGGCTCAAGTGCAGTTCACTTGGTGGACTCGGCGATGGCAACGGTGAAATCGACCTTGCCCGCTTGATGGGAGGATTCAATGCACCGGGCAACCAAGGTGCCAGTCCGGTGCAGATTGTAGACGACGTCATCTCTCTTTCAACGCTTGGAGCGGGTTCTTACTCACCGGGCCGTCCGTTTCTGCCGAACTTTGTCGGGGCGACACCGGAAGTATTACGGAAATTGAATGTCACGAAACAACTGACGATCAGAGACTTGAAGACTGGTGCGACGTCTCAGGGTACAGCAAATTTGCGCGTGCTTGAGCACGGTGGACGTTACCGTCCCGGAAAATTGTCGTTCAGCCACGAATTCAAGAACGTTCTTGTGTTCGAGCTGAAGCACACCGGTTTCAATGAAGTGCAGATCATGAACCACATGCTCTGGGACCGGTTCAAGATGTACATCTCTCTGGAGCCATTCGCGATCCTGAGAATTGAGATGGACGCCACAGTGGCTGATGCCCTGGCCAGCAGCCAGGACCCTGCAGCCGCCAACAAGAAGCTCGAAGACGGTATCTCGGGTTTCACTCGCGGCATCGGTAGCATGATTTTTGGCCCCTTTGGCGGCGCCGCAGGTGACATTGCAGGCAAGCTTATCGCGGATGGCATCAAGAAGGGTACCGTTCAGGTCGTGATGGACATTGCAACGATGGACCAGCTCAAGGAGATGGTTGACCGGATTGGGAACACCAGTAACGGACCCTCTAGCGGCGGGCGGGCGATAAAATGAGCCGAATTTCATCCAGCTTGACAAGGGCCTTCGTTGCGGGTGCCGCGATGGGTTTGTTCGCTGCCTGCGGGGCTCCGACCAAGAAGAGCTCTGATGTGGGACGCCAGTTCGATGCAAAAGGTACTAAGCCACTGGTTGAAAAGGCGACAGAGACCCTTTCATCCTTCAAGGTCTATCTTGCTGATGCAAAGGTGGCCACGCCACCCTTCGACTTCAGTCGGTACGTGGACGCCGGGTCGAACGCCCACAGCTTGAACAGCCCCAACAGCCTTGCATTTGTGCCGATTGATTACCTGCCCGGCGGAAAGTCCGGGGAAGTGGTCAACGGTGCGTATCGCGGTCAGTTCTGGCTCAAGAAGTCCTTTGTCAGCATGGCATCAAACCTCGGAAAGCTGCTCGGCGGTAACAAGAACACGCCGCCCGGAACTCCCGTCCCGATGAAGGACATCGGTTCGGCCGGAAGTGGTCTTTCAAAAGTCGCGACGCCCGTCATCACGTTCCTGGAGGCAACGAAGATGGACCAGGAAGACAAGTCTTTTTCTGCCAAGTTCAATTTGAAGGTCACCGGCATCGCCAATGCAGACCACGATATTCACATCGATGGCAAGTTGTTCGAGCATGGCATTGCAGTCTATGTCCGTACCGCAAAAGACCAGATCTATGAGAAGTCCATCCTGAAAAACTTCTCAGCGATGATCTTGATGATTCCCCATGCAAATGACATGTATCTCGATTTTTCAATCAAGATGTCCAGTTATAGCCTTGGCGTCGATACCATGGTGCAGGAGTTTCTGCAGTCGGCGCTCAAGGGAGTCGTTAGTGGTGGCATGTCGGGGCTTGGCCAATGAAGCTCGATTTTATTTCATCGCAGATGATTTCTCTTTTATTGCTCGTTGGCGCCCTTTCGTCCTGCCAGCAGGATGTAGGGCGCGGTTCCGGTGAACAGAAGACCGGGGTGGCGGAGCCGGCAACGGCGGGAACACCCGTTACCAAGGTTTCGACTTCAACCTACCTCGCAAAAGTTCAGACTGCTTCGACGCTCACCCTTTGCACCGGCCCTGTGACCCTGGAGATCATGAGCAACTTCGAGGTTCGGTTTCCGGAGTTCAAATTGAAGTGCCAGGGTTTCGACCTTGATCTCGGATCGATGCTGAATGCAGCCGCGGCGTCCGGGGCGGCTCAGGGCGGGAGTGTGCAGGACAAGACAAAGCTGATCGAGCACGACGGTTATGTCCTTGCGGTGTCCGAAGTTGGTGGCGCAAAGTTTGAACCAGCAAGACCATTCATCATTGGTCCAGTGATTCAGGATCCATCGAAGTACAAAGGTTTTTCGCGGGTATACCAGTCAACCGTGACCGGCAAGAGCCCTCGCACCAGGGAGTCATACAATTCCCAGGGTTCATTTAAGATCACAGTGATCAACCCCAAGACTGATTACTCCTACCCGGCGAAGAACATCAAGCTCGAGAACGTCATCCATTGGAAGAATGAGAAGCAAGGCTTTGAAGGTGTCCCCTCGACGTTTGGGATGCTGTTCAGCGAGATGGAGTGGTATTTCAGCTATCGCCCGATCTTGATCCCGGTCATCAAGATCAAAGGTCAGATTTCAGACTTTATCAAACCGACCGGTAGTTCCGGCGAGAACCAGGACCTGATTCAGAAACTGGTCGGTGAGTTGACTACGACCTTGGAGCTTCAGAAATACGAGTAGGCCATCCCACCGTCAAATTCCTGACGGTAAAGCGGCTGCCGGACCTTGCCTTGGTGAATCCCAAACATTTCGATCCTTGTCTGGCGAAATCGGACTTCTTGCCCGTTCTTGCGAATGTGGCTCAGTTGCCTGAATTTTAAGGCTTTTGTTACTCTTGGGATGACCACAAGAGCATTCTCAGGCGTATTCTGCAACCGCGCACGCAAGGAGCCCCAGGCATGTTGGGCCTTCCCCGCAATCGTCCTGCATTGGCTTTGGCGATCATGCTGCCGTGCCTTCTTGCACCGCTGCTTGGCGCCACTGTTGCCTCAAGTGTTGTGCCGGTTGGAATTGCTGCGGATGCAGCGCTGCCCCGCGACAGCGAACTTGAATACTTCGTTGAAGAGCTTGAGCGCGAAAATGCCGTGGCACTCGAGAAGGAAAGCGTCGGGGAGCCTGCAGGTTTTGAAGCCAGCGACGATCTGCCCCAGAAAAGCCGTGGAGATGTTGTCCCTCCTTCAAAAGGCGAAGGGAAGGCCACTAGCAAGCGATCCAACGATCAGCGCAGCGGTGCGAAGGAATTGTTTCCTGCGCAAGGCCTGGTTGGCCGCAAAGTTAAATTCTGGGAGATGGTTTTCCGGGACTATCCATCGACAACCATGATTATTCACGATGTCGATGAGCCAGACCGGATCGTGGACCTCATTGACTTCAAGGAAGCAGTTCGCGGTCGCGCAGGAGATCCAGTTGCCGGTCGATCGGAACGTCAACGGGTCGCTCAGCGTTACGTGGACCGATACGAGTTGGCTATTGCGCGGTTCCGCCAGATGGGCGAGGCCGCGCTTCAGTATGGCGCCATCGAACGCAGAGTTTGGGCCACCTACGGCAGTGACGAGTCGCAGAGGGAAAAGCTTCTTGCAGGCGATATTCACCTCCGTTCGCAGAGTGGCCTCGCGGACACGTTTGATGAGGCCGCACGCAACGCGCAAAACTACCTTCCTTACATGGAGAAGGTGTTTGCTGGCCAGGGCCTGCCCATTCAGCTGACCAGGCTTCCGTTTGTCGAGTCGATGTTCAACTCAGCCGCGCGCTCAAGGGTCGGAGCCTCTGGAATGTGGCAGTTCATGCCGCAGACGGCCCGACTTTACATGCGCGTGGATGGGCGGATGGTGGACGAGCGGAACTCGCCCTGGAAGGCGACACGTGCAGCGGCAATGCTGATGCAGGATAATTACGAAATCCTGCGTAGCTGGCCTCTTGCTGTGACGGCATATAACCATGGTGCCGCAGGCCTTGAGCGAGCCATGCGTGAAGCAGGGTCGGATGACATCAATCTGATCCTGGCCAACTACCGATCCCGCTCATTCGGTTTTGCCAGCCGGAATTTTTACGCAGAGTTTCTTGCTGCAGTGAATGTCTACGATTCATGGAAGAAAAAACAGAAGGGAAAGCGCGCGGGCGAGAATGTCGCGGCCGAATTTGTGACATTGCCACGCAAAGCGTCCGTTGCAGAGATTCTCTCCGCCTCCAGACTTCCAGAGAAACGCCTGGCTGAATTGAACCCGTGTCTGCTGCCAGCTGCTTTCAAGAATTTACGCAAAAAGCAGTTGCCGTCTGGTTTCGAGATTCGCTTGCCGCGCGATCATGCGCGCAAGTTGCGTGTGGCGATGGGTCCGGGCAAAGCCCGGGAGACAATTTCCCGGCGTTGATGGCTGGAATAACGACTGTCTTGGGGGACTACCGTGAGCAATAATCGTAAAGGTCCAGTCCTGTTGGCCGGAGCACTGTTGGTTTTCTCAATTACGACATCTCCCTCGTCCGGCGCGGAAGGTTATCAGGCGTCAGGTTCTGCCAAGGACAAGAACATCAGTGAAGTGGAGTCTATCCTTGAGCGCCTGGAGAAGAAGTTAACCGATAATGAATCAGGTGGCTTGACCGTCGATGAACGAATGAAGCCGGCTGCCCGCGATAATGCCATTCCGCAGGCCGGGAAATCCCTGAAATTCAGCCGTGATGCGGGCTCAGACACTCCACGAGGCAACGGCGGGGATTCGGATTCTTCGGCCATGTTGCAAGAGCTCTCCGCTGCCGTTGCGTCTTTGGAGACCAAAGTGGAGCGCCTTCACGCGGACATTCAAAAAGCCCGGCTGAAGGTGATCGAAGAGGCTCGTGTCGATAATTTCATCAACATTGACGCCGAGTTTCGTGGTCTGGAACGTGCCACGGTTAAATCACTGGCGGTGAGTATCGATGGCGTGGAGGTTTACAAGACGACCCAGGCAGGTGGTGTGTGGATGCCTTCCAACAAGGTTCCGCTCTACGCGGGACCGATTCCTCCTGGTGCCCATAAGCTTTCGGTGGATGCAACCCTGACCGTAAAGGACAACCCGGCTGGACCTTTGGCCTCCGATGTCACGCGTCGCGTTGCCCGTGAATTTGAGTTCAGCGTCCCGGACGGCAAGGAGCGTCGTCAGATGCAAGTCATCGTCGACGCCCCCACCAAGCCTGACAGCAAGGGAAGCATCAGTCTCACAGGTGCGGGTGAGGTGAAGTTGTGACAGGAAAACCTGCCATCGCAATCGCATGGGCCAGCTGGCGCATCGTGCCGGTGTGGTGCGGGATTGGCTTATGTGTCGCCGGGGACTTGCTGGCTGCAGGAGCCTCCAGAAGTGGTGATTCGCAACCCTTGGTGCTGGAAGCACCTGAGGTCGAAGTCGCACAGATCCAGCGTGACCTTGAAAGAATGATTCAGGCCATGAGGAGCCTTCCGCAGGTTGCGGAACAACCCGTAATCGGTCCCCGCAAGATTGCCGCGGAGAGGGCTTGGCGTGCTTCTCAAGCTTTTGTCGAGTCGGGTGATCAACTGTCCACCATTCGAGAACTGAACCGGTACCTGAACCTCGTACAGACCGGCGAGCCCCAAAGGTATCTCGTCGCCCAGCGTCAGCTGGCGATCAGTCATGAGAAGGTTGGCGACGCTGACAAGGCAATGCGCGCTGCGCTTCGCTATGTAGCTTCATTCATCTCGCAAAACGCCTCAACATCCTCACATGCTGACCTTGTCGAGATGCTGCGGCTTGTGTCGCGCCTGATGCGCAAGGGTGGTGCTCAGGCCCGAGTTGAACTAAAGAAATTTTTTGCCGCGATGACCAGTGTCGCCATGCCGCTTCAGGCACGCATGGAGGTTCTCGTCCTTGCTGCCAGGGCCGCCGGCGCAACCGGTGATATTGCTCTCGCCCAGCGCTTGCTGCGAGACCCTGTGCTTTCGGGTGCTCCGGCTGTCTTGTCGGGGGAGATACAGTATTTGAATGGGCTGCTGGCGGTGGCGTCAGGCCGCCTCGAACCTGCGATGTCTTTGTTCAAGGGAGCGATTGCCTCTTTTGGTTCAGCGGAGAGTGAACGCAGGGACAGGGCAAGGCTGATGCTAGCGAGGGTGCAGATGCGGCTTGGGCAGGCGGGGCCTGCGGCGGATTCCTACTCCGCAATTGATGAACTCTCAGGTTCTTTCAAGGACGCGCTTTTCGAGGGCGTTTACGCATTGATCGGGGCTGGCAGGACAGGGGAAGCGCGTGACCAGGCGAACATCTTCAGGAAGCAATTTGCTTCGAGGGATGTATCGTCACGGATCCGCCTGGGAAAGCTCGATACAGCCCTTGCGATCAAGGCGGGTGACTGGGAGGTTGCGAACAAGACTATCGCAGCACAACGGCAGGCTTACATAGAGCTTGTTGAATTTGCTGAACGGGAATTGTCCGGGGCAAGGCCGCTGGACGAGGGAACCGTGGATCGGCTGTACCTCAAACACGAAGGTTTGCTTGATGCGCCTGATGACCTTGAATCCGGTTGGCGTCTGTTCAAGCGTCTTGCGGTTCAAACAAACCATGTCGATGATGACCGCGGCGACGTCCGTCAGCTATTCTTCACGCTCGGTCGCGCGCGCCTTGACCAGATCAATCCATCCTGGATCAACACCACGCGCGGATTGGATTTGCTGGTCCGGCGGCATCTTGCCGCGGGTCACAAGCTGGTTGGTCTGGAGCGTCATTTGTTAGCCCAGCGACTGAACCCCGTCGAACGTGAAGAACTGCAATCACTTGAAAACCGCAGGAATGGCCTGCTCGGCAAATATCCCGAGACGCTGGCAAGGAGTGAGGGGTGGCAGAAGACGGCAGATCTATTTGACGGCAGCATCCGTCTTGGTCAGGTTGCTTCGCGACTCTCCTCGGCACAAGCGTCCCTTGCCGCGGTAAGGTATCTTGAGGCTCGCTCTGGAAAGGAGTCCCAGGCCTGGCGCGAATATGACCCGCAGATCTCTTTTCTGCGAGAGCGGGCAAGCAAGGCTGTTGAGATGGTGCGGTCCCTTCAGATTGAGAACCTTGCCGACACCGGCACACACAGGCCGCTTCGGCGCCTGATGGCTTTCTATTCCATGTCCTTGTTTGATGAGGAAGCCATCCTGCGGCGCGCCAGGAATGAGGCGGCGGATACTGCCGAGCGGCTTCTTTTCAGTGATTTTGAGCGGGCTTGGAATCTTTGGCAACAGGCCGCGCGTGAATCTTACCAGCAGTTAACATCACTGGACCGCAGCATGAAGGCTGAGTTGGCAAGAACTGTCGGTGAATTGTGGCAGCGGGAAGAAGATTCTGCGCGAACTTCAGAGGCAATTCTGTCGCTTCGCAACAGGATTTCGCTGTGGCTTGGCGGTCGCCGCGCTGAAATCGTCGATACGATCCGTCAGCGGTCAGGACAACAGATTGCCCGACTTGACCAGTGGAGTGCAGACATTGATGCGATGAGGTCTGAGCGGGTTCGTGAAGGCGCGCGTGCAGAGCAGATGCAGTTTGATGCAGCCCGCAAATCTGCCCGCGACGAGGCGATGGAATTCCAGGCCGGAGGGAACTCAGCATGGCTCGATTGAGAAGGACCCTCATTTTCTCGATGGTTTCCCTGTCATTCGCGGGATTCGCGATCGCCCAGGACTTGTTGCCTGGCGTGGAAGCGTCTGCCCTTGCGCCTGAAGTGCCAGATCCAGCCAGTGTTCGTGCTTATCGCGACTACTGGAGCGCCCTTCAGGAATATGAGGCCCGTGCCGCAGCCGCTGGTCAGTCCCGTTTGCGGGCCCTCTATGACCGGCTGGATCGGGAAGAAAACCAGAAGCGGGTTGAGCGGACCCGTCAGCAACTCGATTTGTTGCGGTCCTCCGTGGACAAATATCGCAAGCACTTGGTCCAGTTTCCTGCTGCATCGAATCGCCAGTTTGTGGTCTTGAACTATGCGAGGATCATCGACCGCATTGCGACGATCGAGCAAGAGACCAATGCGGATACGGCCGACCAGCTGCGCAAGGAAGCGTTGAATCAACTGCGGGATTTTGAGGAATCTTGGCCGGATGCTTCGATGCGGGACGATGCTTCGGCGTTGCGTGCCGTGTTGCTCGAAAAAACTGGCCAGAATGCGGAGGCCTTGAAGGTCTGGCAAGCGCTCGCCGGGCGTCCACGCCAGAACCAGCCGGTACTGGCTGCGAATATTGCGGCGGGTGATTACGCGTTCGAACAAAGTGAATCGCGTTCCGCATGGAAGTATTACCAGCGCGCCAGGGAGATCGCGGACACCCTTGCCCGCAATCCATCCTTGCGTCGCGTTGCGATGCGGACCCGTGTAAAGGCGTTATACCGCTCTGCATGGGCCGCCTACAAGGGCGGTATGTTGGACGAGACGTTATCCGCCACAGAAGAGCTTCTACAGCCTCACATGGACATCTTGGGTGAACAGGAACGCCGCGGGATCCAGGGTGATGCCGCGGAATTGCTCGGTGATGCCCTCTATGAGATCGGCAATCCGGCGCTTATCCAGCGGGTGCTCGGACGGCCCTCGTTGAAGCTCGTCGGCGCGCAAGCCGGTTTGCGGGTGATGCGCCGACAAGGCGGAGCGAACCGCCATTCGGCCATGAGTGAGCTTGGTGATTTTCTTCTTGCCCGCTTCCCCAATTCCCGCGAAGTGCCCTGGATTGCCGAGCTTGCTGCGACGGGAAGGGACAAAACCGGTGAAGTCGGCAAGGCCATGGCAGTGCGTGCCAGACTCGCAAACCTGCTCCATGGACACAGCCTTTGGCGTGCAGTGAATCGCAATGACATCGAGGCCTCAGGCGCACTGGAAAAGAACGGGACCGAGGCGACGCGCAAGGCAGCTGCCTGGTTTTACGAGGACGGTATACAAAGTGGTTCGCAGTCGTCCTTCAAGACAGCCGCCAACCTTTACGACACGCTCCTGGAAACCAACGGACACGATGCGAGCGCCAACGAGTGGCGCTTGCGCGTTGCGAACTCCATGTATTTTCAAAACGACCTGGCTGAGGCACGCCGCCGATACCAGGAACTCAAGACGGCCTTCGCGCTTGACCGCCGGCTCCTTGAACTGACTGCCTACCAGGATGTCCTTGCTGCTGAACGCATCTGGAAATCAGAGAGGGAAAAAGTTGCGGTACAAGGAAAAGGTCTTCCTGACCAGAAGGGTGTCAACCAGTCCTCTGCGGACGCACTTCGCCAGCTGACGTTGGCAATCGATGATTTTACCAGCCGCTTTCCCGGACAGGCCCGTAGCCTTGAACTGATGCTGGTTGGAGCCAGCGCATGCCGTGATGAAGGTCTGTACGCGGAAGCCCAGAAGTACTGGCAAAGGGTCCTGCTGGCGAAGCCGGGGGCTGCCCAGCGAAGTCTTGCGATCCGCGGTCTGGTTTTCGCGGAGCTTGCGCAGTCACCAAGTGCCGAGGTCGTATCACTCGTTTCGAAGTTTCTGCGCATGGAAGACTGGAAGGAACTCGGTGCCAGCCTTCGCAATGAACTCGAGGGTGTCTTGTCCACGGCAGCCCTTGACGAAGGTGGACGCCTGAATCGCGATGGCAAGGTGCTTGAGGCGGGGGCGCTTCTAGTTCAGACAGGATCAGAAAATCCGGGGCTGCCCGGGCGTGAAAAGTTGCTCCGTGACGGTGCGTACTTGCTTGCGCTGGGGGGTTCATGGCCGGAGGCCTTGCGCGTAGCCAGGTCGTACCAACGGGAAGATTTGCGTGAATTCCGCGGCGACATGGCCTATCTGGCCGCGCGCGCGGATGAATTTCAGTTGAAGCTTGGCGATGCAGCAAAGGGGTATCTTGAATTTGCCAGGTCGAACCCGTCCCACACTCGGAGCAAGGCTGCGCTTGAGCGGGCAGAAAAACTTGCATCGGCAAACGGCGACAATGCGGGTGCCATGGCTGCGGCAGATCTTCTCGCATCGCGCGAGTCCCGGCGCGAGGACCGTCTGGCATCCCTGTCGCGCGCATTTCAGTATGCAATTGACGCGGGCAATCTGTCGACCGCCCAGAAGATTGGTGCAGAGCGCCTGAAAGCCTCAAAAGAACTGTCCGAGCGATTCGAAAGCCAGTATCTGCTTGGCACGCTCGCGATCCAGCGCGGCGATGAACAGCAAGGCATCGATAACCTTGAGATCCTCGCTCGCAGAATTGACCAGGAACGTGAGCAGCTGGGAGACCAGTATGCCCCGTTGGCCGGGCGCGTAAATCTTTTCCTTGGCAAGCATTTTGATGCCAAACTGGCCAGCATCCAGGTCGATGGACGGGAACCATCAGCTAGCAGTGTCGTGACAAAAAAGCTTCAGGCGTTTGATGAAGTTGTTTCCCGTTACGATCGTGCGGCAGCTTCAGGCGACAAGGAGACTGCACCAGAGGCGCGTTACCTCGCTGGTCGCGCCGCTGAGCTGATGTCTGACGACCTGGCAAAGGTACAGGCCGATGGCAAGTCCCGTGATGCCAGCTCTCGTCTCAAGACCCTGGCCAAAAATTACTTCAGCTCCAACCTTGCCGCCCAACGCAAGAATCCCGCTGTTTTTAATGGCAACAAGTGGATGTCCCGCGCTGCTTTGCGGTTGGATCCGGGTGACAAGAACGCGGTCAGCGGGACCATTTCGGACGAGGTGCCTCTGAGCACCGGAGCCGAGATGCCGTTCCAGTGGCAGATGTGACGCTGGCAGTGGAGGATATCCAATGAGGAATTTGCAAATGCGAAATATTTCAACATTGCTGGTTCCCTTTGCTCTCCTGATCGGAGGCTCCGGGTGCGTGACTTCTGGAGGTGCTCCAGTCACGAAGCAGCCCGCGCGTGATCTTGACATTGCGCAGGCTCCAGCAGGTGCTGAACAGCTGCCTGTGATCGGTGCCACTAATGAAGCGGCAGCCGCCGTCGACTGGCGTCAATACTTCCAGCGACCACCAACGCAGCAGGAGCGCAGTGAGCTGGCCCGGCGCGTGGAACGCTGGTCGGATTCCAAATCGCCGAGTGAGGTCCTGGCCCGTGCGCGAGGCCAGATTGCCCTTGGCAAGGTCAATGAGGGTGAGGCGTCTTTGCGCGAGGCCCTCCGTTTGCAGCCAGTCAATGATGAGGCCTGGCTCGATCTGGCCGGAGTGTACGCGCGGACCAGAGATGCTTCGCGGTTGTTCGAAGTGCTTGGTGAGATCAATGATTCCATCGCCGACAAGGCCGCAGCCAACCCGGTGCAAGTGATGCGCTACCGCTTTCTGCTGGCGCAAGGCTACTTCCTGACCGGTCGGGGCGGGGAAGCGCGCACGATCCTTTCGGACATGATCGTCCGTTATCCAGACTTCACGCCTGCTTATGTTGCCCTTGCGGACAGTTACTTGCGTGAGGGGCGGCCGCAGATTGCGGAATTTGTCGTCAAGCGCGCCATGGACCGGGGCAAGGATGACGCATCTCTGGAAAATCTGATGGGTGCCGTTGCTTTTTCCCGCAAGGATTTCAAGGCGGCTGCAGGCCATTTCAGCCGCGCCATTGAAATGGCCCCGACCTATGGGCAGGCACTCGTTAACCGTGCGAATATCGCGATCCGGGAAAACGAAATGTCAGCTGCAGAGGAAGATCTCAACCGCGCCATCGCGATCGATCCTGCCAACCCGGACGCCCTGATCGCACGCGGCGTGGTTTACCGGCGTACTGGACGCGCTGAACTAGCCCGCGCGGCCTTTGAGCGCGTGCTCGAAGTCGACCCGGTCAATGCGAGTGCCCGCTTCAACCTTGGGGTCTTGAATGCTTTGGATCTGAACCGTCCCGAAGTCGCCGTGCGTCTGTTCGAGGAAGTTGCGAGCATGGTTCATGCGCCGAAGTCGATTCGTGCGAGTGCAGAGGGATATCTGGGTGATTTGAAATCAATGATGTGAAATCACTGGCCAGTGGAATGGCATATGGCCAAAAACAAGCGCTATGAGGTTTGAACCATGCGTCTGAAGAAAACAAGCATCTCAAAGCCACAAGTCCGGCGCCCTTACGATCGCGACAGCTTTGTCCTGGTCGTGGATGACGACGAGTCCTACCTCAAGTTCTACAAGATCCACCTGAACAAGTTCTTCTCGCACGTGATTGTTGTCGAAAGTGCGAAAGATGCCATGGCGCAGCTCAAGGAAAAGGTAATTGACCTTGTCCTGACCGACATCAGGATGCCCAAAGTTGACGGCATCGAACTGATGGCTAAGATCAGGCGTTTTGACCCGTCGATCCCTGTCATGGTGGTCAGTGGGGCGTTGCTCGATGACGCCCAGCTACTTGCTTGCCAGGAGGACGCGGACGGATACCTGCGCAAGCCGTTCAACGCGGATGACTTCCGTATCTACATCGACAAGGGCATGAAACTGCGAGAGTCTTTCAAGGAAATGTCTGCGATCATGCGCGATCGCAAGAATTTCCGCGCCCTGCTCCGGGGGGAGATTTCCCCGCGGCGTGCGGCCAAGACGGCCATGGGTCCAGAGCTTGAACAGAAGTTGCGTGATCATCTGGCTGGTGTGTCCCTGAGCCAGGCAGGTTGATCAGAACGGACGGACAAATCCGGGGTCTGCGTTTCCTTCGATCCAAAGCCGCAACGATGTTGCGGCTTTTTCTGTTTCCGCGCCATGCCAGGACAGTGCCTTGCCGTCGATCTTGAAAAGGGATTTGCCAGAGCCGCCGTCAGCCTGCCATGCATCGACATCGCGCTTCCGGAACGGCCATGGTTCCGTGCTGAACAGGACCATATCTGGTTCCGTATTGAGTTTGGCGGGAGTTTCAATGACTGGGTACATGGGCGCCGTGATTGCATTTCTGAGCCCGGCCAATTCAAGAAATGAACTGATGTAAGTATCCTTGCCCGCGCACATCCACGGACTGCGCCAGATCAGGTAAATGAAGCTCCGCCGCATCTTTTGCAGCGCTGCAACTTCCTGGAGCTGTTCCAATCGGACACGGATCCGGTTCGCCATCGCAGCCCCTTCAGCAGGCCGGGCAATGTGCATGCCCAGTTCCTCGATCATTCCGGGGACCTCAAGGGGTGACCTCGGAAAAGCTTCAAGCACCGGGGCAATGGCCCGGCAGTTGGCAATGTCCTCGCGGCGGTTTTCCTCGGTATTGCAGAGAATCAGGTCGGGGCGCAGCAAAGAGATAGCCTCAAGGTCCGGATCCTTGGTGCCGCCGATGATTTTGATTTTGCGTGCCAGTCCAGGTGGATCGATACAAAACGTTGTGCAGCCGACGAGAAGTTCGGCCGCACCCAGGGCAGCGACCGTGTGGGTTGTGCTTGGCACCAGCGAAACAACCCTCATGGCTCAGCTCCGGCGGGCAAACGCCTGCCACAGGCAGGCTGCATGGGTCACCAGCGCCAGCAGCGCAGCGACCAGGCAGACGCCAATCGCAATTCCACTGGCGTCGATGTTGCGTGCGGGTTGCAAGTAACTGCGCCAGAGCATGAGTGGACCCATGGCGACGACCCCGGCAGAAAGCCCTGAAGTCACAATCAAACGGATTCGATGGGATTGCCGCGCATGGGGCATGGTCACTCCGGTAATCACATGCAGGATGCCAAACAGGTTCATGTGTCCGTGCGCACTGGATTGGAGTGTGAGCATCCAGTCACGCCCCGCGGCAGTCCCGGTCTCCAGCTGGGTCATGAATGAATTGGTGAGTTCGTTGGCGATGACGGGTCCGGCAGCTGCTGCAATGCAAACCACCAAAAATCCGAAAAACATGTTCCACAATGCAATCCGGGGCATTCAATTCCTCCGAAAAAAAATAGGCTCATGCACGTCAGGCTGTGAGCCGGTTCACCGGCGGCTACTTCCACAATCCCAGCAATCGAAAACCTTTGCGGTAGCAATCCCGCTTCCACTCTATGACGCCATCGATGGCTGCGGTGACGGGCTGCCATGCGACCGCGCGGAATTCCCCATCAGCCGCAGCCAGGTCAGGGAATTTATGATCCTGAAAGCGCAAGAGATACCATTGTTGCTCCTGACCACGGAAATTTTTTGCGATGCCTGCGGGAAGTGTTGGCGGAAATTCATAACTACACATTTCAGTGGCGCGGCGAATGATGTCGAAGCCGTTTACCCCGAGTTCTTCGCGCATTTCCCGTACGATCGCCTGATCGTGACTTTCCCCCGGGTCAACCCCGCCTTGCGGAAGCTGCCACGCACCCGGCGCATCTGAACGTTCGCCAAGAAGGACTTTTCCTTCGTCATTTATGAAAACGCCAACCACGGATTGGCGAAACGGGTTTTCTGGCATGAAAGTCTCCTGTGTCCCGCGCCATGCAAGCCCTCTGGACGAAAGCGCGGTCTGGCAGTGCTATACTACAAGACAAAGGAGACTTCGATCATGCTTAAATTTTCCCCTCGCTGCCTTGGCGGTGGTTTGTTCGCGATCCTGGCCGGCATCCTGGTCGCAAGCCAGTCGGCGTTCGGTGTGGTCTATTTCACCCTTGGCGGATCGCAGTCGCAAAACAACGTGCCATACCAGACTTATGTCTCCCGCGCCGGCAGTGCTTCCGTTGCCGTTGATGTCGGTGAATATTTCCGGGTCGGATACACCCACCGTCAGGAATTCAGCAACAACTACGGTTACAAGGCGTCGACCAATGATCCTTCGTTGTATTCTGAATTTCTTTCGCAGACGAAAGTCGTCTCGAATTCGGTCGACTTGAACATCATCCTTTACGCAGGGGATTTGTTCATTCCCTACCTTTCAGCGGGTGCGGTGGTAAAATCTTACAGCAGCGAAATGTCGTCAATTGATGGCACCGAATCGTCCAGGATCACGTTGCCGCCCGTTCCCAATCTTGGTGGTGGTGTCGGCGTCAGGCTCAGCCGGAGTTTCTCCCTCAAGCTTTCCTATATGGTGTCACCGGGCGTCCGGCAGGAGCCGGGTGGAATCCAGGAAGGCATCCTCGACACCTATTCCCAGCTTGGCATCACTTACCAACTGTGAGGTGACCAGAAATGCTGGCTGATATCGCCATGGGCATTGCCGTCGCCTGCATTGTCATAGGCACAGTGGGTTTCCTGTGGAACTTTTCCCTGGGGACTGCCAACCGTTGGCGCAAGCGCAGCGCGAGTCTCATAAACGCAGTGGAGCGCTTTGTGCCCCCTGTCAGTGAGGATCGCAAGCTCTACGAGCGCGCTTTGGTCCTGGTTCGAGAGAACCGCATTGTGGACGGAGCCAAAGTCCTTGAGGAGCTGGGGTTGAACCGCGAGGCTGCAGCGGTCCTTGAACGCGGCGGAATGGTCCATGAGGCGGCAGCCGTGTTCCTGCGCCGCAAGCGTTATCACCGGGCCGCAGAAGTTTACGCCCGCCACAGGATGTGGGAACAGGCAGGGAACAGTTACCTGCTGGCTGCCAGTGCCATGCAGGAGCGCAGTGCCAAGTCGACCCGGACCGCGGTGGCCACCGACTCTGCCGGTGTCAAACAGATGAACAATGCTGCCAGTCCCAGGCCTTAAAATTTCCATTAATTACAGGTATTTAAGCGCAAATTACCTGCTTACTGAGGTGGCACGCAATTCGCAGGCATTCCGGCTGCTGTCGTGATCGTCCCTTTTTCCAGGTGGTTGTCGTGTCGATCCTCGTTTGTTTCATGCATCCTCGCTATGTTGGTTACGGGCATCCCATCCTTGCCTGCAAAACCTGCTGCAAGATATACATAGCCAGGATCAAGCATGAACAAGTCCGGATCACGGCAACGATGCCAGACTCCGGAGAACCTCCGGAGCAAATGCGTGAATGACCTTGGATTTTCCTGGCCTGCCAGTTTCCTGATTCCGGTTCCTCCTGCACAAACCCTTTTTACCGCTTTCACTGTCGCCACGGTGGTGCAGTACCTCGTTGAAAGCTGGTTGAGCCGCATCAACCGGCAGGCCTGGCATGATCCTGTCCGCCAGAAAGAGGCCCGCGAGGCCCTCGGTGTGACCGATGAAGACATGTCAAAGTCGCTTGCGTATGCGGAGGACCGCTTCAAATTCGATCGCGTCCAGGCTGCTGTGGACTTGTGGGTGTTTGTTGGCTTTCTCGCCGTCGGCGGTTTTGGCTGGACCGATCGTATTGCGGGTGATTGTTTGAAGTTCCTGCCCGAAAGTGTGTCTGGGCCCGTGATGCACGCATTGATTTTCTTTGCCCTGCTGGGGCTGATGCGCATGATTGTCGGGCTGCCCTGGGGCTGGTACCGGGTGTTCCACATTGAGGAACGCCACGGTTTCAATCGCCAGACACCGCGTGGTTTTTTTGCCGACCTGGCCAAGGGCGTCTTGATTGGTAGTGTCCTGGGCGGAGCGATCCTCGCTTTACTGGTTTATTTCATCCTCCGTGCGGGACCGCTCTGGTGGTTGTATGCTTTTGTCGCAGTGACTGGGTTCAGTTTGCTGGTTTCGTGGGCATACCCGGTATTGATTGCCCCGCTATTCAACAAATTCCACACCCTTGAGGCCGGGCCCCTGCGCGAGGGAATTGATCGCCTGGCGGAGAAGATTGGCTTTGGGACCAACGGGATTTTCGTCATGGACGCCTCGCGGCGCAGCTCTCATGGCAATGCATACTTCACCGGTGTTTTCGGCAAGAAGCGCATCGTCCTGTTTGACACCCTGGTGAAGGATTTGTCCGCGCCGCAGGTGATTGCAGTCCTGGCTCACGAGCTTGGTCATTTCAAGCTACACCACGTGCGCAAGGGTTTGATCCGCTCGATCCTGTCTTCGTTTGTGATGTTCTATGTGCTGGGCATGTTGATGCCTTACCGGCAGTTTTACGAAGCGTTTCGTTTCAGTGGTTTCAGCGCGCATGCTGCTCTGGTTGTCTTTCCCGCATGGTTGGGACTGGTCTCGTTCTGGTTCCAGCCGCTGGCCACCTGGATTTCACGCCGGCACGAGTTCGAGGCGGATCGTTTCGCGCGAAATGCCCTTGGTTCAGGGGGGGATCTGATTGACGCATTGCGCGTCTTGCGTGAAAAAAGCAGTTCCATGCCGTTTGCTCACGGGCTCTATTCGGCGTGGTATTATTCCCATCCGCCCATGATTGAGCGGATCAGGGCATTGAAATCATGACAGGAGATTGTTTGTGGCCAAATACGTGACACTGTTGGTGGCAGCTCTGGTTGCCGCTTTCATGTACCGGACTGCGGATGTCTACTTCACCGAGCGTCGCCTGCGGCATGCAGTCTGGAACGCAATGGATCCTGCAGTGCGGGATGATGAGGCGACGAAACAGCTCGTTCTGCAACGGATCAAGGGACTCGGTGTTGAAGTAAATCCGGACGAGCTCAAAATCTCGGTTGAGGAAAAGCCCGAGTCCGACAGCTCCATTGGCGGCGTGGTGCAGGTATTCAAGAAGACGATGACGGCAACTTTCCCTTTCCGCTATCGCAAGATGGGTGCCGAAAAGAAGGGTGTGATGACCATCAAGCGTGAGTCGGCAAACAAGGGCGCGGTCGCCGTTCCCTGACGTCGATCGTGCATCAGCCAAATCTTGATGGCTTGCCTTTCATCTGCTCGCCGGTTTACAACATCAAGAGGGGGTGATCATGGACAAGCTCACATCAACTCAGAGCAAGGCCCTCTCGTTCATCCGCGAGGCCACTCACCGCAACGGCGTTCCGCCGAGCTTGCGCGAACTTTGCGAGTACATGGGCTATTCGGCCATCGGATCGGCCCAGGACCTTGTCAATGCCCTGCGTCGCAAGGGTTATCTGGCAAGTCCTGACAAGCAAGCTGCGCGCAACCTGACGGTGACGCGCGAGGCATTGCGCGATCCCGTGCTTGAATCCACCCCGGAGACGCTGGTGGTACCGTGCCTTGGCGCGGTGCCGGCCGGCAATCCGCTGGAGGCGGTCGAAGAGCGGGTGGGAACCCTGCGCATGTCGACTTCCATGTTTGGGAAGAACATCCCATCCCCGCGTGAGTTGTTTGCTTTGCGGGCGAGTGGCAACAGCATGGTCGAGGCCGGCATCCTCGATGGAGACTGGCTGGTGGTTCGTGGGTGCAAGAACGCTTCAGCAGGCTCGATCGTTGTGGCGCGCACGGATTCTGGCGACGCGACGGTGAAGCGTCTGATGCGCGACAAGTCCCGTGGCTGGTACCTAAAGCCAGAGAATGCGACTTTCAAGCCGATTTACGCGGCAGAAAAACCGTTCGAGGTCATCGGACAGGTTGTTGCGTTACAACGCCACCTTTGAGCCCGGAGTTCTTCGGCCTGGGGCCTCAGAAGGACGCAGTGTCACTTCCCTGACAATCGTGTTACCATAATAAAATATGGTAACCAGTGCAGTCAATCCAATCCCTGAAAAACTGGCAGAAATCCTCGGCATGCGTGGAGTGCAAACCGGTGCGTCCATGCAGCTGGCGGATGATCAGGCAGCAGGTGGCCACGGCAGCACATGTCCGCAGCTCAACCGCTTTTTGGATGGCGCGCTGGTGCCGGGATCAGTGAGTGAGTGGGGCATGCCAGCTGGACATGGTGCGCGCGAGCTGGCGCTTTCGATTGTCGCGCAGGCGACGTTGCGGCATCAGCTGGTGTTGTGGGTGAATGGCAACGAGTCGCTCGACGTTTACCCGCCCGCATGGAGCGCACGCGGTGTGGATCTTGGGCGGCTTCGCTTCGTCCAGTCGGGAAGGCCGGTCGAAATGTTGAAGCCAGTGTTTCTGGAACGATTGTTTGACTTGATCGTGATCGACTGTCCAAAGCATCTGGGTGCTGATGACTGGGCATTTCTTGCAAGGCAGGCGCGTACCTTGGATGTGCACGTCATGGTTTTGCAAGACTTCCTGCTCAGCGGGCGGCGCGGCAACATATGGGCGCGCGTGCGCATCAATTGTGTGGCAGAGATGCGCGGCTGGCAGCTGAAGACGGTTCGAGGGCCTGCTCATGAACCTTGTCACATCGAGCGTTCGTGGCTTTTTTCGGCGTCGACTTGACATCCCAGGACTTCCTGATACCATACAAAATTATGGTGATTGGGAGGTTGCATGTTTTACCTTGCGATCCAGACAAGCAGCGCATTCAACCCGGAAACGCTGTCACCCCGCTTCATGAGCTGGGGTGATGGACGGGAAGGCGATGCCACTACGTGGATCATCGACCTGCAGCCGGTGTTGCCCTACTGGATGCAACAGGCGGGCCTGGTGGGGCAGGCTGGCTGGCAGCATGTGCGCAGCGGTCACTTCCACAATTTTCTGCGTCAGCTGTTGCCTGTGGGTGAAGGCGGAGACGGAGTCGCCTTCCTCGATGCCAACCCGTGGCGCGCATTGCTCGGTCTCGGTGTGATGCGTGAACGCGGACTGTGTGGCTTTGTTTCCAGTCACAATGCCCTTGGCCAGACCTTGCCTCTCGAATGCTCATGGCAGGCCTGGTTTGATCATGCGGAGCAAGTGGGTGAGTTGTGGTTTGCTGCCGGGCGTGAGCGTTTCAATCTTCAGGTGTTTCGCCGTCAGATGCGGCAGATGCATCAGGCGATGGAACGTCTTGGTGTGCGCAGGCCGATGGACCTTGGTGCAATGAACGCCATGGCGATCCGCCGTCGTTACGGTGCTGCGTTGCATGACCTCTGGCTGTTGACCACAGCCGCACCAAAAACCGAAACCGGATTGATCGCCGGAATGACTACAGGAATGACTACAGGAATGACTACAGGAATGACTACAGGATTGACTACAGGATTGATCGAGGAAACGGAGTCTCCATTGTTCCCATGGCAGTCATGGCAGCAGGAGGCATGGATTGGTGTGCGTCGCCACCTTGACGCACCCCTGATGGAGTGGGAGTCGATCGAAGCCCTGCTCCGGGAAGACGTGGATCGTTTGTGCGCCTTGTTGTCAAAGCAAGGCGGTGAACGTGTTTTGAGCCTGGAGTGGCGTGTGGTCTTCCTCGATTTGTCCAGCCTTTCGATCCCCGTCCGTTTTCGCCACCCACATGATCTGCCGGCCGAGTCCCCGCATCACCGGACCGCGCTGCTCCAGGCTTGCTATGCCTATCGTGATGCAGTTCCAGCAGCCACATCGGATGCTGTTGACCTTGGAGTTTATGAAAAGGCCATTGGTTCCTGGGAACTGGTCGTCACAGAAAAGATCCACTGGTCGCCTGTGATACGAGATCTTTTTGGTGCATGTGTCGAATCCAGTTCAGGAGACTGGCGCAGACATCTGCAGGAAAAACTACAGCACATGGAAAACCGGCTGCCGGTGCCGTTGCAGGCGTATGAAGTTAATAGCAGCTGGGTACCCGGCGAGGGGTATCAGACCGGGATCTCTGCCCGCAGTTACGCGGACAGCGAATCAGAGATCAACGTGCATGGCAGGTCGGGACGGGAGATCAGCAAAGGCCGTCCGATGTTTTTGTATTCACGTCCACGTCCCTGGTCACAACCGCCAAACCGGTCGAGCGTCTGGGAGTTTTGCGAACGGGTCATGGAGAAGTGGTGGTCGGCCGGTGGCAAGGCCATCCAACGGGATTACTACCGGTTGCAGGACGATCAACAGAGGTCGATGTGGGTGTTCAAGGACGGCGCTGGGAAGTGGTACGTGCATGGCATGTACAACTGATCCAGCGCAGGGATTGTTATTGGAAGAACATGTACCCGTAGCCGGTATCCGTGAACCCCATGCCAGCACCAACTTTAGTGAAGTTCGGGTTCATGATGTTCCGGGCTGTCTGGGAATCGGGGTTGTTCAGCCACTTGGCCACGGCGTCACCAGGGTTGATAGCCGGAGCGCAGACGTTTTGCGAATAAGGAACCTCAGCCAGGCGGTTACGCGAACGAAGATTCGCAAAGTGCGTCGCCCATGCGCTGGCATCTTTGGTCATGTCGGGGTCGACGACCAGTGGCTTCAAGTCGCGAGCCATACGTGTGCGGTTGACGTATTTGATCATGTCGATCTGCAAGTCTGTCAATGCAACACCCTGAGGGTTTGGCACCTCGGGCGAGTTGAAAGCTGGAGGTACCGCGGGCATGCCCGGCAGCTCAGGAGGAGTCAACTGGGGCGGCGGCATTTGCGGCAATTCTGGCATAAAGCCGCGACCAATCGGTGAGCTTGTCAAATCAACAGGTTCCTTGTCGTCCGGCACGGGGCGACGGCCGCACGAGATGACGGATTGGACAAGGATCGGCGCAAAAAAAGCCAATAAAAACGGACGGATTTGTTTTCGGTTGGTGTTTTTCATAACCCACTTATTAGAACACTATGAGCTCTGTTGCAAGAAATAATAAAAGCAAGGAAGCCAATGCGATTTTAAACGCACTTGGCTGGAATGAGTGGCTGGCACACACTAATTTCAGCTTTCTTGTCGGGGCATCCCATCCCCATGAAATGCTTGAGCGTGCAAATGCGCTGAACTATCGCGGCATCGCGATCACAGACTTTGATGGTGCTTATGGTCTGGCAAGAAGCCATCGCAGCTGGAAGAAGCTGGGCAGCGATATGCGGCTTTTTCACGGGGCGGAGATCCATCTTGGCCGGGATCATGAATTGCCGGTTGTATTGCAGGATACAGTGGCCCTGATTGCCAGAACGCGTCGTGGGTATGCAAACCTGTGTCGCATCCTTACCCGCTGTCATGCAGACGGAAAGCAGAATGCCTGGGTGCCGGTCGAATCGCTTGGTGCTGCGAATGCGACCCAGGATCTTGCTGCGATTGTCCCGATGCGTGGCTTGGTTCGAAGTGGGCAGGATCAAGCTTACGAAGCACGCATTGCCCACCTCAAGGAATGTTTCGGCAAGAACCTTTACCTGACCGTGAGCCGGCACTTTCATCCAGGCGAGGATGCATGGATCAAGTCAGTGACGCAGGCCGCACGACGGTTTGATGTTCCTATTTTGCTGACGCAGGATGCGTTTTTCCACCACTCCAGCCAGAAGCCGGTCAGCGACCTGCTGCATGCGATCCGCACCAATGCGCGCCTCGATGATTGTATTGAGCACATGTTCGTCAATGGTGAGCGCAGCCTTCATGATCTGGGCAACCTTGCGTCACGTTTTGGGGAGTTGCCTTTCTTTCAATCTGCCATCGAGGCATCTGCACGGCTTGCCAGCGAATGTGACTTCACGATGGATGAACTGCGTTATCGTTATCCAGAAGAGATGATCCCTGAAGGACACACGGCGCAGAGCTTCCTGGAGCATATCACCTGGCAGGCTGCCAAGGCGCGCTATGGCAGTCCTTTGTCTTCGCGCATGGCGGACGTGCTCGCGCATGAATTGCGCCTGATCGATGAATTGAAGTTCGCCGATTATTTTCTGACGGTCTGGGACATCGTGCGCTGGGCCAGGGAACGCAGCATCCTTTGCCAGGGACGGGGGTCTGCCGCCAACTCCGCGGTCTGTTTTGTTCTGGGGATCACCGCGGTCGATCCATCCCTTTATGATCTGCTTTTTGAACGCTTCATCAGTGTTGAAAGGGGGGATCCGCCGGACATTGACGTCGACTTTGAGCACGAGCGTCGCGAGGAAGTCATCCAGTACATCTACTCGCGATACGGTCGCGGACGTGCCGCCATGGTCGCCAACATCATCACATTCCGCAGCCGTGGTGCAGCGCGGGCAACCGGCAAGGCGCTTGGCATGCCTGATGAGCTGCTTGAGGATGCGCGGGAGTCGATGAAGGACCATCCTGTCTGGTCAGAGATGAGTGCGCGGATAAAAGGTTTCCCGCGCCATCTTGGCATTCACTCCGGTGGTTTCATGCTCAGCAATGACCCCCTTGATGAAATCGTGCCCCAGGAGCCGGCAACGATGCCTGGGCGTTCTGTCGTCCAGTGGTGCAAGGATGACATCGAGGCACTCGGGTTCTTCAAAATCGACATCCTTGCCCTTGGCATGCTGACAGCAGTGCGCAAGTGTTTTGATTCAATCACATCCCATTACGGACACAAATTGACCCTCGACACGGTACCGCAGGAAGATCCGGCTACCTATGCGATGATCCAGCGCGCCGACACAGTCGGCACCTTCCAGATTGAATCGCGCGCCCAGATGTCCATGCTGCCGCGCTTGCGCCCACGAACTTTTTACGATCTTGTTGTTGAGGTGGCCATCATACGTCCGGGACCAATCCAGGGCGGGATGATCCAACCGTATCTGCGCCGCCGAAGTGGCGAGGAACCAGTGGTGTTTCCAGACGAGCGGCTACGTCCTATCCTGGCGCGGACTCTTGGCATTCCCATTTTCCAGGAGCAGGTGATGCGCATTGCGATTGCCGTTGGTGACTTCACGCCAGGCGAGGCCAACGAGCTGCGCCGGCACATGGGTGCATGGACCATCAAGGGTGATATCGGGCCGTGGCTCACACGACTGGCCAACGGAATGCGGAAGAACGGGATCAGCGAAAAATTCGTCGGAGTGATCCTGGCCCAGATGCGAGGTTTTGCTGAATACGGATTTCCTGAGTCCCATGCAGCATCCTTTGCCATCATCGCTTACGTATCCTCCTGGTTGAAGTGCCACTACCCGGCAGCTTTTTTCCAGTCTGTGCTCAATTCACAGCCCATGGGTTTTTACAGTCCCATGGCCCTGGTGCAGGCGGCGCGGCGCTGTGGCGTTGCGGTGCTTCCTGTCTGTGTCCAGAAGTCGGCCTGGGACCATCAGTTGGAAGTGGTCAAACCGGCTGACCCCGCTAGTGGGCGTCCACCGGCTTACGCGATCCGTCTGGGCATGCGTCTTGTCCGTGGCTTGCGTGAAGGTGCAGCACGCGCGCTTGCGGGCGTCCGTCCGCCAGCGGGATGGGGATCAGCAAGTGACTTCTTTCGCGGTGCACCAGATGCTGGCATCTATCGAAGCGACCTGGCTAGCCTGGCTGCTGCTGGCGCGTTTGCGACACTTGGTTTGACACGCAAGGATGCTTTCTGGATGGCAGAAGCAGCGCCCCACATCGGCTTGATGGGTGACGTTGAAGAGCCGCACACTTTTGCCGCCGAATCGGCGATGGAGTCGGTGCAACAAGATTTGCATGCAACCGGAGTTGCGTTGGGCGAACACCCGGCCAAGATTCTGCGCGACGATTACTGGTGCTTTGATGTGCCAGTGGCAAAACTTTGTGGTTCAAAAGAACTCGCTGCCTGCCGCCTCAACTCGACTGTTCAAGTTTTCGGCATGGTGCTGGTCAGGCAAGCTCCGCCGTCGGCAAAAGGGATGGTTTTTTTCACTCTTGAGGATGAGCACGGTTATATCAATCTGGTATTCACGCCGCAGGCATACAGCCAGTTTGCGCGCCTTGTCGACCATCAGGCGTTCCTTTGTGTTTCTGGAAAAATACAGGGAGAAAAGCAGGGATATTCGGTTCTTGTGCAGCGCGTGCATGAGCCGGTTCCCCCTCGCGGCGAGGTAATTCCGCTCGCCCAGAGTGAGGCTCCGGACACCAACTCGCCGGCGTTCCAGAAGGCCCGAAACTACATGTAGGGTTGGCCGCATAGGGGGCGTTACAACGTCAGGCCCTTGTTAGGTAACTCTCTGATGTTGCCGTATAATCAGAGGAGTCCACCCCGAACTGAGAGTTGCGCCATGGATATTGGATACATTATTGGCCCGTTGTTATCCCTAGGCATGATCCTTGCGGGTGTCGTTGCAAAAGGCGCGGCCAACCTGATTCCACAGTTCATTAGTCTGCCTTCATTCTTGATCGTGATCGGTGGAACGCTTGGCGCCTTGATGGTTGCCTATCCACTTCCTGATTTCATCAACGCTTTTAAGGCTGTTCCGAATATTCTGCTGAAAAACTCACCAGCCAATCCTCAGCAAATTGCCACTGAAATCATCGACCTGGCGCAAACAGCCCGCAAGGAGTCCATCCTTGCCCTCGAGAAAAAACGAGAAGGTCTTTCCTATGCACCGCTGAAGGCAGCAGTCAAACTCGCAGTCGACGGAACAGATCCCAACGTCATCCGCGATACACTGGAGAATGAGGCCTTCGTACAGTTCGAAGAGACTGAGGTTTTCGTGAAGTTCTGGGAAGACTTCGGAGCTATTTCACCCACTATCGGTATTCTTGGTGCCGTGATCGGTCTGATGAAAGTTATGACCGTTCTCGACCAGCCGGAAAAAATCGGCCCCGGTATCGCCGTGGCTTTCGTTGCTACGCTATACGGGGTAGGCGTTGCCAACATCCTCGGCATTCCTTCAGGCAAGCGCATCAAACGCAAGGCCATGCTTGAAAACCATATGAAGGCCATGGTGGTGATCGGCATTGACGGAATATTATCGGGACAAAACCCGAAGATTATCGAGGAACGATTAAAAGTCTATACAAGCCATGGCGGCGACCATCACGAGGAATGACCGGTGTCAAAAAAGGGTAGATGCCCAGAGTTCGAAAACCACGAGCGCTGGCTGGTCAGTTTTGCCGACATGATGACGCTGCTCTTTGCCGTGTTCGTGGTGCTTTTCGCACTGAAAAAAGAGGGAGCTGGAGCCACCATCGAGCAGGCTGCCAGTGCAATCAACGAGGAATTCAACACGGTCCTTGAAGAAGTTCCGATCGAGCGCCGGGTCGGTCCGCAGGAGGCCGGAATCGGCATCTTCGACAACTTCAAGGGTAACCAGGCGCGCCCTCCTCTTATCAAAAAGTATCCGGGCGAGACAGAGAACATCAAGGTCATGGACTCCGAGATGAAGCGGATCAACGCCCAGCTCGAAGACCGCCTTTACGGCCCGGAGAAGAACGTGCAGGCCGGCAAGGAGGGTGCGGAACGCGTGGTTTCCGTCCATCGCTCTCCCGACGGGGTCAGGCTGCGCCTCCTCGCATCTCATTTCTACGAGCCAGGGGAGTACAAGCTTCGTCGCACCGCAGTCAAGGAGCTTGAAGCGGTCGGGAAAATCCTGAAGGAACTTGGTCGCAACATCACAATTGAAGGGCATACCGACAATTCTTCGATGAAGGGCGACATGACCAACTGGGAGCTCTCGACCCTCCGGGCAACAGCAGTCCTTCGCTACTTGATTGAAAAGGAAAACTTCTCACCGACCAGGATCCAGGCGGCAGGTTATGCCGATACGCGCCCCATTGCTGACAATCGCTCGCCTGGTGGGCGTTCCCTGAACCGTCGCATCGAAATCCGGATCAACTATGACAACTGACCTACGCATCAAAACGAAAGCATCATTCTTCCCTGTAGCCTTTGTGGTTGCCATCCTGGCGTCGTCCTGCGACGTCAACCACATGGGCCGTTGTGAATGGTTCTTGATGCCTAATCCCGATCAGGAATGGATTTCCAAAGTTGATCCTGGTTTTATTCCGGTCTGCGCACGCAACCTGGTCATCAATCGCGAGAATTGCAACCTGCAGGCTTTGCTTGAATTTGCCGAGTCGCATTACGGCAAGAAATTTCGCTACGATGACATGGATGTCGACACGGATTCTAAATTTCCGCGGAAAGTCACCGCGATCAAGGAGTGCGTTTCCGACGAGGATCTGCCCTTCTGGAAGAAGTGGTCCCGTGCCGTCGAGGACTTGATCAACAAATACTTTCCTTTCACCTGACTGATAACAAAAGCGTCCATCTTACCGGGGTAGATTGTGAAGCGTCTCTTGTCTGTCACGGAAGCCGCGGGCAGAAGTGCGGTGCTCTACATCGCTCTCAGTGCCGGGTTGCTTGGATTTGGGATTCTCAGGTCCGCACGCGAACTGGTTCATGCCTTCGACACAGGTATTTACCTGCAAATCCTTGCTGGGCTTAAAGCTCGTGGAACCTTTCCATCTTTGGCTGAATGGTTCACCTGGCCAAGCAGCCTGACGGGCGAGGCCAACTTCCTGGCTCACCATTTTCAGCCAGTCGTGGGTCTCTTGCTGCCACTATATCGCCTGCTGCCGTCGACAGAAGTCCTGTTTATTGTTTCCTGGCTGTTTCTGGGTCTTGCGGCTGTCTTGATCGGAATCCGGTCGGCATCTCTGCGCCGTGCCGCCGCCGGAGGTATCGACGCACCCGCCGGTTTGATGGTCGACGCCTTTGGTCCGGTGTTCATGTGCCTTTTTCCTGCTTGCGCGTCCCGGCTCTATTTTGGCTTCGCGCCTGATGTGATGGCGATTCCGGCTCTTGTGTTGCAAGCCATGGTCCTGAACTCTCTTTCAGGCCGTTCTGGGGGCGTAATCTTGATGCCACCCAAACCACAGGAAGTATGGGCAGGTGGGCTCCAGGCCGGGCCCCTGGCAATCTTGATTTTCATCTTTGCCCAGTTATGGGCCGGGGCATGCAAGGAAGTTTTCTGGGTGATCAACGCATGGGTAGCGCTCGTGCTTGCGTGGCGCCTGAATTGGCTGGTGCAGCGGCGCATGGCGCTCGTCGCCCTGATCTGGGCTCTGGTCCAGGCGGGATTCTTTTCCTGGCTGTTTTTTCAATGGATGCCAGCGAACACTTCTCACACCGGGTATTACGGTCTCAATTACCTTGATTTCAGATTGACGGCGCTTCTGCAGGCAAACTGGGCTCGCATCCTTGAATTATTGTTTGCTGCGGGCTTCTTCGCCGCCCTGCTACGGCCGACCTGGAGCCTGCTTTTGATTCTGCCCGGTCTGGCGATTGTTGTCCTGGGTCGCTACAGCCAGATCCAGTCGCCGACTGCCCTCTATCCTTTGGCGTTCGCGCCTTTTCTGGCCGTTATTCTTGCTGAGAATCTGGCCGTGCTTCAGGGTTGGCGTCACCGGCTTACGCGTCTGCTCTGTGTTGCCGCCATTGCCGCCGGTGTCATCCTTCAGGCGCCGCTTCTTTTCCGCAGCACGGCTCCGGCTTTCAAGCCGGCCGCGAAGGCACTTGCAATTGATCTTTCTGTCGTCAAAAAAAGCCTCCCTGCGGATGCTTACTTGTTGGTGGATGGCAACCTTCAGCCTGCCCTACACGAATGGCGTGATGTCCGGGTGATCCTTGGGTTCATCGGCAACCCCGCCCCCCTTGAACCAGCTGACTTCAAGCGTGCCACCGATATCCTCACGATGTTTGATATCGACAAGCTGGGGTCCTGCTCAGAGGTAAAACCGGATGCCACGGATGACTGGGCTGCCCGCGGTGTGCCATTTCACGACTACGATGGTTTTCAGCGGTTTTGTGAATGGTTGCGGGCGATGCCCCGGAAGAAACAAGTCTTTGCCGACTCAGGCCTGGTCCATTACCGGTTGAATTGACTTTCGTGCTGGCGGGTTAAACCCTTGGGACGCTCTCATGCTGCAAACTATCGTTTGCAATGTGTCATTTGATGTCGTATCCAAAAATACAGAGAGTCAAAAAAAACTTCGAGGTTTTCCGTGCGCTTCTTGCGAGTCGTATTGCTTTCGATCGGTTTCGCTTTGGTTCTGGAATCTGCTGGTCTGGCCGTCGAGCGACAGCTTGATTGTGGGACGTCCGAAGGTCGAGAAGTGTGCGTCGCCATCCGGCGGGTCGAATCGGTCGCGCAACCATGCGCCGGCGCCGGGTGTGATTTCTTGCGGATGGCGCAATTGATGGACCGGGCTACCGATCTTTATATCGAGTCACTTGCGGAATCAGCAACGGATCAAGTTGGCCGGATTGCTCGCGATGCCAGTTCGGATCTGTGCTCCCTCGAGATCGAAGGCCCTGCAAACGTTATTTTGCGGTTTGTTTCCAGCGCCAACCGTTTTCTTGAGGCGATGTTGGAACTGCAAGAAATTGCTCTGGTGACAAGCCCCGACACCTGTCACTTTGAAATCTCCGGTTCATAAAATTTCATGAAATAAGTTTTTTTTTGTGATTGTGATCACAATTTCAGAACCCGGTATTTTTTCGAAATACCGCGTGTTCTTTTTTGTGATATCCACAGCGTATCGAATCTGAAATGGAACACCCTTGGGGCAGGAGTAATCCTATGCGTTGTCCGTTTGTGTCTAGATCTTTGGTGTATTTGGTGTGCCTCTCCGCGTTCGCTGCGAGTTGTGGGCGAGTGAAGTCCCGGAAGGGCATCGATCCCCGCCCGGAGGTCAAAGCACCAGAGAGCATTGAGCAATCTTTCAAGGTTGTAACGTCCGCGGATGGTCTGGCTGCAGGCATGTCACCTGAGAATGCCGCCCGCGTTGGTCTTGCAGAAGGCTCCTTTGACAAAGAATTTCTTCTGCAGACATCAATAGTGGCGCAGGCTCCCGTCCAGTCATTCCAGGGCATGAAGAGCCGCGTGGTTGCTTTCAAGCGCGTTGGCGATAAGGTTTTCATGCTCGAAGCCACCAAGGGCCATGTCGTTACCGCAGACCTTCCGGCCACTTTGGTATTGGCGGAATTCCCGGTCATTGAAACCAGGGGCGGGACGGTCTATTTCGATTTCAACAAGGGCATGTCGAATGTCTTTGGTGCGGCTGACTGGAACGCGGCAGACTTTGACTCAATGTGGAATCCGGGTTGGGAAAGTATCGCCCTGGATCGCTCCTACATCGAGAAAGCAGAAGTTCGATACAGCCGCTTGACGATCGACCAGGTTGGCATGGTCTCGCTGAACATGTTTGGTATCTCGCTGCCGCAGCCGGTGCGCTTGCGTTATTACCTGTCTGTTTACAATCCTGATCCAACATTCGAACCAACCGAGATTACGGATTACGATCACGTTGGTTTCTTCAACGTGGCCACTCAATTCCAGCTAAACAGCGTGGACATGATTGTCCGCGCCTCCAAGTTTGCCACGGCGAAGCCAGTGGTCTTCTCGGTGTCAGCAAACACCCCCGCGGACTACAAGGCCGCGGTCAAGGATGCAGTCCTGTACTGGAACAAGGCTTACGGTGCTGAATTGGTCCAGGTTCAAGATGCCCCAGTCGGCGTCAGCGCGCCTGACATCAATCACAACCTGATCCAGTGGATTGACTTTGATGACGCAGGATTTGCGTTCGCAGATGCCCAGATGGATCCTCGTTCAGGCGAAATCCTTCACGCCCAGGTGTTCATGACCAGCGCTTTTGCTGTCGGTGGCAAAGCCGCCGCGCGCGATTTTGTTCGCAAGTTTGGTGCTGGTAAAGGCGATAACGCGAAGAAGCAAGTGATGGGCCTCAAGGGGTTCAGTCCGGCCCGTCTTTGCGAGCGTGACGTTGCCGGTCGGTTTGCCGAAAAGCTGGCGACGATGTTGCAAGACGGCGCTTCCGATTCGATGATCCTCAAGGCGTCGCAAGACTACGTCCGTGAAGTGGTGGCGCACGAAGTTGGGCATACCCTTGGTTTGCGCCATAATTTTGCAGGGTCTTTGGGCGCGAATTACTCGACCGATGTTCGAGATGTGCTGGTTCGTGACTATTTCACCAAAGGCCAGACGCCTGATGGCGTAGTGGCTACCACTTCCGTGATGGAATACAACGCCTTCGAGGAATCCATCATGACGGGTGATCAAATTGCCCGTGGTGTTGCTGACCTGCCGTACGACAAGCTCGCATTGGATGTGCTTTACAAGAAAGGCTCAGTTCCGGAGACCGGGGCGCCGCTTTTCTGCACGGATTCCCATGCCCTGACTCATGCGGACTGCGTGCGTTTTGATGTGGGCGCCAGTCCGGTCGAGATGGCGGATCACTTGTCCAAAACCAGGATTTCTAGCCTGCGGGACGTCATTTTCTCATTTATCGTGGATGAAGTAGCAAACAGCAAAACAGGTCCGCGGAGCTCGATCGATAAGATTGAACTTGCTCCCGAAGTTGTTGCTTCGGCGATCTTGGCTGACAAGTCCATCATCGCTGGACTTATGGATGAATCAGTCCAATTGATCCGGATCCAGCGTCAATTCGATGTCGTAAACAGCCGTAACATCGACCGGGTCAAAACAGCCCAACATGATTACTTGAAATCAGAAATTGAGCGTTTTGGTGGCATGGATGCCCTGCTTGCACCAGTGGACCCGGCAAAGATCGCAGAGTTGAAGGACGGACTGAAGTCCTTGGCCCGGAACTACCGCTCAGGTACGGCATCAAATGGCAAACCGTACAACTTGACGGACGAAGACATTGCCGCGGTGGATCGCCTTGCGGATGAGCTGGCTGCTTCGGTTGCATCCAAGCTGGTTGCTGCGGAGTTGCAAGCCAAGTTGTCTCTGACAAAGATCAGCCCCATGTTTGAGGGCGCTTACGGTGCCCATCTGCTCTCCCGGGCCACGGACATTCTTACCTCGACAGGCAAAGATTTTGTCGAGGGTGAGTACACCCAGGACGATGGAACCACGAAGCCTGTCAAGGTGCCCGCATTCATGCACAACCATGCAGACCGGGTCATGGCGGCAGGAGTCTTGACCAAGGGTCTGTCAGACAGAATCGATTTTGCTGTTCCCGAGCGCGTTGCGGTCAGCAAGTCCTTGACCGAAAGCTTGCAAAATCCGTTTGGGGCTTCGAGCGTCTATTCGATTGAAGTTGGGCGGATCACGTCTTCTCCGCTTAGGCAGTGGGTAATGCAAAACAAGGCGATCCTGTCGTCCTTGCAGGTTCCCTAGGGGCTCAGGCCGGCCGGCCCGCGGTTTCCCGGGTCATTGCCGGCGGTTAACTTTTAAGAGCAGGTAGGCCTTTCGCAAGACGGAAGGCCTACCATTTGAATTGACACCCCAACCATCAAAAGCTTAAAACCGGTTCCTCAAGATCGGCCAGAGTGGGGGCATAGCTCAGCTGGTTAGAGCGCCTGCCTTACAAGCAGGATGTCCGCGGTTCGAATCCGTGTGCCCCCACCATCGCCATCCCGGGGATATAGCTCAGTTGGTTAGAGCGCTGCATTCACATTGCAGAGGTCCTGTGTTCGAGTCACAGTATCCCCACCACTTGATCTCCCAGTTCAGTCCCCCAATTCATCCAAGGACAGTGAAAAGCTCGGCGCGAATTGGCTCATGAAGTAGTCCACCTCGGGCATCTTGTACTCGCGGATCTTCTCCTCGATGGCGAGCTTTGCCCGGTTGAATTCGCGGTTACCGGATGAACCTTCGTCCAGGCACTTCAAATAGGCGCAGATCGAGTCTGCGGCCTTGATGATTTTCCAGTAATGTTCGTCGGCTTTTTCCGGGAGCAGCAGGGGTGAATACTCAGCGCGCAATTCCTGCGGCAGGAAAGATAGCAGCTTCTTGCCGGCCGCAGCTTCCATGCGGTTATAGGCATCCCGGATCTCCGGGCTGAAATATTTCGCCGGGGTGGGCATGTCGCCCGTAAAGACTTCGGTGGCATCGTGGAAGATGCCGAGAAGAGCCAGACGTTCCGGGTTCAAGTCCCGTTTGAAGTGTTTGTTGCCAATGACGCCCAGGGCGTGGGCTACAACCGCCACTTGCAGGCTGTGCTCCTGGACATTTTCCGTCCGGATGTTTTGCATCAGCGACCATCGCTGGATCAGCTTCATGCGCGACAGGTAGGCAAAAAAATGGTTCACGGCACTTCCATTCCGTGGGGCTCTGCCAAAATGGGCAGAATCGGTTCATGGCTTGAAAACTAGGGGCAGATTAGCATGCGGAAAATGGTTTATAAACAGTGGTGTCAGGGGGCGATATGGATCGACGTAAGCTGCCGGAAAAAAAGGAAATAAAAGGCGAGACTCTGGCGGCCCTGGTGCGTCGCCTGCACCCTGAATGGCCCTGGAGCAAGTGCCGGGATGTGATTGAAAAGGGCAGGGTCCTTGCCGGCGGTGAAGTCGTCGCAGACCCTGTCCGGCGCTTTGCACTTTCCGTTGAAGTCCAGATCCGCGAGCAAGGCTCAAGGCCTCAGTCTGATGTGCCGGATTTACGGGTCTATCATCATGATGCTCACTTGATTGTGGTTGAGAAACCACCTGGCATCGAAAGTGTGCCTTTCGAGACAAAGAAATCAGAGCGTCCCCGCAAGGCTCCTGCGACGCTCATCGATCTGGCACGGCGCTGGATCGAAGTGGTCGAAGAGCACAAAGTTCCACCTTTGCGCGTGGTTCACAGGATCGACAAGGGCACTAGTGGTATTTTGGTTTTTGCGCGGACACCGGCAGCAGAGAAGTCCCTGGCTGCGCAATTCCGCGCGCACACGATTCATCGCAAATACCTGGCGATTTGCCTCGGCGAAGTCCGGAGCGGGACCATCAAGAGTGTTCTTGTCACAGACCGCGGGGATGGTTATCGCGGGAGCACGCATAACAAGTCCATTGGCAAGTCCGCGATCACTCATGTGAAGCGTCTTGCCTCAACGCCATCTGGATATTCTCTCATCGAGTGCCGCCTGGAAACCGGCCGCACGCATCAGATACGGATTCATCTTTGTGAGGCTGGTCATCCCCTGTGCGGAGACAGTGTCTATCGCCGGCCTGCCCGTGGAGACAGCGACATTCCGGACACCAGTAGTGCTCCCCGCCTTGCCCTGCACGCGGCAGAGTTGGGGTTCCAGCACCCTGTCACACTCAAACAAGTGCAGTTTGAAAGTACTCTTCCCGATGACCTGCAGGAACTATGGACCAGGCTGGGTGGAACGGCCACCATTCACATCAAGGAATGATTTGGTGCCCCATGGAATTGATTGAAAGGCATGATTTTGCTCAAACTTTTCTGGAAAATGTCGGAGTGATTTTTCGTCTTTCCTTGATGAGTTCCGGAGATTTAGCAAGATATCGCGGGCGATTCGCAGCGGACAAATGCGACTCAGAAGCAATTTAAAAGAGACCCAGGTGGATCAGGACAACCTGACGCAATGGTCCGGTGCGAACTTTCTGAACTGATACCTGGAGTGTGGTTCATGTGTTATTCACCGATGGTAGAAAAATCCCTGAAAGTCCTTGAACACGACTTTGGTGTAGCACCGGTCCGCGAGTCCTTTGAAGAATACCGCCGCTTGCACGACCAAGACCCGAAAAAATTTCCCGACTTTTCCCGCGAGCAGATTTTTCCTGGACACTTTGCCCCTGTGGCCACCACAGCTGGCATCGAGCCGATGCGATACAGCGCCTGGCCGTCGGCAAAAGTGACGGATCCGTCCCGTTACACGACTTACAATGCCCGCATCGAAAACCTTGGCTCGCCCTTTTGGATGGAGTGCCCCGATGTTGCGCCCGGCGTCGTCAAAGTGAAAGCGTTTTTAGAATGGGTTGAAGTCGCTGACTTGCTCAAAGACGGCAAGGTTAGCCTTGAGGAAATCGAGGCGGCTTTCGCGGAGAAATCTGCCGCACGCAGGGATGCCATGGAGCATGCCGGGAAAAAGTACCGGCCCACGCCGACCGAAAAGAAACCAGCGCGCGAGCGCAAGGTCACCATCATGATCTCACCTGAGGGTGGGCGTGAAATTTTTGTACCTGTCCTGGTTTCACGTCATGCCAAAGGCGATGGATTTGTCGGGCCGCGCGGTGGATTTGCGATCATCACCGGCCCGGCGCCCAAGGAAATCCTGCGCGCCGGTCACGACCGCTGTCCCCTGCATTTGCCAAGGATGGCGGCAATGGCATGGTTGGCGGCTGGAAAAATTGATCTGCGTTTATTGGGGCGTCCTGGCCATGAAGTCGGCCAGGACCATATGAATTTCACGTACCGTCTTGAGGCCTGATGATCCCTTAAGGCCAGTAAGTCCACTCAGGCGACACGATCCAGCTTCTGCTCCATTGAGTGCAGGGATGCCGTTTGCTCGCTACCAAGGTTTGACGGTGACGGATTGAGTGTTATCACGTCACCACTCAAGAGGTTTCCCGGGTTGCTGTCCCCACCATCTAGCTCGATTGGCTTGCCATTGATGGCCTGGTCGGCTTCGCGGGCCAAAGCCCTGCGTGCCATTGCGCTTCTGAATGTGATCACGATCGACAGGATTACGAGGACGATTCCTGCAAGGGCTGCGATCTGGATTGGTCCGGCAAAACGCTCTGGTTGCTGGCCCGGAAACCTGGCACTGCTCATTGCGGCCCACGCAACCCCCAGCGGGGACGTTGCAGAGTTGTCTTCGAAGCTTTCTGCAAGGTCGGTATAGGTCAAGACCGTATGCTGTTCCATGTTGGATATGACCAGATGAGCCTGGATCATATCAAAACCGTTCAGGCTGAAGCTTGCATAGGTTAGCAGCGCCTGGCGGCCGTCATCGGTCTTCACAATCTCTGAATTGCGGATGGAGAATTCATTCACATTATTGTTCTGGTTGCCCAGTTTTTCGACCAGCTCTTCTTCAAAATCCTTGATACCGATAGAGTCAAAAAAGCGGGGGCCTGTTCCAGTGCGGACCTGGATTGTCCGGCGATAGCGACTGTTTTTTTCTTCCGGAGATTCCAGGACGAGGGACAGTCCTGGCATGTTGTCCCTGGTCTTCCAACCCGGGGGCGGCATCAGTGAAAGACCAGACTGTGGTAACTCGATCCGGCCATCAGTGGTTTGCTTGATGCCGTTATTCATCAATTCTCTCACAGCTCCGGATTCCACGGGCGCCTGTGCGTTTCCGATATCCTTTTTTGCCGGTGCCGGCAGGGGGATGTTTGCAAGCACGCGTGCCCCGTTAAGGCCCATCGTCGCCGCGATTAAAACTTGCAAGAGAATTCCTGATTTTTTCATGATCGCCTCCGTTTCGGCTACGTGACCTTCAGATTGCCGACTTTTCCTTGCCTTGTTCCTGTTTGGCCTCTTGATGCTGACGGATCGCTTCCTGGATCAGGTCGAGTGCGCCTTCCTCAAGCTGGAAAACCCCGTACCGGAACGGATGCCCTTTCGGGAGTTTTTCGAGAGCCTTTGGTGACGGCGTTGTGTCCATGATGTTGATATCGACGGCGATCATTTTTTTCGGGATCGCGAAGAGTTGCAGTGCAGACTGGAACTTCCAGTAAGGGTGCCAGACGGGGGCAGAGTCAACCGTGTAAATCGCGGCGATTTTCCACGACGATCCTTTCGTGCGATTGGCCCTTTTTTCCGGGATGTCGACGGCAAAGAAGCACAAGTCCCCCGGCTGCGCGTCGCCACCCATCGGCCGCACAAGGCGTTCTATGTGCGATTCGCGACTGGTTTTGAGCTCCTGGTAACGGCGTGCTGAAAGCTTCACTAGCCAAGCCCTGGTCGGCCGGAAAAGCCTGGTGGATTCATCTGTCCCGCTGTCGCCGTGAGTTCCGCTGGCCTCAGCAAGGGCCTCCTGGATTTCGCGGATCAGCTGTTCCGGGACTATGGGGCTCATTCCGTTTTGGCTCATCATCTGGCTAGCGCGCGTAAGCTGCGCTACGGCACGATCAAGCAACCTCGGATCCTGTTTTTGCATACCCAGTTGCTTCAGCGCCTGCCCAAGCAATAGCGTTGCATCAACATCAGTATCGACCTTGAGCGCTTTGGACGATTCCAGGGTGGTGACCGTCTGGTTGAAGCGATTCAGCTTGAAGGCTGCATAGGCTGCAAAGAACGCAAAGTCTGCATGTTCAGGGAAAGTGGAAGTCAAATGAGTTGCATGCTCCAGGGCTGATGACCAGTCACCGAGCTCATTTGTCCAGTGGAAGTAGCATGTGTCTTTGAGGGGATTGCCCGTAAAAATGCGGTCCATGATGTCAAAGCAGGTTTCGGCTCGGTGACGCTGATTCATGGCCACGAAACCACGTACCAGGCTGGACCAAACGACGTAATCGGGGACAGCTCCTGCCGTGTGGATCAGCGCCGGGACTTCGTGGGTTTCGGGGCCACGTACTTCCAGTGTTTGTGCCAGCTCCATGACCCACGGATTGCTCGTGTCGTGTCCAGTGGCCCGCAGCATGAGGCCTGCAGCGTTGGGACGGTCAAGCTCCATGTGGATGATTCCGCGCAGAGCCATCCAGGTCGGGC
>JBEGVZ010000101.1:0-2610 GCA_041178085.1 Pseudomonadota bacterium | reverse complement strand
ATGACCTGGACTATTCATGCTCACTCCTGCCCGACAAGACCTCCGACCGGAAGGACGGGGTCACTTTCATGACTTTCTCAAGGGACTGCGCCCCAACCGCACTTTGTGCCACAGCCGCTTCCTTCACACCATCAACGCCAAACATCCCCGGATCATCGGTGGCAAAACAGACTCGCAGGCCTTGATCCAGGAAGCGTCGCACCGGGTGCTTTTGCGGAGTGGCAACACCACCCAGGCGCAGGTTGGACGTGATGCAACATTCTATCACCGCCGAATCAGCAGCAGAAAGCTTCTCAAGGATCCTGTCCCGTGCGGCGACCAGCGGACTGCTGCCCCCTTCGACCGCTGTGCCCAGGGCCAGGGCATGGCCAATTCGATGCGCACCCATATCCACTGCTGCCTCGATGCGCGCGAGGGCTTCATCGAGGCGATCGTTCTCACAGGTTTCCCCGGCATGGATCAACAGCGCCAGTGCGGACTTTGAATTGGCCAGGTTATCTTCGTGCAACAGTCCAGCAACCGGCGCGAGTTCCCGTGGCGGAAAGGCCTCTTCATATCCAGAGAAATCAATGCCAGTCAGTATGGGCAAAAGATCTTTCGGTGCGTGTTCCTGCCAGTCGCGGATGATCCGGTACTGCTGCAAAGCGATCGTGCAGTCCCTCGACAGGCTGACCGCAAGGGTTGCCGTGAAAGCCCCCCCAGAATCAATCGAAGCGCGACGCATGCCAGTGCACAATTCAGTAAAGAAGTCGCCAGGGACGACTCGTGCGTGCGGGGGCGGATACACCATGCGGTATTCGACATGCCGACGGCCCTCAGCCAGGTGTCGCCGCAACACTGCATCAAGGACCCGCAACCAGTCTTTCGCCGGGGAAACCGGAAAGAGCGCAATCGGCAATCCAAACTTTGCCTCAAACTGCTCGAAGTTAACTGCCTCAAGGCACTGCCAATCCGCCTTCAGCAATTCCTGGCCATCATCTTTTGTCCAATATTCCTGGAATCGGGGCCGACGGCCGAAGGAGCTCTCAAAACGCGCCGCAAAAACATCCAGGCGTTCCCGGCGTTCACGCCAAACATCACGCCCAAGCAACCAGATATCCTGCGCCGTGAGGCAGCCGTACAGGTGCACGTGCAGGTCAGTTTCAAGAATGGGGGCCAAGTTGAATGTCAAACGATCACCCTGTCAGTTCCGGGTTCCCGACAACACTGCCGACAAATCGTCTTCCGAGTAGCGGATCATGATCGACGAAGACCGGCCGATTTGCCAAAGGCCAGGCGGATCTCCTTTGCGTTTGCGCAAATTAGCTCGCCGGGTCAGATACACTTCGCCAGCCTTGTTCGCCCGGTTTTTCGAATAGTGCAAGGCCAGAATGCCCGCGGCGCGAAGAACATTGGCGGGCAACTCCGCGCTAGAACCCTTGAACTGCCGGGCGGGAACGACAACATGGGAACCCGTGACTCCCACCGCATGGACCCACCAGTCATTGGCTGCCGCTGCCTTTACCAGCCGATCGTTCTCGGGAGCTCCCTTGCCCACAAGAAGGACGACCCCCTCGTCCGTGCGAAACGTCATCCAATCCATGGCAACCTGCTGCCCGGCGCGATCTTTTGACGGTGGCTTTGGCGCCTTCGCAATACCCGCATCAGTTACCAGCCGCTGAACTTCCAGCTCCGTCAAGGCTTCACTGCGCAGCTTGATCAAAGCAGCTTCAGCAGTGGCAACAGCCTTCCGCGCAGCCTCAACCTGCATCATGGCTTGGCGACGGCCAGACTCCTTTTTTTTCAGCGCCTGAAATGCAGCATCGATCGACTTTCCATCCCCGCCGGACAAGGTCACTTTTTCCTGCAAGGCCATGGCCTGCACTCGTGCGGCTGCGACCTCTTCAAGCGATGGAAGTCGCATTTCCTGCTGCGCCAGGGATTTGCGCAGGGTTTTGAGGCGCCGTGCGATGCGATCGCGTGCGTCGCGCTGATGAAGCGGCAACAATCCGGTCGATGTCGCTGGATCTTGACTCTCTTCGCCGGAAAAAAGTTCAGGCAGGATGTCGCGATAAGTTTTTGAACGGGAAACCGCATCCAGATGACAAGGCAACGAGCCGTCAAAATCCCGTCTTTTAGTAAAGATGCCCCCCGTACCCAAGCGCATACGGATGAATGGCTTGAGCGTTCCCGCCCCACCCTGACCCTCAAATTCGATCAGCGAAATCTCTGGCGTCGCGCCGCCAACAAGATGAATCAATGCCCTCGGATTTTCCGGATTGGACCCAACGGGAATCCACCATGCCCGCGCCGTCCCATCAAACCAGATTGCTTTGACAGCGAGCGTCTCACCCCAGGTACGACAGACCGCCGCCAGATTCCCAGCCGCCGTCGCTCCAGCCGGCTTCTCTGGTAATAGGAACACCCCAAACTTGCGCGGGTGGGCAGCAACGACAAAAAAGAGACCTGTCTTCTTCACCGGCCAGATCAGGGCGGGTTCTTGCTTGGGCGTTTGCAGGCATTTGCCAAGAAACAATGATGGGTGGTCCATGGGATTTCAATCCCCGTGCGGGATGCCGGCCAGGACCTCAGCCTTCAACTGGGTCGACAACAAGGCATTCTGGGCGGCTG
>JBEGVZ010000100.1:0-12022 GCA_041178085.1 Pseudomonadota bacterium | reverse complement strand
CGCCTGGTTCTGGCGTTCTCGACCCTGATGGCTTTTTCCGCCTGCTTCACCCCGGCCAAGGAACGCGCACTGCGTGACGAGATTTTTTCTTTGCAGACCCGGGTGATGCAACTCGAGAGCGCCCTCATGGACGAAAATACCCCGGCCGGTGAGGCTGCGAAGCGACGCCTTGCCTCGACTGCCACGGATATCGAAAAACTAAACAGTGATATGAACCGCCTTAAGGGCGAACTCGATGCCGTCAGGATCGGCGCGTCAACTGGCTTCATGCCCGGCGTGGAAGGCGACCAGGCCAACACCGTGGGTGGCAAACTGCGCGATTTGACTGAAAGAATGGCCTCTCTGGAGGCAAACCAAGGCGATGTGATCTCTGCTCTGGAACGGCAGGGAGTCGACATCAAGGGCGGGCGCAGCTCGCGCGGTAATGTGTCTCGTGCGATTGAAAAAAATCAGGACAAAGCTCCTGAACCTGCAAGCGAAGAGAGCCCGCGTCCGGAACCGGAATCGCGCGGCATCAAAAGCGACAGCGCGAAAGACATCAAAAAGGCCGACGAAGGAAAAAAGGCTGATGCCAAAGGCCTGGGTACCGTGAAGCAATTCCGGGAGGCTTTTGGCAAACGACAGTTCAAGCGCATTATCGAAGACGCTCCGCCCGCAATCAAGGCCGCATCGAAGCCCAAGGACAAAGACGAACTTTTCTGGATGTTGGCGGAATCGCACTACAAACTTGGCCAGATGCGCGAAGCCGCACTGCAATACAACGAATTCATCGACAGCAAGCCTGCTGCAAAATACCTGCCGCAGGCACGCCTCAGGATGGGTGATGCGTTCCGGAATCTGGGTGATCCCGGGACCGCCAAGATTTACTACCAGGAGCTCATCACCAAGCATCCCAAGTCCCCCGAGGCCAGCAAGGCCAAAGATCGCCTGAAAGAGCTTGGCAAAACCTCCCGGGCAGGCCATTAACGCTGACGATGTTGATCGTCGGAATTGAATCCAGCTGCGACGAGACAGCTGTTGCGGTCGTCCGCAACGGCCACGAGGTCCTTTCGTCCAAAATTTCGTCCCAGATTGCGCGGCACGCCCCCTTTGGCGGGGTCGTCCCTGAAATCGCTGCGCGGGAGCACCTGGCATCGATCAACCCCCTATTCAACGCTGCCCTTGCGGAAGCGAAAATAAGCATCAATGACATCGATGCGATCGCTGTCACCCAGGGACCTGGCCTGGTGGGAGCGCTTCTCGTCGGCGTCTCCTTCGCCAAAGGACTAGCCAGCGCTACCGGAAAGCCGTTAATTCCAGTCGATCACGTTCACGCCCACATCCACGGTGGCCTTCTGGGACTGGAGGAATCGCAAGCGAAAAGTGCGCTGCCCTGCCTGGCGCTGGTGGTCTCTGGCGGCCACACCAACCTGTACCTGGTCGAATCTCCCCTTGAGTTCAAATTGATTGCCCACACGATGGACGATGCCTGCGGCGAATGCCTGGACAAAGTCGGAAAATTGCTCGGACTGCCCTATCCCGGAGGCCCCTGGGTGGAGCGCCATGCTTCACGCGGTAATCCGGACGCCATTCCGATGCCCCGGATGATTGAGCGCAAAACGCAGATGGAGTTCAGTTATTCAGGCCTCAAAACCCACATGGCCCAGCTCATTGCTCGCGAACCAGCACCGCTCCAAGAGTCGCGTATCAACGACCTTTGCGCCGCCTTCCAGCGCGCAGCCTTTGACCAGTTGGTCCGCAAACTGGAACTTGCGGTGAAGCAAGCCCCGCACGTGAAAAGCATCATCGTGGCAGGTGGTGTGTCCGCCAATTCAGCCTTCCGCACTGCGACAGCAAAGGCTTTCCGCATCCCCTGCCACTTCCCTGCGATGGTTTATTGCTCGGACAACGCGGCAATGATCGCAGCACTTGGCTGGCATCGTCTGCAAATTGAGGGCGCCAAGGCATTCCTCGACCACGGATGGGATGTCTACCCACGCTATCCGTTCGAACTGTACAAGGTGGACAGCGCCGGGAGTCACACATGAGAAACGAAAATCGCATCCACCAGAAAAAATCACTGGGCCAGGTGTTCCTGAATGATGACTGGCCCGTGCGTCGCACCATCGAGATCTTGCAAGACTGGGGCGCAAAGCACGTGATCGAGATTGGTCCAGGCGGGGCGATTCTGACATCAGCCTTGTCCAATGCCGGCTTCGACGTGACGGCGATTGAAAAGGACGATCGCTTTGCAGAGAGAGTTAAAGACCAGCAACTTCCCGGAGTCGAAGTCGTCAATTGTGACGTGCTCGAATTTGACCTCGGTGCGTGGCTCGACCGCGTGGAGAAATCCGGTGGCAAGGCAGCTGTTGTCGGGAATATTCCTTACAACATATCAACCCCCATCATCATGTGGGTGTTGCCCCATTTGCATCGCATCGCCGGCGCGACATTCCTTGTACAACTTGAGTTCGCTGCACGGCTTGCGTCCAGCCCCGGCACCAAGGACTATGGCAGCCTTTCCGTTTACACCCAGTTACGAGCCAACGTCGCACTTGATTGCAAGGTAGGAAGGGAGTTCTTCACTCCTGTCCCCAAAGTAGACAGTGCAATTGTCCTGATGAATCACCGTAAACATGCACTTGGTCCAGAACTGTTGCGAAAGGTTGAAACTGTCTCGCGCGCTGCATTTCACCAGCGGCGAAAAAAACTGCGTAATGCGGTGAAGCCATTCCTTTCCGGACGTATCGAGGCAGAATGTCCGGTCGATTTGAATCGTCGCCCGGAAACACTGTCGCTTGACGAGTTCGTGGAACTTGCGCGCTTCCTTTCCCAATAGATTTGCTGAGAAATCGCCGGGATCATTGCGCAAATCCAGACGGCTGCAATCCGGCGTCCGGATCCGCAACCTGCCAACTTATTGGTAAATCCAAAAAAAAGTGAACTCTTTTCATGCGTAATGCATGAGTACAGAACCCGCCCCCGCCCGCGGGTAAACCGATTCTTCAACCTGGCCGATCAGCCTTCTCAGACAGAATGCCTTTAGTCATTGGAGTATCGCGTCATGGGCTATGAGCCCGTCACGAAAACAATATTCGATACCAAAGATGCACCGGTGTATGTGGTGCATGCGACCAGCGTCGTTCGCATCCAGATTGTTCAAGTTTTGAAGGGGCTTGGCTTTTCCGACGTAACAGGTGCAGCCGATGTTGCTGAAGCGGTAAAAATGCTCTCGGATGCCGTCAGCATCAACAAGCCACCCAAATGGATTCTGACCCAGCTTTTCCCTACGGGAGAAGCCAATGCGTTACAACTCGGCATGCTGATCTCGCGTACTCCAGAACTTTCTGGAGTTAATTGGTCGCTGATCCCGGCCCAGGACGAATTATTTGCGGTCCAGTTCGGGCTCGAGAACGGAATGCTGTCTTTCCACCCTGCCGAGAACCTCTCACAAAACGAGGGAATCCAGAGTGATTTACAACGACTGATGGATGTGGCAACCACCATGGACTTCGAGAGTGAAATCATCACGCTCAACTACACATACAAATTCTTGAAGGCAAACCGTCATCATCCCCAGCTGCTGAAGATGAGCAGGACGATGGTGGAATTGAAACCGAAGAATGCCGAAGTTCTTTACTGCTATGCGGACGGTTTGACCCTGAATGGCAAGGTCGAAGAAGCAAAGAAGGTGGCGAAGCAAGCTGTATGGGCAGACCAGACGATGCTCCCAAGAGTTCAGCAACTGGTCACCGAAGACGGCAAACCACTTTTAAGTCCCGAAGAAGTGAAGCTGCTTGACTCAAAAAAATCCTCTGTGTTGGAAGCATTTGGCGTTAGCAACTGCGTCATTGTGGATTCCGACACATCATCCCGGCAGCACGTCAAAAATGCGATGACCCAGCTAGGGCTGAGCCAATTCCATGAATTCGAAGATGGAGAAGCCGCCTGGAATCACATCAAGGCTAACAAAACAAATACCTTGCTCGTCACTGAATGGAAGTTGCGAAAACTCTCCGGAATGGCCCTGGTACAACGGATGGCGCAGGCCGGAATACAAGAAATCCCCGTCCTTGTCTGCAGCGCGCAGCTGGGTGCCCAGGACAAGGGACTGCTCGAAGAACTGGGCACCGCAGTTGTCATTCCCAAACCGCTTACCCTTGATCACTTGGTCGAGGGAATTCGAAGCGCAGTCAGGGAAGAAAACATGCCGTCAGCATATAAAGGCGCGATCCGAAAGGTTCGTGGACTCATGCGCCAAGGCCAAGTCAAACAAGCGAAGAAGTTGTGGACTACTTCTCTGACCACGATGCTGATCCCGACTGTCTACCAGAAGGCCACGGAAGCAGAGATCAAGCTTGCGGAAGCAAAGCTGGAAGATGCCTATGCTGCCTGCCATCAGGCTCTTACCCTAGGGGCGCGAGGGGCCTACTTTTATAACTTGATGGGCAAAGTCCTGTCGGCACTTGGTGACTATGACCGCGCTTCAAAGTGGCTGGAGAAGGCAAACGCAGAGGTACCACTCAACGTCGAACGCCTGGCAGAAATGGCCGCTGTCGAGATGAACCGTGGTGACCTTGAAAAGGCGTCCGAAATCATGGACAAGGCATCCGCTGTTGACACAGGAAACGAGAAAGTCATGGAAGCAAAAGCCATGCTGGCGATCGAAAAAGGAGACCAGGATGCCGCGTCCGATGTCTTGAAGCAATTAAACGACATGATGAACGTCGTTGCCCACTTGAACAACCGGGCCGTCACGATGGCATGGAAAGGCGATCCAAACAAAGGCGTTGAACTGTATCGGCAGGCCCTGCAAGCTGCGCCCACTTCCGGTACTGCAGGACAGAAGTCTTTCTCGCCATCAGTGACCTACAACCTCGCCATGGCACTCGCAAGGAAGGGAGATCTGAAAGGCGCCAAGGCTGTCATGGATGGAATCGACCTTGCGAATCTGTCCAAAGGCGATCCCCGCCTTGCCGAAAAAGTCAAAGCCCTGAACCTGAAAATCACCGACGCACTGAACGGAAAAGGAACGCTGAACCTGGAGATCCCAAAGACAAACGAACTCTCCCGGAAACGAATCCTGCAATTAAACAAAGTCGCAGAGATGGCGCAGGCAAAGGCGGCCATGGTCGTCAAGGAACTAAAACTGTCTGACACCATTGATTACCGGGCCGTGAAGATGGCTGAAAAGCCCCTCTACTTCAAACCCAAAAAAGCAGCAGCGCCTGAGGCAAATCAGCCCAAACCTGCTGCTGCTGCTAAAGCAAGTCCAGCACCCACGGAAGTCGCATCCAATAAAACACCACCAAAGGCTGGATAGGGCTCACGCCGCCGAATTTCCTGTCTAGTGCTGCGCATTAGATCGTACACGCCTGATACGGGCAGTTTATAGAGACCAAACGCTGCCTGACCCCGGGCTATTCCACCCCTCCACCTGCCGCGCACCCGGCCAATATTTCTGGACCAAGGCCTCGTCTGCATCAGCTCCCGACGAGCGCAGGACGAGGGGAGCGACAACAGGCTGGGAAAGAGAAACAAATGGACGGTTTTGGATCAGATCGGGGCCCCAGTAAATCCTGGACGGATCGACGAAGCAAATTTGAGCGCCCTTTCCGGGGATGCAAGGAAGCAGGGTTTGGCGCTCTGCAACAAATGCGGAAATCTGACTGGTCCGAAGGGGAACCATAACAGCCAGCGAGACCAGCGAAGACAAGAGCATCCAGGAGACGGTCTTGCCGTCTGGATCGAACGCAGTCCACCGGACGAGGCCCGCAACCAGGAAAAAACCAAGGACAGGTTGCAGATAGCGGTAGCCCCACCCATGCCCCTGGTTGAGAGGGAAAAAGAAATAAAAAATTGCTGCGAGGGTTGCAGAGACGAGGATCACCCTGGACAGCGGACGAATCCAGACTGCCTGGTGACCATCATTGATGATCAAGGATGAATTCCTGTTGACGAGAAACAGGCCACCCATACCTGGAGACGCCCACAGCAGAAAACGAAGGACACTCATGCTGTCCTGGGCAAATTGCCGCGTGGTGGGCAATTTGATGTGTGCTGCCAGCCAGCCAAGCTCTGCCCCGACCAGGCCAGATTCCCCCGAAGCACCCGCAACATGATCGCGGTGGACGAGGGAAACCGCATGGACAATCCGGGTCCATGAAATGGTAAAGGCATAAAAGAGGGGTCCGTAAATAGCGGCCATGCCCGCGAGCAACGCAAATTGCCGCCGGTAAAGTAACCATGCGAGAAGCGGTCCGGCTGCCAGAAGGTGGGGCATCTGGTTACCAGTATGCATGGCGAGGCCGCCTGCCAGACCCGCACCCAATCCGTGGCAAAACCGTGCGTTGGCCGTCTTGGATTCCAAGCCCCCCATCACAAACCAAAGAAAAACGAGGTGCAGGAACAGGATGAGGTTGGTGGCGAAGGACGAAATTCCGAAACCTGAAACTGAGGCCGATCCGGCGACCATCAACACCCCAAGGCCAGCCACCCAACGAACCCTTGTCATTCTTGATATGCAAGCAGGCACCATTAAAACCACACCGGCAGCCAGCAAGGGATTGAACAGAAAGCGCATTCCGGCCAGTTCAAACGGGGCAGCAAGCATGCTGAACACCGGCTGATAGCTTGTGATCAATCGTCCGGACTGGTCGACAAGAATGCGATTGGCAAGCTCCGGCGCCAACATCTGCTGAGCGATTTCGGCCGGCCACTGTCCATAAAAGCTCCCAGACCCTGGAAATGCCGCGAAAATCCCTGTTTGCAAAATGTTTGCGTATTCGTCCCCGGAAATTGCGGCCATGCGGTAGACGTTCAAGCTTCCCGCAACACAAAAGACAAACAAGGCGCCCGCCAGCAGCCAGCGCCACTGGTAGCATCGTTCAAGCAAAAACCGCTGGTTCTCGATCGAGTTCCGGCTACTGAACCATAAACAAAACAGTCCCGTCACGATCATGACAACGGCGGCGGGCACATCCTGCGTAACGAACTGCAAGTCAAAGACATCAAGAAGTAGCAAGCTGGAGACCTGTCCTTCGCGCCACAACCCTGCCACCAGCGCCAGAAGGGCCGGAAGCACGCATGCAGCGGTCAAGACCGAAAGATCGGCATCGATGCGAAGACAAAGTCGTTTTTTCAGGGGTTCATGGTTCATCGAAATCGCTGTTGTTGGCGGGGTCATAGGTATCTTGAAAATCAAGGTCAACCTCGATGATCCCATCTTCAACACGGGCCCGGCAAGCCATCCTCACGGATCCGTCCGTGACCAGCTTTAACCGGGAAAGCATCGCCAATTCGTCGGATGCCATCGCACTGAGCTTACCTGAAAGAGGATTGACCAGCAGCACACCGCAACTGCCGCAACGCAAAGCGGCGCACATGAAACGGATTGGCAGGCCGGCTTGCCGGGCTGCAACCAGGATTTTTGTTCCCGGTTCCACTTCAATTTTTTTGCCGGATGGCAAGAACCTGATGACTGGTCTGGACATGCTTGCCCCGTTACACAACTCACCGCACTGATCGTCGCCTGCAGTGAGCAAGCCTCCCGATCACACGGACAGGGAGAACTCCCGCAAGACGTCGTTCAAGGATGTCTTCAAATCCGTGGACGGCTTCCGTTCACCAATGATGTACGCGCACGATGTAAAGATCTTACCACCTGCGACGTCTTTTTCCTTTGTTCCAGGGACGACAACGCAGCGCGGGGGGACGCGCCCCTTGATTTCAGGCATGCCGGGTTTTCGGGTATCAATGATGGGAGTTGAGGCAGTCAGGGTCGTATTGGCAGCCAGCACTGCTTCCTTGCCGACTTGAACGCCCTCGACAACGATACAACGCGATCCAAGGAAAGCTCCGTCTTCGACAATCACCGGCGTCGCGGACGGCGGTTCAAGGACACCACCGATGCCCACACCACCCGAAAGATGCACGTTGGCACCAATCTGGGCACAGGATCCTACGGTTGCCCAGGTGTCGACCATGGTGTTGGCGCCAACCCAGGCGCCAATGTTGACATAGGACGGCATGAGGATCACACCCGGCTCCATGAAGGAACCATAACGCGCAACCGCCGGCGGAACGACCCGGACCCGCAGGTCCTGATAATTGGACTTCAGCGGAATCTTGTCGTGAAAGACAAACGGTCCGACGTCAATCCGTGCCATTTGCGAATAACGGAAGTAGAGCAGAATGGCCTGCTTGATCCAGGAATGTGTCACCCAACCGGCGCCAGCCGGCGTCGCAACACGGAGGGTACCCCTGTCCAATCCGCCAATGACGGCTTCAACAGAAGCACGCAGCCGGATTTCCTCATCGGATCCAGCAGGTGGCGGATTTGCAATTCCTGCCTCAATTTCATGACGCAACTTTTCGGTCGCTTGCTCGTTCAAAGCCTACCCCCACTCGCCAGAAAACGCGCTGGCGGTTCCATACTTTCAGGAAAGGTGCTTCCTGAGAATGGCCATGGCTTCCTGGGTCGGCCCTTCTTCAGGAACCAACGCAAACCGCACGTGGCCACGCATCCCCTCACTCAACCACTGCGACGGCGAGGCGATCACACCCAAGCGCGCAAGGTCGAGCACAAACTTCACATCATCATCGCCAAATTTTTGCGGAATCCTGGCCCACAGGTAAAACGTCGCCCGGGGAATCTCCTGGATCATGCCCAGCTCCATGAGCATCGGGGCAAAAGTCGCAAGACGCTTGGTGAAAATCCGGCGCCTTTCGGTGACGTGATCGTCGTCGGCCCAGGCAACCGCAGCACCTTGTTGAATGAAGTCGGGCGAACCCACACCAAAATTGGCGCGGGCATTCAAGAAGGGATCGATGATCCTGCGATCCCCTGCAATCAAGCCTGCCCGGTACCCTGTCATGCCGGAGCGCTTGGACAGACTCATAAAAGAAAGAACCCGGTCATGGCTGAGTTGAATTGGGCAAATGGGTCGAGGATCCTCCGCAACGGAGGGCAGTGCACCGGCACCCCATCTGGCGGTCATCTGCTCATCGATCGCCGAGTCATAAATATCGACATAGCAATCGTCGGAAAGAAGGATCGTATCGGTCTTGTGACACCATTCGATCACTCGTTTCCAGTAATCAAGGGGAGCCGTCGCACCGGTCGGGTTATGAGGATGATTCACCCAGATGGCCGCAGCACCATTTTGAACCTCGCGGGGCAGGTTCCACGGCTCAAGGAGCCAGCCATTGTCACCCGAGATCCTCACCGGAAAAGGAATACCGCCCGCATAAAGCGTAGAACTTCGATAAACAGGGTAACCTGGATCGGGATAGATGATGTGGCGCTTGCCGCCGGATCGACCCACGAGACACAGCGCAATGTTGAAAATCGCCTCTTTGCTGCCTTGGCTCGGGATCAGGCCAATTCCACTTCCAGAAGCTGCGACATCGATACCAAACCGACGCTTCAGATAGCCCGCCTGCGCCCTGATCAGATCCTCTCGCCCTTTTACACTTGGGTACTGGCTGATAGCAGGAATCGCCTTGATGATGGCGTCGCGAACAGGAGACCAAGTTGGAATCTTGGGGTCACCGGTACCAAAATCAAACACCGGCTTGCCTTCCTTGAGCAGGCCGGCCCGGATTCGAGCCAGCTCTTCCATCGGATAAGGCTTCAGCTGGCTGGTAAGCTCATTGACAAAGGTCATCGACACAATTCACCCCCACCCGGATGGCCCCAGATCACTGCGCAATTGCCAGAGTTCCGGAAAAAATCTTTTTGACAGCGTCTTGCTCAAGTAGTCCACACCACTGGAACCACCAGTGCCACGGCGCGACCCGATCATGCGTTCGACCATGGCAACGTGACGGTAACGCCAAAGCATGAACGCCTCATCCAGGTCCATCAGCGCCTCGAGCGCATTGTAAAGATCGAGGTGACGATCAGGCTCCCGGTATACCTGCAGCAACAACTGCTTCACACCCTCGTGCGGCTCCCAGGCCTGAGCCGGGTCACGGCCTAGAGCATCCTGAGGAACAGGCAAGCCGGAACGATTCACATATTGAAGGAACAAATGATAGATCGACGGTCGCGCCATAGCCTCCCGCAATTCAGCCTCATGAGCCGGAGCGGAACGGAAAAATTTCAAGTAGGCCGCGTCCTTCAGGCCGAGCCGGAACTCAACAATGCGGAACTGGTGTGACTGGAAGCCGCTGGCCGGGTTCAAACGCTCGCGAAAACGGTTGAATTCCGTTGGTGTCATCGTCTCAAGGACTGACACCTGTTCGGTCAGGATCTTCTGGATCGCATGGATTCGTTTCAGGACGCGCAGGAAATCGGTCAGCGAGTTCGCCTTGAGTGCGCGCTCTGCCTTGTCCAATTCATGCAGGATTTGCTTGAACCAAAGCTCATACACTTGGTGAATGATGATGAACAGGGTTTCGTCGTGTTCTGGCGGGTCGGATTGCAGCACCTGCAAGGACAGCAGGTCATCCACCTTCAAGTATCGATCGTAAGTCAGCGTCGTCGCTGTCGGTTCAATCAACTTCTCTGTCTTGCCTTTGTCATCCTGCACGCACAACTCCTGATCAGGAGGTCATCACCGCCAACCACTCAAGATTGTCAGTATGCGCGAACATGTCAAAGGCTTCAACTTGTCTGAGGCGGAAACCAGCATGCCGCATGGCCGCCAGGTCCCTGGCCAAGGTCTCGACCTCACACGAAACGTAGATGAAACGGGCATCAGGATTCTGGCGCAGGACATGGGCCAAGTGTGCCCGGGCTGTCTCGTGCAGCCCACGACGCGAGGGGTTGACCACAATCACTTCGGGTTTTCCTGCCCAGGCCGGGAAAGCTGTCTCGGAGTCCTCAACACGGGCTGCCAGAAAAGTGGCGCGGGATTCCAGGTCGTTACGGCGGGCATTCAGCCCGGCGTCCGCGACGGCCGAGGGATTTTCCTCGACACCAAATACACGGAACCCCTGACGAGCCAAAATCGTGGAAATCTGCCCGACACCGCAATAAAGGTCCCAGGCAACCGCACCAGGACCCGCAAGCCCCACCAGCTGTTCTACGCGGCGGTACATCAAGGCCGCCTGCCACGGATTGATCTGGAAGAAAGCCGTCGGCCCGATTTCAAAATTCAGGTCGCAAAGCCGCTCACGAAGTCGGTCATTCCCGGAAAGACGGACGGAATTTTCACCAAAGATGGCGTTCCCGCTGCCCGGATGGATGTTCATGTGGGTGGAGGCAAGCTTGTGGCCTTCACGCTTCAAGCGGCTGACAATACGCTGCAAATGGACTTTGACAGCGGGATCGCGCACCACAAACGTCAGCATGATCTCGTTGGTCATGTGCGAGCAACGGGCGGCCAGATAGCGGACGTCACCTTCGCCCCGGGACTCCGACCACGGCTGCAACGGTGATTCATTCAGGGCGCGGCGCAGGTCACGCAGCATCCACCGCAACGCCGGGGCGTGGATCGGGCAGTGCTCGACCTCATCCATGACCGCATGGGTTCCCGGCTCAAACAGTCCGATCGCAAAGCGGTCCAGGGCAGGTTCCCTGCTCAACGAGGCCTTCGGACGGACAGCCAGCTTGACCAGGGTCCGGTACCCCAGGCGGCGAGGCGCTTCATTGACACCCAGAACCTGGGCCGTCCCCAGCAGGTTCGCCGCCTCAAGAAACCGTAAACCCTTGGTGAATTTCGCCTGCAATGACGGTTCGTAAGAGGAATTCACCAGTACGCAGGAACCGCATCCGCCCCCTTCAACCCGACAGGCCCGCCCACCGTCGTCACGGACGGGGGTCTTGGGCATCGGACGCGCAGGGGCGGTGCCACGGCGCATTGGGGCGCCACGTTGGAATTTTGGTCTGCTCAGGGACATTCGGGTCAGAATCCGGGACTTAGTACATCCAATCGTCCAAAGACTTCGGTGGGCGGCTTGTAGCACTCTTTAATGGTTTCCGGAAGACTTTTACCCCAAGTACCCCGCCGCTGTTTGCGATGTGCTTCTGCCAGCCTTTCCACTCGTCCCTCAAGTGCGCGACAACATAAGGAGAATTGGGGCTCTTCGAGCCCTT
>JBEGVZ010000099.1:0-9329 GCA_041178085.1 Pseudomonadota bacterium | reverse complement strand
AGATCATGGAAACCGCTGGACGGGAATGGCTGGACCGGACCGTCAAGAACGGCAACGGTTAACTGGGGGCAGTGGCAGGAAATGGAAAGAGTCGTCCTCGAAACATCTGGTCCAAGCCGCGCGCAGCGGATTTTATCTGCGCTGTGGCCGCGTCCTGACTGCGGCAACTTCCTGCTCGACCTGTTCCACATGTTCATGCTGGTGGCGGTTGAGCAGGCTATGATCCCGCACAACGCACTGGGCGTCTTCCGCGTCGACCTGCTGACGCCATGGCTGATTGTTTCCTTCGTCCTGGCACCACTGCGCAAATCGTTGCCGATCGCCGTCATGGCAGGGTTGCTGCAGGAGACACGCTCGGCGGCACCGGCTGGGCTCTATATCTCAGCTTACTGGTCAGCCGCCATCGCGCTGAATTATATCCGACACACCCTCTCGTGGCGCCACATGGGCCCCTGGGCCGTGACCGTGATCTGCGGAATGACGTGGGTGGTGGCCTTTGAGACTCTGGTGATCGCCCTCACACAGGACGCCGGTCGCATTGGCATCCGCTACGCATTTGAGCAGATCTTCCGGGTTGGCATAGCAGCAGCCATCGGCGTCATGTTCTCCCAGACATCCCGTTTGAACCTGCCACCTGAGGAACAGACTGGATGAAAAAGATATTCCGCCGCGAATCCGTGGTGGTTGAAAATCGTTTCTTCTGGGCCAGCGTTGTCCTGGTCGGCATGACAGCAGTCCTGATCCTGCGCCTCTGGTTTGTGCAAGTTTACCGTGGCGAATACTACCGCCGGATTTCTGAAAACAACCGTATCCGCAAAATCGAAATCACCGCACCGCGCGGCATCATCCTGGACAGCCGCGGACAGGTGCTGCTGGGCAACAGGCCCTTTTTTGACCTCGTTTACATCGCTCAGTACGTGAAGGACAAGGAAACCACCTTCAAGTTGCTGTCGCGCCTTTTGCACGTACCGGTCTCGACCTTCGAAAAGCGCCTGCAACTGGCAGCCGGACAGCCCAAGTTCCTGCCGATCACGCTGAAGCGAAACCTTTCAATCCATGAGGTTTCGACCATCCAGTCGAATCGCGTGTTCCTGCCCGGGATTGATATCAGCGTGGCGCCGCGACGGGACTACCAGCCTGACACACCGGCGCATTTGCTCGGTTACCTGGGTGAAATCAACAAATCAAAACTCGAAGCCCTGAACCGCCAGAACCAGGCCAATCCCTACATGATGGGGGATCTGGTCGGTAAACAAGGAATCGAAGCGCGCTGGGAGCAACACCTGCGGGGCCGGCGCGGTTACCGGATGATTCAGGTCGACGCGTTCGGACGGCAGTCCAACCTGTTTGAAAAGGACAAGTGGAACCTTCCCGAGGTGCCAGCTGTTCCGGGGGATGACGTCATCCTGACCGTTGATGCTGACATGCAGAAGGCGACCACCGATGCCTTCCGGGGCAAGTACGGCGCCGTCGTCGTGATGAACCCGAAAAACGGGCAAATCATCTCGATGGTAAGCGAACCCGGCTTTGACCCGGGGATCTACCAGGTTGGTTTGAGTGCAGAAGAATGGCGCGCTTTGCTGAGTGACCCGTTCCACCCGTTCCTCGATAAAACGACTGGCGGCGAATTCCCACCCGGCTCGACCTACAAGGCGGTCGTCGCAATGGCGGCGCTCGAGGAAAAGATCATCAACCCTGAATCGCGTTTCTTCTGTCCCGGGCATTTCACCAGCGGCAACCAGGTCTTCCACTGCCACGTGCGCGAGGGACATGGCCATGTCACCTTGCGTGATGCGCTCATGAAATCGTGTGACGTCTTTTTCTACCACATCGGTGTCGAGCTTGGCGTTGACCGGATTGCCAAGTATGCGCGTGCCCTGGGCTTGGGCCAGAGGCTTGGCTTTGCCCTCAACATGGAACGCCCAGGCCTGGTTCCGACCATGGGATGGAAAAAGTTGACCCACAGGATGCCGTGGGCACCGGGGGAAACCCCACCTATTGCCATCGGACAGGGCTATAACCTGATCACGCCATTGCAAATGGCATCGGTCTACGCGGCAATTGCAAACGGCGGAAATATCTGGAAACCCCAGATCGTCCACAAGGTTGTCAGTCACGTGGGCAAGACAATCCTGGAAGAAAAACCACAGTTGATCCGCACGGTCCCCTACATCACGCCAGAGACCTACGCCGCCGTGCGTGAGGGGCTGCTTGCCGTGGTCATGGACGAACAGGGCACCGGCAAACGTGCGCGCGTCGAAGGGATCAACGTGGCCGGAAAGACCGGTTCGGTCCAGGTTGTCAGCTTGAAGAAGAACCACAACCAGCGCGACGTCAGCATGAAGTGGCGTGAGCACGCAATGTTTGCAGCATTTGCACCTGCAGAAGACCCGGAGATTGTGATCGCCGTGGTCAGCGAAAACGACAGCGTCGGTGGCGGGGGGGCTTCGGCTGCGCCCGTGGCCGGCAAGATCCTTAATGCGTACTGGGAACTGAAACGTAAACGGAACGACACCAATGCAGCGAAGCCAGAAGACGAAAAACGACTTTGACGGCACAGCGCTGAGTCTTGGCACGGAAATCCGTGAATCCAACCAGCACTACACGCGCATCCTGGGCGGCATCTTCGCCCTGATTGTGATCCTTGGAATTTTCAACCTCTACAGCGCCACTGACGGCAATGCCTTCTTCTATTCCCAGATCCGCAATGCTGGGCTTGGGATCGTCCTGTTCTTCATCTTCGGGTGGTTGATCCCGCCGCGTACGCTCAACACTTATGCTTACTGGATCTTTGGTGCCGTTTGTATCCTGCTGGCGATTGTCCTGGTGGTCGGTGATGTCGCCGGCGGTTCCCAGCGATGGATTGAAATTGCTGGATTCCGCGGCCAGCCCTCAGAGCTCGCGAAGATCACGGCGGCGCTGGTGACGGCCAGGTTTTTTTACACAAACAAGCTGCGCACAGCGTACAAGTTGTCAGACCTGTGGTTGCTGGGGGCCATGATCGGCGCCATTTTCGGCCTGATCTTTCCGCAGCCTGACCTGGGCACGGCAGGCATCTGTGTCTTGATCGCCGCCTGTCAGATTGCCTTCGTCCAGGTCGACCGGCGCAGCTTGATCATTGTGGCCAGCACCGGGCTGATCCTTGCGATCGTGGCTTGGTTCGGGCTGCTTCACGATTACCAGAAACTTCGCATCATGAACCTGTTCAATCCGGAGCTCGACCCGGGTGGTAGCGGATACCACTCCCTGCAGTCCCTGGTGGCGGTGGGCAGTGGGCGCATCACCGGCAAGGGCTTCATGCAAGGAACGCAGACTCAGCTACAATTCCTGCCCGAGCGCCACACGGACTTCATCTTTTCTGTGTTTGCCGAGGAGCACGGCTTCATCGGTGCAGTGGTTGCGTTTGTGCTTTTTGGGGCGCTCAGTTATGTGGCACTTGAAATCGCACGCCAGGCGAAGGATTCCTTCACCAGTTTGCTGGCAGTTGGCCTGACCGCATTTCTTTTCCTTGAGTTTGTGATCAATGCAGCCATGGTCCTGGGAATGTTCCCCGTGGTGGGGATCCCTTTGCCGTTGTTCAGTTACGGCGGCTCTGCCTACTTGAGCGTGTGCATTGCCCTTGGGGCATTGATTGCGATTGACCGCGAAAACCTTGGCCTCTTCCGCAAAAACAAGCCGTTCACCACCCGGTTTGGAGCAAAGGCTGCGCAGAACCTTGCGCCGTCGAAGGGGATTTGATTGCGTCGGTTTCTGATCCCATGCCTGCTAGCCGCCGTTACTGGATGCGGCCCGATGGAAAATTCTCCAGGATCCGGGGGTGACCAGAATGCTCCCGTGGACACGCCCCCTCCGCTTGGTTTGATCCAGTTCACAGACGCTTTCTACGTTCCCCAGGAATTCGAAGTCGCTGCCAACGACGGACTGATCTGTGTCGACGACGCAGAAGAGGTCCCGGTGTCCCCGTCTATCCACAAGATTATTGCCGGCCGCAGCTGGGAAAGGCAGGGAAAAGGAGCTCCCTGGCAGGAAACTAGCCGCGGCAACTCGATCCGCCCATGCTCGCATGGTGCCCGGGGCAATGCCGTTCGCCGTCAATCACCCCTTGATGAGCTCGTTACTTTGTTTGAGCGCATGCATGGAATGATTGCCGGATTGGAACCAGTGAGCATCGAATTATTTCCGGCCTTCGTGAATGTCGACGGCAACAACAAGACCTATGCCACCGGCGACATGTTTTATGACGCAGGACGCAGGACCATCGTCATCCTGCCACCCTCATCTCAGCAAGCTTCGGCGCGGTTATGGAAGTCTCCGTTCGTGGTCGCGCATGAGCTGGTGCATCACGCCATCGACACGCAGGTGCGCAAAGCCTCTTCGGCAAAGTTCATCCCCGACTGGTGTGAAGAGGGATTCGCCGATGCAATTGCCTTCCAGATGACGGACAGAAAAACTGCCCTTGTGCGTGAGCTGCCTGGTTTCGGCACCGATCGCGATCCATCATGGCCAAGTTTCAAAGATGGTACGCGCAAGGAAGAACTTGACCTTTCGAAGGCTGCTCCGCTTCACCGCAAAGGCGCAGCACTGGCTCACAGGCTTGATTTGCAAGACGACTTCACAAAGTTGTTTGACCGCCGCTTCAACGCCTCATTCAAAATCGTGATCGACCAGTGCCCGGCGATTTGACCCCCCCGAGTTGACTGCGCGGCCAACATTGGCTACTCTTTAAAAAAGCGGCAGAAAAATTCGTACAATCAGAGGTTTCCGATGACGGCAAGGATGCGGTTCGCGGAGCGCACAGGGAGTGCAGTCGGCCTTTTCAGTCTGGCTGTGAGTGCATGGATCACTTTACCCGGCATGCTGGTCGCGGGAAGTGGGGGACCTCAACCAGAGGTCATCTACGGCGACGACAACCGGATGGACCTCTTCGATCAGAGGATGACCGCGGAGTGGCGTGAACTCGCCAAATCGACCGCCATCCTGATGAAGAAGACAGACCTTGCGACCGACCCGTCACGGGCCGGCCAAATGAAAGTCACTGCCGAAAGGTTCGGTGACGCGATGAACCTCTGCTCGACGGAGCGTTTCATTGAGCAGCCGACACCCGGGTTCTGTTCCGGATTTTTGGTCGGACCGGACATCATGGTTACTGCAGGGCACTGCGTTGAGGCGCCGGACAGCTGTTCAGGCACCGCGTTTGTCTTTGATTATGGCTACAACGACCCGCTGGCTGACTTGATGTCAGTGCCAGCCGGCAATGTTTACGGCTGCAAGGAAATCATCGCCCAGGAACTTGATCGCGACACCAAGAACGACTTTGCGGTCGTGCGGCTGGACCGTCCGGTCACGGGACGCACCCCGCTCAAGTTCCGTAAGGAAGGCGAAGTCCAGCGCGGTGACAAGCTGCTGGTCATCGGCCATCCGAGCGGGCTGCCCACGAAAGTGGCACCGGGCGCGAACGTGCGTTCCAGCAGTGCCGAGCAACCCTACTTCGTTGCCAACCTGGACACTTACGGTGGCAACTCAGGCTCAGCTGTGTTCAACGAAACAACCGGCGAAGTCGAAGGGATCCTGGTCCGCGGAGAGACCGACTTCACTTTTGTTGACGGCTGCGCAAAGAGCTACGTTTGCACCAATGACGGCTGCCGTGGCGAAGACGTGACTCGTGCTGCCTCCTTCGTCGAATTTCTGGAAGACGCAGATCGCCCCACGCAGATCAACCAGACAACGGTTGATGGCATTGATGCAGCGATCCCGGACAATGATCCGGCAAACCCCGTGGTTCAGGTCATTTCTCACGACCACGCTGGCGTGATTGCTGACCTGGGTGTCACGGTCAAGGTTGTACACTCGTACCCCGGTGACGTGGTCGTTGCACTGCGCCACCCGGACGGCACGCAGATCACGCTCGGCAAGATGGGCGGCTACGCCAACGGACCCAAGTATTCCGATCGCCCGGCTGAATTGGTTGAAAAGACCTTTGGGCTTGGCGGGGTCAAGTCGGACGAGATACAACAGCTGAAGAAGAAGGCATCTGCAGGGCGCTGGGAGCTTCTGGTCCATGACCGGGCTTCCTCCGATACCGGCAAGCTGTTGTCAGCCACGTTGAAGGTTAAGACTTACGCGCAGTGAATGAGTATCTGATCGCATTTGGCTCTAATCTGGGTGACCGGCTCAATTTTATCCGGGAAGCCCTTGAAGGCATGGACGCGCGCTGTGGCATGGTCACAGCGCGTTCTCATTTGTACGAAACCCCGCCCATCGGTGCAGCGGATCAGACCTTCATCAACGGCGCCGTGATCCTGTCCAGCAATTCCAGGCCGGACAGACTTCTCAAAGAACTTCTCGCCATCGAACAAGATCTGGGACGCACCCGGGAAGTGCACTGGGGTAACCGGACGATTGACCTGGATATCCTTCTGGGACGGGATTCGTCGGGGACGGCCCTGGTCATGGCGAGTGGTTCGCTCATGATTCCGCATCCCAGGATGCTGGATCGGGATTTCGTCCTGGTCCCGGCGTGTGACATTGCGGGTGATTGGCTACATCCCAAATCAGGCCGGAAACTTGGCGAGGAATTGACGTCACGGTTTCCTGGTGGCTTGCAAGTTTCCTACGCATTCGCCTGGTCACGATGAGGCCAGGCCGGACTTCACTCGCTGCATTAATCCCTGGCTTGATTGCTTGCTTGATCCTGTTCACGGCCCAAACGGCACGGAGCAAGGATGTGGCCAAAGAACCAGCCAGTGCACCGGGCAAGGTAACCAATGAAGACCTTGAATACATTGTCCTGCCAGGATTGTTCAGCACACCAGAGACAGGTCTTGGCGTTGGCGCGGGTCTTTTCATCCTGAGTCCACCTCCGGAGGGGGAACGCGGATCACGGGGCAATGCGATCAAGATCGGTGCAATCTACACAGAGAAAAAACAGTTTGTTGCACGCGGGCTGGTCGAGCGCTATCTGAACAGCCACCGCGATCACCTGAGCGTCTCACTCAATGCACAGAAATATCCTGATTCATTCTTTGGCGTCGGTGGTGACACGGAAGTTAAGGACGAAGAGAAATACACATCATTGGCGTGGGACATCCAGGCGCGATACCTGCACGAAATCAACCCGGCCTTTCACTTGGGCCCTCAACTGGTCGTTTCGCGGGAGCGGATCACTGGACTGAAGGCCGGCGGTTTTCTTCAAGAGCAATTCGACCAGCGGGGACGGCCCATCACCGGTGTCGACCCCGTTGCGCTGGCAGGGATCGGTGTGGTGGCGAGGCACGACACTCGGGACGACTTGCAGGACCCCGATCGCGGGATGTTTATCGAAGCTGGCTACCTTGCACGGGCAAAGTTTCTGGGCGGTGAACACGAATTCACAACTGCGACGATCGACATGCGCGGCTTCGTGCCGCTAACAGATGGCATCCGCCCACTGCGTTACGCCTGGAATCTGCTGGTCACTTCGCTGGACGGGGAGCCACCTTTCCAGCAGATGGCGGCGCTGGGAGGACGTGACAACCTGCGCGGCTATTTCCTGGGACGCTATCGAGATCGCAAAATGCTGGCGTTTCAAAACGAACTTCGCTTGCCGTTGCCGGGATCTGCAAAGTGGGGGGCTGTTGCTTATGCAGCCACGGGCAACGTCGGACATGACTGGCAGGAGTTGACCGGGAGTACCTTCAAGCCTGCGTGGGGAGCTGGTGCGCGGTACCGGATATCGACTGCGCAGCGGGTCAACATCCGCCTTGATGCTGCTTGGGGCTTACGAACGCCGTCTCCGGCCTATTATTTGAGCCTCGCCGAGGCTTTCTAAAATCGCTCTAAACGCCCGTATTTTATGGTCTATTCAGGCGATCTCAAGATGCCATGCTGCGCCTCCGAAAAAGTAAGAGCTTTTTTGCCTGGAAAACAATTTCCAGAGACGGGGGCGCAGGGTGCCGGGAACAACGAAAAAACAAGCAAATTCAGGGCTTTGGATCATTTTCCAATTACCCCTGATTGCACTTACAACCGTTCTCGCAAGTTGCGGTTTCGTCCAATCCGGGGGTCTGTCCACGGGGAAGGAATCCGTGGAGGGGCGGCGTTCACCGGTCGTAAATGATGCGGACGTCCAGGCTACGGCCGCTGCTGGCAAGTTCGTCCTTGCAACGGTCCAGAACGTAACGTCACCGACTCCAACTGGAACCTTCAAACCGGGTGATGTGATCACCATTACTGTGGAGTTCAGCAAGCCGGTAAAAGTTGTTGGCAAGCCGACGATCGCCCTTGAAACCGGAGCCAACGACGGAGTTGCGATTTATGCGAGTGGCACCGGGACCGCAAAATTGAACTTCGTCTACACCGTGGCGACTGGCCACGCGTCCGCTGACCTTTCTTACACTTCTGCATCTGCCCTGCTGCTGAATGCAGGCTCGATTCGTGACATCTTGGGGCTGAAGTCCACAGTCAAGCTTCCTGTGCCGGGTGGAAAAGGCAGCTTGAGCGCCAACGCCGCGATCGTCGTTCAGACACCGATGGCGCCAAGCGTCGCTTCATTTGTGCGGGTGGCTAGTCAGGCCGCCACGACGTCGACGCTGCCGGTCTTGTTCGACATCCAGTTTTCGCAGCCCATCCAGGCGGGGAGTTTCACGGCAACAGACCTGAGCAACTCAGGTAGTGCGACGGGAACTGTTTTTTTCGTGGTGCCGTCCCAGGACAACATTAACTTCAGGATACAAATCACCGCGGCTGGCTCCTCGGGTACGATCCTGCCCCGCATTGCTGCCGGCGCTGTCACGAATGCCGCCGGCTTGACGAATGCTTCACCAGTGACGGCTTCAAGCAGCGTTATTTATTCACGCCCTGTAGTTCCACCGCCACCGCCACCGCCGCCACCGCCGCCACCGCCGCCACCGCCGCCACCGCCGGCAACGACTGTTTCGTTGGGGACAAACCTGGTCGAGGTCCGGGATTACAACGGAGAATTCCCGTTCGTTGACGCCATGAAATCGGCGCGCGAGTGGACTTCTACCGCAGGGGACAACTGGAACCCTGTGCCACCGATTCCGATTGACCAGGACGCCAACGGCGCAATCAATTCACTGAGACCGGGCCAATGGCTGCGCACCCGTGTGGTGCAAGGTCCCGAGGCAGAGCATCCTGGCTGCAGCGCCCTCAACGGCGAGTACACTGTCATTTACGACGGGCAATTGACGCTCACTTTTTCCCGTGGCGTTACGATGGACCAGGCGAAATCCATCCCGGGAAGGCTGGTCGTGGACTTCGACTGTACCCAGGGATCGCTTGACTTGGCGATCACGGCGATGACCGCCGGCGTGCCGATGACCGACATGAAA
>JBEGVZ010000098.1:0-3727 GCA_041178085.1 Pseudomonadota bacterium | reverse complement strand
AGGTCGTCTGGGCGCTTGACCCGCAGGCTTCCTTTAAAAGCCTTGCCGATCGCAGAACGCAGCGGACTGACGATGTAAACGCCCTGGGTCTGGCTCATGGGAAAAAACTCCTTCTGCCCAGACTTGGCCGGGCCGGTTTCAAGTTCAGTTGCGCAGCGCCTGTCCGGTTTTCAGCATGTGCTCAATGCGCTCAAGCGTCTTGGGCTCGCGACACAGTTCCACAAAGCCCCGACGCTCCAGGTCCAGGAAGCCTTGTTCAGAGACAACGCTGCCCGGATCGACCTCGCCTCCGCAAAGGACTGTCGCCATCTTCTCTGCGACGAGTGCGTCATGGCGGGAAATTTGCCGGCCTTCGACCATGTTGTAGAGCATCAGTTTGAAGGTCTGGATTCCGGGATCCCCGACAACGGGAATGCCGGTCCTGGGCTGGGCCGGGATGTAACCGCGACGGACCATGTGCAGGGCTTCTTGTTTGGCTTGTTCGATCTGGTGATCCCGGGCGAGTGTGACCAAGGTCGTCCCCTGGGGCATAAGACCCATTTCACAAGCGTCAAAGCCACTGGTGGAGACCTTGGCCATGCCGATAAGAAGAAACGCCCTTTGCAGGAATTGCATCGGATCTGCGCGTTCACCCATGGCGGCGTAGTCATAAGCGCGCAGCGCCAGCTCTTTTGTTCCACCACCTGCCGGGATCACGCCAACGCCGGCTTCGACCAGGCCAGCATACGTTTCGCCTGCAGCAACGCGCAGTGAAGCATGCAGTGCGATCTCGCAACCACCGCCAAGGACCATCCCGCGTGGGCAGGAGACGCTCGGGAATGGTGCGAACTTGATCATTTGCACCGTGCCCTGGAATTCTCTGATGAACGTGTCAATCGTCGTGAATTCGTTCTTGCGGATCAGTTCCGAAATTTCTTTCAGGTTGGCTCCTGCGGAAAAATTGTCCGCTTCGTTGCCGATCACCAGGGCATCAAAGTCACGCGTGACGGCAGCGATGGATTTCTGCATCGTTTCCAGCATCAACCGGTCGACGGCATTCATCTTGGTGTGAAATTCAATGCATGCCACACCTTCGCCCAGGTCCTTGAGGGTCGCGCTCTTGCTGTCCATGACTTTCTTGGCACGCGTCAGCATGGCAGGCGCCCGGGCCGGTTTTTCGTCCGTGTAGAACGACTTTCCAGGCTTCATCCACGAGGGCACCTTTGCGCCTTCTTTTTTCATGCGATCAAAGACGTTGTCGACGCCCAGGAGTTGCCACAGCTCAAACGGCCCGAGCTCCCAGTTGAAGCCCCAGCGGATTGCCTCGTCCACACGGCGCGGTTCGCCCGCGGCGATGGAGTCCAGCAGGAGCGCCGAGTAGCTCCATACGTCGCGCATCACCCGCCACAGAAAGGTTGCGGCAGGGTCTGTCTGCTTGAATATGAATGCGTAGCGTGATCCCAGATCGCGGATGGCGCTGGCTTCTTCCAGCCAGGAGACTGGTGCCACTTGTTGGGGTTGCCAGTCCTTTGAATCGGGGCGATAGGCCAGGATCAGGCGTTTACCATCTGCTCCCGTGGTCTTCTTGAAGCAGCCTACGTCACCGCTTTTTTGGCCAAGGTGTCCCGCCTTGATCAGGTCCAGGACCCACTGGGGGCTCTTGAAGACATCGCGGAAGGGATCGTCTGGAGCCTTGTCGTAGGTGTTATTGGCAACGTGCACAAAGGTGTCGAGTCCAACAACATCCATGGTGCGGAAGGTTGCTGAACTGGGGCGGCCCATCAGCTTTCCGGTCAGCGCGTCCACCGTCTCGATGTTCAGGCCGAGTTCCGCCATGTGCTTGAGAGTGATCTGGTTGGCGAAAACACCGATCCGGTTGGCGATGAAGTTGACCGTGTCGAGCGCTTCGACAAGGCCTTTGCCCAGGCGCCGGTCAATCCAGTCAGACAGCGTTGCCATGAGTTTCCGGTCTGTCCGCGGGTGGGCAATGACTTCCAGTAGTTTCATGTAACGCGGGGGATTGAAAAAGTGGGTGCCGAAGAAAGTCGCCTGGTAGTGCTCCGGCAAGCCGTCACAGATCGAAGACAAGCTGATGCCGGAGGTGTTGGTGGTGACGGGTGTCCCGGGACGCACCACCGCGGCGATGCGCTGGTGGAGATCCTTCTTGATGTCCAGTTTTTCGATGACCGCTTCGATCACCCAGTCGGCATCTGCCAGCACCGCCATGTCGTCATCAAAGTTCCCAGGGATGATGTTTTGCAAATGGGAGGGCGAATAAAGGGGCGACGGGCGCAGGTGTTTCAGTCCTTCGATGGCCAGGATCGAACGTGTCGAGCGGAAATTCTTCTTGAGCAGCCCGGGCAGGCGCGGGTCTTTCTGCAGTTCCTTGGGCAGGGTGGCGGGGGGTTCACTTGAGGCCAGGTCAAGAATGTGGACACGCACGCCTGCAGCGGCCAGCACGGCTGCAATCTGGGCGCCCATGACTCCGGATCCCATCACCACTGCACGTCTGATTTTCATGGTTCGCTCTCTGTTGGTTGGGGTTGCAAGGTGTCATTGTAATGGCCCCTCGTTCATCGTGCAAATGGGGTGCCCGGATTTCTGCGCTTTACCTTGATCAGTCGTCATTTCATCGGCGGGATCACAAGTTGCACCGGTGGGGCAATCTCTGTTAGTGGATGGCCATGAATCGCCTGAGAAAAAATTTTCCTGCTGATCACAGTTTGATCAGTCCGACAGCAAAGCTAGTCGCCTGGTGGCGCTCTTTTTCTGACATCCCTTACGCGACTGAAGTGGCCGGTCTTGCCGGTGCCCGGGATACCGTTGAGGCTATGCTGGCCAAGGCCGGGGTGACACCTGATCAAACCCACTGGGGCGCACCTGTTCTAGAGCTTCGCTACAAAAGTCTGATGCGCGAGATCAAAGAATCCGGATGCAAGCAGGTTCTTGAAATTGCGAGTGGAATCGCCCTGCGCGCCCTTGTCATGACGGCAGATCCTGCGATCCAATATATCGAGACGGACTTGCCTGGGATCACCCGCGAAAAAGTCGAGATCGTTCACAAGATCATCGGCAGTGACCCAATGACCTTCCGCTCAAACCTTCGCTTCGCCGAGGCCAATGCCCTGGACATGCCCGGGCTGGAGCGCGCCGTCGAGGGCTTTGACCAGGAGGCTTCGCTTGCGATCGTTCATGAAGGTCTGTTGCAGTATTTCTCGCGGGCCGAGATTGAGGCCATGACCCGCAATATGGCTGGGCTCCTCAGGCGATTTGGCGGCGTATGGATCAGTCCCGATTTCGAATTGCGCAGCGGATTGGCGGCGTGGCGACAAGCCGGACCGGAAGTCGCGAAGGTTCTTGATGCCATCAAGGAAGCAACCGGAAGGGAAATGCTGGAAGGAGCTTTCGAATCCGGGGAGGAACTACGCGCATTCATGGATTCAGAGGGCCTGGTTGTCGAGCGTGTCCCTCAAATGAGCCCTGGGATTGAAATTAGCTCTGCGGCAAGCAGTGGCATTCCACCAGAGTTTCTGGAGAAGATACTTGCCAGCATGACCCTGTGCCGAATCCGGTTGAAGGGTTAAAGGCGGACCTCATCCCTGCGCCCGACATCCTGTGATCTATAATGGGACTTCCGTCGTGCCGCCTTGCGGCTCAACCTCGCCCTTGAAACCTCCTGCGCACCGTCGCGCGGGGGCCGGGTGAGGAGTCTGCGATGAACTTTTTGGTGTGTTGTCTGTGCCGGCGC
>JBEGVZ010000097.1:0-37589 GCA_041178085.1 Pseudomonadota bacterium | reverse complement strand
CCGAAAAAACGAACGGCCGCTGCGGCAGGTAAGTCACCCCATCAACCAGGATTTCTCCCGAAGCGTCCGGGTGAATCCCGGCAATCGTCGCCAAAAGCAAAGACTTCCCTGCCCCAATCCGCCCGCCGACACCGATCCACTCACCGCGACGCGCCTTGAGGTTCACAGGCCCCATCATGAAACCCTGCCGCTCATGAGATTTGCTGCGGTCGAGGCACCCGCGAACTTCCAGATTGCGCAGTTCCAGACCGGTGTCTGCATCGGGCGCATTCGCTGCCCGGTGAAGCACAGTCAAACCAGCGTCCTTCGTCCCCTCATCCCCAACCGCATCCGCCTGTCGCTGGAAGTTGAGCACGCGGTCCAGACTCGCCCGCCCGCGTTGCCATTCGGACACCAGATCAGCCAATTCGAATAGCGGTGTCTGCAACAAAGTTGCATAGGCAAAGAGGGCAAACACTCCGCCCGGCGTGATGCGACCCGCCTGCAAGTCAAACCAGCTGGTCACCATCACAACCAGAACACACACGAGCGACGCAGATGACGTCACCGGGAAAATCCTCAATCCGGTTTTCAAAACGCGCACGCGGTCGTGGGCGTACGTACGTGCCCCGGAACGCAGCATCGCGTTCCACGCCTCGGCCACGCCACTTGCCTTCTGAGTGCGCACGGCAGAAAGGTTCTGCGCCATCCGATCGGAAAAGTTGGCCAGGGTGCCCTGCGCACGCTCGTGCTGAGCATACTCAAGGCGCGCCAGCTTGCGGATGAAAAACGGCACGGTTGCCAGCACCAGCATGCAGGCCAGGCCCGCACGCCAGCTGATCCACAGCATGGCCGAAAAGGCGAACACGGAAAACAACACGCAATCGATCCACAACACCAGCGTGAACCCAAACAGCATGCGCGCCTGGTTGATGTCCGTACTGAAGCGGCTCATCATGTCACCCAGGCTGCCTTCACGGAAAAAACGCAGCGCCATGCGCGAAGTCTTGTCCCAGAAATCCATGCGCAACATGCGCCCGGCCTCGTGGGTGGCGCGTGCCAGCGTGTGACGCCAGCCCGCCCGGCCAGCCATTGCGATCATACCTAAGACCAAAAACTGACCGGCCAACACACCCAGTCGCGTCTTTGCATCCTCAACTCCACCGCCCCCATTACTGCGAGTTTGCGCAACAATCAGGGAATCAAGGGTCCACTGCGCGAATTTCGGGGCGAGCACCTCGGTGATGCTGGTCACGAGCAAACTTAAAAAGCCACCCAGGTAAAGCCATTTACGGCTCCAAAGGTGGCTTCTCAGATAACGGTGGGCAATCATCGACGTTCCTTGACTTCGCCCGCTCACTCTTCGATGTCGGAACCCTTCTTCAAGGCGTTCCAGAGTTCCTGGTCGCGAGCGGCACGGGCATCGGCCTTCTCAGCCTTCAGCTTTGCCTTCGCTGCGACCCTCTCTTCCTTGCGGGCGGCTTTTGCCCTTTCATAATCCCGCTTCCTGGCCAATCGGGAAAGCTCCTTTGCCGTGATCATCGTGCTATCCGCCTGATATGACACGCTGGAAATCTTTTTTTTGTCCTTTTCCATGTTTGTCACTCCCCCTTTCATTTTTTCATGATCAGGGGCCGCACAGCAGCCACATGATCCAGCGATTCAGGATTCGCAACCGAAGCGCGATTGGAAAAATCATCTCCACGCAAGACAGCTGATACTGCAAGCTCCATCTTCTTGCCACTTCTTGTGTAGGGGATGTCTTCGACCGGCACGATCATCGCCGGGACATGTCGCGGGCTGAGGCCACTCCTGATCGCCTGACGAATCGCCCTGTCCACAGCACCATCCCACTTGGCCCCTGGACTCATCTTCACCAGCAAGAACACTTCCTCACCTGCACCGCGGTCAAGCCCCACCGCAACGGAGTCCATGACCCCGGGCTGCTGTTCCACGACGCGGTAAATTTCCGCCGTGCCAATCCGCACGCCCCCAGGATTCAAGGTCGCATCGGACCTGCCATGGACAATGATCCCGCCCGCCCCAGTGAACTCGATGAAATCACCGTGACGCCAAACTTCCCTTACGCCCTGCGCGCCGCCAAAGTGTGTGAAGTAGGCCTTTTCGTATTTCTTTCCACCCGGGTCGTTCCAGAATCCGACCGGCATCGAAACAAAAGGCTTGGTGCAGACCAGCTCGCCGCGCGCGCCCCTGACCGGATGTCCGTTTTCGTCCCAGCAATCAATCGCCATCCCAAGCCCCGGGCCCTGGATCTCACCAGGCCGGACCGGTAACTCAGGGTTTCCCAGCATGAAGCAAGAAATGATGTCCGTGCCACCGGAGATGGACGCAATGTGCAGGTCCCGTCCAGCGTGATCCCAGATCCAATGGTAATGCTCCGGCAACAGCGGCGCCCCCGTCGAAAGGATCTGGCGAAGCTTGCGCAGGTTGAAATCACGCTGCGGTTCAAGCCCAGCCGAACGGCAGGCGCTGATGTACTTGGGACTCAACCCAAACGCCGTCACTCCCTCTTCCGCAACGATGCGCCAAAGCGCCGCTGCATCAGGCGCAACCGGCGACCCTTCATAAAGAACAATCGCTGCACCGCAGCCAAGGGCCGACGCCATCCAGTTCCACATCATCCAACCGCACGTCGTAAAGAACAGCAGCTTCGAATTCGCCCCGCCCACCGGGAACTCAGCGACACCGCGCTGGCCGATTCCGCAATGCAACAGCAATTCCTTTTTGTGCTGCAGCAGGGTCCCGCCCACTCCGTGAACGATGCACTTGGGCGCCCCCGTAGTCCCGGAGGAGAAAAGGATATACAGCGGATCGTCAAAGGCGCATGGCTCGAATGTCAGCGTCTCTGGCTGCGTCGCGTCGGTTGCCACTTGCAACCAGACGTTCCAGCCCGACTCGCTGGCATCCGACAAATCCAAGTGATCAATCCAGACGACCCGCTTCAGGACATCGCCGCCCGGATGGGCAGCGCGTATTTTCTGGACACAGGCAGAAATCTTTTCCGTGCAATCGAAAGACTTTCCGCCATAAACATAACGTCGCGTCGCAAAAATCACCTTGGGCGCAATCTGGCCGAACCGGTCAACGATCGCCTGCTCGCCAAAGTCCGGTGAACAGGAAGCCCACACCGCACCCAGAGAAGCCGTGGCCAGCATCGCCACGATTGCCTCTGGAACATTCGCCACCGCCGCACACACGCGGTCGCCCTTGACCACGCCGGCAGCCCTCAACGCAGCCTGGCATGCAGCCACCTGCTCGCGCAGCTCTGTGGCATAGAGAAAACGCCGGCGACCACCCTCGGCATGGGCAACGATCACTTCCTGCAGTCCGTGGGCCGGGATCAAATTGCGGGCGAAGTTGAGCTTGGCACCCGGAAACCATTGTGCCCCGCGCATTCCACCGTCAGGCGGCGCGATGTAATTGGTTTTTCCCGGCGCGTCATGCCAGGCGATGCCTGCAAAATCGGCGAGGGATCGCCAGAAAAGTCCCGACTCACGCACAGACCATTCGTAAAGGTCCGTCCACGAGGATAACTTCAGTCCATGCTGCTGGTTGACGAATGCGCGAAAAGCTTCCAACGGTCATTCCCGAAAGGTCATTTGACGGCGGGACGCCTCGCTGACCTGGACTTGCCTGTTGCTGGTGCCGCCTTGTCGCCCGAAGCGGGTTTGCGCGTGTGTTCCAGCTGGGAGGCAATTTCCCTCAAACGGGCCATTCCCTTGGTCACATCCTGCTTCAGCACACCCAAGTATGCAAGCCGACGCTGGACCAGAGCCACGGGACAACCAAAGAAGCTGGCCAGGGCATCAGGAGTCGCCCCTTTGGCAAGGGCTGCCTCGACCAGGCTTTTTGGCATCAACAAAGCTGCTGCGAATTCATCAGCAGCCAATTCAGCATCTACCTCTTCGCGCGATTGCAGGGCGGGCGCCTTGCCACTCACGTACCGAGCATAAGGACATTCGACCTCCTGGAATCCGTGGCCTTTGAAGGTGCCATCGGCAATCTTGTGCTGAACGTGCAACAGGAAGTGGCCAAGCAAGTGCGCCAGGCGGAAGCGACGGACTTCGTCATGCAACTTCTGCGGCAGAACGGCGATGATGGCAAACTGGCCTTTCTCGTCCTGCACCAGCAGGTTGCCGGCACAATCGAGTTCCAGGCTCTCCACATCGATTCCTGTAGCCTGCAACAGCGCGTCTGCATCGAGCTTCGGCACGGTGAAGCCGTACTGTGTGCGCACCAACACCGCGAGTTTTTCAAGGTCACGGCTCTTCGCACATGCGGCGAGCTGAGGGAAAATTGCGATCATGTGGCTTCCTCCGTACGGGAGATGTTCCTTCCATTCATTATACCCTGCAACGTCGCGCAAACCCGCGATTTCCCCGGGCAGGCCTTGTAACGCCAGCTACAAATCAATGAATTATTTCGTGATTACAATTACTTAAGACATTCACCTAATGTAAACAACTAGTGCGGCCGAATGTCTCTCTGTAACGGATGTTGAGTTGCCCGGAACTTCCGGGAGATGAGCGGATCTGTGGGGAGCAGAGAGAGATGACGAAACTTCAACTGGCATTCAAGGAGAGGCGAACCTCCGCACGCCAGACCCTCACGGGCCTGATGCCGGGACGTCTTTTTGTCATCGCGAATGACAAGACACTCTCCGCGCGGCCAGTCGACGTCAGCGAAAAAGGACTCGGGGTCCTGCTGGGTGAGAAGCTCGAAGAAGGTGTGGAACTCGGACTCGCGGTAGAAAAAAAGAAAGTGATCACTTTGCGCGTCGTCTGGTGCAAAGAAGATTTTGGTAAGCGTGATTTGTATCGCTACGGCTTGGAATGCAAGGACTCCACGATAAATCTCATGCGAATTTTTTCAGAGAGTGGTTGCCTCAAAGATGACGTTTAAGAAATAAAATTTCTTTTTGTGGCCCTCAAACATTGAACATTGTCAAAAAATTCTGTAATAATATTTCTAGAGTCACCTTTAGATTGGTTGGGCGCGATGAGAATGATGTAAACATTCCATTGAGTGCCAACCGCATTTCAACGAAGGAGAAATCGATGGCTGCTAAGAAGAAGACCGCAAAGAAGAAGGCTGCAAAAACGAAGAAGAAGGCCGCTAAGAAGGCCACCAAGAAGGCTAAGAAGCCGGCCAAGAAGAAGTAATCGGACCTCGTCCAATTACGCCCCCTGTCTGGCAACAGGCAGGGTTTTTTTTTACCTTTTTCCGGAAATCTTCAAGCCAGCACCCGCCACTCAGGGCGAAGTGATCTCGGCAAAACAATCGTGGGCGTGGATCGATTCGTGGTTCTGGACATGGACGCGGAAGGATTCAACTCCCGGCATGTCACTCAAGGAGCCGGCGACAGCACGAACCAGGTCCTCAACAAAGACCGGGTTGTCGTAGGCACGTTCCGTAACAAACTTCTCGTCAGCCCTCTTGAGCAGCGGATACACGGGGGCGCTGGCATGTGACTCGACCATCGCGACGATCCGCTCAACCGAAGGTATGGTGGCCGCAGCCGACGCGGGCGCGGTGAGCGACACGGTCACAGTCGAACGCTGGTTGTGGGCACCACGGTCCGAGATCGCCTTTGAACATGGGCAAAGTGCCTTCACGGCAACCTGGACCTGAAGGTCCACAGACGGCTTGCTGTTCCCGCCAGCCTGGCTGTCAAACCAGTCGACCGACCAGCGGATCAAATGAGGATTGTAGGATTCCATTCCAGACACTGGAGCCTTGACGCGGCGAAACCACGTGAACTCGACGCCACAACGCGTGCGCTCTGCTTCGAGCCGACCTGACACGTGCCGGCAAAAATCCACCATGCCAGGAAGGTCGACCGGGCGCTCACCAAGGCCGTCAATGCACTCGACGAACCGTGACATGTGCGCGCCGCGCTGCGATGCCGGCAACGAAACACCAAGGGACCACAACGCACCCGTCCGGAAAGTCTGACCGTGGAGCCCGACCGTCAGCGGATACTGCAATCCCGTCACGCCCACATTTTGAATGGCGTAAGGACGAGTTATCGATGATCCTTGTAGATCGAGCATCGGTGCAACCTGGGAAACGTTCTCAAACCTTCACACTTAGGACCCTTGCGGCGCCCACCTTAATGTCACGAATGCCTGTAAAAAGCAATCAGGACAGGATGTTCAGCCACGCTGGCGGAATGGCCGCGGGTATCCTGACCAGCTGGGTCCGGAGCCTTTCCAGCCGCCTGCCGGAAACCCTGACCGGCCTGGTGGCAAGCGTCGTTTTCGGGGCGCTTTTCCTGCATGTTTTCCGCGATTTATTGTCCCCGGACATGGTCGCCCTTGCTCCAGCGGTGATCACCAAAGCGACATGGGCCGGCATGGCTTTGATCCTGGCCGGGGGCGTGGCCCTGACGCGCCGGGCCATGGCGGCAGATTTAACCCTCGGCTGGGGGCTTTTTGGCCGGCTTCGCGGCCTGCCTGAATCTGTGGCATCCCGCATGGAAGACCTGACGCGCTTCTCGTGGGCTGCGATCCTTGGGACAATCACAGGGGGTGCTGCGGTTTTCGCCGGTCATGCCGTGCTCACCAGCCCTGAAAGTCGCCTGGCTGTTTTCGCTGCCGGATTTTTCCTGTGTACCCTGCCCGCCTTCGTGTTTTCTCGAAGGGACGGTGATTCCTTCTCACCGCAACAGGCTCACACCAATCGTCACCTGTTCCGCCTGGTCGCCAGCAACTCCGGGCATACCCAAGGCCACGCAGCTCGGCTGGGCGCACTGGCCCGCTGGCGCACCGGCCTGATCTTGCGCACACCGCTGACCTGGTTGCTGGCTGCCGCCTGGTCGCTGTGCATGGCGGGAGTCGTGGCGGCGGCTGCTTACAAAGTGCCGCTGCCCTTTATCGCCCTTTTCGCCTGGCTGGGCGGCTGGCTGGCATCCTTGCCACTCGCCCTGCATGCCGCCAGCGAAGCCCGTGAACTTCCTTTTGAGGAAGCATTTGGCGTAACCCGCGGGGATATCGCGCGCGCTTACATGATCGTCGCCGCCATGATTGCAATCCTTTGTGGTATTACACCGGCTCTCATTACCCTGCTGAACCGTGAACCCGTCGATTTGAGCGCGCTGACTTGTCTGGGTGCGGGAGCGATGGCCCCGTCCCTGATGCCATTCCTGCTGTGGCAGGTCGATGCGCGCAGGCCACTGGTGCAAGCGTTGACTTCACTCTTCTCAAGCATGTTCCTGGCCACAGCAATCATCGCCACGAAGGCAGCTTTTTTGCTCTGGCCGGTAGTGTTAGTCTTGTTGGCACATCAACAAAACAAACGCATTTTGCATGAGCAGACAGTGACGACGGGGATTTGAGTTGGTTGAACGGAAATCCATTGCAAGCCCGAATCTAATCTTGTCTGCCGCCGTCAAGGCACCAGGCGGACCGGACGCTGCGCGCGACGGCTTTCGGCTTGGCCCCATTGACCTCACTTGCGGGGGCGGCAGCACGGTTGCTGTCCTGGGACCCAATGGCAGCGGTAAGAGCACTATGTTCAACCTGGTCGCAGGCCAAACACAACCGGACAGCGGGTCGGTAACCCTTTCAGGTTCACCCGTCCGGTCGATGCGTGCGCGGATCGGTTATCTGCCTCAACAAGGCATGCTACCCCCATGGGCCACCCCGCGAGAACTTTGCGACTACAGCGCCCGCCTGATCGGCGCGACCGGCCCACATGGCAGCGGACTTGCCGAAAATGCTTTGCGCTACTGGGATTGCCTGGACTTCCAGCACAGCCTGGTGGGCAACCTTTCGACGGGCATGCGCAAGCGGGTCGGACTGGCCCTTGCAACCCTGCACAACCCCGACCTCCTGGTCCTCGACGAACCATTCGAGGCACTCGATCTGGGTCACATCGCTGCGCTCCGCCAGGAGATCCAACGTCGGACCCATGCAGGCCTGATCACGGTGTTCGCGACGCACATTGCATCGTGTGCGGCAGGGCTGGCCAATGTCGCCTTGTTCATGGGCAACGGCCAGGCCACCCAGCTTGACTGGCCAGCGGACGAACAAAGCCGCATCGCCATGCTCGAGAAAAAATTCCTGGCGGCAGCCCCTCCGCCGCCAGGCCTGCTGCACCCGGACAGCTTGCAGGCTTCACAATGACCGGTGCAACAGATGGCCTGAAATCATTTGCCATGCGCTACAGCTTGCCGCTTTGGCGCTGGTATGTTGCCGGGTTTGTCGCCCTTGCAGCGACCAACATCATTACGCTGGAAATACCGCAGCTGGCGAAGACCATCGTCAATTCGTTGACGCAACTTGAACAGCCAGGACAGGCCGGTTCGATGAGCCAGGTGGCGCTGCTGGTGATCGCCCTCGGATTGCTGCAGATCCTTATCCGCTCGCTGTCAAGGATCCTCGTGTTCTGGCCCGGACGCGCCATCGAAGCCAACGCGCGCACCGATGCATTCAACCACCTGCTGGTTTTGCCGCAGGCAGCACTGCTGCGCTTTGGCATGGGTGACCTGATCTCTCGGCTGGCCAACGACATCGGCCAATTGCGGGTGTTTTTCGCCTTCGGCCTGCTGCAAGTCCTTAACCTTGCCTTCCTTTGCTTGTTCATCATCACGCGGATGCTCACCATCCACGTCGGGCTGACGATTGCATGTATTGCGCCCCTTGCCCTGATGGTCGTCATCACGCGGTATGCCATGCCCAAGCTGCAGGAGTATTCGCGCCTCAACCAGGAGGCCACGGGGCGCCTGACCAACCGCGTCACCGAAGCATTCGTCCACGTCCATGTCGTGCAGCAAAGCGGCGCCGAGGCGAGTTTCATGGAACGCACCCGGCCCGACAACGACGCCGTTTACCGCACCAACATGCGTCTTGTTTTCATCCGCAACGCAGTTTTTCCGTTGATGAGCTGCCTGGCCGCCATTGGCCAGATGACGGTGATCTTCTATGGCGGTTATGAGGCGATTCACCAGCGCCTCACCGTCGGTGACATCCTGGCATTCAATGTCTACATTGGCTTCTTGAGCTTTCCTCTGACGGCTGTCGGCATGATCATCGCCATGTACCAGCGGGCGAAAACTGCGGTGGAGCGCATTGACGAGATCAACCGTACGGCCGCAGAGACCAAAATAAACAACGTCACAACTGTGCGACCTTCAGGCGCTGACGTACCTACCATCGCCGTCAAAAACCTGACGTTCAATTACGGCAATGACGCGCGCCAGTTCAAGCTTGAGGGCATTTCATTTTCACTGAAGCCTGGGCAGCGCCTCGGGATTGCCGGATCCGTCGGGTCAGGCAAGACGACGCTGCTGCAACTCCTTGTCCGCCTGTTTGACCCGCCACGCGGAACGATCTTCCTGGACGGCACCGACATCCTTGAAATCTCCCCGGATGAACTCAGATCCAAAGTCGCCATGGCGACGCAAACGGTGCACTTGTTTTCTGACTCGGTCGCCGGGAATCTACGTTTTGGCGCTACTCCGCCCCCGTCCGACGAGCAGATCAAGGCAGCCTTGGCCGAGGCGATGATCCTTCCGGAAGTGGAAGCCTTGCCCGACGGCCTGCAAACCGAAATCGGCGAAAAGGGGATCCGCCTGTCCGGCGGTCAAAAGCAACGCCTTGCCTTGGCCAGGCTGTTCCTGCGTAAGCAAGAGGTCATGATCCTTGACGATGTCCTGTCAGCCGTGGACCAGATCACCGAAGCCCACCTGATCAAGGCCCTTTTGCGCCGCGGATGTGCCATGATAGTAGCAAGCCACAGGGAATCCGTGCTCAAGGCTTGTGACGAAATCATCGTCCTTGACCAGGGCAGGATCAAGGCACGGGGACCGTGGACCGCCGTCCAGAAAACGATCGGCGAAATTGAGCCGGCCCGTAATGAAAGTGAACCAGGTCAGGGAAGCAAGGCAGGAAACGGGGACCATGAACCTGTTGGCGAACGCTGAAATAGACAACGCCAGTAGTGGCCCGGGAAACCGCACACGGACGGTCGCGGGTGACCTCAGCATCGGCCTGTCCGTCCTGGTTACCATCGCATTTTTGCTGCTGGGATCCCTTAACTTCATTTATTCATACTCTCGCGACCGCGAAAACCTTAACGTCAAGGCAGCAGAACTCGCCGTCAGCGCGACGGAAGTGCTGGCGAGTCCAGTCTGGAACATCGACGAACGCGAAATCCAGCGTTTGATCGGCATCTTCCTGCAATACGATATCGTGACCGGGGCACGCCTGGTCGACGAGCGCGGCCAAGTGATGATCGAACGGCGCAAGTCGTTTGAGAATGCGCACTTGACCCTGACACGGCCCGTTGAGCGTGGCGGTTCCGTGATTGGCCAGCTCACCATCTGGTACACTGCGGCCGCAATCCGCGAGAAACAAATGGAGACACTGGGGTTCCTGGGGCTCGCCCTCGCTGCGGCAATCGTTGCCGTGAACCTGGGCACGCGCCGCCTGATGACGCGCTACCTGAAGGAACCACTCGACCGCCTCATTAGTGGCCTGGATGTCATTGCAGCCGGGGATTACCGGTTCAAGCTGCCGGCCGCGTCGCAAGAGGAAGTCAACCGGATCAACTCAAGCGTGAACTCCATGGCCCGCGAGCTGTCCATCCGCGAAACCGCGCTCGAAGACAACCGGCAGCGCCTGGAGCTTCTCAATCTGGCGATCATGGATATCTTCTCTGGACACGACACGGCAAGCTTGATTGACCAGGCGCTCAAGAGCACGGCGCGCCTGGCTGGCGCTTCTGTCGCTGCGTTCACGCCCGCGGCGCAGTCTTCTTCCACCAACGAGCCCGGTGAGCAGCCGATTCCACGCCTGCTGGCTGCCGGACAAATCCTGGACTTGAAGCCATCAGAAGCCAGCCTTGAAACCGCGACGCGCCTGGCAGAGATCGACGAAAGCAACAAGTACCGGTTCGCGCTGAAATCGCGCCACCGGCATGTCGGTGATTTCACGCTTGGCTTTGACAAGCCCCTGGATCCGCCGACCCACGCACTTGTGAAGTCGATCACTTCTCTGGCTACTGTGGCAATGATCCGGCAATCGTTTATCCGGGAATCGGCTTTCTTGACTGCGGAGCTCAAGGTTGCCGAATCCGTGCAACGCGCAACGCTTCCCGCAGAACGTGCGACCAACCCGTTGCAAAATTCCTGGGCCGAGATCGACTACCACTACGAACCCGTGCTGCGGGTCGGTGGAGACTGGATTTACGTGCTGGAATCCCCGGCAGAGAAATCCGTCTACGCGTTGATGGGCGACGTTACCGGGCATGGAATTGCCCAGAGCATGATCACGACAGCCGTCAGCGGCGCACTGGAGACCCTGCAAAACCTTATGCTGACCGGGGAAGAGCCCCCCGTCCGCAGCCCGTCACAGATCCTTGGCCTGGTGGCGAGCGTTCTTTCCAAGGTCAGCGGTGAGAGCAACCTGCAGATGACGTGCGCAGTGGTCAAGATCGATTTCCGCAAACGCAAAGTCACCGTCGCCAACGCCGGCCACCAGTATCCGATTCTGTTGTTGCCTTCGGGAACGTCGGGGCCACTTGCTCCGAAGGCAATCACTGGCGGACTTGCACCGATCCTCGGCATGGAAAGTGAAACCCAGCAAAGACCGGAGGACGCCGAGATGGATTTTCCTGCCGGTGCCACCCTGCTCCTGTTCACTGACGGACTGGTCGATGGTCGTTCACGCAGCGGTAACACATTCCACCGCGCTTTCTTCCACAAGCTGGGCACCATCCCGAGCGGGACGCGACCGCGCGCCATCAAGGAAACGATCATCAGTGAGTTCAAGCGCCACACCAGCCAGGGTAGCGTCAAAGATGACATTTGCTTGCTGGTCATCGGCAGCAGTTCTGACGGTGGAGCCAAGGCTTGATCCGTGACCTGCGAAAGCTTTGGCCATGGCTGCGCCAGAATCGCGCGCTGGTTATCATCGCCGTATCATTGGTACCGTTTGTGTCCCTGACCCAGGCTGCCCTGCCGCTCATCCTGAAGGCCACCATCGACCACGGAATCATCCCAGGCGACCTGCGCTACCTGGCATCGATGGGTGGAGTGTACTTGGCCGCCGTTTTCCTGGAGTACGCCGGACGCACTGGCCAAACGGTAACCGCTGCATCGGCGGTCCACCGCATGGTCCGCGCCATGCGCGAGTCCGTGATCGCACACGTGCTCGGATTGTCCGCCAGTTATCATGACCGGTCCCTGTCGGGGTCGCTCGTGACGCGGGCAACGAGTGAGTTTGATAATCTGAGCGAATCCCTGAACCAGGGTGTCTTGACCTCGGTGGTAGACCTGGCCGTTCTTGCCGGCTGCATGATCGGCATGTTGGTCCTGGACTGGCGCCTTGCGCTGACCGCCTTCACGATGATTCCTGTGCTGGTGGTGATCGTGCGCTGGTTCTCGCGTGGTCTGCGCGATGCAATGCTTTCGGCGCGAAAGCATATCGCTACCCTGAACGCCTACACCCAGGAATGTCTTTACGGCGCATCGACCATCAAGCTGCTCACGGCGTCGAATCACGCATCACGCCGCTTTGGCGAATTAAATGAAACTTACCGCAATGCACAGATGCGCAGCGTGGTGCTGGATGCCGTGATGTTTGCCGTTCTTGACGGATTTTCTGCGATGACAACCGGCATGGTGCTGTGGCTTGCGATCCGCCACCTGGCCCCGGGCGCGGCATCCGGGGATTCGCTGCTGGCGAGCGGCGTATCGGCCGGTGTTCTGGTGGCGTTCGTACAGTATGTGCAGCAGATGTTTGAACCGCTGAAGCAACTGGGCAACAAGATGGCCATGCTGCAGGGCGCGTTTACTTCGATCGACCGGATTTTTGGGCTGCTGGAGACAAAGGATGCCATCGGCGGAACCGAGGAAGCACATATCACCCGCGGGCATGTCCGATTTGACCAAGTCGGTTTCACCTACGAGAGCCGCAACGACCGCCCCGTCCTGCGCGGCGTGTCCTTTGATTTGCCGGCCGGGCAAAGCCTGGCGCTTGTGGGACCGACAGGATCTGGAAAGTCCACCATCATCAAGCTGCTGGCAAAGCTTTACGATCGTTATTCGGGCAGCATAACCATCGACGGAAAAGAAATTGCGCAATTGAGTCCGGCTTCCCTGCGCCGCCAGGTTGCGGTCGTGCCGCAAGACATCGTCCTCTTCGATGGCACGCTGCGCTTCAACATTTCGCTTGGCCGCGAGGGGATCGCGGATGAAGACATGACCCGCGCCCTCGATGCCGTTTGTGCCGGTGATTTCATCCGGAGCCTTCCGGGCGGACTGGACTTCCAGATCCGCGAGCAAGGTGCAAACCTGTCGCATGGGCAACGCCAGCTCGTGGTGTTCGCGCGGGCGCTGGCCGTGAATCCTGCACTGCTGATTCTTGATGAAGCCACATCAAGTGTCGACCAGGAGTCAGAATCACGGATACAGCAAGCCATCGATGCGATGCTGAACAACCGTACGGTGATCGTGATCGCACATCGCCTGTCCACCGTCGCACGTTGCAACCAGATCCTGGTGGTCCGGGACGGAGAGATCGCCGAGCGTGGCACGCACGCCGAGCTAATGGCCCGCCAGGGCATTTACCGCAACCTGCACGATCAACCAGGTCATTTTCAGGCTTGAATCAGAAACGGCGGAAAAGCCGGTTCCAGTCACTCAGTGACTTGGCACCCAGATAGGGGTTTGTCTTCAGCAGTTCATCCACGCTTGCGGAGGACTTGCTGTCGTAGTTGTGGCCCGGGTACACCGTCGTCTGGGGCGGCAGCTTGGCCAGCTTGCCGGACAGGCTTTCGAACAACTGCTCGGAACTTCCTCCGGGCAGGTCCACCCGTCCGCAGCCGGACAAGAACAACGTGTCACCAGAAACAAGCGCACCATCGCAAAGGAAACATTGGCTGCCAGGCGTGTGACCGGGCGTGTGAATGGTCGTGATTTTGACGCCGCCAACCTCCAGGACATCCCCGCTGCGACATGGCTTGAAGTCGCCACGGCTCAAACCGGTGATCTTCTGGACTCCTTCGAGTTCCTCGGCGTTGACATAAACGGGGACAGGCTTGCGGCCGACAAGTTCCGCGACACCTTCGATGTCGTGTCCCCACAGGTGTCCGCCGCAATGATCAGGGTGGTAGTGAGTAACCAGGCAACCGGTGATGGTCATGCCATCGGCGGCAGCAGCATGTTCGATTGCACGGATATCCCACGCGGGGTCGACGACAAAACACTCTCGTGAAGACTTGCTACCCAGAAGGTAGACAAAGTTCTCCATCGGCCCAAGCAGGAGCTGCTTCAGGTACAGGTCTGGGGAGTGGGAAACCAAGATCGCTTACTTGATCTTGGCTTCTTTGAAGACAACGTGCTTGCGAACGACCGGGTCGAACTTCTTGAGCTCAAGCTTGTCCTTACCCTTCTTTTTGGTGGTCGTGTAGTAGTAGCCGGTTTCAGCGGTCGAAACGAGCTTGATGATGTCGCGGGCTCTTGAACGGGCCATTGGAATCCCCTTGCCATAAATACAAAAACGGACCCGATTCTTAACACCGGGTCCTCCCTGCTGGCAAGAAAAAGGCTATGGCAACGACCATCCAGTTCAAGGCCAGACGCACTTGTTGGAGTTTTTCTCCGGGGACGGCGAATCCCCGGCGTAAACGCAGTAGCTGAACAGGCTGGGATTATAAATCTTTTTGCATTCACTGCTCTTGGACGGGTCGAGCTTGTAATGCTCAACCTGCATGAAAAACACCCTGTTGGCCGCCCAATAACCGCAACCGACCAACTTGCCGCCATCTCTCACCATGTTTGCAACAGTATCACCTGCTTCGACGCTAACCTTCCGAACTGCAAGAGCCTTTGCCGCTTCCGGGGTTTCGCACCCCGGTACAATCGTCTCGATACCCGAGCACCCAGCCCCGCCTGATGTCTTGTAAAGATGCCCACCCTGCCAGCACTGGCGGACTTCTTCCGGCATCGGCGGCCTGACTTCTTCCACGCCCTTGGGACATGCCGCTGCATCCATACTGGCCTGCTTGCCTGACCCCTTGAACTTGGAATCTGAGCAAGCTGCGACCAGGAACAAACCCGTCAACAAGATGGAAAACCGGTTCATCACCGTCTCCGTAAGTTCGTGAGTGAGTGAAAGAATACCCAGCAACTATCGGAAATTTCAGGAAAATCCTTGAGGTCACGCCAGTGGGATAGCGTAACGCCAGGAAATTAATGAGAAATTCAAACAGGCAGGATGATTTTTGGCTTGCGGGCCTGGCGATACAGAACCACCGTGTGTCCGATCGTCTGCACTGTCGATGCGCCGCAAGCCGACTCGACTTCAGCCAGGATTTCCCGGAATGCCTCTTGGTCATCACAGGCCACCCGGATCTTGATCAACTCGTGATCCTCAAGGCAGCGCCGGATCTCCTTTACGGAGCCTTCTGTCATCCCGCTCTGGCCAACTTGCACCACCGGGTTCAACTCATGGGCAAGGCCACGAAGAAATTTAATCTGTTTTCCGCTCAGGGCGCTCAAAGGATTCCTGCCTCTTTCAAAATGAGGTGATCTGGATTTCAACCGCATCGGGACCCATGCCCCCCGGCACAGGCGTCACCCGCGCATGCTTGTAGCGCGGTGTGGACCACCAGGGTCCTTCCAACTGGATGCCGTAGCGGATACCGAGTTTGTGCAGCTGGGTCAACATGCGCCACATGCGTGCCACCGCAAATTGGAACATTTCGCCCCCCTTTGCCCAGTCACTGCCTGCGTTGTCGCCAGCCGCAACGATCCCCTCACCTGACGCCGCCGAGAAGATCGCACCTGCCATCTGGTCACGCAAGGCCTCGTCGCGCACCAACCGGCCATCGCCCCCGGTCCGGTAAAGCTGCAATGGCAGCAATGGATTCTGGCGAACGACCGAGCCGCTGCGCATCAGCTCATCACGCGCGGACCAGTTGAAAAGTCCACCGAAGACCGTGTCCATTCCGACCAGGAAGCGCACCGACGAATCAATCAATCCACCGCGATGCAGCAGCGTTTCGCCCATTGCACGTAAGAAGTCATCGCCTGCATCGGCAGCGATCCCAGGTGCCGCGTCGTCCATATTCGCCCCGACCAGGCAGGCAAAAAGAACCGCACGAGCGCCGGGGGCCATGGCAGACCCTGCCAACGTCCGGATGCGGTCGCCGTTTTTGCGCAACCAACCGGCATCGATCCAGCCATCACGTTGCGCGGTGTCATTGGCACCGTTGGTGTCGTCGACGGCAGCAGAAGTCGCGACGTCACCCGTATAAAGCTTGCCGGGCAGGCCGTGGGTCATGATCCGCAGGTATTTTACGGGACCGTGCGCACGTGCGTGTGCGGCCAGTTTCTGTAGAAAATCTTCGCGCGAGGCGTAGTCGTACACAAAATAACGGTCACCATATTTTTCCCGCTCAACCGTATGCGCATCAACCGAATGGGACCCGGCGTGAAGCATGTCGGCCTCGTCGAAACCAACGAAGGTCACCGCGGACTCACCATCGGCCAGCGCCGGATAATCCTCGTTCCTGCGATTGTGGGCAAAATAACTAAAATCCGAGCCCGCGTAGAAATACACCATTGCCTCGCTGGCGATGACGTAATCGTAAGCAAGGTAACCGGCTGCCGGAACCAGCGCAGCGGCACCAGCCAGAGGCCTGCCAATCACCGGGGCCAGGCTGTTGAAGGTGTTGATTGCCGCCTCATGCGGAAACACCATGTTGCGTAGCCGACGCCCGATCACCTGAATCGGATTGTTGTCGCGCATCACCGTGTCGAAATGATCCCCCCCGAGGGCCTGTCCGCGACGGTATTCACCCCACTCGACCATACCCAGCAAGAAAGCCTGACCGAAGTGACCAAGGGCCTGCATCCGCACCTGGGCAGCGGTGGCCTGATACCCTTGCTGGCGCAGCGTGCCCGCAATGTGCTCGGCAAAGGCAAGCTGCCATGTGCCGAATGCGGCGTGACCAACCACGGCGAAACGACCTGCTTCGTGCATCCATCCAGCCGCCTTGTTGCGCGTGGCTTGCAATGCGCGGCCAAACCACGTCTGGGCGTCCACTGGACCGGGAATGGGTCGGGGAAGGAGCATGACGATCGTCAATGCATCCAGCGCAGATGAAGGGTTGACCAGGCCTTTGACCCCGTCCTGGACATAGCGGTCGGAGATGTTCATCGAAGAAGTCACAATCAAGGTCGCCTTGCCGGCCACCTGCAACCCGACCACGATCGCGTGCAAGGTCGCTGGCATTGCGGCGGCAGAACCACCCCACGTGAATGGCACCGCGATCGCTTCGCCAAGCAGCAACGCCGACTGCGCATAGACCACGGCCATGCGGCGATTGACGAATGCACGAACCCAGTTCTCGGAATTCTGGTCTTCAATAATGCCGTGCAACTCGTGCAGGTCTTCCATGCGCAGGAAAACCGTATCGGGTGTCGTCAGGCGGGAACTTGCGGAAGCCAGCACATTGGTAATGCGTGACGTGGTTCGTGACTTGCCTGCGCTTGCCTCAAGCGTCCAGGTCACAAGCAGTTTCAGCAAGTGGCGCGATTCCCACGCACGTTGCAAAGACTCCGGATCGGTCAAGCGGCGTACGCGCAAACCGGCGCCGCTCAGCACCTGGTCGGTGAGCGTCAAAGCAGCCAGGGCCTCTGACGTATGACCAAACATCGACCGGTCAATCAAACCGCTCGATTTCACGACCTGCGCGCGGACTTCCGGAATCACCCGGCGCAAGGCCTCGGTGGTTTCATAAAGTTCCGAACGCATCTGGTCAGGCGCAAGTTCAACCAAAACTTCCGGTGCCAGCGCCTTGGCACTGCCATCTGCGGGGTTGTCGTGAAATTGGCGCAAAGAGCCATGCCACGCACCGATCGCTTCACCAACCGATCCCGCATCAGGAGAAATTTTGCGCACAGCTGACAGCATGCGGCGGTCAAAATCTGCCAGCCAGCCATCGACGTCTGGGGTGGCTCCGTCGTCCATCACGCGGTTGGAAAATTCGTTCGCAGCTGATGCCAGCGCGTCCAGTTCGGCAACCGCTTCTGCAGCGGCAGCAGGATCGACACTGACTGCAGCCGCCGATGGTATTCCCGAACGCCGCACGAACGACTTTGCCCGCACGGTCACGCTGGCCGCCAGGTCACGACGTGCAGAAGTAGCCGCCATTTTTGCCACATGGGCCACGAAAGCGGACACGCGCGACACGCGCCCCGCCAGCTTCTGTCCAGCATCACTCAGAGCAACATCGTCCGACGGGCCGATGCTGCCGAGTGTGTCCACTGCCGCCCGCGAAAAATCCGCAACTTCTTGATATGCGGCGCTCACGCGACGACGACCTTGCGGGGAATCGATGAGCCGGGCTGACTCAGCTGACTGGATCAGGGCGCCGGCGGCAAAAAATGCTGCAGAGCCAAGCCCAGCGTTGCCAGATGCACGGGAAGTCAGGCGCAAGACGCTCGCGACGTTGTCACGCGGCATGTCCTGGATGTCTTGCAGGGCAGAAACCCGACCAGCCAGCTCAGAAATCAAACGGTGGTCGGAAGTCGCCTGGCGGACCATGCAGCTGGCCAACGCCGCCATCTGCCCGGGCGAAATCTCTGCCGGGGCTGATGCCTGCTCCATCAACGATTCGAAAGCCGGACAAGGCGCAGTTTTAACTGCGGAATCCGCCCTGGCGGCAGGTGGTTGCCACAGGCAGGAAGCGGAAAGAATCCCAAGCGCAAACGCCAAGGCTGTTTCCGGGTGCAAGAACGCTGACTTCGGTTTCGGCGAACTGGCTTCCATCGGGGACTCCCGCAAATATTTTTTGAGATGGGCTGCGGTTTAGTCGAGCCCGCCTGGTTTGGCAATGCGATTCAGGCCAAATATGAGGGCCACCAGGGAAACCCACAGGGCATTAGACAGCCCCAAATGAAGCAGCTGCAACCAGTGGGGCGCCATCAGAAGCCAGTTCACCACGCCTGCCAGCACCTGCAGCATCAAAAAAAACCGAACTAGAAAAGCCGCCCCGGACACCAAACCACCGGAATGACCCAACTTTTCCAGCGCTCCCAACCGCACCCACAACGCCACGGCCAAAGCTACGGCCAGGAAGGGATGGATGACCCGCAAACGAACCAGGAAATGAGCCGAGCTGGAAAGATCCTGACGCATCCCCTCTACCAGGCTGCTGGCTGGAAACAGGGTGTCACCAAGGGCCACGATCGCGCCGGATGCTCCGACCAGCAGGAAAGCAGCGGCCAGCACCAGGAAGCCCTTTCGAACCCCCGGGACGGCCGACAGCAAATCCGGGGCCAACGGAGCTGAGCCGGCGGCAGGTGACGAAGTTTCCCGGGGCGTGCTCGCCTCGAGCGCGGTCCATGCGATCGCTGCGGTCAGGAACATCGTGTTGACCAAGTGCAGTGCGATCACCACGGCGCGGGCCAGCGAAGAGTCGTCGGCGACCAGACGCTGCAGAACCAGGACGGCGCCCACCCCTGCCTCGGCCAGGATGAACACGAAGGACCACTTGGCCGCACGGCGAAAGGCGGTTCCCCTGGCGGCAACCTTGCGGACCCAGAAAAACATTGCGGCAACAGCCACCAGCGAAAGCCCGCTGGTCAGACGGTGGGAAAACTCGATCAAGGTTGCCTTCGAGGGTGTCGCAGGAATCGCCGTCCCGTTGCAGAGAGGCCAATGGCTGCCACAACCAGCGCCTGAACCCGAAGCACGAACGTAGGCGCCCCAGACGATCACGAAAACCGTGTAAACGAGGCAAAGCCAGGTAAACCTGACAAGATTTTTAGAGGCAACGGCGTTCAAAGGAACCTCCCCGGGCCGGAACTCTCAGGCTTCCAGCAAACAGCTGTGGCACAAATCCACGACAGGACCGATAATCGGATCAGATAATATGGCTTCAGTGCCCGACGCAACCCCGATGAGAACCTGATGGTAGCCCTGCTCACCCACCTGGTGACCAAACCGGTGACCAAAGTAAAGGCCGTTCCGATGGCACGGATGACGACCAAGTTGCTGCTGCTTGCTTGCCTTCTTGTTGCTCCATCCTGCGCGATCGAGCCGGCCGCCCCGGTGGATCCCGTGGCGCCGCTGAGCGCTTCCCAGGGGGCGCCGCTGCCTGCTGCGACCATCAGAGGGAACCGTGCACTGCTGGTTTCGGTCCTGCCTCCTCTTGGTGCGGCGCCGGACCTGAATCGCCTGGGCAAGGCGCTGAAACAGCTTCCAGGCAACTTTGCAGTCACCACGGTTACCCCGGCATCGGCTCCCGAACTGGCCAGCGCGTTGTCTGCAGCGGCAAGGCAAACCGCCGCCGATGGCACATTGGTCACTGTCTTCACGGGCTTTGCGAACGACCAGGGCGCGCTCACCCTGCCCGATGGCAGCCAGTTCGGCTATGCCAGCTTGCTGGCGGCGGTTGGACCGCCCGCGGCACCTTTCGGGACCCTGGCTACCATCGTCGCAGCGAGTCAGGGGGAGGCGTGGGTGCGCCAGTCGAAGGCCCTGGATCACGCCCGCAACTTTTCTGGCTCGATCATCGCAACCACAGTGCCACGCCTTTCAGGTGACCAGCTGGGCGACCCGGGCGCGGCGATCGACGAGATGAAACTGGGACTCTTGCACCCGGCGGCATCCCGCATGTTTGCGGTCCTCGGCCGGTCACTTGAGGCGAAATCCACAGACGACCTGGAAACGGCGCTCAGCGGCATGCAGAAAATGCACGACCAGCTTTACGGACCCGGCCCGGTGGTCGACATACGCCACGGCAATTAACGCGCGCAGAAGACAAAATTACCCAAACCATAGAGGCGCATCTTGTCGGGACACCGGAACCGGCGCCCGTTCCAGGCGTAGTAGGGACGACTCAACCAGGTCCGGTAAACCTGCATGATCCCGTTACGATCGGCTTCGGCGATGGCTTCAAGCCCGGGGCGACACATCACGGACAGGGACTTGTCCCCTTCACAACTCCAGACCCCTTCAACATAGGCATCGCCAAGACCAAAGGCGTGACCCACTTCGTGCAGCACAGCTGGATAGTCGGTGGGTTGCCCGAGGTTCAGCACCGGACGTTCCGCAGGAAATGTGTGGGCACGGCTCGCCGTCAGGAAATTCACCTGCAGGTCGCCAGGACAGCCTTCCTTCACATCCTTCACCAGTGGGACACCGGCAACATCCCGGAGCGGATCAACCCATTCAAGGATGGCATCGCGCACTGCCGGCAAGGCCTCGGGGTGATTGGTATTGATGCACACATGAATCACCGGCTGCTGCACCTTGGCAATCAAGCCAAAGGTATGGTTGATGCCCGGAACCGCCTCTACCGCCTCAGCACTGGCAGTCACGCAGCCGGACGCCCCAAAAACAACCGGTGAAATGCAAAAGAACAGAGTGGCCAGACGGGAAAAAAAATATTTCTGCGACGGGTGCAACGGACTCCCTCCCGGGGTGTGATTTTCCACCGGAAAAGATACACTGTAGGGATCAACAAATGATCCTGCAACCGGATTGGGGAAGAGATGGAACCGACTTTCAAGGTACCTGGCCTGATCGCCTGCGCAATGATTGTCACCGCATCAGCCACGGCATGCAAGGCAACCGGCCGCCGCAGCGATACCAGCAACATTCTTTCCGCGCAGGTACCAGCCTCTGAGCTGAAGATGCCAACCGTTGCGACTCTCACGGAAGCCCGCAAACGTGCCCTGGCTGCCGTAGCCAACGCCGGCGGCAAGGAACCGGCGCTGGTATACATCAACATCTACCCCACCGTAGGGGAAGGTGGAGCAAGCACGTGCCCCAAAGTCCCTACGGTGGAACTTGGCATTTCCTACGACCCGCCCAGCAAGGACGAACCGCCAAAGGCCGCAGGCTTTTACCTGAAGCCCGACCCGGCGGCCAACTGTCAGCCGAAGGATGAACTGATGATGGACGCCTCCCGCGCGCTCGACGCATTTATCGGGATGCGCCCGCTGGACGAAGTCGGCACCCTGGCCAGCCTGGTGAAAGTGGAACCGGCAGACTTCGTGAAGATGAACGCTGCCACGATCAAATTCGAGGAAATGCGCGCATGGAACATGTTCATCAAGACCATCTTGATTCCGGCGACGATGGACAGCGCGCAGTATCAGGTCGACGCACTTTGCGTTGACCAGTCGGTTGCATCTGCCTACTACGCCGCAATTGATGGCAAGCGCGTGACGACGGGCGATGATGACCGTGCTGATGCACCGCTTTGCGGACAGAAGAAGTAACTGCTGCGATGCAGGGCCAGGAACCTTCCGTGGAAGACATCTGGGACAAACCAGTGCTGCGTCAGGTCCTCTTCGCTGGGGCGATCTGGTATTTGATCGGAGCAGTATCGTGGAGCATGCCTGCCGGTTTCCCCTTGAAGGACCGGATCGATCGCTTTTACAACCGCGAGTTCCGCCGACTTGGTCTTTGGCAGGGCTGGGACATGTTTGCACCGAATCCTCGCGACGAGGATATTTACGTCAGCGCCAAGATCGACTTCGCTGACGGAACCAGCGTAACAGAAGATCTTTCTAACATGGCAGAAATGCCTTACGGAGAGCGTTACGCAAAGGAACGATGGCGTAAGTTCATGAACGACAACATGCGCCTCGACTCCAATAAAGCGATGTGGAACGACAGTGCCGTCTGGATCGCGCGCCGGGCCAGCCGCCGGGAAGGCAAGGAAGCCACCAAAGTAGAGTTATACCGCCACTGGCGAAAATGCCTGACACCGGGGGAAAAGGGTGATGTGCTGAAGGACGATCGCCCGTTCAACAAATTCCTTTTCCATTCCTTTGCGATGGCCACCAAACCTGTAGAACCCGTTGCTAAACCGCTGGTACCCCTGAATGCGCCGGGGAAGCCGCGATGACTTTGAAGCGCACAATGTTCCACGTTTACTCCTGGATGACCGCACCGGTTTCGCCTTATCCACTTGCTCTGTTCCGGATCCTGTTTGGATTCATCCTGCTGCTCAATGGAGCATTTCTTTTACCTGACATTCACACCTGGTTTTCGCGAGATGGAATCTTCAGCCTCAACCTTGCACGAAGCATGATCGGTCCCGACCGGCTGAACATCTTCCTGCTCACTTCAGACGCCCCGCTCACCGTCAGTTTCGTCTTCTGGTCCTACATGGCCGCCTGCTTTGGACTGATGATTGGCTTCGCTGCCCGCAAGATGGCTTTGATCGTGTTCATTTGTCTTGCCAGTTTTGCCCACCGCAACATCTACATATTGCACAGCGGTGACACGTTTATCAGACTGATCAGTTTCATGTTCATATTTGCCCCGTCAGCGGCTGCCCTGTCGATTGAAAGCATGGTGTATGGCGGACCGCGCAAGTCCATCAACCCCACAGCGTTCCGCGTCATGCAACTCCAAATATGTCTGCTTTATTTCGCCGCAGCACTGTTCAAGCTGAAAGGCGACAAATGGATGGACGGAAGCGTTGTCTACATCGTCCAGCAACTCAGGGAATTCCAGCGTTTTCCGGTTCCGGATTTCATGCGAACGGTTGCGGCAAGCAAGCTGCAGACTTGGGGCACCCTTGCCGTTGAGGGGTTGTTTCCGTTTCTGGTCTGGTTCCGTGACACCAGGCTACTTGTCATGGCAGCCCTGGTTCTCATGCACCTCGGAATCGAGTACAGCATGAACATCCAGCTGTTTGAATGGACACTGATTGCGGCTACCACGCTGTTTCTGACCGAGGGTGAGATAAAAGGAATCCTATGGCGGAAAAATCCGGAAAGCGCCTGAGCTTGTTCATGATCAGCACCTTGATCGTTGGAACCGGGTGCAAAATACGAACGCAAGAAGTGCCAGCAGCAAACCTGCGCGACAACCTTCGCGCCAGTGCCGGCGATCGGGCCGGGGAAGGTGCTGACAGCGATGCCGCCAGCGCCTACGAGACGGTCAACCACAGACCGCAACTTTCCATCGACCAAAATCAGTTCTCGTTCTACTGGGGGCTTTGGCGCACCGTAACCCCAGCGGAGAAAGCGGCGATTGCCGCAGCTTCGGGGGAGTCCGACGACAGTGCCCCGACTACGACAAGCGGCTCGCTCATCTCACGCCGCATCGTCGCCTGGACCGTAAACGACTGTGCGACTTCCACCTTGCTGATCCGCGACCAGGAGGAACTTTTTTACCTCGACCAGATCGAAATCAATGCGCAGGGCGAAACTGCGCCGCTACGCGAAGCCTACCGTCCAGGCTGGCGGTACTTCAGCATGGGTACGTTTGACTCAACCTTGGCTCGGACCGACCTGTCCATGCCGATCGTCGAGCAGCTACCCGGGGAGCGCCTGCGCGACTGGCGAAACCGCAAGTTCGAAGTCGAGCAGGCGTGGCGGAAGGAGCAGTCGCGGCGTGGACAGCGTGGTGAAATCCACTTTCAGGCGACCCACAAGCTCTATGCCGTGCCTGCATCCAGGGTGGTCAGCGCATTTATTTCGTTCTTTGATTACCGTGGCAATGACTTGGAGTTCCAGGGGGGCGCTTTTGCACGCCTGAGTCCAGCACGATGGCCGGTTTATTTTGACGAGCGCGCCCACAAGCCCCACAGCTTCGAAGAACCGGAGATCTGGCGTGCGGGTGCGCCCGTTTCGTCGCGCGATTTTAATGCCGTGTTAAAGTGGGACTGGTGCGATACAAAAACCAACGTAAAGGCCGTTTTTGAACCTGGACCTGGCGGTCTGCCTCGCCCGGGACCAAACCGGCCCGGCCGCAATGATCGCGGCAATGCAGACCTCGAAATCCGAGCTGATCAGGGTTTGATGAAAAATACGCAGTAAACTGCGGCGATGACGAACAAACCCGCAAGGGCGTAATTCCAGCCGATGCGCTCGTTCAAGTAGTAAACAGAGAAAGGCACAAACACGCAGAGTGTGACGACTTCCTGGACTATCTTCAGCTGGGCGACAGAGAGCGCCTGGTTGCCAATGCGGTTGGCTGGCACCTGAATGGCATATTCAAAAAAGGCAATGCCCCAGCTGGCCAGGACGGCCACCCAAAGTGGCGCAGACTTCAAGTCCTTCAAGTGGGCATACCAGGCAAAGGTCATGAAGACGTTGGATACCAGCAACAACAACACTGTTTTCCAGACAGCATCCATGTCATGAATTATGGCATTAACTTGAGAGTGGAACCATGACAATCCAACTTGAATTCCTGGGCGCGGCAGGCGAAGTGACCGGAAGCAGAACGCTCCTTGAGGTCGGTGATGGAGCTGCTGATTCCGGAGGGCGCGAAGCGACGCTCAGAATCATGGTGGACTGCGGCCTTTTTCAGGGCCCAAAGGAAAGCAAGCTGCGCAACTGGGGGGCGTCCTCTCCTGCGGCGACATCGGTGGACCATGTCGTCCTGACCCATGCACACCTCGACCACAGCGGCTACTTGCCGCGCTTTTGTCGCGAAGGTTATGGCGGACGGATATTCTGTTCTTCGGGCACCGCCGAATTGGCGAAGATCCTGTTGCTTGACGCCGCCTTTCTGGAAGAGGAACAAACGGCCTACGCACGCCGGACCGGCTACTCGCACCACAAGAACCCGCTGCCTTTGTTCACAGAGGCGGATGCCAACCTGGCCATCGACAAGCTCTCCGTCGTTCCCAGAAACCAGTGGCAACAAGTCAGCAAGGATGTGAGCTTCCAGTTACTACGGGCCGGTCACATCACGGGCGCAAGCATGGTCCAGTTCGCAATCCAACAGGCCGACCGGACAAGACTGGTCACATTCTCTGGAGACTTGGGCAACGACAGGTCTACGACAATCCGGCCCCCCGACGACCTGGTCGAGACAGACATCCTGGTGCTCGAAAGCACTTATGGGTCCCGGTTGCAGAGCAGGAAGCCGGCGCAAGTGGAACTTGCCGAGATTGTCCGCCGGACTGTGGCAAGGAAGGGGGTCGTCGTGATCCCGGTCTTTGCCGTCGGCCGGACACAGGAAATCCTCTATCTGCTTCGTCAACTTGAAGATGCCGGGGAAATCCCCTCCGTGCCGGTGATCCTGGATTCACCGATGGCAGTGGCTGCCACCAAGACATTCCTTCAGCATCCGGAAGACAACCTGCTGGCAACATCGTTCAATGGTGGTGTCGACCATTTCCTGCCGACCGGATTTGACGTGACTCATTCGAGTGACGAGTCCATGGGCGTGTGCATGAAAGACGGTCCCATGATCGTCTTGTCTGCATCGGGAATGCTTTCCGGCGGAAGAATCCTGCACCATTTGAAAACGAGAATTTCAAACCCGAAAAACAGTGTCGTCTTTGTCGGATACCAGGCGGAAGGCACAAAAGGCCGTTACCTGCTGGATGAGGGCAAGACAAAGGGGAGCATGCGAATCTTCCATCAGGAGGTACCTGTCGAAGCGGACATCGAATTCATCGAGACCCTTTCCGCTCACGCAGACCAGCAGGATCTGGTGGAATGGCTGGGCAGGATCCAGCGCAAACCACAGCAGGTATTTCTCAACCACGGAACCCCGGAATCCACTTCGGGACTTGCTTCTGCACTGGCCCAGCACTTCCCGGAGATCAGGGTGACCCCCCTCACCGGCCCTTTGCGAGTTACAATTTAACAGTACTTACGGATACTTACGATTTTCTTTTAAATTTGTTTCAGTTCCTGGGAGGTCTGCCGAACGCCTTCTTATAGAAGAGGAGGTGGCCCGTGAGTGACAAAACCAAATTGACCTTGGTCGGTCCGGATACGCCGATCCATCGTCCACCGAGGTCTGGCGGCGGCAGGTCAGCAACGAAACGAACCGTATCAGGCATCATGTTCCAGCCCGTGATTCAGTTGAAGATTGCGGCCTACAATGCATTGGTGGCAGCGATCTTCTCTCTCGCGATGGCGTTGTTGTTCTACAAGAACCTCAACACATTTGCCGAAACCTTCATTGAACACACTCAAGCGGACGACGCAACCATTGCCCAGGTCTATCACCACATTGAAGGTGTCCGAATCTGGGCGTTGCTGACCCTGATCGGTTATGTGGGGATATCAATCGCTGTTTCGTTGAAGATCACCCAGCAAATGGTCGGGTCAACGGTCGGCTTCAGGCGGCACATCCGTGCCCTCGCCAATGGTGATCTATCCAAGCGCATCGCGGTCAAGCGGGGCGATGCCTTCCAGGATGTTGCGGAAGAACTGAACTATCTGACGGACTCACTCGCCAAATCTCGCGAAAGCGAACCGGCCGAGTCCGCAAGCGGCAACAAGCGTGCTTCAGGTGACGGGCTCGGCTAACAATCCCCATCAGGGGGCGCCACCGTCCATTTCAAGAACACGCCACTTCCATGTGCCGCTAGAAAAGGCAAAGGGTCAGCCCCTCCGGGGCTGACCCTTTGTTTCTTCAAGTAAACAACGATTACTGCACGCGCGTCAGCAGACCACTGTCGCCGCGGATGGCGAACACTTCGTTGATCTCCGTTTTCTTCAGAATCGTAGAGACCTTGATGTGGGCCATCAGGTTGATGCCAGCTACCGGGCTTTCGCTCGTACCAAGGTTGTTGACTGCAACGTTCTGAACATCCATTCCAAGGTCGTAGCCCCAAAGCACAGAGACATCTTGCGGGACAACAGAAGCAGTGGAGATGTACGCACCTTTGCCTTCAAACGAGCCACCGTACTGGTAAACAACCGTGTACTGGACCTTGAACACTTCTGCGCCAAAACCATTTTGTCCGGCATAGACAAAAGACTTGTACTGAAGATCCGAGAAACCTGCCAGGTCGCTGGCAGAGCGCACGCCCTTGGGCAGTGCATTGGCAAAATCAAACTTGATGTTCAGGACTGGCTGGTTCGATGCCACAACCGCCCAAACCTTCTTGCCCATATTGATGATCTGGTCGAGCACCACGTTGAGGGCAGTGAGGTCATCTGCCGGGCTGTCACCTTCACGCACTTTCATGCCGTCTTGGGCTTTTGCTGCGTTTGCAAGGGTCGCGTCAATCGATGCTTTCACATCGGCCGGAGTTTCCACTTCCTGGATGGTAACTTTCAAATCGTCGGCAACCACCATGCGGGTCGAAAGCACCTTGGCACCGTCGAGCGGGCCTGCCTTGCCACAGCCTGTCAATGAACCGGCGAAAACGAGACCAAAGGCCACGCAAGCGGCCAAACCGCGAACTGATTTCATGGAATTCCTCCGAAATTTTCCAACTTTATCCCCGCACAATGGCGGACTCGTCAAGACCTTTTTTCTCGAGAGCTTAAAGGAGGATGCAGCAGCGATGCCAATTGACGCCGCAGCCGCGGAGTAGCAAATTCACCACAGAGCAGAATATCCCCACCGAGGAACAGAATGGCATTAACAACCCCGGACCCCATCATCCCCTACGAACTCAACAAATCCGTCCGCGACGCTTTTGAGGGTCTGCTGCGCCCGATTCTTTTTCGTGACGAAGCGTTTCGTCGCGTCGAAAGTGGATTGATCACTTTCGAAACCCGCTTGCGGGTTGCGGAGCATTCATCGGCACCCGGTGCCCGCAAAGCACGCCAGTTACTGACTGCAGCCCAGCGCCTTTTCACTCAGGCCAAAGCAAACCCGGGTGCGGCGTTTGTGCCGCACGTCCTGGCTGCGATCGATTATCTGGTCAAGGAAACGGATGAAATCCCGGACTTCTCAAATGAAAAAAGCTTCGTCGATGACCAGCAGGTGATCGACGCTGTCAGCAGACACTTCCGGTTGCTAGAAGTGCCATGAGTGTCCGACAAAGGATGCCTATGAACGCGAGCCCTTTTTTTACTTGAATTCCACCTTGGGCGGGGACTCGACAGCCGGTTTTTCGGCAGCTGAAACGTCCCACTGAGGCATCTTCTCGAAGTGATAAAACAAGCTGTTGGTCCAACTATAGGGCGGCACGGTGATCAGGTTGTTGTATTCCTTGATCGCCTCGATGTGCCGCTGCCGGGCTACCGTGATCCGGTTCTCAGTCCCTTCAAGCTGAGCCTGCAAGTCCCGGAAATTCGCATTGGCCTTGAGGTCCGGATAATTCTCCGAGATGACCATGAGTCGTCCAAGCGCCTGGCTCAACGCCCCTTGCGCAGCCTGAAATTCGGCAAGCTTCTGGGCACTCATTTTTGACGGATCAATCGATACGCTAGTCGCCTTGGCCCGGGCCTCCGTCACATCCTGCAGTGTCTTGGCCTCGTGCTTGGCGTAACCCTGAACCGTCTGCACGAGGTTGGGAATCAAGTCCAACCGGCGCTTGTATTGGTTCACAACTTCAGCTCCTGCCGCCTCCACGGCATTGTTCGCCTGAGGAATCGCCTGCCAACCGCATCCGGTGAGGGCAGAACCAAGGAACACTCCAATTAATATCGATGCAAAAGCGGAACCCTTCATGACCAAATCCTCCAAATCGAAGCGTTCAGAAACAAAAATTAAGGCTCATTTTGCAGAAGGCTTTTGCAACCATGTCCTGATGTCGGCCATCTGCACGGACGAAAGAACGTCCTTGAACGGCGGCATGGTCCGCTTCCCGTTCATGACGGTCGACCAAAAAACAGCATCCGTGATCATGCGTCCATGCAGCAAGGGGCCGACCCTTCGCACATCCTTGCTGGCGTTCTGATGACAGGCGGCACAGTGCTGTGCAAACAACATTTTACCTCGTCTTGCATCGCCCGACTTCTGAACGCCTTTGACGAGGGTCGACGGATTTGCGGAAATTTCGACACGGTCCGAATCATCCACCAGAGTGCCGGGCGGATATTTTGAGGCAAAATAACCCGCAATCTTGTCCGCAACGTCATCGCTCAAAACAAGGCCGTAATCCGACATCTTCCGGACAGTTTTTTTCCACTCTTTCAATTCCAGCCGCTGGCCGGTCGCAATCCCGAGCGAATGACAAGTCAGGCAATGCTCCGATGCAAGGGATTCTCCTTCTGCAAGCAGAGCTCCCTTGCTATCGCCTTTGAATGAAATGCGGTCCACCGCGTTGTACAGATAACCTTTAGGGTTCCACTCTTGAGTCATAGGTTGGACATTCCCCTTGGCGTCGGTGGCCCTGGCCAGGGCTTCGTAAGATCTTCCCTCCTTGACCTCAAGACTGGCTTCAAACTCCTGCCACGCATAATCCCTGGGGGCTCCAAGCTTTGCATCTTTCCAGGATTTGCCATTATCCGTCGATACCTCAACCTTCGTGATCGGCCCGGCACCGGAAAAAGCCTTGCCCCTCAGTGTGACTTGACCAGGTGCCACAGCCTGGCCGTTCGCTGGCGAAGTGAAGATTGTTTGCACTTTTATGTACTCCACCGGCTTTCCGTTCTTCACCGGATCCCAGGCTTCACCGGGCTGCACTGGCTTTTCTGGCATCCGGTAGGCCTTCTTGGCGTACATCCTGTGATCCGGTTCCTTCGAGAACGAAAGCCGGTTAACCCACTTGACCCAGTTCTGACCATAAATCCCGGGCATGACGAGGCGTACAGGGCCACCGTGAGCAACTGGCAAAGGTTGACGATTCATGGCAAACGCAAGGATCGACTCAGTCTCAAGGAGAAGTTTGAGCGGGATGGAACGGACGAACTTTGCGTCGCTTTGCATCACAGGCTCATCGAAACCTTCTGCGGTGACGAAAGCAGCGTCCGGGTTGACGCCAAGGTCTTTGATGACATCGGCAAGCTTGACTCCGGCCCATTCAGCATTGCCCACCGCGCCGCGCTTCCACTGGATGCCGCCGACCTGGGGGGTAAAAAGCGCGCGACCGTTTCCCGAACACTCGAGAACCGCGTGAAAGGAAACCTGCTTGAATTTCTTCAAGTCACGAATCTGAAACTTTTTTGGCCGCTTGAGCAGCCCCTCAAAGGAAACCGCCCAGGAATCGTCGACCAGAGCCGGTAACACATTATGGTGACTGCGAACGAAAAAACCCTCCAGCGGAGTCTCCCACGGGCCAAGGGCTTCCATGGATCCTTCCGCAAGAAGGGGGCGGGCATTGCGTTCAATAAGCAGATTTTCCGGTCCCGCTTTTACGACCGGGGACCACGCCAACGCGAAGAGCAAAAATGTTACGACGCGATCACTTCTTGCGATCGGCGGCTGCTTCATCGCACTTGTCCTTGCCTTTGAGGCCGAAGTCCTTGATCAGGGTTTCGGTTACCTTGCCGTTCGTGCCGGTTGTCAGCTTGATCAATCCGTAGGTCTTGTAACCCGGCAGGTCACCACCGCGATGTTCCGCAAAACGGCAAGCGTAAGTGACCTCTCCCGGGCTGGCAGCCGCGTCCGAGCCGGTCGCACATACTTGTTGCGAGCCAACCATCAAACACTGGCCAGGCTTGATATAAATGGTTTCTCCCGCGAGCGCAGGTCCGGCCAGGCCAATGGCCGCAAATGGCAGAGCCATGAATTGCCGCGATCGACCACCCGTCCTTGAGCCCTCAAGCATCCTTGCCATCTCCGTCCTCCGCTCAGTTCCACCCTAAATCGATATCGTGAGCCTCTGCATCGGACCCTGCTGCGCAGGCAAAAGGCTGGTAGCCATAACCGTCTTCACCCCACCAGCGTCCCCAGGAGTTCTTCACCACAAAGTATCCTCCGCCCGGCGCATTGTTGTCACGCACATATCCTTGCAAGGAGTATGAGTGACCCCCGCCCGAGCCGTTACAGGACAACACGGAATCGCCGCCACGGCCGGCCGAATGCCAGGATCCATCAACCGTTGATGCTGCCCACAGGGCGCGCCGCTGGTCGAGGACGGCAATCATCTCGTTGATGCCACCGAGCTCACGGATTGACCTGACATATGCTTCGCCAAGCGGGGCCTGGCGCGCCGCAGATGCCGCCGATGGCATGTAGGGCTGACCGTAACGATTCCAAAGGTCCCAGGCATCGAAGGTGTATCCTTTTTTTGTCCGCTGCATGTTTGCGATCGTGGTGTGAGTGAAACCAAAGGCAGTGCAAGCCCCCTCCTGGCCCTGATTCTGAACCGGCATGGCATCGTACACGAGAAGGGCTGTGCTGCCCTGACCCGCTGAGCCTGCAGAAGGCCCGTTCAATTCCAGTCGCATGCCGCCGTTCGATTTGCGGCCCGACCTTGAACGCATGTCACTGAACTTCGGCAAATAAGCAAAGTAACGCTGGCAATTGACCAGACGCATTCCGGAATACCCGAGGCCCACGCAGTCAACACCAGGCTTGCCAAGTCTTGGCAATTCCTGGCGCCGTTTAGTGACCAGGTTGAACCACCCGCCATCGTCACTGCCGTCGGCCCAGTTGTTGTCGAGCGAATAGGGCCCTGAATCAGACGCTGGCTCACAGCCTCCATTACGCTCGACGAATCCCATGGGACAAACCGCAGAGTTTGTTCCCAGCGAACCGCCACCACCAAGGTTTGACGGACCGATGCCGTTCAGAATACTGAGTTTGGGAGCATGCGGACTGACTTGCTCCACTGGCTGTTGCGGCTGTGGTGTTGGCGTTGGCACAGGATCGCCCTCACGCTGGGCCGCATCGTTCAACACTTTTGCCCGGTTCAATCCTGCAAAAAGCATCAAGAAGCGGGGCGCCCCGCCCGTCAGACCTTCACCGGCCTTTGCCGTACCAGTGGAGCAGGTGCCAGAGCCGGCAGGGCTTGCCGACATCTTGGCCAGGAAAGCCATCAAGCTGGCACAATTCCGGGCCAGATCACGCCCAAGTTGGTCCGTGCCGGCAGCGGCATTCAAATACTGGCGCTTCAATGCGTTCAGGTAGTTAGTCCGTTCGACCTCGATGTCGCCGTAGATCTCATTCAGCGGGCGCTGGAAGATTTTCTGAAGGGTCGGGGCTGAAGCGGCGTCGACATAGTCGCGGATCCCCGGCTGAACAATCAATCGAGCGAACAGATCATCCGTTGCCGGCTGATAATCCGGTTTTACCAGACCCAGCACGATATCCTTCATTTCCTGCGTTTCAAGGTCCAGCAAATTGGCCAGGGCGGCTTTATCACCAAACTTGCGCTGAAACTCCCCGGTGCGCGCCACCTGCTGTTGCACATAAGCGACAAGACCGTTGCGCAGTTCCGGAGGTGTCGACAACATTGCCTCAGATTCAGGGTCCCCGCTGGCATCCACCGCCGCCTGAAACCACTGGGCGACCGCATCAAATGAAGGGGCTTCCCCGGCGGCAACCCTGGCATTCAGGGCCACGAAAGATTTCTGAGACGCAGCCTGCCGTTTACACCCAGATAGCGAAGAAGCCACACATGCCAAAAATGCCAGCGCAGCCCAAAGATGACCAGGGATACGAACCGGTTGAATCTTGAGGTTCACAGGCCCCCCTACGGCATTGTTTCAGAACAGATTCTTATCGGAATTGCTGAAACCAAATCTTAGCATTTTCTGCGATGAGCGACGCCCCCTCAATCTTCGCTGTCAGTTCGAAGGCTTGCAAGGACGCCTAGATCCTCCAAAGTCGAGGTATCCTGCCGGGATTCACGACCTGAAGCGACGTCACGGAGGAGTCTGCGCATGATCTTGCCAGACCTGGTCTTGGGCAGGGCATCGGCAAAACGAATCTCATCCGGCCGGGCGAGAGCCCCAATCTGACCGGCGACATGACGTTTCAAGGCCTCCTGCAACGACGCATCCGGTTTGCATCCGGACTGCAGGGTCACAAAGGCAACAATCCCCTCCCCCTTCAGTTCGTCCGGACGACCGACGACCGCAGCCTCTGCAACCTGCTCATGAGCCACGAGGGCACTTTCCACTTCCATCGTACTCAAGCGGTGCCCTGACACGTTCAGGACATCGTCAATCCTGCCCATGATCCAAATGTTGCCCTTTTTATCCCTGCGTGCACCATCGCCCGTAAAGTAAACCCCAGGAACTTGTGACCAATACTGCTGCTTGAACCTGGCATCATCGCCCCAGATCGTGCGCAGCATGCTGGGCCAAGGCTTGCGAATCACCAGGAAACCGCCAGCACCATCAGGCACCGGCTTGCCATCCTTGTCCACGATATCGGGAAGTACTCCGAAAAAGGGTCGCGTTGCCGACCCGGGAACCTGCGGAATCGCACCTGGAATCGGTGAAATCATGATGCCGCCTGTTTCTGTCTGCCACCACGTATCGACCACGGGACAGCGCCCGCCACCGATCACCTGGTGGTACCAGATCCATGCTTCCGGATTGATCGGTTCCCCGACGCTCCCCAAAAGGCGCAGGGAAGAAAGGTCATGTTTCTCTGGCCATGAATCACCAGCCCGGATGCATGCCCGGATCGCAGTGGGAGCCGTGTACAAGATCGACACGGCATGTTTCTCGACAATTGACCACAACCGGCCCCAGTCCGGATGATTGGGCGCACCTTCATACATGACAATCGTCGCGCCATTCGAGAGCGGGCCATAAGCAAGATAAGAATGTCCAGTAACCCACCCAGTGTCCGCGGTGCACCAAAACACGTCCGAGTCCTTCAGGTCGAACACCACCTGTGCGGAAAGCGTTGTACCAAGCAGGTAGCCAGCCGTTGTGTGCAGGATCCCTTTCGGCTTGCCTGTGCTGCCAGAGGTATACAGCAGGAACAAGGGATGCTCGCTATCGGCGTCGTAAGGCTTGCAGTGCAACGGTTGTCGGCTCAGGTGGTCATGCCACCAGTGGTCCCGCCCCGGAACCATCTGAACTTCCTTGCCGGGCGCAAGGTTTGCCCGGCGCACCACCAGGACGTGTTCAACCGAGGGACAACGCTGCAACGCGACGTCGACGTTGTTTTTAAGCGGCACAACCGCACCCTTGCGGAAACCGCCGTCGGCGGTGATCACGACGGAAGCACTGCAATCGTTGATCCGGTCTGCCAGGGCTTCACTGGAAAACCCGCCGAACACGACACAGTGCATTGCTCCGATCCGCGCACAGGCGAGCATGGCGATGATCGTTTCGGGGATGAGAGGCATGTAGATGGCGACGCGGTCACCCGGCGAAACGCCAAGTTCACGCAAGCTATTGGCACAACGACTGACTTCGCGCAGCAGATCGCGGTATGTCAGAACCCGGCTGTCGCCCGGCTCACCTTCCCAGATCAAAGCTGCCTTGTTGCCTTTGCCGGCATCGACATGCCGATCGATGCAATTGACGCTCACATTGAGCTTTCCACCCGCAAACCACTTCGCGTGCGGCGCCTTCCATTGCAAAACTTTCTTGAAAGGCTTGCTCCACACAAGCAACTTGCGCGCTTGTTCTCCCCAGAACAATTCCGGCTTCTTAACCGAACGCTCCCAAAGTTTTTCGTAAGCGGCGAGGCTCTTGACATGAGCCTGCCTTGCGAATTCGCGGGGCGGCGGAAAAACGCGGGTTTCCTTCAGGGAACTGGTGATCCCCGTCGACTCGGACGCATATTTGGTCTTGCGGGAAGAAGTCTTTTTCTTGACGGCCATGGAAACCCTCCGGATCTGGTCCGGAGGATTCTAGTACATTATTTTTCCAGAGTCGCGCGCAGCATCCATGCCGTCTTGCCGTGGATCTCAACACGCTCGGTCAGGATATCCGAGGTTGCCTCGTCAGATCCCTCTTCGGCCACACCGATGCCCTGTTTGCAAAGCTGAACCAGCGTCTCGTGGCCCTCGAGCAGCAGGGCGAGCATCTCGTCCGCACTCTTCAACTGAGGTTTTTGCTTAAAGGCCGACAGGCGGCTGAACTCATCAAAGCTGCCGGGGGCAGCGTGGCCAAGTGCGCGGATGCGTTCAGCAAGGACGTCCACGGCGGCAGACAGTTCCTCGTACTGGCGCTGGAACAACAGGTGAAGCTGGTCAAAAAACGGCCCTCTGACGTTCCAGTGGGAATGCTGGGTCTGCAATTGCAAGGAATAGGTTGTTGCCAACACCCGCGCCAGCACATCGGCGATCGCCGAACGATGTTGCTCACTGATGCCAATGTTGATTTTCATGCCTGCTCCCCTTTTGGAAGTTACGGGCTCCTGGTGGCCAAGGGCCTGCGCCTGCAAAAACCCCTCTACTCTTATACGGTACGACGGGTCAGGCGTTTGAATCCACTTTGGCTCAAGAGGGCAACCCACTGAAAACACCAAGAATATGACGCAACTGTCCGCAACTACAGGAGGTTTACCTTGTCGAGCAGACCCTCTTCTGGCATCCTCCGACCCGGTCTGTTCAAAAAGTAAGCAGGAGTCAGAATGCCTATCCCAGCAACGGTAGCGCCCCTCGTGGTTTTCTTTGGCGGTTTTGGATCTTGCTTCATGAACGGCCACCCCTCAGAGATCCCTTCCTCTCGCGTCATCCATGAATTTGTCGAGAACCTGAGCCAAGAGCTTGGAGGTATGGAAGTACCTGCGATCGAAACCTGCTACGCGATCGGCAATTCTCCGGTCTATTCTTCTCGCTTCGACCACAACAGCGGCACGCACCCCGACTACGGGTCGTCGGACCTTGAAACACTGTTTGACTGGATCGAGGCGGAATCGGAAGGACGCCCCCTGGTTTTGATCGGCCAGAGCCACGGCGGCTGGACCGCAATGAAGGCCGTGCTACACATGAAACGTCCGGTTGAAGTCCTGACCACGTCCGACCCGATCAGCGTCGAAAACTGCCATGCCGCCGCCTTCAGCGCCTCCACCGTTGGGCACACTGTTCTGGGCTTTGAGCCCTGGCCTGGCTGCACGGAAGCGCCGCAAGACCTGAAAGCCGACTTCAAAAAAATCGCAGCCAAAACCGGTCAGTGGAATAACTTCTACCAGACGGAAACGACCTTCCTGCACTCCGGCAAGATTCGCGAAGCCGACTTCAATAAACGCCTGACGTTCGAAGGCTGGTCCATGAACCCGTTCCGCGGTCACGCCTGGACTGAAGGCGATTCCCGGGTCTGGGGCAAGCTGATGCAGTCGGTGAAATCCGCCTTGGCGCTTTGAGCCAGTGACAGCACACGAACTTTGACTTCACCACCGTGACGCTCGAATTGTTCTTCAACCGCACGCGCGATTGCGGTTGCCGTGACACCGGTGGTCATGACGTCGTCGATGATCAAGACATGGCGATAGGGCTGACGGCGCAAGGATTTATTCAAACGCACGCGAAAGGGGCTTGCTGAATTTGAATCATGGCCGCTTTTGGATGCGGTCCATGGTGCCCGGCGTTGGCGCCCCGTCTTCAAGGCCTGCTTGCGAATGCGCCAAAATACCCGCGAATCAATTTGTAGCCACCGCTTGCGGTAAGTCCGTGCCAGTTGGTTTGCCAGCATGGAGCCCAAGTGCGGCCGTCCCCTTATCCTGGTCCAGAAACTTGGCGGGACAGCTGCGACCACGTCCGCCCAATAAACGGCATCGCTGGTACGAATGTCGGCGCTGAACAGTTGCCAGCACCCCATGAAGCTGCATGGATCGCCACGTGACTTGGCCTGAACGATCAGATCCCGGATGACACCTTCGTAGAAGAACAATCCTGCACGCACGGAGCAGTCGCCAGAAGCACGGAGCTCAGCGCTTCTTTCAACGCAGCCAGCACAAAGGCCGCGCCATTCCAGCGGCGGATCGCGCCGGCACAGACAACACACCAAAAAGTTCATCGCAGACTCCTCACCCGGCCCCCGCGCGACGGTGCGCAGGAGGTTTCAAGGGCGAGGTTGAGCCGCAAGGCGGCACGACGGAAGTCCC
>JBEGVZ010000096.1:0-25768 GCA_041178085.1 Pseudomonadota bacterium | reverse complement strand
CGCGCGTACCAGGAGATGGCAGGAATCGCGACTGCGCCGCCAAGGCTTTGCCCAACCGCGATCAGCGGTAAACCCTTGAAGCGTGGATTCTCTCTCACCCATTTGATGATGGCGCCGGCATCCTCGACCGTGGAGGCACGCGATGCGAACCCATCACTGTCCCCGTAACCACGATAGTCGAACACAACGACATCGAAGTCAGCTTCAGTCATCCAAGCGACAAAGTACATGTGGGTGCTGCGATTTTCTGCATTGCCGTGCAAATGGACAATCACTGCTTTCGACTTCTGTTTGGCTTTCAGGTGCCAGGCCCCAATTTTCTGGCCGCCAGGCACCTCTACTTGATGGGCCTCCCAGCCAACTCCCAATTTGTCCGGTGTGCTGACGATCTCCCGCATGGGCTGATAGAAAAGTTGGTTGCAGCCAACAAGAAAGGCCATGCCGGCGACCAGCCCGGAAATCTTCGTTAACATTGTCGGCTCCGCAATAGTTTTGCCAAATGCCAAAACGTCGTAAAATTGTAATCAATGTGCGTTCACGGTACGGTAATTACAGAATCTACAGCACCAGAACCCGTCCAACCAGAGGTCAACCAGATGAAAAGCATGCATTTGTACCTGACTCCCGTGTTGTTCTCCCTTGCTGCTTGTACCAGCGACAAGCCCGCGGCCCCGAAGGAAGTGACTGAGGCAGTGGCCCCCCAGAAGCCGAAGTTTGAAGAATCGCGCGTTATCGAGCGTATTGGTGGATTGAAAGAGACACCAAAATGGGCGCTTGGCATGGAGCCGATCACCGAGGAAAAAGGGAATGTCATCTATGTCCAGACGATGACGATGGACGGTAGTGCCCGCCCCGAAGCCTGCACCAAGGCCGCTGGCGATACGGGTCGCGCTGAATTTGTCCGTTACATCAGGGATGGCATCACGGCCGCAGGCCAGATCACGGAAGCTTCCGCGAACTCTGACGTCGCCATAGAAAGCAGTGTGGCCTACCTGAGCAATCTCAAGCTTTCCGGCGTGAAGATTTCAGAAAAGTACTGGGAAAAGGCTGAAGAAAGCGATGGCGGCGGGTCACGCGTTCTTAAAGTCCGCTGTGCGGCGAAGGTCGCCATCCAGAAGACGCTTCTAGACCAGCAGATCCGCAAGGCAACAGAGACAAACGCCGCCAACCCGGAACTGCGTAAGCGCCTCCTTGAAGGTCAGAAGGCTTTCCTGGACCAGCTGGCGCGTGAAGGCGCGACCCCGGCTGAAGGCGAATCCGCCCAGTGAGGATTGCCTGCGGGAAATCCATTGTCACAGCCACGGTGGCAGGGGCCCTCCTTGCCCCGTGGTGGACAAGCAGCTGCGTATCGAGGCGGGAGCCCGCCCCAGTGATCGCAGCGCCCACGCCCGAAGCCGCTGAGGCGACTACTGCTGTAGCACCGGACTGCCTTCAAGTGGCAGAAAAATTACGGGAGACGCAGCCAACGTCATTCTTAGGCTTTGGTGAAGCTTCGACCATGGATGAAGCGACCGCCCAGGCCGCAGCAGACCTTGTGCGGCAGATCCAGACACGGATTTCCTCCGAGGGGACGTCCCAGGAAACCACACGCTCTGTTGAAATCTCCAGCCTGACGCGAAGCACCGTGGATGCGCTTCTAACCGGCCTTTCGACGGCAAAACGCTGCCGTCAGGGTACACGGTGGGAAGCGGTTGTAACTTTGGAACGTGCAGCGTTTTTTCGGAATATCCAGGTCCGGGTTGCTCCGGTTCTTCGTGAAGCTGGCTCGATGCGTGAGTCATTGCAGAGCGTTGCAGTGTCACGCGGCGAAATCCTCTCGGTTGCAGCCAGGGCAAAGTCATTCATGAAAACCGAGGGTCAGCCGGCACGGGATCTTCTCTCGATTTGCCGGACGTTCAATTCATGCATGACCACAGATCCCGGCGCCTTCGATGGGCTCGAAGCCGCTGCGAACCGGGTGTTCTCCGGATTCTCCTTCCACTTGCGTGCAGCCGATCCAGAGGCTGTGGCAGTTTCCGAGTCCATTTCACGCCTGCTTGGGGAAGAAGGTTTTGCCCTGTCGAGTAGCGGTTCCGCACCAAATATCGCAACGGCTGCCTGTGAGCGAAAGGATTTCCCTCCCATGGTGCAAACGGGCTTCATGGTTACGGAGCTGGTTTGTTCCGTGTCTTTTGCGGAAAGAGACGGCCAGACGGTATCAGGACTGGTCCGCAGCTATCGAGGCCATGGACTCGGTGAGAGTCGTGAGGAAGCCTTGCGTGAGGCACGCCGGAAGATCGAGAGAAAAAGCTGACCGAGTTTCAAATTTTGAGTTCCGCCCACATCCGGTTCATCACCGCCAGCGAATCCCCGATGTCCTCCAAGTAATGAAGGCGGCCAAGGGTTTCCTTGTCGGGATAAAGGGCCGGATTTGCCCGGTCTTCTGCCGGCAACCAGTTCTTTGCCGCGTCGTTGACCGTGGAAAAACGTCCAGCAGTTGCCAGCTCTGCTGCAACCTTCCCGTCAAGCAGGTAATCCAGGAGGCGATGCGCTTCTGCCACGTGCTTGGCGGTTGATGGAATCGCAAAGTTATCCGTCCAGCGAACCGCGCCCTCGCGCGGTATGAAATAGCGAAAATCACCCCTGGCTGCAGCAACCTGCAATGCATCCATTGAGTAAGAATGGCTGATGTGCAGTTCATCGCGAGACAAGTATTGCCTCGGCTCTGATGTGAACATCAGGATTTTTTCCCGGATTGAGCGGATCGTATCCTTGGCCGCAGAAAGTTGGCCGTGGTCCCCGCTGTTTGGTGAGAATCCTTTCCAGATGAGCATGGCTGCAAATACTTCGCGCATGTCGTCGAGGAGCGATGTGTGGTGGGGGTCAGGCGATTCAAATAAAAGCCCCCACCCCGGTTGTTCACCCGCCGGGATATTTACCTTTTTGGTATTGATGACCAGGCCGGTGGTTCCCCAGGAAAACGGCAGCACATGTTTCAGGCCAGGGTCGTACGAGGGATTGCGTGCATCAAGGGATAGGTTGCCAAGGTTCATCAGGCGGGCATGGTCGAGTTCCCGGAGCATGCCAAGGCGGACCATCTGGCGGGTCATGTAGTCCGATGGTTGGATGATGTCAAAGCCGGTTGCCCCGGCCCGCAGTTTGGCAAACAGCTCCTCGTTGCTGCTGATGAAAGAAAGCTCGACCTTGATGCCCGTCTGGGCCTCAAATCCGGATACAGCTTCAGGGGTGAGGTAATTGCTCCATGTGCAGACGCGCAGCACGACCGGCGCGTCTGTTTTCTTCCGGACCATCAAATAGCCGCCCCCGGCCATCAGACCAAAGGCCAAGGCAGCATTCAGGATGGTTTTCAGGATCCGCTGATCACCCATTTGCGGCTCTGCTCCCGCGACCAAAGCAACAGTACCAGCCCCGTCGAAAGTGCAACCATCACCAGCGACATGGCGTTTAATTCCGGTGAGAATCCTATGCGCATCAAAGAATAGATTTTCAAGGGTAATGTAACAAGTCCGGCACCGCTCGTGAAAAACGAGATCAGGAAGTCATCAAAAGAGATGGTAAACGACAACAACCAGCCACCCATGATGCCCGGGATGATGTTGGGCAGTATGACTTTCCAGAAGATCTGCCCGGGCCGGGCGCCCAGGTCATAGGCTGCCTCGCCAAGGTTCGGATCCAGCTTCCTGAGCTGCTCGACCATGATGAAATAGACGAAGCTGGCGCTGAAGCTTGCGTGTGCCAGGATCACAGTCCCCATCCCGAGTTCAAACTGGAATAGCAGGAAAAAAAGCAGCAGGGAAAGGCCAGTGATGACCTCCGGGATCATGATCGGGAGGACGATCAAAGCGTGGAGTCCAGGCGGCATGAACGTTGAGAATGGACCAAAACCGACGGCTCCCAGTGTGCCGACGACCGTTGCCAGGGTTGCGGCAGCAATCCCGATAATCAGGCTGTTCATGAGCGGCTCCCAAAGGGCGTCACTGGCAAAGAGGGCTTCCAGCCAGCGCAGTGTGAAGCCGCTCGCCAGGTTCGCTGGATCGTTCAGGAACGCTTGGACAACAAGCCAGGCCAGAGGCAGGTAGAGGAAGCCGATCGTCAGCCAGAAGGCGAAGGTGACAAACCGGTTGGGTGGGCGGATGGCCCCGGCTGATTCGATATTTTTTTCCCGCTGGCTGGCCACGTCCATGCCTCAAGAAGAAGTGGTTTGGGATCTGGTCCGTTCAAGGCTCATGCGAAGCCAGACGGCGAGGACAAGGCCCAGCGACAGAATGCTCGCCAGGGCTGAACCAAATGGCCAGTCATGCATGGTGAAGAACTGTTCGACCATCACCTTGCCCAGGAAGACTTCCTTGGCTCCGCCCAGAAGATCTGGAATCACATATTCGCCCATCATTGGGATGAACACGAACAGGCTGCCAACGGCGACCCCCTCCTTGACGTTCGGAAGGAGCACCCGGGTGAAGGTTTGCCAGCGGTTCGCGCCAAGGTCCATGGCAGCTTCCCGGAGGGATAGGTCAAACTTTTCCAGGGCTGAAAACAGCGGCACAACCAGGAATGGCAAGTAGTTGTAAACCAGGCCAAGGTAAACACCGGCGCGCGTGTAGAGGATCTCAACCGGGGTATCTACTAAACCCCAACGCATGAGCAGCTGGTTGAGCAGGCCGTGGTTTCCGAAGATTGAGACGATCCCGTAGATCCGCAGAATGAAGTTTGTCCAAAACGGTATGAAAAGAAGGATCAGGCCAATTTGTCGCTGGGCGTGGCTGGCACGGGCCAAATAGTAAGCCACTGGAAATCCAACCAGAAGGCAAGTCAGCGTGGCACCAGCGGACAGGAAGACGGTCTTGGTCAGGACGCGCAGGTAAACGAGGTGGAACGCCCGTTCGTAATTGGCCAGGGTAAATGTCCAGGCGATATCACCGCCCGGCGAGCGGACGGCAAAGCTCATGGCAAATATGATCAGAAACGGCAACAGGCTCAGGCAGACAAGCCAGGCAAAGAAAATCCAGGCGCTGGGTGGCCAGTCGCGAAGCCGCAAAACCAGCCTTTTCACTTCTACCTTCACCGCGCCGGCCCCGTTTGCGGCAGCAAAATCGCATCTTCAGATTTCCACGACAGGAAGACTCGGTCTCTGGGGTTCAGGAGGCGCTTTTTCTGGCGCTCCATTTCAGCCTCAGAAACCTTGAAAATACTGTCCCTGGAACGGATCGTGTACTCCGTCCGGGATCCCAGATAGGTCAGATCCAGGATTTCGCCTTCGATCAGATTTTCCTGGGCGCTTGATTTCTGGCGGAGCAGGCGCATCTTTTCCGGTCGCAGAAGCATCGATACTTCGCGTGGCAGGGGCGTGCCGTTCTTTTTGACACGGAACGTGCCTGCCGGTGAGTTGACCGACCACTCGCCAGGCTGGGTTTCGGCCAGTTCGCCGCGGATCTCATTGACCGGGCCAATGAAGCTGGCCACAAACGCGTCAGCCGGATCCTCATAGATCATCTTGGGTGTCCCGACCTGCAGGCAGCGCCCATCCCTCATGACAGCAAGACGGTCAGACAGCTGGAGGGCTTCCTCCTGATCGTGGGTGACCAGGATGAACGTGGCTCCCACTTTCTTGCAAATTGCGCGCAGTTCCTCGCGGACCCGAACCCGCAGCGATGGGTCGAGCGCGGAAAAAGGCTCGTCCAGGAGGAGAACAGCCGGTTGGTCCACAAGTGCGCGGGCCAGAGCCACCCGCTGGGCCTGACCGCCGCTCAATTGGTTGATCCGCCTCTGGGCAAGTTGCCCGATTTCGGTCAATGACATCGTCTCTTCGACGCGGCGCGCGATCTCGGCACGGGGAAGCTTTTTCAACCGCAGGCTGAACGCCACATTTTCAAAGACGTTCAAGTGCGGAAACAAAGCGTAGCGCTGGAAGACCGTGTGTACGTTGCGTTTGTGGGGCGGCAGGCGGGTGATGTCGCGCTCACCCAGCATGATACGACCGCGGCCAGGCTGCTCGAATCCGCCGAGAAGCCTCAGGACGGTCGTCTTGCCACAGCCGGAGGGACCAAGAAGTGAAAAGAATTCGCCCGGTTGGATGGCAAGGTCCAGCGCCTGAAGCGCGAAGCTTCCAAACGATTTTTCAAGGGATTCGCAGCGAAGTTCGTACATGCTCCAACCTGCAAAAAAGGTGGTTCGGGATACGGCATGTGGCCCGGTTTGTAAAGGTCAATCGAACCCCGTAAAATGGGAAAGGCGGCTTCGTCAAAAGACGGTCTGCCGGAGGCAAAAAAGCATGTCCGGTCTGATGCTCGCTACCTTCAACACTTTTGTCGCGATTTTCGTGATCATCGATCCCTTCGCGGTGGTTCCGATCTACCTGAGCCTGACGGAAGGGTATTCCCCGGAGGCGTTGCGGCAGACCAGGCGCAAGGCATCGATGCTGGCCCTTGGCATCTTGATGACTTTTGCCCTGACTGGAACGGCTATTTTCAAAATGTTCGGCATCACCCTGCCGGCTTTCCAGATCGCAGGCGGCATTTTGCTGCTGCTCCTTGGGATCGCCCAGCTGAACTCCAGCCGCGAGCGCGTTCAGCCAGAGGAACAGTACGAGGGCATGGCACGGGATGACATTTCCGTATTTCCCCTGGGCATGCCTCTTCTTGCTGGACCCGGTGCCATTTCCACCGTTGTCCTGTTTGCCAGTGAGGTCAAGGGGACGACCTCGCTTGTCGCCCTTCTCGTTGCTCTTGTTGCAGCCCTTGGACTTTCGCACCTGACCCTGAAAGGGGCCCCGCTTCTTTACAAATTGCTCGGCCGGACGGGACTGAATCTACTCACACGGATCATGGGCGTGATCCTGACGGCAGTCGCCGTCCAGTTCATTATCAATGGCCTGACCGGCGCATTTCCGTTTCTTAAATCACCTTGAAGCGGGGGTCGCCGGAAGCTCTGGTGACCTCATGCACATTTTCCTTGTAACCCTTGGCCCACTGGCATTATACGCGCATTCCATGATCTGACGACCAGACGTCCGGTCGCCTTGAGGAGTGCGCCATGCCAGCCCCAGCTTTCGTTAAACTTGCTCTCGTTGCCGCCATGCCCTGCATGGAGGAAGCCCGCCTTGCTGCTGCCAGCGAATCCCTCAGGCAGATGCAGGCAACAAGCGCGGCCGACCCCAAGGTTTACGAGGAAACAGACCCCCGTCTGGTCATGCGGAGCGGAGATACTTTCCTTTACGAGTTCTCCTTTCTTGCTTACGAAGATTACGAGGGCGGCATCTGGCCAGGGCACGAACGCTTTGAAGTTACCGTGAAATGGAATCAACGTGCCCGGGACAAGGCCAGCACGTGTGTGGTCAGCCGGACAGCCTTGGTCGCAACCACTTATTGATCCCATTCAAGGCCAGTTAAGGCGCTTGGAAAAAGTTCAAATTAGCAAAAAAAATCCCGTGAAAACGGGATTTTGCGTTTTTTCTCTCTAGTTTTCCCATTTCCTTCCGCAACACACTCCCAGCTTCGCTCAGAAGGCGAGGTGCGGAGGAGTGCCATGGTGGCAGGGCCATTAGCAAGACGTATCCTCGCAGCGTTGGTCGCAGCGACCGTCGCCATGCAGGCATCCTGCGCTTCGGTGGGGCGCCGTAAAAGCGCAGCCGAAGCAGCCTCGGCCCAGCTCCGGCAAGGCGGAGCCGGCCTCGCACCTACCCACCAGTTGCGGGAGTGGCGCCTGGAGGTAAATTCTGGTGGATTCGTTCAGTTGATCCTGAGCAGCTCCGGGGTCTATATGATGCGCCACGGTTACTACTTTTCTGACAAGCAATCCGGTTCCCCCGTTACCGTCATGCTCTCCGAATCCAACCTTGGTGCCTATAGTTTGCAGGGGCAGAAGCTTTTTCTGCACGGCCCGTTCAAGTCGAGCTGCAATGAAAGGACCGGACGTCGTTCGCCCCTTGAGATGGAAGTCACAGGAACAAACGTCATGATGGACGAGTTTTCCGCGAAAAACTTCCTCTTGGATGAATCTGATGGCCGCAAAGAGATGCCATTCCATCAACAGTTCATGGGAACCCTCGACAGGTCCTCGATCGTCCCCGCAGGTGGTCGAGACGCAGATGGCGGATTTGAATCCAGGATGGGCTGTGTCCAAATGGGCCCCGACGGCCGGATCGGTTTCAGGTCATGAATGGTGGTGGTGTGGTATGAGCCTTCCTGTGGAACGCCATCTAGGGTTGAAGCCGCTGAACAGGGTTTCCAGTTGGCGCAAGATAGCCGTCAGTGGTTGGGCCAGCCCCGGCGATCCATCGGTCTATGCTTTTCTTGACGTCGATGCCGAGGCCGCCCTGAATTTCATCAGTGAGCGAACAGCAAGTTCCGGCGAGCGTGTCACCCTGACACACTTCACAGGCCGGGTGATCGCGGAGGTATTCAAGCTTCATCCTGAGATCAATTGCATCGTCCGGTGGGGGCGACTTTATCAACGCGAGGACGTTTCTGTTTTCTTTCAGGTGGCAACAGATAGTCGCGGAGAGGACCTCAGCGGGGTTGTCATCCATCGTGCCGACACAAAAACGGTGACAGAGATCGCAGCCGAGATGAACCTGAAGGTAGCCGCAATTCGAGCCAACGAAGACAAGAGCTTCGCCCGTTTAAAATCCCTTTTTGGCGCTTTGCCTCACTGGGCAGTGAAGGCCGTCATCGACTTCAGCTCGTTTTTCATGTTCCGCCTGAACTTGTGGTCCCCGCTTTTGGGTACGCCGAAAAACTCCTTTGGTTCGGTCATGATCACGAACATTGGTAGCCTTGGAATGACGCGGGGCCTGGCCCCTCTTGTCCCCTACTCCCATGTTCCGATGGTGATTGCGCTCGGAGCGGTCGAGGAAGTGCCGGTTGTCCGCGACGGAAAAGTTTTAGCAGCCCGGAAAATCACCCTCGGCGTTACATTCGATCACCGTTTGATCGATGGCGTGGTGGGCGCGAAGATGGCAGCCACCATCCGTAAATGCTTCGAAGACCCTGGTAGCTGGATCCGCTGAAGTAACCCATGACCTCGCAGCAGGCGTGTTTCGCTCGCGACGTTAAAAAAGACTGAATAGATCGACGGACCCAATGACGGTGCGCAGAGATTTGTTCGCGCCGAAAGATTGTTCGGCACGTATGCGGACGGCGGAATAGAAGGCAGACAGTTCTACTCCGGCCGTAAAGAAGCCCGTTTCAGCCATCGCATCATTGATTCTCAAAGTTCGGTAGCCGGTGAATACACCAGCCTCCAGAGGAATCCGGCGATCTGGCTGGGCCACATGGATGCTTGCACCCAGGTGAAAGGCTGTGGTTTCAAGGTGGCGACTTCCACCCTGGGAGATTGATAAGGCGAGACGATCCCTGGCGCGCCATTCCAGCTGAATTTCGTCGAAATAATAACTGTGTTTGCTTGCTCCGTCCGTGAAGTTCAAATGACAGCCAACTGGCACGTAGAAGTGCCAGGTGTTTTTTGCCGCAGTCCAGTCCAGTGGTTCGCTGACGGAAGCCGATTTATCGATGGCGGAGGCCACCAATTCCGGTGCTGGAGCAGTAACCAGGTTGCCGACCCTGAAGCCGGAGTACTTGGAAGAAATCAAAGTCAAGATTTTGCCGTCTTGTGTCAGGACCGGTCCGCCCGAGTTTCCGGGACTGACGGAGATATCTAAAATTGTGTTTTTGGCATTGACCTTGCCAACGATGCCACTGGAGAGGACAAACCCGAGATCGGCGTTACTGGAGCTGTAAAGTTCGCTGCCAAGGGGATGGCCAATGGTCGCGACGGGTGTGCCAGTCTTCACCGGGATATGCGCACCCGATGCAAGAGGCAGGCGCTTTGAGGACGGTGATGCAAGCTTCAGGATGGCGATGTCGTTAGCGGAATCCTTCAAGATAACTTCCGCACTCTGCTCTTGCCCCGATTGGTTGCCGCGCCACCCGACTTGAATCGGGCGCATGAGATGTACACAGTGCCACGCGGTCAGAATCCGGTTATTTTCGATCAAAGCGCCGGCACAAACAGACCCGCCCGAAAGTATGTATGGAACCGAGTTCACCGCCGACTGATAGACGGTCACCCAGTCAGAGCCTTTAGCGTTTCCGGTGTTTAGCAACAAAGACGAGGCGAGGATTGCCCGGGCCAACGTCGTGGTCACGGCCGCGCGACCTGGAGTACATCTTTCCAGGATTCAACAAACACCGTCCCTTGCGGGAACGAAGCCTTGCTGTCTTTTGGATTGATGATGATCGGAAGCAGGCCGACATCTTTATAGGCAGTAGCATCGTGAACTCGATTGCCAATCCCAGCCACCAGACGAGGGAACGTCTTTTTCAGTTCAGTCAAGAAAGCCCTCTTGTAAGCACCTTGCTGTTCCTGCGAAGAGCCAAAGCCATTGGTCGACGTCCAGTTCCATATTTTGAGCGGACCAGACGGAAAGTCGCGGTACTTCAGCCAGGAACGCGTCTTGTTGGCAAGCGCGTCGTCGCGGGCGGTCAGGTAGACGATGACAAAACTCTTGCTCAATTCACGCAAGGTTTCCGGAGCCTGAGGGACAACAGGGCTGTCCGGTATGGAGGTAATGGGGACTCTGATCTCTGGCAAGTCGGAGATCACTTCGTCGATATCCGAGACAAAAAAAGACTGATTGCTGGGCAGGGCAAAGATGCGCCCTGGCATGCGGAAGCCTTCATGTTCCGCTTCGTAGCAGGTTACGGTCATCGGGGTCAGAGGAACATCCACCGTAAGGGTTGCAACCCCGTTGTCATTAGTGGTGGCGCCCCCCGCAATCTGACCAGCCACGAGAAATCTCAAGGTTTTATCTTTGAGGTCCGGATTCAGCCCCCCTGCGAGTCGCGTCTCTGCTTTCGCAGAGAGGGCGATCCGGTGGGATCCGGATGAATCAACTGCGACAATGACGTCGCGTGGTGAGATCTTGATGCGCGAATTGTCTTCAACCGGTTTTACGCAGCTATCAAGTGGTGGCAGGGGTTGTTGAGCGGTAACCGGCCCAGGCAAAGCAGGCCCTGTTTGGATCGGTCTCGTGCCAGTGGTTGGATCCCGGTCGGTCTTACGAGCTTTTTGAAGTTGAGCGCAGCCGAATACCAAAAGAACTGCAAGGAAGCTTCCAGTGATTCGAAGCATCTGGCTGTCTCCTGGGATGAGTGGCGCACCCGGAAGGATTCGAACCTCCGACCCCCAGATTCGTAGTCTGGTGCTCTATCCAGCTGAGCTACGGGTGCGTGCTAAAAGCACTCTCTGGACGAGAGCGCGTGTATATCGAAGCGGCTGTTAACGTGCAACCGATAATTGGTAACGGCGCCGTTGGCCGTCATCAACGGGCTCAATGGCAAGGATGTGCGTCGGTGCGTAACCTTCCGCTGCCGCACTGGCAGCAGTGTTCCCCTGGGGCGGCCACTCGATCAGAACGCCGGAATATGCGGAAATTCCAGCAAAAATCCCGGCATCCTCGAGCGCTTCGATCGCAGTCCCCCGGTAAAGGTCCATGTGCGCAAAGACCCGGCCATCCGGGAATTTGTACTCCTGAAGGTAGGTGTAAGTGGGCGACAGGACAGGCACACGGGCTGGAAGTCCAAGTGCATGCAGTATGTGCCCCGCAATGGTGGTCTTGCCGGCACCAACGCTGCCCACCAGCCAAAGGCAGAAACCCCTAGATTGAGCGGCCGGTTGCAGCACAGAAGCGATGTCCCGGGCAAGCCTGGGCAGGTCGTCTTCAGCGGCGACGCTCTCCAGGACCTGATCAGGGGCGGTGGCGGGGGTCATTGAGCAAGTCCTTCATGGTCGCAACCGCTTCCTTGAGGCCGGTAAAAATAGCGCGGGAGATGACAGCGTGCCCAATGTTGGCTTCCTCGGCATGCTCTACATGCTGGAGCCACATTGCATTTGTGTAGTTCAAACCGTGACCAAAGTGGGCTTGCAGGCCAATCTGATTCGCCAAGGCCGCGGCCTGGACCAGACGGTCGACCAGCTTGAACTGTTCCCTGGTGCGGCGGCAGGCGGACATCTGGTGGCACCAGCCTCCGGTGTGGAACTCGACCGCGCCGGCGCCGGAAGCAAGGGAGAGCTCAATGGCTTTTGCCTCTGGCTCGATGAAGAGGCTGACCAGGATTCCCGCCCCATTCAGGGTCTTGATCTTTGGTTTGAGCGTCTCAAGGTTGCCCGCGACATCAAGACCGCCCTCGGTAGTCCGTTCAGCGCGTTTTTCTGGAACCAGTGTAACTGCGTGCGGTTTGACTTTCAGTGCAATGGCGACCATCTCGTCCGTCGCGGCCATCTCGAAGTTAAGAGGGACCTTGATGGTGTCCTTCAATGAGTAGACATCACGGTCCTGGACATGGCGCCGGTCTTCACGAAGGTGGCAAGTGATGTTGTCGGCGCCACCCAGTTCACACAGCACAGCAGCCTGGACTGGATCCGGGTAGGGTTCTCCCCGGGCCTGGCGCACGGTCGCCACGTGATCGATATTGATCCCCAGGCGGATCAAGATTTCTTCTCCACGGTTGCGGGAGCTTTTCCTTCATGCGTGGAGATCGACTTCTGCAGCTGGTCGGCGAGCTCGTCAACCATCGTGTCGATCAAGTCGTCGTCTTCGCCTTCGACCATGATACGGGCAAGGTTTTCAGTGCCTGAGTAACGGACCAGTACGCGACCCTTGCCGGCAAGGCGGGCTTCACATTTTTTGACGAATTCCGAGAAGTCTTTCAGTTGCTCCAGCGGGACCTTGTTTTTAACGCGGATATTGCGCAGTACCTGCGGGACGCGTTCCATGCAGTGACGAAGTTCAGAAACCTTCTTGCCACTTTCAACCATGATCTCAAGGACGTGTAGTGCAGCAAGCAAGCCGTCGCCTGTGGTGGCGCAGTCACGGAAAATCAGATGACCCGACTGCTCCCCGCCAAGGTTGTAGTCGCCATTGATCATCGCTTCCATCACATACCGGTCACCAACTTTGGTGCGAATGACCTTGCCGCCGTGGCGCGCAAGCGCGATTTCAAGCCCCATGTTGCTCATGATGGTCGAGACGAGCGCCTTGTTGCGCAGGCGATTTTTTTTCAGCATGTGCAGACCACAGATGGCAAGGATCTCGTCGCCATCCACGATGTCGCCCTTGTCGTCGACCACAACCAGACGGTCGGCGTCGCCGTCGAGCGCAATGCCAAGGTCCGCCTTGTAGAGCATGACTTTTTCGCGCAGTTGCTGCGGGTGAAGTGCGCCGCAGTGTTCGTTGATGTTGACACCATTGGGGTCGACACCAAGCATGAAGACTTCGGCGCCAAGTTCCGAAAACACCTTGGGCGCGACCCGGTAGGAAGCCCCGTTGGCGCAGTCGATCACAAGGCGCAGGCCGTCAAGGGCAAGTTGCTTGGGAAATTGCTCTTTCAGAAAGACTGCGTACTGCCCGATGGCGTCGTCGATCCGTCGTGCCGTGCCAATATCGGCTCCATGCACAGCATGGTTTTCCAGGTCGTCGCTCTTGAGCAGCGCTTCAAGCTTGTCTTCATCCTCATCCGGTAGCTTGTAACCGTTACCGCTGAATATCTTGATACCGTTATCGTGAAACGGGTTGTGCGAAGCAGAGATAACGATTCCGGCGCAAGCCCGCAGGCCGCGCGTAAGATAGGCGATGCCAGGCGTGGGCAATGGCCCCAGGAAAAAAGCATCGACACCCACGCTGCAAATGCCGGAGCAAAGCGCCTGCTCCAGCATGTAGCCGCTTCGGCGGGTGTCCTTGCCGATAAGAATTCTCGGGTGAGCCATCTTGGTGCGGAAGTATACGCCGATCGCCTGGCCAAGGCGGAGCACCAGGTCAGGAGACATCGGGTAAGTGTTTGCCTCACCCCGGATTCCATCGGTTCCAAATAGTCTGGCCATGCAACTCCCCTGCTGCGACGGAGCCAAAGCCCGGTCTTAGCGCAAGCGCCTCTGGTTGTAAATCTCAACAGAAGTGCGTTTTGGAACGGTCTCGATCATGACCGTCTCTGCCGGTATCTTTACCTGCAATTCGCGATCGTACCTGCCTGGAGTAAGGTCCCGCACGTCCACGAAGGCACGAAGGTCGGTCTTCTTGATAAAGCTCAGAACGCCCGGGGTCGCTTGAAGGATGATGGTGGCAAACTGGGGCCTGACGTTGGTCAGATAGTCGCTCCCCACGGCCTCAACGGGAATAGCCGTGAACCGCTTGTTCACCTTCTGCTCCCCGATGGCGACTTTCACCTGCACACGATTGACCGACAGCTGAACTTCACCGAGCCCTGCCTTGACCAGGTTGACTTCAAAAACCTTGGGTTGCTTCAGCCCAGCGATGTTGACCTGTTCTGTCGATACTTGTGTGATCCGCGCCAGGTCGGCCTTCTGGCCACTGATGCCTATCTCCGATGGTTCGATGACTACCTTTTCGACCATGTAACCAGCACCGGGTGCTCCCTGGATGATCTCCCTGACCGGCACCTTGCGGCTGCTGATCTCGTCGACACTGGCGACGATGTAGGGGTCGTGGATGGTCAACTTGATGCGGCTATCGAAAGAGTTGAGGTTCTCGCGATCAACGCGGTAACGCAATTGTCCGGACTTTCCGGGCGGGATCTTGATCGAGGCTTCAAGCGGTTTTTTAGCCTCCATATATTGGCCAAGAAGGGCCCTTGGTCCGCGCAAGGTTGCGTCCTTGTAACGCAGGGTCGGCCCTTTCATGGTGTACCCATCCGGGACCACAATGGTGACAGCGATGCGTTTGTTCACTTCAAGGATCTCATCACCCTGGACGATGTACCAGAGTGCACAGGATATGAAGACTGCGGTCAACTTGTACGGCAGGTTGTCGAAGAGCCAGCCGCGGACCCTGTTTTTCACGGCGTCCCCTCCCCGGCTTCAGGCTGCGGACGTTTTGGCGAAAACTCTTCATCCCCCATGAGCAGGTCATTAAGCTGCTCACGCAGCTGACGCGCATCGAGTTTGCGTGAAACCTTGCCATCAACAATCAGCGCCACGGCTCCGACTTCTTCAGACACCAGTACGACCACGGCATCGGTCTCCTGGCTGATGCCGATTCCGGCGCGGTGGCGAGTGCCCATGTTCGGGTCCAGGTTTTCCTCCCGGGTGAGGGGAAGGAAGCAGCCGGCCGCAGCGACACGTCCGCGCTGGATGATGACTGCGCCATCGTGGATTGGTGAGGAAGGATGGAATATCGACACGAGGAGTTCTTTGGAAATCCGCCCATCAATCAAGATGCCGACGTCGACATAGCGGCCAAGGATGATGTTGCGCTCGATCACAATCAGCCCGCCGACGCGCTTACTCGCCATCGACGTAGCGGCGCGGACAATCTCATCAAGAACATGGTGTGAGGCTACGCGGTCGGCACCCGGGATGAAGGACTTCTTGCCCATCCGGGAAAGGACGTGGCGAATGTCATCCTGGAAGATGATGATCAGGATGATGATGAAACTGGAGTAGAACTTGTTCATCACCCAGTTCAGGGTGGTCAGTGGCACAATTGTCGAGATCAGGAAGGCAACCCCGACGAAGAGGATGCCGATCAGCATCTGCGCCGCGCGGGTTCCGCGGATCAGCAGCAAGGCCTGGTAAATTACGAACGCGACAATCGTGATGTCGACGATCGCCCAGATGCTGAATTGGTCAAGGATCTCGCGCATCAACTCAACCTGTCGTTGCCGTTTTCGTGGTGTCGCGGAGGGCGGCCAGTCCGCGCACGTCGTGCGTCCGGATCAGGCCTGCGCCGGATACGGCACACATCCACTCAATCACTTTTCCGGGACCGTCCCGCTCAACCGGCTGATCAATCCCGAAAATCCTGCCGATGAAACCCTTCCTCGATACTCCAACCATGAGCGGCCACCTTTGGCTCCAACCCTTGATTTGGCCCAGAAGCTCCAAGTTTGCCGCGACCGTCTTGCCAAAGCCGATACCTGGGTCAAGCCAGTAACTTCCCGGATGAAGGCCCGCTTTTTCAAACTTCCGCGCGGCGGTATCAAAGAATGATTCGACTGCGCGGACGGCTTCACCGGGCCCAAGTGGGGCCTGCTGCATGTCCGCCGGAGTGCCGTGAATATGGGTCACAGCGACGGATCCGCCGGCGGTCGCGATTTCCTGAAGGAGACTCGCCTCTGGTGGGTTCCCGACCCGGTTGAAGAAGCGTACGCCTTCAGTGAGCACTCGTTCGAACACCACATCCTTGCGAGAATCGACACTAAGCTGGTGACCGGGGATCTTCTGCAGCAGGCGCTTCACGACTGGCATGACCCGTTCCAGCTCTTCCGCAAGCGGCACCTCAGCGGCGCCTGGCCTGGTTGACTCACCGCCGACATCGATCAAGTCGGCACCATCCATTTGCAAACGAAGCGCCCATTCCAGGGCCTTGTCCGGGGCGTCATATTTCCCGCCATCGGAAAACGAATCGGGTGTCACGTTCAGGACACCCATGATCCGTAGCGCATCCATCAGGTCGCAGACGTTGCCGGGCGCATGACGCCGGTCTGTCCTGGGCTTGTCCCTTCGCCGGTTGCAGGATCACCTTTTCCGGCAGCGTCAGGGTTCGATTCGCGCAGGCGTGCTTCTTCGTAACTACGGCGGTCTTCCTCGGTCAGGAGTTTTTCACCGCGCATGATTTTTTCCATGTCCGTGGACTCGACGGTCTCTTTGATCAGAAGTACCTCGGCAAGGGTTTCAAGCTTGTCGCGGTGGTCGCGGAGGATGTTCAGGGCCTTCTTGTAGGCGCCCGTGACAATGCGGTGAATCTCCGCATCAATCTCCTCGGCAACTTTCTCAGAGAAGTTCCGCATCTGACCCATCTCACGGCCAAGGAAGACCTCTTCGTTTTTCTTGCCAAGTGCCAGTGGTCCGAGTTTATCGCTCATGCCCCAGTTGCAGACCATCTTTCGTGCAATTTCCGTCGCCTTGTTGATGTCATCGCCAGCACCGGTGGTTTGCTTGTGGAAGATCAGTTCCTCTGCAGCACGGCCTCCCATTGCATATGCGATCATGCCTTCAGCGTATTCTTTGGTCAGAGTCAGGCGGTCCTCGGTCGGAAGCATGACAGTAACACCAAGCGCCTGGCCGCGCGGGATGATGCTGATTTTGTGGACCGGATCGACGTTCCCGACCAGCATGCCGACGATCGCGTGCCCTGCCTCGTGATACGCCGTATTGCGCTTTTCGGCTTCGCTCATGATCAGGGAGCGACGCTCCGGGCCCATCAATACTTTATCCTTCGCCAGTTCGAAGTGATTCATGTTCACTTCCTTGCTGTTGGCGCGTGCGGCGATCAAAGCCGCCTCATTGACCAGGTTCTCCAGGTCCGCCCCGGAGAATCCCGGCGTGCCCTGGGCGATTTTATTGAGGGCCACATCACCCGCGATCGGAACCTTGCGCGTATGAACCTTGAGGATTCCCTCACGGCCGCGGACATCTGGCTTGGGCACCACGACCCTGCGGTCAAAACGACCTGGGCGAAGCAGCGCCGGGTCCAGGACGTCGGGACGGTTGGTTGCGGCGATGATGATGACGCCCTCGTTCGCCTCGAAGCCGTCCATCTCGACAAGGAGTTGGTTCAGTGTCTGCTCGCGTTCATCATGGCCGCCGCCCAGACCAGCGCCGCGCTGGCGCCCGACCGCATCGATCTCATCGATGAATACAATGCAAGGGGCATGTTTTTTCGCCTGCTCAAACAGGTCGCGAACACGGCTTGCACCGACACCGACAAACATTTCGACGAAGTCTGAACCCGAGATACTGAAGAAGGGAACTCCTGCTTCTCCGGCAATGGCCTTGGCCATGATGGTCTTACCGGTACCAGGAGAGCCGATCAGGAGCACACCTTTGGGGATGCGCCCGCCAAGCCGCGTGAATTTTTTCGGATCCTTCAAAAATTCAACGACTTCCTCGAGTTCGCCCTTGGCCTCATCAATGCCGGCAACGTCTGCGAATGTGATCTTCACCTGATTTTCGTTCAGAAGTTTGGCGCGGCTTCTGCCAAATGACATGGCCTTTCCGCCGCCGACTTGAAGCTGGCGGATGAAGAAGACGACCAAGAGCAGCAGAAGCAACATCGGCAGCATGTTGATCAAAAGGGTCTTCCAAAGACTGGCCTCTTCAGGCGGCTCGAAGTTGACCTTGATGCCTTTGTCTTGGAGTTGCTTGCGCAAGTCGGAGTCATTTGGTCCGTAAGTGCGGAACGTGGAGTTATCGTTGCGCGTGGCGATGATTTGATTTTCACGGAAGGTCGCTTCCTTCACGCGGTTCTGGTCTTCCGCGGAAAGCTGAACGGCTTCCATGAACTCGGAAAATTTGAGGACTTTTTGCTCATCTGGCCGGGGCGCGAAGAACTGGAACAAGAGGAACAGGAATAGAAGACTCGCGAGCACGAGGACCGTGCGCATCTGCTGGTTTTGCTTCTGGGGATTTTTCATGTTGTGCCTCCGCGGGATCTGTCCCGCCTGCCCCTGTGGAGAGACCGGTAAATCCAGTGTTTTCTACCTTTGAAGTTGTTGCAGAACCGCGCCAAATACGCAATTGGAGTCCGGTTCTGACTAAACAACTGGCCCAATCGTTCAAGGTTTGCCGTCGGGCCTCTATTGATCATAGCCCTGCTGCCGCGAACAGGTGAATCGACCGGCAATAATTGCCGGCGCCGTGATCGTTTTTCAGGCAGGACCGGGAAAAGAACGCACAGCGTCACCGGCGACCTCGACAAAGATCCCGCGGGCGATTTCGAGGGTGAATTTCGTGGCGACCCCGCCAGGTTCTTGGGCGGCCGGCTTGCGGGCGGCATCCAGAATCAACTTCAAGTTGGCCCTGGACAGCTGACGATGGTCTTCGCCCGCGGTCTTTTGGACCATGTGTGACAGGACGGCCATGGCCACAGAATCAGGAAGGCCGACCAACTTCTGTCTAACACAGTTAGCGAGCTTGCCCTGGCAGTGGCAGTCAGAATCCCTCAAGGCAGAGCTAAGTGCGTACTGGTAGAGGCCCGCAGCATCAGCTGCAAGGTCTCTTAGTTTTTGGCGGCCCGCTGGCCAAAGACGCAGGAGTTCCGGCAAAACGCGGTGCCTGACGACATTTCTCGCGTAATCCAGGGTTGCATTGGTGGAGTCCTCACGGAAGAGGATGCTCCGTTCACTTGCGGCAGTGAGAATGTCTTCCTTGTCCGCCTCTAACCACGGCCGAAAATAGACAACCTCCTTTGCACTACCGTCAGTGTGGGTCCGCATCCATTCGGCCATCCCTTGCATGCCAGCTGGAGACGTGCCACGCATGATGCGCATAAGCGTCGTCTCGGCTGCGTCGTCCGCATGATGGGCCAGGGCGATCCATTCGCCTTGCTTCGCTGCGCTGGCGACCGCTTCCCGGCGCAGTCGCCGGGCCCACTCCTGGATCCCTTGGCCAGAGCGGGTTTCCCGTTCCTCTACTGTGGCTCGCATAGCAATCAGGGGGACGCCTGTGTCCCGGGAAAGTCTATGGCAAAACTCCTCATCACCGTCGGATTCGCTCCCCCGCAGACCAAAATTGAAGTGGAAAAGTCTCAGGGAAAAAATTTTTCCGGCTTGGAAAAGTTCCAAAAAAGCCCAAAAAAGTGCTGTGGAATCAACACCCCCGGAACATGAGACCATAACCTGCCGTTCTGGCAGGGGAAAATCCCGGATTTTCGCCTCGATCAAATTTTTCAAGTGCTCAAATTTACTGGGCATTCTTGTCCAACCGTCCGTGAACACTGGCAACCTACCCGTTTTTTATCGTTTTGCAAAAAACTTCTAAAGCTTTTCACAAAAACCACGAAAGACCCCCTGCAAGTTTCAGGGTGAAGCTTGCGCTTAACAACCGGGACCAAGGTTTGGCCCCGGGCGAATCAAGGAGGATTTTTTATGGGAATGCGTATCAGGACAAACGTCTCGAGTCTCACCGCGCAACGGTTCCTCACAGACAGCAACGCCCAGTTGCAAAGCAGCATGGAAAAGTTGTCATCCGGTTACCGGATCAACAAATCCGCTGACGACGCAGCCGGCCTTGCCATTTCTGAGAGTCTGCGTGGAAAAGTCCGCGGCCTCAACGTCGCGCAACGTAACGCCAACGATGCTGTCTCCCTGGTTCAGGTCGCCGAAGGTGGCATGAACGAGATGACCAACATTCTGGTGCGTTTGCGCGAACTATCCGTGCAGGCTTCCACAGATACGATCGGTGATCGCGAGAGGGGCTACCTCAACCGCGAATATACCCAGCTCGTGGACGAACTGGACCGGATCGGTGCATCGACCGAGTTCAACGGAACCAAGATCTTCGACGTGAACAACGAACAAGATCAGTTCGTGATCCAGGTCGGCACCAACGGCACGGCTCCGGATGCGAACATCGACACCATTCGAATTGGCCTGGAAGGTCTCAAGTTCAACTCGGAAACCCTGGGACTTGGCAAGGGCGCTGAGATCGGCCCCGCCGAACTCGGTGGCTCGGCACCAGCCCGGGACGAAATTTCCGCAAGACTCAACACGATCGACAGTGCTCTCGACCGGATCGCATCTGAGCGTGCAACGCTTGGTTCCATCCAGAGTCGTTTGAATTCTGCGATCAACGGTCTTGGCGTGAACATCGAGAACATGGAAACCGCCCGCAGCCGCATCAAGGATGTCGACATCGCGGCAGAATCAGCGCGCTACACCCAGAACCGCATTCTCACCCAGGCAGGCCTCTCCGTGCTTGCCCAGGCGAATGCGGCTCCGGAACAGGCGCTGGCTCTGCTGCGGAGCTGATCTCCGTGCAGCGACGGTGGTTTCTGTGAGTGAGTGTGCGGGAAAAGATGGACCTTTTTAACAACTGCAAGGCAGCAGGTGCTGGCTTGCCAAGGAGGCTACGACCATGGGTTTAAGGATTAAAAGTAACGTCGAATCATTGGTGGCCCAACGCAGGCTGACGGAAAACCGTCGTGCGTTGGGCGAATCCCTGGAGCGGATGTCATCCGGCCAGAGGATCAACCGGTCTGCGGATGATGCCGCAGGTCTTGCGGTATCGGAAAGTATCCGGGCCCGCACGAAGAGCTTGGATGTCGCCAAGCGAAACGCAAACGATGGTATCAGTTACCTGCAGGTGGCTGAAGGTGGTCTCAATGAAACCACCAACATCATCGTCCGCATGCGTGAGCTTGCCGCGCAGGCTGCGTCTGACACGGTCGGTAACCGTGAGCGATCGTTCCTTGACAAGGAGTTCCAGCAACTCCGCCAGGAAGTCGCGCGGATCGTGGACTCGACCGAGTTCAACGGCTCCAAGCTCCTCAAGGCGGACGGGAGTAAGCCGATCCAGCTCTTCGTCGGTGCGTCCAATCGTGCCAGCGATGAGGCCGGAAACCCGCCAGACGTCGACCCGGAAACGGACCCGGATGTGTTGACGATCAACACGGAGGAAGTTGCGCAGCTGAACGAAGCCCTCGCCAGGATCACAGAGGATGCGATCTCGATCGTTCCGGACGGTGATGGCGGCGCGCAGGAACTTGGCCCGGCCGGTACGGGTGACCTGTTCAACCGGATGGACACCGTGTTGAACTCGATCGCTTCCTACCGCGCTACTCTTGGTTCCGTTCAGTCCCGCTTGAACTCGACGATCACGAACATCGAGATCTCCAACGAGAACTTGAGTGCAGCCATGAGCCGCATCCGTGACGTTGACTATGCGACTGAGACGGCTCGTTTTGCCACCAGCAAGATCCTGATGCAAGCCGGCATCTCGGTTCTGGCCCAGGCAAACACCAGCTCTGAGTTTGCATTGCAACTGCTTCGTTAATCAAACGGGGTGGGGCCTCCGGAAGGAGGCCTCCCCCACCAATTTCCCGTCGAATATTCAAAACAAGACCGGTCATTTGCTTCGTTAGCGGGACAGGAAGGCCGATATGCAGGAAAAAACACCCGAAGACGTCGCCAGGGCCTTTTACGATGCATTCACCAGCCATGACGGTGACCGCATGGCTTCCCTCTACTCAGATGACATCTCATTCAGCGATCCGATATTTCCAGGGTTGGTCGGCCGCGACGCGAGAGCAATGTGGCAAATGCTATGTAAACGTGCACCCGATTTGAAAGTCGACTACGAAGTGCTCAAGGTCGAAGGGCAGTCCGTCACAGTCCGGTGGGATGCACATTATACCTTCGCTACCACGGGCCGCCATGTCCACAACATCGTCCAGGCGACTCTGGAGATTCGGGATGGGTTGATTCATCAACACACGGATCGATTCAGCTTCTGGTGGTGGTCGGCCCAGGCCTTGGGTCCGGTCGGTTTTTTCTTCGGGTGGTCTGGCGTTCTGAAGTCAAAAGTTCAGGCTCAAGGCAGGATGTCTTTAGACAAGTTTCTCGCGTGAGCGTGATTGATACCTTCCCTGTGAAATTCCCATCAACTGGATTTCATCAAATAGAAAGGTGCGCTTGTCTGTTCAGTCTTTCGCGGCCTGAAATCGCCTGATGAACCCTGCAGTGTGCTGCTCAAACTGGGCGATTACGGACGACCGCCACTTCTCGTCCCTGGGTAGGAAGAGCTCGTGGAAATCCCTTTCGATTTCAGCTTTGTCAGCGGCACTCACCGCCCCGTGCCAGTGCAGGCGGTTTTCCTGAATGACACGCCGGAGGCTGGTCACAGATCCTCTCAACGTTTGGGAGTCCATGGTCCCGAATTCAAGAAGGAGCGGCACTGACGGAAGTCCAGTGGACATGGCAATCTGCGTGACTCTGGCAGAGAAATCTCCAGTGGATGGATAGAAGTCAGCGTCGTGTTCCACGTCTTCAAGGGGATATTCTCCCATGGTGTCAGCCAGCATCTGACGTGACCTTTCGACAACAAGTGGTGCAGCAGCCGGCAGCGGATTCGGCATTGCGTGCATGAAACCTTTGCGTCCGTACCCGGTGTGAAGGTCGATGACTAGAACCCTTCCCGATGTTTTTTTGATCTGGGCAGTCAGTTCCTTCGTCAGGCTCGTCGTCACCGGCTCCGGGCTCGTCCCGCCGAAGTAAATTCCCCGCGGATACTGATACTGCCCACGCAGCGTTGCGTGACGAATGTGGCGCGTGGAATGGCGCAGCATGAGCTTTGCCACCTTCAACATAAAACTTGCCTGCTCGAAGAAACCAGCCTGGGCAGGGGAATCCGGATTGAGAAAACCATTGATGGCACCATAGTAAGGATTGGTGCCCAGGTAGACTGCAGGGGCTTCAGCAAAGTTGCGGTTCAAGTCTACGTTGTTTTCGGTGACGCGCCGCCCGGTCAGTGCTCCCCAGGGATTGATGATATGGACCAAGAGGAAGGTCGTCTTTGTCCGGTCAAGCTCTGGAAGGATCCGTTGCAGGAAAATGCTTTGCATGGTTGACCCGGTGAACGCCTCCGGCCCGTGAAGGCCAGAGCTTATGATCACCAGGTTGTCGCGCGATTTTGTCGCAGGCACTTCGAGTAGATCTATGGGCAGCGTCGAACGTGGAAGGCTGGTTGGAATCTCTAGCGTTGAAACGCCCGTTCCTGAAACGGCATTTCCAGCCCCCAAAAAGACTTTCCTGCACTCATCAAATTCCTCACAAAACCGGTCCGCAGCCAGCAGCGAAGATGCGTTGACCGCGGCAGCGATCAGGAAAGCGACAGCGCCAGAACTGATGAATCTTTTTTTCAATGTGGATGACCATTGCGTGCGATTGCCGCGATATGACTTGCAGCGACCCTGGCATCCTCCAGGGAGTTTCCGAAGCCGAAACTGACGCGGATGACATTGGCGGCAATTTCTACCGGGAGGCCAAGGGCAGTCGGAACATGCCGCGCCTTTTCGCCGCCAGCGCCGGAACAGCTTGCACCCCGGTTGACACACACATCGCTGGCGAGTGTATGCACCAGACTTTCGGCATCCACCCCATCGATGTAGAAGTTTACGATTCCAGGGCACGAAGTGGTTTCGGAAACTGTGAGATGGAACCCCCGGGTGGAAGTGCGCATGGCGTAGATAAAAGCTTCGTCACATTGGCGCAGGTGCTCAACGAGTTCATTCCGTCGCCTTGCATGCAGGTCTACTGCCACACCTGTTCCCACAATGGCCAGTGTGTTGAGGGTTCCAGGGCGCAAACGTTTTTCCTGTTCGCCGCCTTGAAATGGCGCGTCAATGCGAAGCATGGGTTCCCGCTCCGGGATGACCAGCACTCCGATTCCCTTGGGGCCATAGATCTTGTGCGGCGCAAAGATCATCGAAGAAAGGCCGGCCCGGGCAAGGGTCGTGACATCCACAGCTTCGCGGACAATGCCTTGGACGGAATCGCAGTGGAAAAAGGCCCGGTGATGGGTACACAGCCGGGCGATTTCCTCCACTGGATTGCGCGCCGGGATTTCGTTGTTGCACCACATGATGGCAACAAGGGTCGGGAGGTTTTCCTGGTTACTGGCAAGGGACGATTCAAGTGCCGCAAGGTCTATGCAACCTGTCTTGCTTTCGACGGGGATAACTTCTACTTCGCAGCCGGGCTGACCACGTAGGTCCAGTGCCGGGTCAAGGACCGATTTGTGTTCCGTTGCGCCGACCAGGATTCGACAGCGTGGATGCCTGCGCGCGAAGCCATGGATGATGATGTTGTTTGCTTCGCTCGCACTGCCCGTGAATGATACCCATGCGGTCTTGGCGTGGATCGCATTTGCCACCACGCTGCGGGCTTCTTCAACTTCGTGCCATGCCGCCTTGCCGGCATCGTGATGATGGGCTGCGGGATTGGCAAATTTTCCGCTGTCCATAAAAGCGACCATCGCATCGCGCACCGGCCTTGCAAGAGGCGTGGTTCCGCAATGGTCCAGGTAGATCGACACGGTTTTTTGCCAGTTCAGTGCAGGTTGAACATGCGGTCAAGGGCGAGGCGCGAGAACTCTGCGGCCTCCTCTTCAACAGTGATCTGATTTCTAAGTTCACGTCCGGCGACGAGATCCTCAAGGACCCATGCAAGATGCCTTGCGCTGATGCGGTTCATGGTTCCGCAAAGGCAAGTGAAGGGGTTGAGGCTCAAGACTTCCTTGTCTGGGTGGTTCGCGGCAAGCCTTTCCACCAGGTGTTTTTCCGTGCCCACCGCCCAGCTGGTGCCGGCTGGCGACTCCTCGATCGCGCGGATGATCTGTTCGGTGGAGCCAGACAAGTCAGATGCATCGACCACTTCCATCGCACACTCCGGGTGAACGATGATCCGCGTAGCTGGTTTCTCGGCGCGGAGTTTCTTGATCTGATGCAGTGTGAATAGAGCGTGGACAGGGCAGTGTCCCTGCCACAGCCAGACCCGTGTGCTGCGGATTTTCTCCGGGGTGTGGCCGCCCAGGGGGCGTTTCGGGTCCCAAAGCAGCATGTCGGTCTCGGGGTTCAGCCCCATCGTCTTGCAGATGTTCCGCCCAAGGTGCTGGTCCGGAAAGAAGAAGAGGTGCTCACCGCGTTCAAGAGCCCATTGGATCACCTGTCGCGCGTTGCCACTGGTGCAGATGGTTCCGCCATTTTTTCCGACGAATGCCTTCAGGCTTGCCTTGGAGTTGATATAGGTTACGGGCACGATTTTTCCGGCGTCGGCTGCAACAGCCTCATCCCAGGCTGCCTGCACGTCCCACGTCTCTGCCATGTCCGCCATGTCGCAGCCCGCCTGAAGGTCGGGCAAGGATACTTGTTGATGTTTTCCGGTGAGGATATCGGCCGTCTCTGCCATGAAGTGGACGCCACAGAAGATGACATAGGGAACGTCCGTCAGGTCACGTGCGATCCGTGCCAGCTTCAGGCTGT
>JBEGVZ010000095.1:0-19896 GCA_041178085.1 Pseudomonadota bacterium | reverse complement strand
TAGGCCCCCCTGCGTATGCGGTAAAGTCCAACTCATTGTCGGTGACAGATGCTCAGAGATCAAGGGGCATGAATTCGAGTTTTTGTAGTATCATATGCCTATCCTTTCCTTTCCATTCCCTCGGAGGTCCCATGAAACGCCTTGCGCTCGCTTCAATCGCATCTGTTTGTGTGTCAACCCTGTTGGCCGGCTGTGGCAAAGATGATGAGACCAAGGCGAACCCGTTTGCTGATCTGGACGGGACATGGACGATGGCGTGTGCGCCGGACGAGGGAGAGGATGGATCATGGAGCAAGCAAACGGCTGTGCATTCGGGGGGAACCGGGAACTTCACACTTCAGTTATATAGCGATGCGGATTGTACTACGGAGACCACATCTCTGACCATGACTGCAACTTATACGGGTGGAAACGCGGTCGCAACCCCCGCCGGAGCGAAAGAGGTCGATGTAACAGTATCGAAGGTGACGATCACCGCAAAGACGGATGATGCGGTTACGCTCTGGAATAATTTTTGCGGCGGTGGATTCACAAAAGATACGGCCAAGGAACTGACCGCAACAACTTGCGCGGATGATGCCAGCTTTAAAAGTACTTTTGACGCACAGTACACGCTCTACAAGATCGATGGCACAAAACTTTATGAAGGCAAGTGTGGAGACAGCGGTTCGGCAACAGATTGTACGACCTCAGCGAAACGGGCCACTGAGCTTGATACGGTGTTCTGGACCAAGAGCTGAGGGGACTGCGTCGGGATTCGGATTCAAGATTATCGTGCCCGTCACAATTTAAATCGGAGCGAATCATGATTATCAAGAAGAGTATTTCAGTTTTGGGTGTGCTTGCGGCCTGTGGGTTAGCCACCAGTTTTTGTGGAAAAGAAGAGAACAAGAATGAGGAAGAAGCGGTGACAGCCACTTCGCTGGGAGAACTCAAGCTGGCTTCGGCGTTTAGGTTCGAGTTGCCAGATAGCATCAAAAAGGCAGCGGGCACCTCGTCCAAGATGAAGGCGGCCCGGATGACCGGTAAAAAATCATCAGAGGCATGCCGGACGGTCGATAATATCAATAAGATGTTTGGAAACTTAGCCAGTATCGGCGGCACGTTCTGTCACTTGGAGGCTGAGTCAGGGCAAATCAAGTTTGGGACAAAGTATAAGATTCAGTTAGTCGAATCCGGAGGCTCCATGGAGATGCCTCTTTGGATCGACAATAGCCAGGCGGGAAAACTGACGATCTACATGTGTGAGGCTGGGAAAATCAAAGAGAAGATTTCTCTATCCAGCTCCAGCTCTGCTGGTGCAAAAGGGACCGTGCACTACAAGGGGTCCGCATCCACGCAGTCCTGGAATTCATCTGTTGCTTTCGATTTCACGACCGCAGGGCTCAAGATTCTTGCCGGTCAGAATCTCTTCAGCGACGGCAGCAACAATTACTCTCAGGATAATATGCTGGAGCTCAGGGATTCTGGCGTCAGCCTAATGAAGACGGCTTCCAAAGGGACTCACCAAGACGGGACCTTTGAGGACCGCGGAGCTGTGAAGCATAACGGAACCATGGGTCAGGCACTCTTCAAAGGCACCGGAACCCACAACAGTTCGTCCTATAATTTCAGTTCGCGCGCGACGTTTGACAGCGATGGCTACAAGGTTGCCAATACAACCGCCACTTCCGACATCTTGGTCGCAGCCACCGACTTGCCAGCGTTCCTTCCGGCAGGGTTCACCATCGAGGATCCGACGGGTTGGGATTGTGCCACGGAAGAAACGGTCACGGTGGACATGGTTAATGGTTCTACGGCAGCTGCTCACGCGGCCTGCAACACTGACCACTCAAGTGGATCCAATTGCTGGGGCGACGACTTCGAACAGGGTGACAATGAGACTATCGAGTAAGCTGGACGTGGTATGCCACAAAATTAAAGGCCCCGCTGAAAGGCGGGGCTTTTAATTTGACGAAACCAGCGATCTTAAGTTTGACGATGGTCGGGCCGTGGAGTTGGTCTGGGATCAAGGCACCTCACCAGGCGTGGAATAACTGGCGGTTTCATGTTTGGGCCTTAGTGCGGACGAAAATCGGGGATATCTGGAGCATAGTAAGGGGGCTGTTTGGGTTTTGGGAAGGATGAAGAGACTGTCAACCTTGCTTCAAATCAATGCAATCCACAAAACTCAGCTGGATTTCGCTCAATGATCTTGCCAGATGCTACCCAATGAGTGTCGTCAAAACATGATTTTGGTAAAAAAGCAGAGTTATCCCGCCGAAAAGGTGACGGTTTAACGCGTTAATATATTTTTCAACAAATCGACTCCGGGTGTGAATCCATCCTACAATAAATCCACTGGCAGACCATCTGCTCGGAGACCTTCCGGTCCCGCGACCGGCCCCCGTTCAAGAAATTATCTGGAAAATGATGGAGGAGCCTTCCCATGAAAACGCCCCGCAAGAAGCTTCAGGTCCTTGGTGTCTATGCAGTCACATGCGCGCAGCTCATTGGCTGCGGCAGCAAGAAAAAATCAGACGATACTCCCAGTGGAGATGAAGAAACGGTAAACATGACCGGGCAACTGCAACTTGGAACATTCCCCAGTTCAGGCCTGGTTACCCTGGCGGAAACAGCTTTGAAAGGCTGGATTCTTTTCGACGGCAATTATAGCAAGTCTCGCAAACCTGCGGTTGATGTTACCGTTGGAGCTGATGGCACCTTCTCCTGGGATGCAGCCTCATCGTTTAACTCCAAAGATGGCTTCGGCGTGGCCAATGGTGGCGGCTCGATGGCAATGCCAAACATCACAGCCATGCTCACCACCTACACAAAATCAGGCGATCCCGAAGCAGAGGCGGCGAGCATGAAGTTCGTCGGCCTTCCTGCCGGCCCAGACGCGATGACGGCAGTCCCAACCGACAGTTTAACGACCAAGGAAGTTAATTTTGGTGCCGTTTCGGCATCGTCAAGTAGCAGCGATGCAAAGGGCGACCAGACAGCAAATTCCTCGATGTTCGATGGCTTGAGTGACGCTGCCGTACTGACATGGGCCGGAGCCGACGACGCGTTGAAGACGATCAAAAATGCCCATATGAACGACACTTGGGGCGCGGAGCCTTTTTATCTGTTCACACATAGCACAGGCTCGGCAACTTCTGGTTACGCGGACGCAAACGGAAAATACTCTGGCACGGTCACGACCTATACCGGAGCAGGCTTTTACGTTGGAACCGAATCTGCAAACTTTTCGTTTGCTGACGTTTGCCCGTCGACAACCGGGAGTGCCGCAAAAATTATTTCGCTTACCGCTCCAAGCGCCGTCAATGTCAACGGCTCTGTAAACACCAAAACAGTCTTTGATAACAGTGGAACGATCACCCGGGGCGTTCAAGGCGGTTACCCGGTTTGCACAGGCGAGATGTTCTACGTGCGCGATGATAGTTCACGCCAGGCAGGAGCAATGATGCTCAATTTCGCAGCGGGTGGTGGGATCACTTCATCAATTCCGGATGGTATCTGGCGTTTAAAATTCGATTCCGTTGAAGTTGGCCGCTTCGACCTTGCGATTTCCGAGCCGCGCGATGAAAACGGCAAGGTCAAAGTCTTCACCGTTCAAGTGAAGCACACGGAGAGCGCGGCCAATACGATCCAGAAAGTTGAAGTAAAGTTTTTCAGGTATGATTCTGCAACTTCTTCGTATATCCAAGTGACGGATATGGCTCCAGTGAAGAAGCTGATTTCGGAACTCACTTGGGATGGTGCAACCACCAACGGATCGCAAGCCATGGAGACTCTGGCGATTGACGACGCTACAGGAATTGCCAGTGCAACCCTGTCGACACCATTCAATTATGGCGCAAATTTACAGGCTTCATCGATTTCTTACAAAATTGGAACGTCAACCTATCGATTTGAATTCCGCCCATAGGACGCTCGACATTCGAGCAATGATTGGGGCTGATGCAGGCGGTTTTCTGGCAAGAAAAGAAAACCGCCTGCAACCAGCAAAATAAGATAGGTACCCCAAGCCGCAGGCATAGCTTCCGCCAATCGCGCCCAGCCAGTTATCAATCTGGTGCTCCAGCAACCAACGGAGCGAGTCAAACTCAGCCGGTAATCGCTAAGATGTTCAGGGATCAAGCTCGATCGCCCAAGACTGTCATTGGTCAGGTGATTCTGGTGGGTTTCGTTTTCATGTTTGCGTTTTGTTTGCGTGCGAGAGGCATTTTGCCTCAGCCCCAAAAACAAACGGCCCTGATTTCTTCAATCAGAGCCGGGACTTGTTTTGGTAGCGGGGGCAGGATTTGAACCTGCGGTCTTCGGGTTATGAGCCCGACGAGATACCAGACTTCTCCACCCCGCGTCATCGAGACTGAGGGTGTATAATCCAGGCGCTGACTTGTCAATGCAACTTACAACTTATATCCGGATTTGTGCTGGCCGGGGTTTCCCGGCCAGCTTCCAGATTGCCAAGCGGATTCAAGCGGTTGAATCCACCCTTGCCGGCTTCAGTCCTTCATCAGGTTCAGGGCCGACCCAGCCTTGAACCAAGCAATCTGCTCGGCATTGTACGAATGATTCGCCTGGATCGAATCCTTTTTGCCGTCCTGATGCTCAAGGGTCACCGTCAGGGGCTTGCCTGGGGCGAAGCTGACCAGTCCGGTCACGCTGATCTTGTCGCCTTCCTGGACCTTGTCGTAGTCAGCCGGGTTAGCGAAGGTCAGGGCCAGGACGCCTTGCTTCTTCAGGTTGGTTTCGTGGATCCGCGCAAAGCTGCGCACGATCACGGCGCTTACGCCGAGCAGGCGCGGCGACATGGCGGCATGCTCGCGGCTTGAACCCTCGCCGTAGTTTTCGTCGCCGACGACGATCCAGCGGTTGCCCTTGGCTTTGTAGTCGCGTGCGACGTCACTGATGTTCTTGATTTCGCCGGTGAAGGCATTTTTCGCTTTGCCAATCTCTGCCTGGAAGGCGTTAGTGGCGCCCAGGAACATGTTGTCACTGATCCGATCCAGGTGTCCGCGGAAGCGCAGCCACTTACCGGCCGGCGAAATGTGGTCGGTCGTCGTTTTGCCCTTGGTCTTGACCAGAAGGGTGTGTCCGGTGAAGTCCTTGCCGTCCCATTTGCCAAACGGACTCAAGATTTGCAGGCGCTCGCTCGCAGGGTTGACGTTGACCGTCACCTTGCTGCCGTCGGCCGCCGGTTCCACGAAGCCACTGTCGCCAGGCTGGAATCCGGCCTTGGGCACTTCCGGGCCCTCGGGCAGGCACAGCTTCAGTTCTTTCCCGGACGGGGTTTTGATCGTGTCACGGTTTGGATCAAAGCTGAGCGAGCCGCTGACGGCATACGCCATGACCATCTCGGGGCTTGAGATAAAGCTCAGGGTCTCTGGATTTGCGTCATTGCGGCCACGGAAGTTCCGGTTGAAGGACGTGACGATAGAATTCGGCTTGCCTTTCGCCATGTCGTCGCGCTGCCACTGGCCGATGCAAGGTCCACAAGCATTAGCCAGCACGGTGCCGCCAAAGTCGACCAGCGTCTTGAGCAGGCCGTCCCTTTCGATCGTGTTGAAAATCTGGTCCGAACCCGGGCTGACGAGAAGCTGGGTCTTTGCCTTGAGTCCATTGTCCAGGCAAAACTTGGCCACCGCTGCCGCGCGGGAAATGTCTTCGTAAGATGAGTTGGTGCAGCTGCCAATGAGCGTGGCGGAAACGTGATCCGGATAGTTTTTTTCGCGGACTTCGTCGCGCATCTTCGACACCGGTCGGTCCAGATCCGGCGAATGCGGGCCGACAATGTGAGGCTCAAGCGTCGACAAGTCGATTTCGATGACTTCGTCAAAGTACTTGCCTGGATTTGCTTCGACATCCGCATCGCAACGCAGGTCGGCAGCATGGTTGTCGGCAATGTCAGCCAATGCACTGCGTTCCGTACCGCGCAAGTAAACCGACATGCGTTCGTCATACGGGAATACGGAACACGTGGCGCCAAGTTCCGCACCCATGTTGGTGATGGTCGCCTTGCCCGTGCAACTGATCGAGCGCGTACCCGGCCCGAAGTATTCGATGATCTTGTTGGTGCCGCCCTTGACCGTCATCTTGCCCAGAAGGGCAAGAATCACATCCTTAGCCGCTGTCCAGCCCTTCATCTGGCCGGTAAGCTTGACCCCGACGATTTTGGGGTTGAGAAGCTCCCACGGCATCCCGGCCATCACGTCCACCGCATCGGCCCCGCCGACACCGATCGCCAGCATGCCCAGGCCGCCTGCGTTCGGGGTATGGGAGTCCGTGCCGATCATCAGGCCACCCGGGAATGCGTAATTTTCCAGAACGACCTGGTGAATGATCCCGGCACCTGGTTTCCAGAAGCCGATGCCGTACTTATTGGATGAAGTTTGCAGGAAGTTGAACACCTCCTCGTTTTCACTGTTGGCGACCTTCATGTCTTCCTTGACGCCCTTGCGCGCAAGGATCAGGTGGTCACAGTGTACGGTGCTTGGTACGGCGACCTTCTTGCGGCCAGACTGAATGAATTGCAGGATCGCCATTTGTGCCGTTGCATCTTGCATTGCAACGCGGTCCGGACGGAGCATGATGAAGCTGCTGCCGCGTTTGAGCGATTTGACGCTCGCTTCGCCATCAAGATGTGCAAAAAGGATTTTTTCTGCGAGTGTCAGGTCGCGGCCAAGTTCCTTGCGGTATTTTTCGGCGCGGCTGGCGATCTTCTCGCAGCTGTTCTTCACCATGGCCGGTGTGGTGGCGCAGACGGAATCTTTCATCGGATTGGTCACGGTTGGGTCTCCCTGATTACTGCTGCACAGTCATCTGTGCGGCAAGTTTGTTCAATTTTTCGGAAAGTTCGCGGAAGGAATCCCCTTCTCGCAGAGTGAGTGGTGCCGGTTTTTTTCCGGAAATGATGTCGTCCAGGAAGCGGTGGATGGCCACTAGCGGTCCTGAACGTTGCCCGGTTTCCATACGTTCCGCCACGCGGTTGAGCTTGTCTGCCAGGTCACGCAGCTGGTCGGTTTCGCGCAGGGTGATCACATGGGGCGGCTGCCCGGCGAGCAGTTCGTCCAGGAAGCGGTTGATCGAAACAAGCGGTCCGTAGATCGCGTGGGTGTAACGGATCGACACAAACAACGTAGCTGCCACAAAGACCGCAAACATCACTAAAACGACGACAGCTGGCACGGCAAACTTGTTGGCAGTCAGGATGCTCTCAGACTCGGATAGCTTGAAGTAGACCGCCATCGCCTTGTAGATGTCGTAGAGGTAATAGGTAAAAACAGAGAGCGAAACGAGCGAAAATACCAGGTTCAGGGAGAGGAAAATCAGGCCCAGCTTGATCTGTTCGAAGGGTTCGACGAGAAGCGATTTGATTCCCCCGCGTCTTCCCTGGATCTTCTTCATCGGCCGGACTCCTGACTTGCAGTTCGAGACGTTTTTCAGCGGGGAATCATATCACCCGGACCGGGGCACCGCCATAGCGAGGATCGTCGCGGCAGCTATCGCAGCTGTCCTTGCCCGCAGGACGGAAGTGACGATGGAAACGGGCTTGAAGCCAGCCCGGAAAGCGGCTTGGATCTCGTCGTCCGAAAATCCTTTTTCACTGCCGACAAGGCCAGTAACCGGCTGGTCACTCGTAGCCGACGCACACACGGCGGTTGGCCGGTCCCGTGGCACTGGATCCCCGGATTCCGCGCCTGGAGCCGTGAAAATCCAACAGGTGCCAGCCTGGACCGTCATCAAAAACTCTTCCAGGCTTCCATGGACAACCAGGTCTGGAAGCCAGGCACGCTTTGCTTGCTTGATGGCGTTCTGGACGATTCTTTGCCACCTCTCGGCCGGGCGATCGCCGATGCGGTTTTTGTCGCCATGACGGCTGAGCACGATGGAAATCCGGTCCATCCCGAGTTCCACCAATGCGGGTAGCAGGTCGTCTACATCGCCGGGCTTCAGTGCGCCAACGGCGATATGAAGAGGCGCCGTGGGGGCCGGTTCCGTCCGCAGGCCGGTCACGTCGACGCCGGCCGCCTCCTTGCCCAACGGAACGAGCTTGCCGGTGACAACGCGGCCCCTTCCGTCAGTCACTTCGACCACTTCGCCTGATGGGAGTCGCAGCACCTTCAGTGCGTGCCGGGCATCTTCGCTGTCGATTACCCAGTGGCTACCTGTGCCGTCGCCTGGTGCACCAAGAAAGCGGAAGACGTGCGCCGCCATCAAGCACCTCCTGCGGGGGCCGTCAGGACCAGTGCCGCCCAGTCGTCCTGATAACTTTCCCGGATGTAGTTAAGGCCAAGCGCTTCGGCCTGGCGGGTCAGCGCGCGCGCATCTTCCTGCAGAAGGCCGGACATCAGCAGCAATCCGCCAGGGGCGACTGCGCCGGCAAGGTCGGGAAGGATCTTCTCAAGGACGACTTTCAATATATTTGCCACGACGATGTTGAACGGCGGCTGGAACGCTGGTGGCAAGTTGGCTGCCGCCGCAGGGGAGGGCACAGTCATCTGCGCGACATCAAGCCGCATGTCGTTCATGGCAGCATTGTTCCGGGCTGCCAGCACTGCATCGGGATCGATGTCCGTTGCAGCAACACGCGCAAAACCAAGTTTGTGCGCCGCGAGGGCCAGGATGCCTGTTCCCGTTCCAACGTCGAGCAGCGAAGACCCTGTCACTGCTGCGCTGCCAAGGTCGGCAGAAATCCTCTCCAGTTCCCGCAAGCAAAGCTGGGTCGTTGCATGCTGGCCAGTGCCAAAAGCCATGCCTGGTTCGATTTCCAGCTGCAGGCGACCGGCGAGTATCGCGGTTTCTGGTTTGTCCCATGGCGGAAAGATGGCAAAGCGATCCGTCACCAGAGGTTTAAAGCTTTCCTTCCAGCCCTCCAGCCAGACCGCTGTGTCCATGTCGTGCATGGTGCACTTCACTTGGCCGGGAAATCTTGAGCCCAGCTGCCGATCGATGCGTGCAGCCAGGTCTTCCAGATACTCCCGCGAATACTTGTAAACAGAGATGGGCAGCTCCAGCCCACCCAGTTCCGTGTAGAAATCGCGTGGTTCATTGGTGAACTCGTTGTCGATGTCGAGGCCATCGATGGCGCCTTCGACGAAGGAGTCGCAGCCGAGGGATTTCAGCAACGCAATTGTGCGCTGTTTGACCTCAAGTGCAGTCACAGCGCGCGTTTCAAAGGTGATGCGAAGTTCGTAAGTCTTCGCAGGTTGTGTCGTGATGGCGGGTTGTGTCTTGTCGTGCATCTTTTTTGGGTGCTTTTTTGGTCGCGTGGCCAGTCTGAATTGTCTTTTTTTTGGGCAAAATTCCGCTGCTTTTTTCTGCAGCAGAACCCTTGAAACCCTTGTCTATCAGGCCTTGAAAATAAAAGAAAAAAAAATCGGATCCGGGTGTTGACAACGCGAATTTGAAAGTGAAAACTCTTCCAACTGTTAGCCGGTTTTTGTCATCGTATTTGTTTTGCCTTGCAGTTTGATGTCCCTGTTTCGGCCTACTGAATTTGCCCTCCGGGTTTCGGTCATTGGCTCCAGCGACAGACGCAGGCGGATTTTGTGGGGTGCTGTGCACCTGTGTCGGATTGCGTTTTCCACGCCTTCCCCACAGTTTATTCACAGCTTATCCCCACCGGTATTCTTTTGTAAAATTCTGAAATCGTTGGTGTTTTTGAGGGGTGGTGGCAGATGAGCTTTACTAATCCACAGATGGCAGCCCGGTTGGACCAGCTAGGGGCGCTTGCCAAGGCAAAGCGGTTTCTTGCCCGGGAATTCCTGGTGTGGATCTGGCATCAGGCTGAAAATGACGATGCACCAGCATCATTCGCGTGTCCGTTGACGGGCCAGCAGCGCAAGTTCCGTTTCTGGATCGACGATCGCCTTACACTCGAGGCAACCTCCGGCCGCGTTCACCTGCACCAGATGCGCGGCGGTGCCCCGGCACAAACGCCCGAAGCTGCTGCAGGTATCCTGTCCGGTCAGACCATCCGTGATTTGCGCATCGGATTCGATGTCAACGGCCTTGGTGAATTTGCCTGCACGCTTTCGGCGCGCGACCTGAGTCCGCGCAGTGTGCAGCTGCCGGTGCAGGCCGATGCGGGGGATGTGGCGATGCAGACTTCGGGCAACGCCGAGCCAGTCGGTCTGCGACTCGACCTGACGGCGACTTTTCTTGCTATGATGGATGCATTGTTTGCCGGATTTATGCAGCAGCGCATGGAAGATTCCTGGCCAGGCCAGGTGGCCGTGATGCGACAGGCCGCCGAACAGCGCTACGAGAAAGCGCGCAAGGACGTCGAGCGCGAAGCCTTGCAACAAGACGGTGTGACCGCATCAGGTGACGGGGCGCTGCACTGACCAGCCGGAGCCAAGGTTCTGGACCGGCAGTTGTTGATCGTACGATGACGCCCGGGGGATAGAACCATGGCAGCTGGAAAAAATGCAGCGCAGTCTTCCAAGGAAGCCAATGCCGGTATGGCCGGCAAGCTGAAGTTCTTTGCCAACGTCATCTGGGATGACGTTGAAAGATGCGAACTGCTCAAGCAAGCCTCCGCAATGGCTTACATAACCTTGTTCTCGCTGGTGCCGTCGCTCGCAGCAACCTTCACCGTGATTTCCCTGTTTACCCCGCTACTGGGTGCAAACAGTAACCTGATGACTTCCATGCGATCGTTCATCCTGCAAAATCTCGCCGCCGGCAGTGGTACGCAGGTTGTCGATTACCTGGAACAGTTCCTTGGTCACCTTGACCTGAAAAAAATCGGGATCACAAGTTTCGCCGGAATCGTACTGACACTGATCCTGCTGCTGCGCCAGATCGAGCAGGCACTCAACCGGATCTGGCTGGTGCGCAAGGATCGCAACGCCGTGACCCGTTTCGTGTATTTCTGGACTTTCCTGACTCTTGGCATGTTCGCGCTGTCGATGGTGATTGGCGTTGTGTCCGGGTACCGATTGCAGGAATTGCTCGATGTCTCTGCCGTTGTTGGCAAGCGCACTTACGCGATGCAGCTGCTGTATAGCCTTTTTGCCTGGTCCGTATGGGTGGGATTTTTCTTTCTCGCCTACAAAGTCATTCCCAATTGCCCGGTTGGCCGCCGGGAAGCGATGATCGGTGCCCTGGTGGCCGGCACCCTGCTGCATCAGGGCGGCAGATTGTACGGTATCTACGCCAGCAACTTCACCAACTACAAGACAATCTACGGCGCTCTTGCAGCGGTCCCGGTGTTCCTGTTCTGGATCTACATCTGCTGGGCGATCATACTGTTTGGCGCGCTGATCACCTGGCGAATCCAGCAGGGGTTCCCGGAGGCCGAGTCAGAGGACACGGTGGACAAGATCACGCAGCCGATGGACCGAATCCGGAATTTGAGGATCCAGGAGATGCTGCCTCTGGCTCTCCTCATTATCATTCACAAGAATTTTGACGCTGGCAGTGGTCGTCCGGTGCCGATGGATGAACTGGTGCAGCGTTCGAAGTTGCCTCAGGACTGGATCATGGATGCCTGTGAGGCTCTGATGCAACTTGGTCTGATCGCCGAGGCTCAACCACCCCGTGGCGCTGTCTCGGCGAAGGCAACAGATCTGCTGCACGAGGCGCGTCCTGGCTACCTGCCGGCCCGTCCAGCAAACAAGGTCGACTTGGCGGAGCTGAACTCCAGCCTCGCAGCCCCTGCTTTTGAGTGGCTGGACAGCTGGCATCATGAGTTTGAATTCGATTTGCCCGGGATTCTACGATCGGCAAGTGTGCGGGGGCAGGGTGGCCGCCAGACGCCGGATGCGCGTCCATTGACCCTTTCCTCATGTCTGGCCTGAATCTCTATCGCCTGGAATATGGAGCGCGACGTGGGACCCGAGGTGGAACCAGAAGAGGACCACCAATCGGAGCACGTTTCAGCTAAGGGCACCGTTGGTTCTACTGAGCTCCGGTTTTTTCGAAGGTCAGCACAAGTAGCTTGAGGGATCATCCTTTCCTGGACGCTCCTGGCAGTGTTTAGTGTTGCGCAGGCAGGCTTCTTGCCGTCCCAGAACAAGGCGATCCTGCAGGCAGAAATGCTTGGGCGCAGGATCGCCAGTGTTGAGTTCAATGAAACGCAGGTGCGGCTGCTGTTCCTGTTATGCAATTGGGGTTTGGCGATGGGTCAAAGCCCCAAGTGAAGTTCCATTCGGCGTCAACGCTGATGGCGCCCGGTCGCATTGGTGTGCTGTGATCTGGTTGTCCCAGGGCAGCGGCCTTGTAAACTGGAGTGACGCTGAAATGCGGCTCGCTTGCACGGATCATGCGCAAACCTTCCAGGTTGCAAGCAGACTTGAACACATCCACCTTACCCAGGGCATCCTTCCATGCTCGCTGCTGGGCTTCGACCTTCAGCCGCGCATTAGTTTCCGGCTTCAAGTCAAAGTTTGGTGCGGCAATCTCCGCCCATGTCTGCGCATGGCCTGTCACCACCGATTCCTGGTCAATCAAGCGCAGCAATTCGTCCTGGATCGCTGGCAACTTGTCCAGGTCTGTGAAAATTCCTGAGATCCATTCAGACGCCCGCCACTTGTTGTCGCAGATCACTTTCGCATCTTCCCCGTAACCGCTGTATTCGGTTTGGCGGACGTTGGCCCCGGAAGTTGCAATCAATGGTTCCATGCCTGGGATATCGGCAGCCGGTGCGGCATAGCGTTCGATGACCTCAATGATCTTATTCGACAGGATGGCATTGGCGTCCCTGGCAGCAATGGATGTTTCATTGCAGCGGGAAGTGACGCTGATCGAAAGGCGGACCAGTTCTGGTTCCGCCGATGCTGACCCCGATCCCGTGACTTCGATCAACCCATCCGGCGTTTCCAGTGTGTTGGCCTCTGCCTGCGCCGCATGTGCGGTGAAGGAAAAAACCGAGCTGGCTGCGAACGCCCCCGCCCACTTGTATAGTGAATTCTGCTTCATAAAAAAACCTCCCGTTTGTTGCGGGGCAGGTTTGCATGAAGCGGGCCAGATCTTTGTTGGAAACAGGAAAACGCGATCAGCTGTGTGCCGGTAGATTGATCGTGAAGGTTGCGCCCTCGCCAAAGACAGAGGCGACTTCGACGGTTCCGGCATGAAGGTTGACCATCGCCTTGGTCAGGCTGAGTCCGACCCCTGCGCCGCCATTCGCGCGATTTCGAGCTGTGTCAGCACGATAAAACGGGTCGAATATGTATGGCAGGCTTTCGGCCGGGATCCCCTCACCCTCGTCCCGTACCCGGAAAATGACGCCAGGCTTCGCGCCCGGCTTGTTCGCGGCTTCCATGTCAAGTACGACGCTTGATCCATTGGCAGAGTGTTTGGCGGCGTTCAACAAAAGGTTCTTGATTGCCAGGGACAGGTAGTTGGCAGAGGCAGTGAACGATTTCACTGTGGGATCTGCAGGGACAACAAGATTGACTCCGCGCTTGTCAAACACGGGTTGAACGGATTCCCGGATCGACTCGATGAACTGGGTGGAGTCGACTTCCGCCCACTGCATGGCCACGGATTTACTTTCCGCGCGGGCCAGCAACAAGAGGTCTTCAATAATTCCAGACATCTGATGGGTTTCGACCAGAATGTTGCGCAGCGCATCGCGGTATTCCTCCGGGGAGCGCTCGCGACGCAACGCAAGTTCCGCCTCACCGCGCAACACGGCCACAGGCGTTCGCAGTTCGTGGGAAACATCTCCGCTGAAGCGACGCAGCCGTTTGAAGGCGTCCTCCAGACGCCCGAGCATGCCGTTGAAGGTCTCAGCCAGTGCCCGCAATTCGTCGTTGGCGACAGGAAGATCCAGTCGCTGGCCCAGGTCTTTGGCGCCCAGACCGGCGGCGGCAATCTGCATGTCTTTCACCGGTTGCAAGGCACGCTTGGCAAGAAAATAACCCAGCAATGCAGAGAGTAGAACCCCGGTTGGCAAAGCGGTCCACAGCACCAGGCTGATGGTAGAAAGTGCGTGGACAGTCGAATCGAGTGGCGCGCCGACCTGGATGAGCTCACCGGTGAACTTGCCGTCTTGCAAAACTGGCAAAGTCACCTGGCGGAACGGGTTGCCAGTGCGTTTTCCGACAAACGACTCAAATGTCTCAACGCCCCGTTCAGCCCGTTTCCACGCCCGCGCCGTCACCGGCAGGTTGACCCGGATGTTAGGCGTGCGCGCGCTGACCTTTCCCGAAAGATCCACGAGCTGCGCGTAGGGCCGGGTATGCCTTTCGCCAAAGTGCCGGGCCAGGAATTCCTGAATGAGCGGCGGGCTGAGTGGTTTTGCATAGCGGGCATCGTTGATCGACTTTGCGGAGGCCAGCAGTGCGGCATCGACCTGTTGGTAAAGGTTGTGCTCAACGATGCGGTGGATCGCGAATCCCGTCGCGGCGAAAAAAAACGCCAGCCAGAGCGCATGGCCCAGCGTCAGGCGAAGTCGGACTGGGATCCGGTCAAGGATCATGTTTTGCTGGCGTCCAGCATGTAGCCGTGTCCGCGCATGGTCTTGATCAACGGATATTCAAAAGCCTTGTCGATCTTGTTGCGCAGGTAACCGACATAAACATCGACGACGTTGGAGGTCGGCTCAAAATTCATGTCCCAGACGTGTTCCGAGAGCTGGGTCCTGGTCAGGACCGTTCCGGCATGGCGGGCCATGTATTCAAGAAGGGCGAATTCTTTCGCGGTGAGGTCGATCCTCGCTCCACCCCGGGTGACTTCCTTTCGCGCAGGGTCGATCTTGAGCGGTCCGCATTCGAGGATCGCGCCGGTTTCGTGCGGCAGACGGCGCAAAAGCGCGCGGACACGTGCGGTCAATTCGTCCAGGCTGAATGGTTTCTTCAGGTAATCGTCGGCGCCGGTGTCGAGCCCCGTTACAACATCCCCAGGCGCATCCTTGGCGGTCAGGATCAAAACGGGTGTATGGATACCGGAAGAGCGCAGGGTTTTCAGGACGCTTAGGCCGTCTTTGCGCGGAAGCATCAGGTCGAGGATGATCAGGTCGTAAGGGTTTTCAAATGCGTACCACTCAGCCTCCTGACCATCCTGGGCCAGATCGACTGCATACGATTCTTCTCGGAGTGTCCTGACTACCACGCTGGCGAGCGGAGCGTCGTCTTCGACCACAAGAATTCTCATAAGATCCCCTTAGAAATTCTTTAAAAAACGTGCCTTTCCTTTAATCTAAGGCGGGCAAGATGGGAAGAGCCTAAGTGCAGTAGCGCTTGACCGGATCCCGCATAACCGCGATAAAGAGGTCCCTCTGCCCAGAAAACGGGCGGAATAATTGGCAAAAGTGATGGGAGGCAGCAGATGGTCCAGGGCGCCAAGGGCGGATTGACGAAGGTGGCAGTGTTGGGTTGCGGCAAGGTCGGCAGGCTTGTGTGCCATCTTCTGGCGGACTCTGGCGACTACGAAGTGACCGCCATCGACATGCATGCTTCGCAGGCTGCCAAGGCCACGAAATCGTCTTCTGGTCGCGTCGTCCGGAACGTCAAAGCCGAAGCCTGCGATCTTGGAAACCCGGCCCAGGTGGCGAAGGTGCTCAAGGGCCATGACTACGCTTTGTCCTGCGCCCCGTTTCACTTGAACCTTGGAATCGCCCGCGCCTGCAAGGAATCCGGTGTCAATTACCTGGACCTCACCGAAGACGTGCAGACAACCAAGGGTGTTCGTGAGCTTGCGCAGGGAAGTAGCCTTGCCTTCATTCCGCAATGCGGTCTGGCACCTGGGTTCATCACGATCGCGGCGCACAACCTGGCCCAGGAGTTTGAAAAGGTCGATGAGATCAAGATGCGGGTCGGCGCCCTGCCGATGTTTCCGCATAATGCCCTCAAGTACAACCTTACCTGGAGCACAGAGGGCCTGATCAACGAGTACGGCAATCCATGCGAAGCCGTCGTTGACGGCAAGCTGACCTTGGTCGCTCCGCTCGAAGGTTACGAGCGTTTCAGCATCGACGGAACTGAGTACGAGGCGTTCAACACCTCCGGTGGCCTGGGCAGCCTGGCTGAGACATACGACGGCAAGGTGCGAAACCTGAACTACCGCAGCGTGCGCTACCCCGGACATCGCGATATCGTCGCCCTCCTGATGAACGACCTGCAGCTCAACTACGATCGCGACACACTAAAGAAAATCTTTGAAAAATCTTTGCCGCACACCCATCAGGATGTTGTCCTGATCATGGTCACGGTTTCCGGCTGGAAGAACGGCCTGCTTTCGCAGAAGTCATACTGCAAGAAGATCTACAATGCGCCGATCGAAGATGAGCATTGGGGCGCGATCCAAATCACCACGGCGGCAGGAATCACGGCTGTGCTCGACATCCATCGCAGCGGGAAGCTGCCGAAGTCAGGCTTTGTCCGCCAGGAAGATGTATCTTTCAAGGATTTCCTGGCCAACCGGTTTGGTCGTTACTACGCCTGATTGGCACGGAACAAGCAATGGACCAGGCAACCTTGAGAGGAGGTCTGGCCATGAGCTTGAAATATTTTTCCCTGATCAGTGGCATCGTCCTGATGATTGTCGGTGTCTGCGGTTTCTTCCCGGCTATGGTGACGGAGCTGCCCCTGGGTTCGCCGGCGCTCGCAATCACTTACGGTAGCGGCCTGCTCTGGGGATTTTTACCGGTCAATATCATTTCGAACCTTTTTCACACTTTCGTCGGCATCTGGGGCGCAACCTGTTTTAGTTCGTCCTATGCGGCTCGCGGTTATGCCAGAGCGACGGGCGTCATCATGGGGTTGCTGATGATTTTTGGCTTCATTCCGGTCCTGGACACAGTAATCGGGTTGATGCCGGTCAACGGTAACAACATCTGGTTTCACGCAGTGCTTGCGGTTTCCGGTGCATGGTTCGGTTACGTCAGTGAGGGCTCTGTCCTGGTGCGGCGTGCGGACAAGTTTGTTTCCGCAGAGAAGACCAAGGCCTCTACCGAAGCCCGTCAGGAACAGAAGCGAGCATCTTGATCTGTTAGCTGGCCCGCGGCAATTTGCCGCGGGTTTCACTGTTTTTTCCTGGCCTTTTCCTGTCCTGAGCCAGCAGCCCCTGGACAAGTGGGCGCATCTTGTTGAAGGCCGGGAAGTCACCGGCGTGTCGAGAATTGTGGCTCCAAAGGATGCGGTTCCCAGAGACGACGAAAGTCCCGGGCAGGCTCCACAGGTCGCTACTTGGTTTCTTTGGTAAGTGTCCTTTGACGGCCGCCTTGATTGCCCTCGCCAGTGCGAGCGGATTGGCAAGCTCCCACAGGCCGGCCGCGGGCACGCCAAACTCCCGGTAAAAGTACATTTCCGGGTCGGCAACAGCCTTGGCGCGCTTCCAATGTTTCTCAAAAAAGAGGTTTCCCTGGTCTTCACTGTCGTGGTGGAAGAACACGACAGACGGGTAATTCGGGTCGTTCTTTGCTGAGTTGAATACGTCCTGTACCGCCTCCCGCGCGAACGCGCTGCCAAGCTGGGGCAGGAAAACCAGCAGGCAAGCCTGCCCGCCCTGGCAAAGGTCCTCGATGGATTGTCCGTCCAGGCCAAAGCCGGTCAGAGGGCGCGCCAACAACGCTGGGGTCAATTCCCGGTACTGAAGCATGGGTCCATCCTTGGGATTACGGAGCGATTCCGGCATAAACTTCATGCCGGAGAGGCTGTTGCCCCGTCCTTCTAGAGTTTACCAGAAGCGGCGGATTCATGTATTCTCGCCACTCATATGAACCGAAACTTCCGCCTTATCACCGCAATGTGCGTGGCTTTTTTGGCCCTTCTTGTAGAGGTTTCATTTGCCTCGGAGTCATCCCGTTTCCGTGTCGGTATGGTGTTCGACAAGGGCGGGCGCGACGATCGTTCATTCAACGCCGCAGCTTGGCAGGGACTGGTGGAGGCCAGGACAAGACTCGGCGTCGATGTGAAGTTTGTCGAGGCAATGGATGACAACGCCTATGAACCTGCGTTGCGGACCTTTGCGCGCAAGAAATTTGACCTCGTGATCGCCATCGGTTTTTCGCAGGCCGAGCCCATCTCGCGCGCCGCCCGTGATTTCCCGGCGGTCCACTTTGCCCTCGTGGATGCGGTGGTGGACCAGCCCAACGTCAGGTCCCTGGTTTTTGCCGATCATGAAGGCGCGTTCCTTGCGGGTGCGGCCGCGCGCCTGAAGTCCCGGACAGGCAAAGTTGGATTCCTGGGTGGCATGGATGTGCCGCTCATCCGTCGTTTTGACATGGGCTTCAAGGCAGGCGCACGCCACGTGGATCCCCGGGCTGTGACCTTGTCCAATTTTGTCGGGGTCACGGTCGACAGCTGGAACAATCCCCCAAAAGCAAAAGAACTTGCCTTGTCACAGTTTGCCAATGGGGTTGATGTGCTTTACGTCGCAGCAGGTGCGTCGGCGGCGGGCGCTTTTGATGCTGCGGCCGAGCGCGGTGTTTTCGCAATTGGCACGGACTCCAACCAGAACGGCCAGAAGCCTGGCAGGATCCTGACCAGCATTCTGAAGCGCATCGATGTCGCGATTTTCCAGGTCGTTGACGATGCAAAAAATGGGCGTTTTTCGGGCGGCAAGCGTGAGTTCGGGATTGCCAACGGTGGCATTGACTTCGCTATGGATCGCTTCAACCAAGGCGTTTTGGACCCTGAAACCAAAAGCAAGCTGGATCAGCTCAAGCGTGACATCGCATCCGGTGCAGTCAAAGTTCCGGATTACTACCTTACCGGTGGAGCAGGCAAATGACGGTAGCCGGCCACCTTGGCGCCAAAGTCCCCGGGATACGCATCGAGGTTTCAGGGCTGCGCAAGCAGTTTGGCCCGGTGCTCGCCAACCACGACGTCACGTTTGACTTGCGATCGCATGAAATTCTGGGGCTGGTCGGAGAAAACGGGGCTGGCAAGTCAACTTGCATCAACATGCTTTATGGGCATTACCGTCCAGATTCAGGTGCAATCTTTGTAGATGGCCAGCGGGTAGACCTCAAGAGTCCGCGTGATGCCATCGCCCTCGGTATAGGCCTCGTGCATCAACATTTCCAGTTGGCGCCTGCATTGACTGTCTTTGACCACTTGCGTCTTGTTGGCGGCGAGGAAGTCAGGGGGCGGGCAGTCGAGGCAATGGCCGCCCTTGGCCTGCAGCTTGACCTTGAAGCGCGCGTCGAAGACCTTCCTATTGGCCAGCAACAGCAGCTGGAGATCCTCAAGGTGATGTGCCAGGGTGCGCGCGCAGTCATCCTGGACGAACCCACCGCGGTTTTGACTCCGCTCGAAGTCAAACCGTTTCTGGAACGGCTTCGCAAGATGCGTGCGGGCGGACAGTCGGTCATCCTGATCAGCCACAAGCTGGACGAGGTACTTGAAGTATGCGATCGGATCGCTGTCATCAGGGCCGGCAGCATTGTCGGGGTTGTGGAGGCCGGTGCAGTCACAGCTGATGACGTGGCAGCAATGATGATGGGTGAAGTTGCTGCCAGAATAGCTGCGCGTGATGCCAATTCCGTTTCGGATGCACGGGTAGTCAAGGCATCCAAGACTTCTCCGGCTCTCACGCTGCGCAACTACCGCTGCCGACATGCGCGGATTTCCCTGGATGTCGATTTCCGCGTTGATGCGGGTGAAATTGTCGGGATTGCCGGTGTTGACGGCAACGGGCAACAGCAATTGATTGAGTCTATTTTGCGCCTGCAACCCCGTGCATCTGCGGAGTCAGGTTCCATCCTGATCGGTGATGCAGATGTTACCGCAGTGCCGTCCCACGAGCTGCGTGACCGGGTCCGTGTGGCTTTATTGCCCTTTGACCGCCACGCCCACGGCATGATCGAAGACGGCGATCTGGCTGTGAACTTGCTTTTGTCAGCACGTTGCCGGCAGCAGATGGCTGCGCGTGGCCTGATTCCCTGGGTACGTTGGGAAAAGGTGCGCCAGAGGACATCGGCCCTGATCCGTGAGTTCGGTGTCGTCTGCGATG
>JBEGVZ010000094.1:0-7644 GCA_041178085.1 Pseudomonadota bacterium | reverse complement strand
AGCTTCCGTGAACCGCTGGGCGTGACGGGCTTGATCACACCATGGAACCTGCCTCTTTATCTGGCCACATGGAAGCTTGCTCCTGCCTTGGCCCAGGGCAACACGATCATCCTGAAGCCCGCAGAGCTGACGCCCCTTTCCGCAACCTTACTTTGTGAGTTGCTTAACGAAGCTGGCCTGCCCAAAGGAGTCGTCAACGTAGTTCACGGGCTTGGGGCAAACAGCGCGGGAGAAGCGCTGGTCCGTCATCCTGGCGTCAAGGCGATCTCTTTCACGGGAGAAACGGGCACGGGGACTGCGATCATGAAGGATGCAGCCCAAACCCTCAAAAAACTATCCTTCGAGCTCGGAGGAAAAGGTGCGACCATCATCTTTGACGATGCGGACCTGGAGCAGGCCGTTCCGACAGCTTGCCGCGCTGCTTTCCGCAACCAGGGCCAGATATGCCTTGCGGGATCTCGCCTCCTGGTTCACGAAAGCATCGCCGGCCAGGTGATCGAGAAGCTTCTCAAACAAGTGGGTTCGATCAAGATCGGCGATCCCCTTGAAGATACGACAACGATGGGTTCATTGATCTCGACCGAGCATCGTGACAAGGTGGCCTCGTTTGTTGACCATGCAAGCACTGCCAGACAAGGGGAAATCCTTTGTGGCGGAAAAACGGCACAAGTCGCGGGCCTGGCAAACGGCGCTTTCTTTGAGCCTACTGTGATCGCCGGAGTGAAACAGGACTCGCGCCTGATCCAGGAAGAGATCTTTGGTCCGGTGCTGACGGTTCAAACCTTCAAGACGCTCGAAGAAGCCATCCAGATGACAAACGGCGTTCCTTACGGGCTTTCTTGCAGCGTCTTCACGAGGGATGGTGGTCGTGCCCAGCAGTTCGCCCGTCGCGTACGCATGGGCATGGTCTGGATCAACGGCTGGTTCATCCGTGACCTTCATACTGCCTTTGGCGGAATGAAGCGCAGCGGAATTGGCCGCGAAGGTGGTCGCTACAGCCTGGACTTCTTCTCGGAACATAAAACCGTGACGGTGGCAGGATCATGAACTTCGGCATCGGCGGAAAAAAAGCACTGGTCTGTGGTGGTTCGTCAGGCCTTGGTTACGCGGTTGCAGAAGCACTGGCAAAAGAGGACGCCGATGTTTTGATTGTCGCGCGCCCCGGAGAGAAACTGGTCAAGGCTGGCAAAGCTCTTGGCGCCAAGACTTTTGGCGCAGATCTGAGCACCCGTGATGGCGTCGAAAGTCTCATCAGCCACCTGAAGGAAACTGGCTCTTTACCGGACATCCTGGTCAACAACACCGGCGGCCCTGCCCCGACTGCGGCTGCCCACACCAGCATCGAAAGCTGGCAAAAGGGATTTGAACAACTGTTTTTGAGCACCACACGCTTGACGCAGGAATTTCTGCCATCAATGCAGGCAAAGAAATGGGGTCGCATCATTACCATCACATCGACCAGTGTGATCGAGCCGATCGACCATCTCGCTGTGTCATCCTCAATGCGTTCTGCGGTGACGGCTTTTTCAAAAACCCTTGCGCGGGAAGTCGCAAAGGACAACATCACCGTCAACACGGTGATGCCCGGCATCATCCACACGGCCCGCATTGAATCCTTGCGCTCATCGAAGGCTGAGCGAGAGGGAACGAGCCTTCAAGTTGAAATGGAAAAATCTGCGCGTGAAATCCCGGCTGGCCGCATGGGACGTCCGGACGAACTGGGCAGCCTTGTCGCTTTCCTCGCCTCAGAAAGGGCGAGCTACATTACTGGGCAACAGATCGCCGTTGACGGCGGGTTGACGCGCAGCCTCTAACCCGAAACGCAACCAGCGAGTCCTGGTCGTTGGAATCAGGCTGTTATGCTAGCGACCATTCCCGCTGCGCCGTAAAGCGCCCCTTTGGCATGAATCTTCCAGGGCGCCTGGAAAAGCCCCTGAGGCATCGTTCCGGCAAGCCACTCCAAAGCCTTGAGACCCATGTCGTTGCGGATCGAACCGAGACAGTCGCGAAAGAGACCATCAAGATCTTGCCAGCGCGCACCCGTGAGGGCACCGGCAAAGTCTGTCAGGAACTGCTGTTCAGCCTCGCCCCGTATGCGATCTTCACGCAGGTCGATGGCAACCGTATGGTACGAGGTCGTCACGTGACTCACTGCGACAACCCCGATCTTCTCCGGTCGCGCCATCAATAACTTGGAAAGGACCTCCGAAAAGGCACGCGTCTTGGCTCCATCGCAATAAACATTGCAGGCAACCATCGTGACCGGCAGGCGCTCCTGGTTCAGCAGACGATCAGCGATGATCGTCGCCGTATCCACGGGAAAGCCGCGGTAATCGACCGTCTGACCTGGAAAACCAGCTTCTTCGCCAGCGCGGCAAAGTGCGGCAGCAAGGTCCCTGTCGACCCGAAAATCGAACGGCAGATCCCCAAGGTCGTGCCAATTCTCGTCCACGTGAACGCCCTTCAATTCCGATCCTGCCTGATACATCTGGCCAAGCACAGACAGCCACTGGGTGCTCCAGTAGACAATCCGCTCTACGCCTTTAGCCGCGAAGTCCTCTCGAACTTTTCCGTAACCATCAACCAAGGCGGCATAATCTGGATTCAGTTCTGGCTTTAAAAGCTGGGGTGCCGACGACACCCAGGCACGCGCAACAATCGTCATAGGTTCACCCCCGTAGCAGTGCCCGCTCCAGCCGCTGGCGGCGTCCATTCCATGACCGCATTGCCGGTACCGATCACCGTGCCGTAGCCATGCAGTTTCGCGGGGTACCGAGGGCGTCCCATCGCCTCAAGCATCCAGGTCAGGCTGCCCGCCTTAACCTCGGCAAAGGCCTCGCGGCAAAAGTCCGGCATCACTTCAAAAAATTCATCGACCTTGCCATCGCGCAGAAGATTGATCATGCGCACGTCCCACTCATATTGAGCTTGAGAAAAAACGTGTTCCCGCGACATGTCTTCCGGAAGTTTCTGGTTTGGCTCCTCGGAAAAATGAAGGTGGGACAATGTCACGCTGGCAGCCAGCACAGCCCGACGCCCAGTCCGCTCAATCGCCCTGGCAGTCGCCCGGCCCAGGCGCGTCATTTCCTCTTCGCCGGTCTTGTCGTCATAAAAATAGGGGCTGTTGTTTGCACTGATGCCGACCACAGGAATGTCCCAGTTGGGATTCAGCATGTGCAACGAAACGATGGTTCCGTAGTCGACGCGGAATCGGGGATTTTGCATCAGCTTCGATTCAAGGCCGGCTGCCTGCGCTTCCTCGACGATTACCCGAGCCAGTTCCACATCCACATCGAATCCATATTCGTAGCGGAACAGATGAGGAAAAATCGGATCTACCGAACGACCTGCCAGGCGAGGAGCGGCCAGAACATGATGACCGACCACAGTCTGCCAGTGCGGCGAATGAACCAGGATCACATCTGGCTTGAGCTCCTTGATTCGGGCACGGCAGTTCTCGTATGCCCAACGCAGGGACTCCCACCCACCGCGGGATCGGGGTTCATTCTGAGGCGGATTTTCCCCATAAACCAGGTGAGGTGGATGGGGAGCAAGGAATCCGCCTACGATCGCCCCCTTGGTCTGGGAACCACCTTTACTGCGCTTGCCAGTTTCGCTCACAGCCATTGTTGCAGAGACCTCACGTGAAGGATGCGGTGTCATAGCGGTAAATATCGTCAATCGCACTACCGGGTTCAAACCGGTAAAGGCTCTTGAGCAATCCGTCCTTCATCGAAAAAACCCAGCCGTGCAGGGTAGGGCGGCGTTCCTGATGCCACGCCCGCTGCAAGGAGCGGACCTTGGTGATATTACGAAGCTGCTCGAGGACGTTCAGCTCAACCAGGCGGTTGGTCTGCGCTTCCATGTCACCAGCACCGTGAATCTCATCACGATGGTTGTTGTGGACATCCTTGATGTTACGGAGCCACTGGTCCATCACGGAGAAGCCCTGATTGGTCATTGCCGCCCGCACACCACCGCATCCATAATGACCGCAAACAATGATGTGCTTCACGCGCAGGAACTCAATGGCATAGTGAAGCACACTCTGAACATTGAAGTCGGTGTTGAGAACCAGATTGGCGATGTTCCGGTGGACAAAAATATCCCCAGGCTGGGTACCGGTGACTTCCTCTGCCGGGACGCGGGAGTCTGAGCAGCCAATCCACAGGAATTCAGGACGCTGGTCTCTCGACAGATCGTCAAAGTAATCCCTGTCAAGCTTGAGCTTTTCCTCAACCCAGGCCTTATTTGCCAATAAAAGGTTCTTGTAACTCTCCAACCTTGACTCCTCTGACTGACATTCGTTTTGAGCGCAAGTTCTTCAACACGACCTTGATGCCGCGCCGCCCTGCTCCACTGTAAAAATCCCCGACCGCTTCCAAGATGTCGTGATCGATGAAATGGGCCCCCGTGCCATCGATAATAACCGATGTATCGACCGGAATATTAGCCAGGATTTTTTTCAGAGCTGGCTTGTGGGCAAAACTTACGTCCTTCGCAAACCGGACCAGATAAGTCTGGCCTTCGGTCACCACGGTTATGGCCGAATGGTGGTTCATGCGGATGACGATCATTAGTCCAACGACCAGGCCAATCGCCACACCGGTCAAAAGATCCGTCATCACGATCGCAACCAGGGTCACGAAAAATGGCAGCGCCTGCTCAAAACCGGATTTGTAAACTTTCTTGAGCACATCCCAGCTGACCAGTTTGAATCCGACAGTAATCAAGACCGCCGCCAATGCCGCCAACGGAATCCGGTTTAGAATCCCAGGAATCAAAAGTACCGACGCAAGAAGCAAAATACCGTGAACGAAACCAGAGAGCCTGGTTCGCGCACCGGCGTATACGTTTGCGGAACTGCGCACAATGACCGACGTCATAGGCAAGCCACCAATGGCACCGCAGATGACATTTCCAATCCCTTGGGCAACGAGCTCGCGATCGGAGTCGGAAGTGCGCCGCTCTGGATCCAGTTTGTCAGTGGCTTCGACCGAAAGCAGTGATTCGACACTTGCAATCAGCGCAAACGTCAACGCCGACTGCCAGACGGCGGGCTGGTTGATCACAGACCACTCCGGACGGGGGAGTTGTGCAAAAAAACCTGCAGGTCCGCCGGAACCGGGTATTGCCACCAGGTGCCCCCCCAGGGAGGTCAATGCAAGCTTGGGCATAAAAAGAAACAACATCTCGTTAGCAAGCAGACCAAAAACAACTGCCGCAAGCGGCGCAGGGAACAGCGTCAAGAATCTACGCCGGCGCATCCAGTCCCGGTTCCATAGAAAGAACGCTGCAAATGCGACTGCCGAAACGATGAGCGCCCCGGGTTCGATGCGCTCCATGGCACGGGCTAGCTCACTGAATGTTGTTTCCTTGTCTACTGCTTGATGAAAGTTTTCGTCGCCGACGAAATCCGCGTCATACCCAATCGCATGCGGAATCTGTTTCAAGATAATGATCAAGCCGATTGCGGCAAGCATCCCCTTGATGACGCTATGCGGGAAAAACGAGGCGAGAACACCTGCGCGCAGCAATCCAAACCCAATCTGCATCAAGCCCGCCAGGAACACCGCAACGAGGACCCGGTTGAATGAACCAAGCTGAGAGATTGCAGCCGTCACGGTAAGCGTCAAACCCGCTGCCGGACCACTGACGCTCAGCTGGGATCCCGACAACCAGGCAACCACAATGCCGGCCACGGCGCCCGAAATGATTCCAGAGGCCATGGGCGCTTCCGAGGCCAAAGCGATGCCCAGACAAAGGGGCAAGGCGACCAAAAAAACCACAAAGCCGGCCGGGACATCGTGGGAGGCGTTGGCAAACAAATCTTGGCGTCGGGACATGGTCACATCCGGGGTTATTTGGAACAGGAAAACTTATCGAAAACAGAGCCTTCCGTAGCCCCTCGGAGAGAGTTCTAACCTTAGCTACATGAGGGCCACAAGGCGAGAAAACCTTATGAACTGCTCTACCTGACTGCACCTGGACCCCCGGCCAGGGCAACTGCCCGAAAAAACTGCAGCTCTGCTTAGCGAAGACGACCACGCCTGGCCGTTCCGGGCCGAAAACCCGTAACCCGAAGGGTCCTTTTCGGCGATCGGCAGCCAGGCGCAGTCAGGTAGAGCAGTTTAAAAACCTCGCGTCTCACGGCGCTACAGCAGAGGTCATGAAAACCTAAAAATTCTAATAATATTCATTGAAATTTTTTAAAAAATATATTAGAAAGACCGCCTCATCAAAGCCTGGAATTCAATATGAACGCGCTAATTTCACTTGGTTTTTTACTGTTCGCGTGGCTCCCGACTGCCGCCGCCCAGATGATCTACCCAGAGGCCGTTTACCGAATACCAGCGCCTGCAGGGGGCTTGCCCAGTTCCGAGGCTCCGAGCCATCCCGGGGTGTTTATGGTTGCCGCCCTGGGCGACAGTGTTACCGCCGGCGTGGCCAGCGTCGTGCTGGGCGAAAATCCGCGCTCCAATTTTTCGACTGGCGATGACGGCACCATCTGGAGCCACGCCGCAATGCTCCAGCAGCACCTGCCACACCTTCACGTCCGAACCATCAATACCGCCATATCCGGCGCAACCTCTGATGACCTCATCCGCCAGGCACAGGTGGCTTCAACATACGTTCCGGACTACGCAACCATCCTGATCGGTGTGAATGACGCGTGCAGCGACAACATCCAGCGTGCAATGGACCTTCAACGCTACGTCCACAACGTCTCGATGGCGGCAGCAATCCTCATCCGCGCCAATCCAGCCGTCCGTATCCGGCTCATCCCCGCGCCTAGCCTTCGGCAGATGCACAGCATAAGCTCACAGAAGCTAGCCTGCCGCGTAAAGTGGAGCCTGTCGCGCTCATGTCGCGCATTCACCAGTCCACCGCACGTGACCTCGGAGAAGGAAAACTTTTTCCGGCTGGTTGACGCCTATAACGCCGCGCTGACAAACATTGCAAACATGCACCCAGGTAACGTAACCGTCGCCTGGAAAGTTTCCATGATCCAGCTCAACCCGCAGGACATCTCAAGCATCGATTGCTTTCATCCCAGCGCAGAGGGCCAAAGGAAACTTGCATGGATGAGTTTTGGTGACCTGTGACGACTGCGAATAAAAATCTGCCGCTGCTCGAATCCTGGATGCCGTCCCCGCTTGGTAGGCTGTACCTTTTTGCCAGCAAGCACTCGATCGTGGGCGTCGCGTTTAAAGCGAATCGCGACCGCGTGCTCAGTCATCTGCAGCAGCACGGTTATAAACCGGGAGCAGGTACGGACGTGGAAATGGCCACGGTCACAGCTTGCCGCGATGCGCTTGAAGCGTGGTTCAAAGACCCTGGTTTCAAGTTCAAAACGCCCGTCAAGATGGTGGGAACGGAATTCCAGAAGTCCGTCTGGCGAGCACTGAAAAGGATAAAACCAGGCCAGCGAGAGACCTACGCGACCCTGGCCATAAAGACAGGCCGCAGCTCACTTGCTGCGCGCGCCGTCGGATCAGCCAATGCGCGCAATCCGCTGGCGATTTTTGTTCCCTGCCACCGCGTGACCGGTGCAAAGGGAAAACTCAAGGGATTCTCTGGCGGACTTGCTGTCGCCCGTAAACTTTCCATTCACGAAGGGGTGGCGCCATGAGCCAGGAAACA
>JBEGVZ010000093.1:0-29822 GCA_041178085.1 Pseudomonadota bacterium | reverse complement strand
CCATGCGCTGGCAGACCTTCCTGGGAAAGCTGAAGTCTCAGAGCAAGGACCCGATCTTTGGGAACCTTGATGCCTTTTGAGTCAACCACAAAGTCGGCGACACCGTTCCGTTTGAAATAATCAACAATCTGCTGGGAATCCTCAGCAGCGAGATCCGTGAACACATACTCGTAGGGGTCCTCACGATTGACCGCCAAGAGCGTGATGACGGCAGCAAGCATGCCACCGGCAACGACACCAAACGTGATCTTTCGCGTCGCTGACTGGGAGGCCCAGAAGGCGGTGAGCTGAGACCAGAGCTTCAGGACAAATTCACGGAAATTATTCACGCTTCACCCCGTTAGACAGGCATCCTCATGACTTCCTGGTACGCTTCAAGTGCCCGGTTGCGGACCTGGACCATCAAATTGAAGGTCAGCTCTGCTGTCGATGCGGCAAGCATCGCCTCATGGAGGTTCTCGGACTTCCCGGTAACCACATCCACCGCCATCTTGTCCGCAACTTTGGCGTTGTCATTGACTTCAGCGACACGAGCTTGAAGTTGGTCGAAGAAGGACATGCCGGAAGGCTTCGCTGCCCCACCTGCCTGGCTGGCGTCTGGTGACACCGGCGCCAAGGACTCCTTCCGGACGTCGCGCAATCTCGCAAAGAGGTTCTCCGCTGCCTGGGACGATATCGAGAGCTGGCTTGACATTCCAATTTCCTCCCCCTGTCCATCCAGGGATCAATGGTCTACCTTGCCGGACCCGTTACCTGCCGATTTCGAGGGCCTTCATGGCCATCTGCTTTGTCTCGTTCAATGCAGTCGCGTTCGCCTCATAGGCACGCGTTGCGGCGATCATGTTGACCATCTCTGTCATCACCTGGACGTTCGGCAATTCAACGTACCCGTCCGCATCAGCGTCCGGATGCGAAGGATCGAGGACCCGGCGCGGCGCACCCTGATCCTCATGGATGCCAGTGACTTTCACCTTGGAAAGCTTGGTATCGTGAGTGCCATCAAGGTAGTCGGCGAACTGGTTTCCGGTCGGAGATGCCTCGAACACCACATCACGGCGGCGGTACGGTCCGCCTTCTTCCGTGCGCGTTGTCTGGGCATTGGCCAAGTTGGTGCTGAGGATGTTCATCCGCAGTCGCTGTGCAGATAACGCAGAAGAACTAATCGCCATTGACTTGAAAGTGCTCATGGTCAACGACCTCCGCTGATTGCATACCGGAGCATGCCGAGCTTGCGATTCAGGCTCTCCACAGACGCCCGGTACAGGATTTGGTTCTCAGAGAACTGGGCCATCTCGGTGTCGATATCAACCGTATTGCCATCGTGGGGAATCGACTCAGTCGGTCGAACGTGGACATCCGGACGGATCGACCCGTCCGCCTGGGTGAAAGCGTTCTGCAAATGCTTCGGGGAAGAAACCTTTACGGGAAGGGCATCGCCACCCTGGGAGACGTCCTGGAGTTGCTTCTCGAAATCATAACCAAGTGCGCGGTAGCCGGGGGTCTCGGCGTTCGCGATGTTGCTCGAGATGACCTGGCTGCGGCGCATCCTGTGACTCAGCGCAGACAGGTTGACCCGGTCAGAGAAATTAAGAAGGTTTGTAACTGGTTGGCTCAACTTGCCCTCCCCGTTAGCGGCGCGATGACATCGATACCGACCGCTGAAAACTCATTGATCTTGTTGCGCAAGGTTCGAAGGCTGATGCCAAGGGTTCGCGCTGCGTGCGTCCGGTTGCCGCTGTGGTGCTCAAGCGTCTTGAGGATGAACTGGGTTTCCACCTCTTGCAGTGTGCGACCAACGGGAAGGGAAGCAATCCACTCGTTGCTTGCCGCCTCGGGCTGCTGCGCAATGCCTTCAAACCCAAGATCGGCGACTCCAATGACATCGCCGCTGCAGGCAAGCACCGCACGTTTGATGACGTTCTGGAGTTCGCGGACATTGCCAGGCCATGAGTATCCGCGCAGGACCTTGCGCGCATCTTCGGAAATTGTAACCGCCCGCCTTTGCTGTGAAATGCATTCCCTTTCAGCGAAGTGAGCAGCGAGCGCATCGATATCAGCCTGGCGATTGCGCAGTGCTGGCACTTCGATGTGCAGGACATAGAGGCGGTAGTAGAGATCCTGCCGGAACTCACCCTTGGCGACCATGGACATCGGATCGACGTTCGAAGTTGCGATGATGCGGCCATTGAGCGAAACATCGGAGTTCCCGCCAAGGCGCCTGACCTTGCGTTCCTCGATGACACGCAGCAATTTTGCCTGATTTGCCGCATCGATGTTTGTAACCTCGTCCAGAAGGATCGTGCCGTTGTTGGCGCTCTCCAGCAAACCGATGCGATCCGCCGTCGCACCGGTGAATGCACCACGCTGGAAACCAAAAAGCTCACTCTCAAACATTGCTGATGGAATCGCAGAGCAATTCACTGCAACAAACGGGCCAGCGGCAAATACGGAGCGGGCATGAATGTACCGGGCAATTGTTTCCTTGCCACTTCCCGACTCACCGGTGATCAGGACAGGCAAATTCACCGCAGCGATTTGCTCCGCGATCTCCTTGATACGGCGCATCGCCGGATCAGCAACAAGCCATCCGCCGTCACACACAAGCGGGGCTTCCTGGGGGGCGGCCTGACGGGACCTGGCGTAATCGACGTAAGCGGTTCCGCCCTTTCCATGGCTGTTGGGGTTCAGCGCGCTCGCAGACTCCGTGAATTCTTTACGCAATGCCTGGCTCATCGAATCACTCCATCCGGTTGTTGGCGGCGTTGCCTGCCGGTTTGAGGGCGTTTATTTTTTCTGGATCTGTGAAAGTCGTTCGGTTGCAAGATTTGCGTAGAAAAGGTTGTTGCCGTCCGCTTTCGCTTTTTCCAGAGCGGCAATCGCCTCGTCCTTTCGACCCGCGCGGTAAAGAAGCAGGCCTGCCTTGTAGAGCGTCTCGGCACGACCCTCCCAGTTCTCACTTTCTGACGCAACCAGGCTGAAAATCCGGCCGGACTCAAGATACTCGTTGTCCTTGCGATACTCCTCGGCAAGGCCGAGCAACTGGTCCATCCAGGCTTTTCTTGCTGCGGTGTCGTCACCAAACTGGGAAGGCTTCATTTCCTTCAGCAACGCAAGGGCCTGTCGCCTTTCATTGCTCATCCCGAGTTCCTTGAATCTTGCGGCGAGTCCAGAAACAAGCTTGGCGGACGCAGCGCCAGGAGCAAATTGGCTCTTGAGATCTGTGACCGGAGCGCTATCGGTGGATGCCGAGCGCCGCGACGAAAGGTTGTCCCGCCATGCGCTCAGCACAAATCTGGGCGGTGTGCGCAACCTTGTCGGTTTTTCAATGGATGATTCCAGGGGGCCGCGGAATGTCGAGTAGAGCTGCTCGCGTTCAGACGGATTGAGCCCCGCCAGGGTCGCGGCCATGCCACGATCCGATTCGGCTACCTGGCGCTGGTAAGGAGAAATTCGCGTTGCGCCGGCCTTCATGCGGCCCAGGACGTCTGATGTCTCGGATGCCATCTGGGCCATCCAAAACTGGGCTTTGAACCGATCGATACCGCTCGCATCCTTTGCGGCAGCCTCGTAGAAGGCTACTGCAGGTTGCGGTTGCCCGATATTACGGTAGGACTCGCCCATCGCCCACGCAGTCCTGGTGTTTTTGCGAACGGACTGAAGGGGCTTGGGCAGCAGCTCGAACGTCTGGACCGCCTCAACATGGCGACCGGCTGCCGAGTAAGACTGCAGGGTTGAATCCAGCTTGTCACGCAAACGCTGGAGCATCTCGCCACGCATCGGATCCCATTCCGCGGTTTTGTAGTCGCGGAAATAGTTAGCAGCGAAAACACCGGATTCCTGTTCCCACGCACGCGCAGGTGCTACGCGACCCGCCAGAAGAAGAGACGCGGTCAGAAATTTCGTGCGTGGATGCTGGATCTTCGGCAACAGGGCTTCGAGTTCGCGGGATTCAGTTTCGGAAAGATCAGCTACCTGCAACTTGCCCGGCCCGGAAGAAGCGTTCCTCCAATATGATGCGCGAAGAACTTTGCCTGCACGAATTTCGACAGACGTCGGGGAGTCTCCCTGGCCCATTTCGAGGGACGCAATTTTTTCGACAGGACCACCTGCAAGGCCGCTCTGGTTGCCTGCCTGAATCAGTTCAAGGCTATTCACATCCAGGCTTCTCATCGCCGCCTTGAAAGCCTCTTGGGTTCCAGGGAAGCGCTTGCTGATTGTCTCGTAATAGCCGCCAGCCAGCGAAAGATTACCCTGACCCAGGTGGATCTCCGCCATGCGCCACAAATTGCCGGCATCTTGTTCGATTGCCTGGGGATCGTGGAAGAGAAGTTGCTGATAGACCGACATCGCACGGAATTCCTGTCCGTCGTCAAACAGCCGTTTGGCAAACAGGGACAAGTCTTTCGTGGAAGTTATCGCCTTATTGCAGACATCCTGCGGAATTTCTGCGGCGAGCGATGACTTTGCGGGCGGAAAATCAAGGCGGTATACCGGATCGGCATACTTGCTCCAATGTGTCCCCGTGCCTGGCTTCGCCTGGTTGAGGGCCGCACACAGGTCGGCTCCGCCCTCGAACCGGCGCGGGGCTTGCTGGAATATTCGCCGCTGCGGCGGATTCTTGGCCGACAACGCAACAGACGCCGAGTCCCCTTGAACTGGCGTTGCCGGCAAAGGCTTCGCCGCATTGGCAGAGAGGCTGGGGGCTGCGGATACAGCCGATGGCGCATTGTCAGGTGCGCTCGCAACTTCCGCTGGTTTGGTGCGTGGAAGGCCTTCGGCATCGCGAGCAGGGGAGTAACCGCGCTTGAATATGTCGATGACGATCCGGAAAGGCTCACGGAAATCTTCAACTGTGGCGACCACTTCACGCGACTTCAGCTTGATCAGGATCTCAACTCCGTCAGCTGCACGGTCTTTCACTACTACGCGACGCACCAAGTCCTCATCGTAGCGCTCAAGAGCCGCCAGCTCCTCCGAGGAGGTTTTCAGGAGTTCAATGCGAACCGAGTTTTCGACTGCATCGTACTTAGCGGAGTAAGGACGGACCTCAGGAAATGACAGGACGATCTCGCTGAAGTCCGCTGCCAGTGCAGGCGTCGGCAAAAAAATCGCCGATGCAACCAACGCCAGCAACGCCAGAAGCGCGCGACGCGGCATGAGCAGGGCAACGGTGTCATGACAGGGGTTCATGGAACCTCACACGTGGTTGCAGGGCATTCTTTTTTGGATGAGTTCAGGGAAGACTTAGCAAGGGCCGTGCCAAGCCAAGGTGCAGTCGCAAGTACCCCGGAACGCGGCAGATTTTTCCTTGATAACTTTGTTCTCACACAAAGGCTGCACTGAGCAAAATTGGCTTCGGCAACTTCTTCCTCCGCCAAAGATCCGGCATCAAATGGCGCATTCTCGTCAACGCTCTGACACTCTGCCAAAACCATGACTTCTCTGACCGTCTGGTTCCCAGGGTCCGAAATTCAATTTTTGCTAAAGAGATCTGCAAACTTGTCGATAAGAAGATGTCGGACGCGTAAGCGGCCTAGCAACCCATCGGAATGGCTGGACAAAATGTCAGTTTTGCGAATCAGATCAAAACGCACTGAGCTCAAGCGCTACCGTGTTTCCAGCCGCGCTTCGGGAAGGCTTGTCTCCATGGACGGGGACCGGCTGATTAACGTCCGGCCAACGGATGTGTCAAAACGGGGGCTCGGATTTATCAGCCGCGAATTTTTGCAGCAGGGTGGACAATTTTGGCTGGAAGTCGACGAGGCGCGGGTGCGGGTCGAAATAACTCACTGCCAGTCCCACCTTGGTATCGACAGCATGTTCCAGTGTGGTGTCTTTACCCGTGACCCGGATATTGATCTGGAATCGATCTTTGCCCGACTCGGGTTCCTTGAAGACGTGCTTCAAGCAGATGGGTTTTGAATCGCCTCGAGCACCGCAGCGACCGAAATCTTGTCCTTCTTCAGAAGTTTCACAGGCGTGCCGCGCAACTCCAGCGCCCCCAGCTCCCAGTCGCTGCAGATGATCACGTCCTTGATACCAAGACGCCTTGCTTCCCGCGCCAGCGAAACACCGTCCATTGCCGAACCATCAAAGTGATAGTCCGAAACCAGGATCACCGACCTCTGGTTGAATTCCTGGCCATCCCGGTAGGCCGCAAGAAAATCTTCCGGAAAGGCAAATGTCACGATTTCAACATCCGAGGCTTGCGCCTCCCAGGCTTCGCGGATGAATGGGCTGTCATCAACGACAATCAGCAGCTTGCGCGTGTACCGGACTCCTGGCACGCCAGGCCCTGTCATGTTCTGAACAGCCCCCGGGTCGACCATCTGCGGATCACAGGGCAGCAGAACCTCAAATGAGATCAAACTGGAATTGCGGTCGCCGCCTTCCGGGGTCGACTCAGTGATCCGGAATTCGCCCCCCATCGACTCGACCAGATTGCGGACAATCACAAGGCCTAGTCCGCGCCCGCCTGCGCCGGGGGCGGGGGCCCTGGACATCCGGGCTATTTTGTCCTGGCCAAGCACCGCTGATTCATTCTGGACGACAAGAGAACAGGCCGGGCGATGAGAATCCTTCGCAAGGATCCGGGCATCGGCAGTCCGCACCTTGACCACTGCACCAGCAGGCGATGCCGCGCTGGCATTATCAAGCAAGTTGTCGATGATACGCCTGATACCGGCGGGATCGCCGATTACCAGAGCTGAATGCTTGAATTCGATTTCATAGCGAATTTGTCTGCTGCTCCACAGGGAAGCGATCTGCGCCATCGACTGGCCGGTGAGGGACACCAGGGAAACTGCCTTCCTGACGGGCTTCGACTCACGATCAAGTGCAGACAGCTCAGCGAGAAACCCATCTACGTAGGTCCTTGACGCGGGGTCCGTCACCTTCAAAACCCTGCGCAAATCGTGCACCAGCATGCGGGCTTGGCGACTCATGGAAATTTTCTCGGCAAGCACATTGTCAAGCTGACGTCGAAGACCGGCGGACAGCGCAGACTCCCGGCGCAGGTTTGCGGCCATGACCAAACCCCAGGGCATCGTCCAGGCCAGGAGTAGCACAGGAACGGTCCCTGGCCCACTTGATCGCCACAAAATACCAGCGCCAACCATCAGCGTCACATTGGCAACAACAACCAGCCAAACCAGGGTTGATGCAGCGCGACTGCGCATCAAGGCCGCAACGAAGGACATTATCATTACGACGAAGATCACGGACAACGGCAGCGCACTGTCCGGGGATCGCAACTCTCCTTTCAAGGCCGCATTGGTAATACCAATAGCAGAGCGCGCCCCGGCAAGACCGGGACCAGACAGGAAAACGATCGTTGAAGCATCCAGATCGAGCGCTGAGGCCGCCGCCTGTCCCGTAAGGTCAAGAAGGGAACGACTGCGGGCACGAAGGGTTGCATCGCCGGGAAGATCCGGCAGCAGCAATGCCCCGCCATCCAGTTGCAACGGTCTCCCGCTCAATTTAAATTGTCCACGATCGAGGGCCATGCCGTCCTTCTCATCAAGAACGACCACCCCCATGTGCGTGAGAAGTCTGTCTTCCCGCCACCGCATCGCGGGAAAAAACCGTCCCGGACTGTCACCGCTTTCGAGCAGCCCAACACCGGCAAGAAATTCTGCAAAACCCGGCGACGGTCCAGACATCAAATTCCCGGCGGCGTCGGCAAACATGCGATAATCCAAGACGCTGGTTTGACGCGCCAAGCCTCCAGCCTCTTGGCCACCCTCGCCCAACAACCTCTCTACCGGCATGCCAAAAAGGTCTGGGTCGACAGACTGGTGCGAAGTCCTGCGCAGTTCCCCGGCAAAACTGACTGGTGCGTACACTAGAATGCCCTTGGCTGAGGCCCCGCGGAAAGCATTCAGAAAACCTGGAGTCGCAGCATTCACTGGTGAAAACACCTGCTCGTCGACGATAGCAACGCGTCGCACGCCGCGCTTCTCAAGCTGGGAGAAAATCTCCACCCAGTCTTCCCCGGAAGGGAGATTGCGACCGGCAAAGGCACGCCACGTGTCGTCCCACAGCAGGATCTGGATCCGGGAGTGAAGCGCATCCAGCCCGGAAGCAGGTTGCGGCCGGTCCCAGGACAAGGCTGCAGCGATCACCAAAAAGCCTGCAGCAGCCGCTACCCACCAGTCGCGACGGGATGGACGCCGGAAAATTGGCAAGAACTCGGGCACAGATGTTCCTTTTGAGGTAAACAATGGATAATAGACCCCATTTCCCGCACCACGCAAGGCAGTCGAGGGCGACCGGCGATGAAACACATGATCGAAATAGAAAATCTTCGTTTTGACTACGGGGATGGAACCCCGGTTCTGGACGTTGGCTCACTGGACGTCGCCGCGGGTGAGCGGATTTTTGTCTGCGGTCCGTCCGGTTGTGGAAAAAGCACCTTGCTGGGCTTGCTGACAGGGATTCTTCCTTCCTCCCCCGGGACGGTCAGGATTCTGGGCCAGGACCTGGCCCTCCTGCGCCCCCATCAGCGGGACGCGTTCCGCGGTGCCCACATGGGCTATGTCTTCCAGTCTTTCAATTTGCTGCCCTACTTGTCCGTCGCTGAAAACATCGCCTTGCCGGCTGGATTGAGTCCTGAGCGCTACGAGCGCGCTGGTGGCAGCACACAGGCACACAGGGAAAAAGCTGCGCAGCTGGCGGGCAAACTCGGAATCGGCCCTCTCCTGGAACGGCCTGTCACCAGTTTGAGCTTCGGCCAGCAACAAAGAGTCGCCGCAGCACGGGCCCTGTTTGGCAACCCGGAAATCCTTGTTTGTGACGAGCCAACGTCGGCACTTGACCATCTGCACCGTGACCGGTTCCTGGATGTCCTCATGGAAGTCACCCGGGAATGCGGCACCACAGTGATTTTCGTCAGCCACGACGTAGGGATCGCACGAAGGTTTGACCGCACCATCGAACTTGCCGGGATCAACCGCGCCTTCCGCGCCTCAACCGGGGATGATTAAGGAATACAGCCCATGAAAACCCTCATCTCGCTAGCATGGAAATCCCTGTTGAACCGGCGTACGACCACCATTTTGACAATTTTTGCCATTGGTTTGAGCATGTCGCTCTTGTTGGTGGTGGAACGCCTTCGCCGCGGTGCAGAGGAAGGATTTACTGGTGTGATCAGCCAGACGGATCTGATCGCAGGTGCACGCAGCGGGCCCGTGCAGCTGATGCTCTACAGTGTGTTTCAGATAGGAACTGCCGCCAATAGCGTGTCCCCGGCGACTTGGGAACACTTCAAAAAACATCCTGCTGTGTCCTGGACAATCCCGGTGGCGCTTGGCGACAGCCACCGCGGCTTTCCGGTAGTGGCTACCAACGATGATATGTTCCTTCACTACCGCTACCGGAAGGACCGCGGTTTTGAGTTTGTGAGCGGTGGCAAGCCAGCATCACCACAAGACGTTGTGATCGGCGCCACCGTGGCCCGCGAGCTGGGATACCGGATAGGGTCAGAAGTGATACTGGCACACGGCATGGCCCGGGAATCTTTTGTCACCCACAGCGACAAACCTTTTCGAGTGTCAGGAGTCCTTTCTCCTTCCGGAACCCCCTACGACCGGAGCTTGTTCATAAAGCTTGAAGCCATGGCAAGCCTGCACCATCAAGACGACCATGGACACGATGACCACGAACACGCTGATCATGGTAGCGAGGAAAGCACTCTGCCCGGCTTGACCGCATTCTTCATCGGCACCAAAGCAAGAACCGATGCCCTGGGCCTGCAACGCGAGATCCAGACATGGACGGGGGAGCCATTGACTGCTGCTCTTCCCGGGCTCACCCTTGCCCAACTGTGGGCGGGCCTGTCCTACGCTGACGGTGTGCTGCGACTCGTTGCAGTCCTGGTGATCATCGTCGGGCTTCTGAGCATGGTCGTGGCGCTTTATAACTCGCTGAACGAGCGGCGGCGGGAAATGGCCATACTGCGCGCCCTGGGGGCGCACCCCTCAACCATCATAACGATGCTGCTGGCGGAGTCTGCCATGGTCACGGGTGCAGCTGTTCTGGTGAGCCTGGCGTTGACTTACGCGACAGTTCTGACTGCATCCGGAGTGATCGGGGACCGGTTTGGCATCCATTTACCGGTCACTGCACCATCCCTTGCTGAAAGTTTGATGGTTGGAATCATGTTTTTGACCGGACTTTTGATGGCGGCTGTCCCAGCCCGACGGGCCTACCGCAATGCACTTGTCGACGGCCTTACGATACGTATATGACTGAACCATCCGGGGACCGGAAATGAAATTCAAACAGATCATGATTGCGACAGGATTCCTGCTGGCTCCCATTGCCGGCATGATGGTCCATTCATGGTGGACCAACCGGAGTGCCTCTTCCAGCTCCCAAAACACAGCCAGCGGTGAACTCACCACGATCGATTGGCCGACCCTTGCACGGTACGACATGAATTCGAAGTCGGCCCCGGAGTCGTTGCAGAAGCTGGATGGCCGCATCGTTCGTTTGCCCGGATTCATGGTACCTCTTGAGGACAACATGCAGGCCGTGCGCGAATTCCTGCTCGTCCCGGATCCCCAGGCCTGTATCCACATGCCCCCACCTCCGCCCAACCAGCAGGTGCTCGTAAAAATGACAGGAGATGCGGAAGCGAAAGTAGAGTGGAAACCAGTCTGGATCGAAGGTCATCTGAGGATCACCAGGGGAACCACCAAATACGGTGAGGCTATTTTCCAGGTAAACGCAAGGCGCACGGAAGCCTACAAGGCAGGGTTTTGATGAGGACGGGGGCCATTGCCGTAAAGGCCGCCTCAGGGCTCCGGTTCCTGTTCAATCCGATTTCCCTTTTTGTCGGCTTGCAAACCCTCTCTGTCACCACCATGGTCCTTTGGGTCGTCTGGTTCATGCGCCAGGAAGATCGACTAAAAACCCTTCTAGGGGCCAAGGAATGGTCAAACATCGAAAGCGGTACGACAGTCCTGATCCTGGTCATCGGCTGCATATTGCTGGGTGGCATTCTGGTACTTGCTGTTGTGTGGTTCCTGGCTGGCTTGCGTCAAAGCTCTATCATTCGGCAGCAGCGAAACTTCCTTTCCAGCGTCACCCACGAGGTTCGCTCACCGCTGGCAAGCATCCAGCTCGCCATTGAAACGATCGAAAAACTGGAGCGCAATGAACTGACCCCGGATGCGCGCCAAAGGTTGCTGAAGGGAGTTCACCAGGATATCGCCCGCCTGACCCGCCTGGTTGACCAGATCCTGATCGCGTCGCGCCTTGACCGCGGCATCACCCTTTTTGGCGAAGGACCTGAAAGAATAAATATTTCTGAGTGGTTACCGGATGTTGCGGCAGAGATTTCGAGCGCTGCCGGCAACCAGTCCCTGCATGTTGTCTGCGCACTGGAAGAAGATGTTATGGTTTATGCGCCGCGGGAAACTCTGCGGGTCATCCTTGAGAACCTGATACTCAATGCGTTTAAATACGCCCCTGGCAGCGAAAAAATCGAATTGGTTGCCAAAAGGCTTGATGACAAGGTCCTGATCTCCGTCAAGGACCAGGGCATTGGAATCGATCCCCGGGAAATGAAGAAGCTTTTCAAAATATTCCGCCGCGGAGACCGTGCCGTCCAGAAAGCCATTCCGGGAACGGGACTGGGCCTCTATATTGTCGATTCCATGGTCCGGATCATGGGTGGCCGCGTACGGGCTGAGTCTGCCGGTGTCAACCAGGGGTCCACCTTTATTCTGGAGCTTCCTTCTGCACATGCCAGAAAATGATCCCATCCATCCGCCTCACGTGAAGGGCAAGATCCTTCTTGTGGAGGACGAACCGAACCTTGCGTTCACCCTTGAGCTGAACCTCAAGTCCGAAGGCTACGCGGTGGACCTTGCCCAGGATGGGGAAAAGGCTTTCGAGCTGATCCAGACAGGCGGAGCCGCCCATGACCTTTACCTGCTGGATGTCATGCTGCCAGGCCGTAACGGCCTGGAGATCGCAGAATTAATTCGCTCAAGGGACAAGCGGGCCGGGATTATCTTCCTGACCGCACGGGCGGGTGAAGAAGATATCCTGCGCGGCCTTGCCATCGGCGCTGATGATTACATCACCAAACCATTCAGGCTTGCTGAGCTGATGCTCAAAGTACGCCGAACACTGCAAAGAAGCACTTTTTTTGAACAAACTGAAAATCTGGATGATGCCCCTTTGGTCTGGGGCCCCTTCCAGCTTGATACGGTAGCCTTAAAAATCAAGACGCCGGCCGGTTTGACTCAACTTACCCGGCTGGAAGCCGATGTTCTTCGTGAGTTTTTCAAGAATCCAGGCAAGGTCCTGTCGCGCCAGCACCTCCTGAAGCGGGTCTGGGGCGTCAGCGAAGACATGGAGACGCGGACCGTTGACAACTTCATGGTCAGGTTGCGCCGGCTGATAGAAGCGGATCCTGCCAACCCGAAGTTCCTGCGCAGCGTCCGGGGTCGGGGATATGTGTTATCAAGCGAGGATCAACCGGACTGATCATGCACCTTGAATTTGAAAAATGGCACGGCTGCAAGAATGACTTCATGGTGGCATGGATTGCGGCCACTGACCGCGACCTGATCATTCCCAGCCTTCAGCGTCAGGCTCCAGCCCTTTGCAACCGTCGAGGCGATGGCGTTGGTGCTGATGGTATCCTCGTTGTGGTCACAAGGACAGCCCGCGAACTTACACCTGAAGAACTGGTTATCATCAACGCCGATGGCTCGCTCGCGCGCAATTGTGGCAACGGACTTCGTTGCGCTACGCGCAGCGTCCTTCGCCGCATGGAACTTGCCGGAACAAGAAAAGCAGATTTGCCGCCAGCGATAGAATGGCACGTCGAAGGCCGTAAATTCTGGTGCAAAGTATTTGATCCGCAGGGACTGACAGGCGTCCAGATGGATCGGGTCAAAGTCGAGGCGGTGGGCAAGGGATCTGCGCTATGGCAACAGCTCGCATCTGCTGCCGGAGAATCTGCGGAGATCTTGCAAAGCAGCGAAGCAATCTTCGTTGTCGATGCGGGAAACATGCACCTGGTTGTATTCGGCAAGGCAACGACACCCGACAACTGGCGTAAATTTTCTGAGGCGGTTCAGAAAGCTGGAGGCTGGGATGGAATCAACGTTCACTTGTCCTGGACACCGGATACCGGGGAACAGGTTGACCGCATGCCAGACAAGCTTCCCCGGTTCGACGTTGAATCAAGCTTTGTAGTGATTCCCTGGGAACGGGGTGCTGGTCTTACCCAGGCGTGTGGTAGCGGCGCCGTTGCGGTCGCAGCTGCTGCCAACGATGGCATGCCCGGCGGGGACACATGGACTGCAGTGCAGATGCCCGGCGGAACACTGTATGTGCAACAAGCCGGTGACGGCTGGATGCTGGTCGGGCCGGCGAAACTTGTCTTCACTGGAACCGTTGAGATCTAAGACGGCGATGGGAACGCAAGGCTAGAAGAAGTCAGAATGGGAAAGAAGGGAAGTATGGCAAAAGCAACGCGAAAGAAAAATCTTCCAGCGGTCATGCCGCCGGTCGCGTCTACTGCCTCTCTGGAAAGCAAGCTCCCGATGCTTCTTCCGGTGGTCAAAGCCATGCAAATCTATCACCGCTACCAGGCGGTAGGATTGCGCTCCTTGCCCAAGTCCGGGGCCTACCTGCTGGTGACCAACCACAGCCTTGCCACCTACGATATCGTCTTGCTGTTCGGGGCGATTTACCAGAATTCAAAGCGGATTGTCCGTCCGCTCGTTGACCGAGCTTTCTGGCGGGTGCCTTTCCTGGGCGACATCATGAATTACTTTGGCTCCGTACAGGGGAATCCGGACACGGCACGCGAACTACTGGCGGCAGGCAATATCGTTGCTGTGGCCCCGGGCGGAATGCAGGAAGCACTCAGGCCTTCATCGGAACGATATCAAGTCCGTTGGCGCCGCCGCCGCGGCTTTGCGCGCCTGGCGATGGAAATGCAGGTACCTGTGGTCCTTGCAGCATGTCCGCGCGCTGATGATCTGTTCGAAGTGTACTCGAACCCATTGACTCGCATCATTTACGAGAAACTCAGGATGCCGGTGCCACTCGTCCGCGGCATCGGACCCAGCTTGTTGCCAAGGCCAGTGAAGCTAGTCCACTACATCAGTGAGCCGATCAAGCCACCAAAGCTTGACGACGACCCGCAGGTAAATGAGAAACGCCTGGAACTGTTCCATCAAAAGCTAACCCGCAGGATGCAGCAGCTGATCGGAGAAGCCATCGCACATGAAGAATGACCACAATGGGCGTCATATCCTGGTGACTGGTGGTTGCGGATACATCGGCAGCCACGTTACCCGACAACTGTCAGAGGCTGGTTTCAAGCCTGTCGTTGTTGACAATCTTTCTGCTGGATTCCCTGAATTCCTTCTGAACGGCGAACCTCTTGTTAAGGGCAGCTGCGGCGACGTGGAACTGGTCGCCCAGACCTTGCGAAAATACCAGATTGAATCGGTGATGCACTTTGCAGCTTCGGTGGTCGTTCCGGAATCCGTCGCAGAACCAGTGAAGTACTATCAGAACAACGTCGTAAACAGCCTCAACCTGATCCAAACTTGCGTGGCGAATGGGGTCAGGAATTTCATATTTTCATCGACTGGATCCGTCTACGGGGAGGACGCTCCTGTTCCAGCCAGTGAAACGGACAGGCCTGCGCCAACCAATCCCTATTCCCGATCCAAATGGATCACCGAAGAGATGTTGCGCGATATCGCCTTGTCGACCGGACTTCGCTACACGATCTTGCGCTACTTCAATGTTGCGGGCGCCCACCCGGGCGGAAAGCTGGGTCAAAAGTCCAAGGATGCCACTCACCTGATTAAAATCGGCGCCGAGGTCGCGACAGGCAAAAGAGCTGTGTTGAAAATCTTCGGAAATGACTTCGATACCAAAGATGGCACGGGCGTTCGGGATTACATTCATGTTGAGGACCTGGCGGCGGCGCATCTGGCTGCCTTGAGTTACCTTGACGCAGGTGGCAATCCGGATACTTTCAATTGTGGCTACGGGCGTGGATTTTCAGTGCTTGAAGTCATCAAAGCCCTTGAACAGGCCTGCGGCCATTCACTGCCGGTCGAGATTGCCCCAAGACGTCCAGGCGACATCTCTGCTTCGGTTGCAGATAATCAGAAGATCCTTACGAAACTCGGCTGGAAGCCACGGCATGACAACCTTGATGTCATCGTAAAACATGCCTTGGCATGGGAAAAGTCACTCGACTGAAGGTAAATAGGTATTGTCTACGACGTGGCTGAGCGTCTGGCCGTTTGCCAGGCCAAGGATCAGCTGCGTCAATGCAATTACTTGCCGGTCCGTGAGGTGTTCAAAACTAAGACCTGCCCTGCTGCCACCAAGCGAAACGCGGCGCACCCTTGCAGAAAGCCTCAGGATCTCCCCTTCTGCCGCACTCACCTGACCCGTCAGGGGAATCTGCAGGCGGACCTGATCCTTGACGCGGAACACCACATCGGAACCAGGGTCGACGATCTGGGCGCCGTGCAGGCTTATGTCCACGAGGTCGCAGGTCGACCAGGTCGTGGCACCAAGCGTTTGCCAAGAGACAGACATGTTCACTTTGAAGCGGCGACTACGGCGGCGGTTGCGGGTTTCGACCGCTTGTTTGATGCGGCCAACCAATTCTACCGACTCGATGTTCTTCAGACCGATGAAATCGTCAGACTCCTGGTGCACGAGCAACTCACTCCGGTAATCGGCAGTCAATCCGGCGGGATCTCGTGTAAGAAACGTCACTGGAAGTCCGGTCGCGGTCCGTTTTTCCTTCATGAACCTGACCAGCTTCAGAAGCTTGGTCCGCTCGGCAAACGAGTCGTCAACGATCATCATGTGAATCTGGCGAGACACCTGGCGCGCCAGATCCTCAGCCGAGCGTGGCTGCACCAGCGTATAGATCTTCGATAAACCTTCCAGATACTTTACGATGGAATCCTTCATTTCGGCGGTCAGATTCGGCCCAGCGGCAAAGACGATGTAATTTCGCTGCTGCTTCTTTGGCGCCTGCAGAAAGTCGGCCACGCCACTGAGTGCCGGACTGCCCCTGTCGGCTTCGCCGTCATTCCCCGCCTGATTTTCCTTTGCTTTGGAACTCATAAGCGCCGCTGCAGACTCCAGTTGTTGACATGCCGGAAGAATGAGTATGGCTCAATCCGCACACCGTCCAACGATTCCTGAAAGGCCGCGTGGTGGGTCAACGTCCACAGGAAAACATATGGAGTCTCGTCAGCCAGCACGGCATGGATCTTGTGGTAAATGGCACGTTTTTTCTCGAAGTCATTGGTCGCATCGGCCTCCGTCAGCAAGGCGTCGATGGAACGATTCTTCAGTTGAACGAAGTTATTGCCCCAGGCGCCAGCACTGCTGGAATGAAAAAGGCTGGTGATGTTGCTTGCATCATCAAAACTCCACGAAGCAAGCGTCAGATCGTAATCGTGGTCATGCAGCACACGCTTCTTCCATGCGATCCAGTCGAGGAACTCAAGCTGCACATGAATCCCCGCCTTGCCCATGTATGACTGCAAGCCAAGAACGATCTTCTTGAGGGTCTCTCCTTCGCCCGAGACAGGGACCACCATCTTCAGAGAAAGTTGTTCCTTGCGCCCGTTTTCAACCACACCGTCGCCATCGCGGTCGCTATACCCTGCGTCCTGGAGCAACTGCCGGGCGCGGGAAATGTCATGCTGGACTGGCTTGACGTCAAGGTTGTAGGCCCAAGAGGTCGGCGGAAAGGGACCTGTGACCAATCGCCCGCGGCCCTGGAAAAACGCCTCAAGCATTTCCTTTCGGTCGACGGACAAGGCAATTGCCTGGCGTATCCTGCGATCGCCCAGGACAGGGCGCGCGTTGTTCATTGCCACAAAAGAATACGAAAGAGCATCGTAGGGCATGAGCAGCAGACGCTTGTCCGCCATGATCTCACCCAGGTCACGCGGACTGACGTAAGTGACCAGGTCAAGGGCATTGAACATCAAGGACTGCGCCATGACACTCTGGTCGGCATAGCTCTTCATGACGACCGTTTCAATCCGGGGAGATCCGCCAAAGTAACCTTTGTTTGCGCGGAACAGCACTTCACCTTGCTTGTTGGCCTTGACGAAAACGTAGGGGCCGGTACCAACCGGGTTTTTCGCGAAAGCACTGTCACGGAAAGCCTGCGGGGACTTCAGGCCAGCAAATGCCGAGGCTGGAAGAACCTTGAACATCAGGATCCTGAGGGGATCCGCCACGGCACGGCGCAAAGAGATCTTGACCCGCATGGGATCCAGTTCCTCCGCACCTCCAATGGCTGAAAATCGTTCAGAGTTGGGGATGGCGTTCTGCGCATTGACCAGGAATTTCACCGTTGCAACCACATCCCTCGCAGTGAACGGTCCGCCGGAATCCTTGCCGTCAGCTTTTTCCGCAGTGGGATGCCAACGCACATTGCCGCGCAGGGAAAAAATCACATCTGTCCCTGCCTTTGAAACTTCCCAGCTGGAGGCAAGGGCAGGCACGTAATCCCCATTTCGCCCCAACGCAACAAGGCTATCGAACAGCAGATCCGACATGCGCTGGGCTGTCGCCTCGTGGGCCGTAAACGGGTCGTAAGTCTCAACCCGGCCGGTCTCGCCGTACACGAGCCGGTTGTCAGCTGCGATGAGCTGCCCGGAAATCAGGGCTGACAAACCTGCCAACCCGCCAAGAATAGACTGCCTGCTGAACATTCCCATGATTCACTCCCTGAATCTGGCCTGGTTTTGCAGATAGACCGGGCGCGAAGTCCTTGGCGCCTGACCCTGCAACTGGATCCCCTGGTTAGTGAGGGCGACAAACACCTTGTCCCAGCTGCCCACTTGGGCACGGAAGCTGAGGACCCCCAATTTTGACATCATTATATCCCGATTCATCCGGGTGTTGGTCTTGAAGTGATAAGTCTTGCCCTCAAACAGGTCATAGGCATGGATCGGGTTGAAAAGTGTAGGGTCCCGCTTGACGTAGATGACCTTGCGCCCATCTGGGGTCCAGGCCGGACCGGTATTCAGGTCCACAACAACATCACGCGCCACAATCCGCCGCGACAGATCCGTATCAGAGAGCGGAAATCCCTGACCATCGACTGGCACTACGTGGATATTCCAGCGCGAGCTTTCCACCAGAGAATCGTCAACCTTTTCCCGCGACTCCCCGTAGAAGGCAATAAATCGACCATCGGGCGAGACCGAAGGACGCAACTCATCAGCTTCACTGCGCGTCACGTTAACGGGGCGACTCCATTTTCCGTCAGCAGCCTTCTGCACGATTGCAACGTCGTGGTTCCGTGAATCGCCAGTAGAAAAAACGACTCGCTTGCCTTCGGGGAACCACTCTGGAAAGAGGTCAGGCTCATTGGAGTGGCTGACCTGGATCACCTCGCTGTCATCCACTGAAACGACGTAGATTTTTGCTGTTCCACGCCGCGAACTGACGAAGGCGATCTCATTGCCTGCGGGATTCCAGGAGGCATACCCGTTCTTCGCGCGGCTTGAGGCAATCGTGCGCTCGCCGCCTGAGACGCTTCCGACATAAATATTGAACTCACCGACTCCGCCGTTGGAAACGAAGGCAAAACGGTTGCTGTCTCGGGACCAGCGCAACCCGGCGTTGTAGGACATCATGCCGGCAGAGCCGATTCCGTCGACAAGGGAGCTGCCGGGAGCGACCGGAAGGACCATCAATTCACGGGCAAAATCACCCATCAAGTCCTTGAGCAGGATGCGACGGTTTTCCGAACTTATGATCTCAAATCCGAGGTAGACGCCATCAGCTGACCAGCTCAGATTTGCCTCGTTCAGCGAGTCATCCCTGGCCGTCAACTTGCGGACCTCCACCATCTGAACCCCTTCGCGCGCATGGTTCAGACGTGGAAACTGCTTTTCAAACACGGACGTCCCGGGAAAAAAACGCCGAATAAAAGGCGGGAAATAAGCGCCATCCGCGGCGCGGAAATCCACCAGTTCATTGCGCTTGTCATCAGGCAGGTACTTCCGGGCCCAACCGGGAACATAGTTGGAAACGGAGGACCAAAATCCTGAGCCCGACTTTTCAGACGACGCACACCCGGCCATTGCCAGCGTGCATGCAAGCAGACCAACAGAAAGAGGTATAACCCTGATGTGATGGAAGGATACCGACATGCCTACCTTCATCTCCTGGCCATCCCGGCTTCAACCTGTTTCAGGTAAACTTTTGCATTCGCAGCATAGACCGCTGATTCGTCATTCTTTGCGCCCGCTGTTTTTTCGCCGGAGTTTCCATTTCCAGGTTCGACCCCGGAATCCTGCACGGACCGCAAATAGTCACGCCAACCCCGGCCCGCTTTTTCCATCGACACAAGGTCGTTCGATATCAGCCACTTCCGGTGGAAGCTGAGGGCACGGAAATACTCAAGGTTCTGCACGGAGCGGTTGAAGTCTTTTTTCGGCAGAAAGCGCACGAACCGGCTGGCGCGGTCAAGGATGTTGGCTGCCTTGGCGAAATCCTCTGCGGCTTTTGCCGGGTTTGAGCGCGCTTCCTTTTCGGCAACCATGTGCAGTGCGATCCCTTCATTGATGTGGGATCCAACGAACCGCTTGTCAATGAAATCCCTGACCTGCGGAACAGCGGTAACATCCTCAAAATAGGACAGAGCCTTTGCCGGGTCATTCAGTCTGGCCAAAGCGATTTCGCCCGCAAGGTGGCGGCCCACCAGGTAATCTGAATGGGTTGACGGGATACGCGAAATGACTTCAAGAGCGGCGTTTGCATTGCCCTCGTCAGAGGCCTTGCGCGCCTTTGCAATGAGATCGGGTTCCAACTGGATGGAACGCTCGGAGGTCAAATCCAGCGTGCCGGCCTCCGCTTCTATGACTGAAGCATGTTTCTTATACCCATCAACGCCACCGATTTCGAGCTTGAGAAACGCACCGGCGCCCGCAACATCTGTGTCAACCGGGGTTTTGCCAATCAACTTTCCGTCGATGTAGACATTGGCGCCAGAGGGCAGGGAATCAAGCCTGAGCCTTGCAACTTCCACTTCAACCGGGATCTCGAGTTTTGAGTTTGCAGCAACGCGCGATTGAAGGGTTGCTGGCTTCAAGCCCGGTTTGGCGACATGGAACGAACCGGAGGCGCCGACGATGTCACGCGGTATTTTCACCAGGCCGTCACCATTCGTGGTACCGATCCACACGTCATTGAAATAGACATTCGCCTGGGCGACTGGCTTTCCTCCTTCACCCCCGCCTTCACCATTCTCGCGCACAAGAATCATGCCAGAGACGCGCCCAGCAGTTTTTTCCTGGCGCGGTTTCGCTTCAGCAGGAATCTCTTGAATTGCGCTGTTTTCACGTGTGGCAGGTGCTTCCACGAGAGCGGGCTGCAAGCTTGCGCCCCGCATCACGACGATGTCGCCGCGGGCAACGGGATAACGGCTGTCACCCGCAGGATATTCAACCGCAAGGGTCAATTCACCCTGACCAGTCCCGGCCTTGGCACCGGCGTCATCACTGCCGATCACTTTGGCCGAGGCGATGTTACCGACCGTGAATTTGCGTCCCCGATTATCTGGTTGCGTTCCAAAAACATCAAACCGGTCCCCCGCCGCGACGATGTCAGCAAGTCGACCCGGCATGGCCACGCGGATCTGGTTTTTGTCCGCTGTAGTCACCATGCCCTGGAAGGGCAGGGAACGGATCAAGCGTTCAACCATTGCATCAACTTTCGCGTCTGGCTTGGCCGTCCCCTCGGGGATGACTTCTTTTGCCGCCGAGATGACAATTCCCTTGGCGTCGGTGGCAACCAGCTCCAGCTCCAGGCCTGCGCCCGTCTTGCCAACACCGCGGCGGACGCGAATATCTGGGTTTTTCTGCAAGGGATTCGACACTGCCAGAATCCCACGTGCAAAAACTTTGCGTTTGAAAGAATCCTCGACCCAACCGGCAAACGCCTGAGCTGCAGCCGGATCGTGCGATGCGGAAACCCTGCGAGCGGCCTCGATCACCACCACCGGTGCCCTTGCCGCCGAAGCGACAAACTGACGCGACAAGAGAAGGTCTCCGCTGGGCGACATGGTGTACTCGGAGGATTCAGGCTGGAAGCCTTTCGGTGGCGCAAGTTCCACTTTCATCATCGGCGAGCCTGACGCACCTGGCTTGATCCAGCCCGTGGTTCCACCAGCACCGAAAGTATGCAAAAGTTTGCCGCCCTTATCAGTCGTACCCACCGGCTTCCCGTCAACTGAAACCACGACACCCTCCAGCGGAGCGCTGGACATCATGCCGCGGGCCACCACACGAACTTCAAGCGTATTGCCTTTCTGAATCTGAAACCGCACCAGTTTGTTAGCCTGATCAAGTTGCAGTTCCTGCGTCGCTGGGACGAAACCTTGCCTGACGGCACGCATAGCCCAGGCCGAGCCTGCTTTCAGTCGCACAGCGCAGCGCCCTCGCACGTTGGTCGTGCAAATCAATTTTTCTGGTTCGTCGCCGTCTGCCGGCATGGCCATGATCTTTGTTTCAGGTTGCGACTGCTTGCCGGCGAACACGTGGAAAGTGACCAGGACTTCGCGTGCAGTGTCAGGATTGGCTAATGCGGGCTTGGCTGGTTCAGGTTGAGGCGCAGTGACAGGAGCCTTGACAGCTTCGGTAACGCTTGGCGCCGCTGCGACAACACCAACTGGCTCCTGTGCAGAGGCCTCCGGTTGTTGCGGGGAGGGCGGATGGTCCGCGGTTACCGCTACATCCTTCGCATCCTTCGAGTCCTTCGGGTCCTTGATTCCGCCGGATACTTCGGCTGCCTTGTCGGGCGTTCCTGGTGCAGCGCCGGCGCCATCCACAGGCGGCGCCTCGGCCAGTTTTGGTTTTGGAACGAAATAAAGGACTGCCTTCACGACGACTTGCTTGCCGTCCGTTTTCCCGGGATTGATTGTCTCGATGTGGGGCGCGAAGTAATACTGGTCGCTAGACTTGTGAACTTCGACGGAAAGGTCCTGCCCCTGAGGCACGGTTACTTTCGATTCAAGCACGCCCTTGGCATCCGTCTGACCAATGACCCGGCCGCCAATCCTCACTTCCGCGTCATGAACCGCATCACCCTGGTTGGTGGCGACCTCGACGCGGAAGGCCCGGGACACCTCACGTTGGCAGGCGGAGGCAGTTAAGACTACAGCGGCGGAAAATAAAGCCGCTGCAAGCTGGCTGCGGGCCGTCATGTAAAACAGCGAACGGATGGGGGAAGGATTCAGGAACCGGTGCATGGTTTCACTCCACAAATAAGAGCGGGTGACTAGAATTGCGGCAAGGTCAAAACTGCACTGCCTTCACCACGGCTTGCCGATGGGTCCGCGTTGTAATCCGTAGAGCGAGCCTTGGCCTGCCCTGTTGGCTTCAGGTTCAAAGTGATTTTCTTCGACGAATCGAGCTGGAGCTGCTCCGATACCGGTTCGTAACCAGGAACCAGGGCTTCTACCAGGTAGCGTCCCTCTGGCAGGCTTTCTGAACTGGAGAACGAACCATCAGAGGACGGAACAAGGATGTAAGCCACAGGTCCGTCTTGCGAAGACGACTGGTCATCAGCCGCCGCATCAAGCCGGGTGACGTTAACCCTTGCATCACGCAAGGAATCAGCGCCGAGTTCCGGGCCTTCCAGCCGTCCTGACAGGGTCGTTGAACAAGCGCTGCCCAGAGCGAGGACAGCACAGGCTATAAGGATGCGCATCTGACAACCTCCCGGGGGAATTATTGCCGGTTTTCTGGATTGCTCCAAAAATGTTACCCCGAAGGCGCGGCTTCGTCACCCCGGCCGCCTGGGTCAACCAGGCGGTGCATCCGCCGGGCTGGGGTCTTCCGTGTTCGCCGACGGGTCATGCGCGACGTCATCATCCGCAGACTCTTCCTTCACGGGTGGATCATGTTTCACCACCTCGCTGAACTTCATATTGACGGGGATTGTATATGCCGAGCGGTACTGCCCCTTGTTACCGGCCAGGGCGATCTCCACCGTCAGGACCTTGCCATCGAATGCCTCTGGCACCGGAAACACGAAACTCCTGCGTGCATACCGGCGGATTCCAAAACGCTGACCCTGGGCGGGATTACTCGGATCGCCCGTACCATTGAGGGACAGGTTCCTGGGAACTGTCACGGTGATCCTTTCACCATTGCCACTTTCCATCGCGGCTACGCCCCAGATGACGCCCTCAGCCTTGGTCGAAGCATCGCTGTTACGAAGGTCGAAAAAGACCTCGAGACCAGATTTCCTGCGGATAAACTTGGGGTTGGACAATGAAAGGGGAGATTTGCTGTCTGACCGCGTGAGGGTCTTCGCAGACTCCAAGGCGTCAGCCATTTTTTTACCTTGGACGCCCGGGGCCGCGGCAGAAAGCGCAAGCACCGGCTGGGACGCCTGTGAGGATGCCGCTGTGGGCGACCCTGCACCGGCAAATCTGCGATCTTTAAGCTCCGGATATGCTTGCTCAAATACGCCATCATGAAGGGTCTGGTATTCAAAAATAACCGCCCGGGAACTGTTGAGCTCGGCACGCAGGTCAGACTGCTTGGCCTGTAGCCGCGCAATCCAGCCGCCGGCAGCAACCGCCCAGACAACAAGGAAAATCGACGAGGCAACGAAAATCGTCGCAGAGCGCATGGTCACCCGGATCGTTTTCGTCTTTGCAGCATCGACGAAATAGATCAGGTTGACATGGCGCTGTGTGCTGAAAAATGATTTCCAGGAACGTCGAGGGTTCATTTTTCTACCAGTTGCCAGATTATTTTATTTAAATTTTAATCGGCCAGGACAATTTTATCAACCACCCCGGCTTTTGATGCGACCTTGAACCACACCTCCACGCCAAGCCCACTGCGAATTCTGATCATCCGTTCGTCCAGTATCGGCGACGTGGTGCTGGCGACTGCGGCTGTAAGCTCCCTAAATAAATGGGGAAAATCAAATGGGCGGCAGTTTGATTTGCACTGGGCGGGGCAGGAACCCTCGCTTTCCCTGATCAGGCAGTTCCTGCCTGGAGTCACCACGCACGATATCAACGAACCGGGGACCATTCCGGAGCAGCTGGACGCATGCCTCGACCTGCAAGGAAACCTCCGGTCGCTGAAACTGACCAGGAATCTTGGCAGGCGAGGGCGCTTGGCGGTCTTCCGGTCAGACAAAAAATACGCATCGCGATTGCTCATGATTTCAGTAAGCCGGATCCTGGGCCGCTCTGAACTCTCGCTTCGAATCAACCGCTGGCTTACGAACTTTGACGGCACGCGCCAAACAGGGTCCCAATGGAGTATCGCAGCCGATGCCATGGAACGGCTCCTTGCGGGATTGAAAGACGGACAAGATTTTCCTGACGTCGACGGTCCCAAACCGCGCCCCCGTCTTTTTTGCCCGACGAAGTCTGAACTGCTCGATCCCACGACTGCCTGGGTGGCTGTTGCACCGGGGGCTGCTCACGCGGCCAAGAAAGCTCCCGCCGGCCTGTTTGCATCGACTCTGAAGTCACTTGTCGGCTTGCTGCCTGCTGATCGCGCTTCAAGGACGGGCCTTGTTCTCCTGGGCGCTGGACAGGAGAAAGCCGACTGTGCGGAACTGATGAGCCTCCTTGAAGGAAGTCCTTTGCTACCAGCGTGGCCAGGTCCAGTGCTGGACCTTTCCGGCAAGACCGACCTGTGCGGGACCGTGCCAGTCCTGAACGCCTGCCAGGCCGTACTCAGCAATGACTCCTCTTTGGCGCACATCGCCGAATCGCTTGGCAAACCAGCTTTTGTTTTTTTTGGGCCCACTGCCGAGGCCTTTGGCTTTGCGCCGCATCTTGACCAAAGCCGGGCCTATTCGGTCGCCCTCGGTTGCAGGCCGTGTTCAAAACACGGGAAGGCCGCGTGCCGGTATGGCGATCATTTGTGTTTCACGAGTATCCCGCACATCCAGGCCTCACGGGACCTGGCCCGGATCCTGATGGAAAACATGTCATGAGCAGTGCCGTGGAACAGTTCGCCTTGCTGGCGAGCTCCGTGTTGCTGGCTGTCCTGTATCGCTGCGCGCAATTTCTGCGCATCCTGTTCAAGATAAATTCTCTGCGGCAATTTGAGGGACGAGGCCCGGGCGACGAGTTGTCCGCATGGCGCCTTCCACCTTTGCCTGCGGGGACCAGCCAAGAGATGCTTTTTTTCTGTAGTTCAGCCGGCGAATACGAGCAGGCCTTGCCGCTGGTGCAAAAGCTGTCCGACGACGGCAAGATTTCCGCTTTATTCCTTTTTTTATCCCGGTCCGGTCTGGATTTCTTTCGTGCTCGCAGGGAGCCTGGTCGCGCGGCACTTGCCCCGGTTGACACAACATGGAACTGGCGTCGCTTTGCCCATCATCATCCGGTCAGGGCATCGGTCGTGATTCGCCACGAATGGTGGCCAGCGTTCCTGCATGTCATGGGCAGCACTGGCCCGCTGTTTCTGGTGGACGCAGGCATGCCTGCGGGAAATCCGGGGTCACGATGGAAAAATGCTGGACGGGGCTACCTGGCAAAAAAATTCTCCGCAGTTTTTACGGTAGACGATGCCAGTCGCGAATTTTTCATCCATCAATATGGACTGCCACAGGAACGTGTCATCACGACAGGGGACACCAAGTTTGACCGTGTGCTTGACCGTACCTCGAGTGTGCCACCGCGCAAACTCAGGGATGACATCCTTGCCCTCGCAGCTGGTCGCAGCATCCTTGTCTGCGGCAGTGTGTACGATGAGGATGTCCAGTTGATCTTTGAGGCATTCGCAGCCGAACCTGGTTTGCGCCACAATTGGTTTGTTGTGCTGGTACCGCACCATGTCGGACGCGGCGCCACGGCGCGCTTTGCTGCGATTGCAAACCAGCATCGCCTGTCCGGCGCGCCAGGAATAGCAAGCACCGGTCAGCCTGCAGATTTTACAACGGTTGATGTGATGGGCAGCCTGGCTGAACTTTATGCGCTGTCATCAGCCGCGTGGGTAGGCGGCGCCTGCCACAACAAGGTTCACAACGTTCTGGAACCGGCGGCCTGGTCTGCATGGCTTGCTTGCGGCCCAAGGCTGCACAATAGCCGGGAAGCGGTCTTGATGCATGATGCCGGCATCCTGCGTGCAATCGATCGCGCAGGGGACCTTGGCAAGTGGCTTGCGGGTGTGACTGCCGCGAGCCCTGGGGGGGATGGCAAGGATCCCCGGACAAAGGCATTCATTGAATCCCACGCAGGCGCGTCCCAGCGCATTGCCCGGTTCATCGGGCAAACGCTTTTTGAAGGTGCCGCGAAACTGGAGACCCCGCGCTGATGCTCGAAAAACAGTTGATCATCAACGTGAACGAAGTGGAAACACGCATCGCGCTGCTCGAGCGTGAGAACCTCACTGAACTCTTTATCGAGCGTCACCACGAACGGGCCATGGTCGGAAATATCTACAAGGCCAAAGTCAACCGGGTCCTGCCCGGCATGCAGGCGGCGTTTCTGGATATTGGCGCTGACCGGTCGGCCTTTCTTTACGCCGGCGACATCATCAACATGGATGAGAAGGCGCCTGTTGACGAGCCAGAGGAAAAGCCAGGAGACAAGACCATTCCCTCCGACGAGGAAGTCGGACGTTACGCACGGGTCAACCGGGCACCGATCGAAAAAGTCCTTTCAGAGGGCCAGCAAATCCTGGTCCAGATAAGCAAGGAGCCACTGGGTAGCAAAGGTGCACGGGCGACGATGCAAATCTCGATCCCCGGGCGCTATCTTGTGCTGGTGCCAGGGGCGACCAAGACCGGCATTTCAAAAAGGATTTCCGATGAGGCAGAGCGAGCAAGGCTTCTTCAGGTTGTCCAGTCGATCAAGCCACGAAATGTCGGTGTGATCGTCCGCACAGCCGCCGAAGGCGCAGACGAGCGCAGCCTGGCCAAGGACCTGCGTTATCTTGTCCGTTCATGGCAACGCATCCAACTTCGTGCACCTCGCGAATCGGCGCCAGCCCTCCTGTACCAGGACCTGGACCTCACCAGGAAGGTAACCCGCGACCTTTTTGGACCCGGAGTTGAAAAAATCGTGATTGATCAGAAGGAAGCCTTCCACGAACTGGAGCGCTTTCTCAACGCCACCACCCCTGGCGCTGCAAAAAAGCTTGAATTACACACGGCCGCGATTCCGGTCTTCGACCTGTACGGGATCGAAATGGACATCGGCCGGGCGCTGGGCCGGAAAATTGAATTGCCCTCAGGCGGACACCTCGTCATCGACCAGACCGAGGCGCTGACTTCGTTTGACGTAAACACCGGAAAATTTGTCGGCCACAAAAATGCGCGGGATACGATCCTCAGGACGAACCTTGAGGCCATTTCCCAGGTTGTTCGCCAGCTGCGTGTCCGCAACATCGGCGGCATCATCGTCATCGACTTCATCGACATGGAGCGGGAAGACGATCGCGAGAAGGTTTACCAGACGCTGCAAGAAGAACTGAAAAAGGACAAAGCCCGCAGCACAGTGCTGCGCATCAGCGAGCTTGGCCTGGTGCAGATGACGCGAAAGCGCACGGCGGAATCACTGGAAAGACAACTAACGGAACCTTGTCCTTGTTGCGATGGCCGCGGTCGTATCCGCAGCACCCAGTCGGAATCCTACGATCTGATCCGTGAGGTGGTCCGGCTATCGATCCAGAGCGGCAAGAAGGATTTGCGATTACGTGTCCGGGATGACATCCGGGACTGGTTATTGCACGAAGAAAACGAATTCTTCGACAAAACGATGCAGCAGCATGGGATCTCTGTCACTTTTGAAAACATGCCGGTGAGCCGCGCCGACCTTGGGCAGCCGGCTTACGAGGTTTTCCCGGGCTAAGGTCGCGAAGCAGGCACCTTATTTTTTCGCACACTTAATCTGGTTGACCAGAGCGGCAGGAGAATGACCGCCAAGGCAAAGCTGCCAATCCAACTTGAATCGGGCAAGGCAGGCGCCTTCGGCATCCGACGTCAACTTCTCGCCACCCGGCGGTGTCACTTCGCACGCTGTGGCAACCTTGTCAGCAACGTCACAGCCTGGCTGGACCGGCGGACAATCGCCCTGAAAGCTAGCCATTCGATCGCATGAGACGTCGGCAAGACGTTCGGGGTTAATATTGCGAGAACACGCAAATCTGCGCATATCACCGCGCGCAACGCAGGAATTTCCGCCCCAGCCGACAATCAACGCATCCCCTGCAAGCGCCTGGTCGCCAAACTTAGCGGCCACGCACTTGTGCGGGTCGTACAACGTGATGCAGATGCCGGCCTCAACGGGACATTTCCCCTCTGACTTGTCTGCTTCACAAGAGATTGCATTCAAAGCCTTGATATCGATGCCGCGCTTGCAGGCAGACGCAAGAACCTGATTCCGTGCCTCACACTCGGATTTGGCATGTGCGTATATGCGGGACGGTTCGTTGAAGTTGACCCCGGGAATTGCCTTCAAGCTGCAAAAGGTTGCGTTTTCGCCGCCTGCGCATGGTTTTTCAAGCTCCGCACAGATGGCTGGACGACCTTCCGTGGAACCTCCGGGACCCTGGCCGCCTTTTACGGGAACACCTGCCGCAATCGCCTCATCCAATCCGGAGGGAGCCTCGGCAGCGCTGCGGTTAGCGTCCGTCCTGCCATTGATGACACGTCTGACCTGACAACCGGAAAATGCAAGCAGAAATAAGACTGCAAAGGTCGTTCTCTTAATTGTCAGCATCGACTGTTTCTCCCTCGTTGGCGCCCATGATGACAGGAACGGAGCCGGTTTTCATCTCAGGATTTTCCACGGTGACCGGAAGAGATGCTGCCAACGCCTGGCCCAGGGACTGGGCTGCTTGAACTGGGAAATTTTCTGGCAACTTTTCTGGCAACTTTTCCGGCGACTGGGGCTGCGCTGCCGCAGGGGCCATTTGCGCTGGCTTTTCCTTTTCTTCGACGACACGGACTGCGACGACATCAGACGCCTGGACTTTGCCTGCCGGCGTCATGAATGCTCCGGAAGGATCACGCAGGTCAACACCAAGGACCTTCACCCTTGTCTGGACAGGTACAGGGACTGGCTGTCCTTCATCCGAAGTGGCAGAGATCGAGAACGTATAGGAGCCGTCTTTGAGCTTCGCGCCGTCTGACCCCATGCCGCTCCACTTGAGATCCTGTTCACCGGCTTGAAGCTGCCCCAAATCCTCTGTGGCGACGACGTTGCCGTTTTCATCACGCACTTCCAGCGATGCGCCGGAAATGGGACGGTCAATCACGAACGAGATTTTTCCTGCATCGCCAGCTGTCAGCTGAGCAAGGCCGCCCTCAATCGTCACTTCCCGGCCAACGTAATCAAGCATTCCGAAGTTGCGGCTGGAGTTCTGTCCCTTGAGCATTTCCGTTAATGTCTTATTGACGTTGAGCATCTGCTCGAGCCCGTTGAACTGGGCCAACTGGGCAGCCATCTGGGCGCTGTCCTCAGGCTTCAGGGGATCCTGGTTCTGCAACTGCGCAATGAACAACTTGAGGAAGTCGTCCTTGTCCAGGGCGCTTTTTGGGCCTCGCTGGGGATTATTCCGTTCGTTGAGCATCCGGAAGAAATCCTCATCGGTCTTCGCCCCCGAAAGATCACCCTTCTTGGTGGAAGCCCTTTCTTTCGCGGCGTCCACGTTCGAATTCATGAGGATGTCCTTGAAGGAAGCGGCAACCTCCCCGTTGACGATTTTTTCCCCGGCACCCTGCCCTGCGGCAGGCCCCGGCATGCCCTTCCCCTGATAGGGGTTGATCCGGTCTTGAATTGACGAACGCATGGC
>JBEGVZ010000092.1:0-12148 GCA_041178085.1 Pseudomonadota bacterium | reverse complement strand
TCTGGATGACCCTCGATCAAGCCTGCGGCATGTACAGCAGAATGGCCCGTCAGTAGGCCTCAGAGATAGCGCGGAACTTTCTTTCGACACACCTCCCATGAACTCGCACCATTTCTTCAGTGACTGATGCTATGATCGGGAAGGTCCAAACTCTTTAAACCAGCATATGACGGTGAATTTAACCTTGTCCGGTCTTTGCAGCCATAATTCGAACCCTCGCCATAAATGGCGTTTTGTCCATCCGACTGCGCCTGGCAAAGCCGGTTTGATGTTCCTCCCCCTGCCATGCCTCATTGTGATGCTTTTCTCTGCTTGCGGAAAATTTTCAGACGATTCGTCGCCGCGAAAGCAACGCATGATACTGAAAGATTCCGGGCCGATTAAAATCATTGAAGACGGCCAGATCGTTGAAGGGCTGCGCATTGTCGCAAGCCAGGGCCCCGCAATTGAAGTCGATGGCTTCAAAAATGTAACCATCCGGAATTGCCAGATAGAACACGAGTCCGGGTATGGCATCAAATTCAACAATGCGGATGGCCTGCGCCTAGAATGGATCGAAATCAAACACTCAGGTTTCTCTGGTCAGGCAAAACTTCCAGACATAGCAAATGGCAACATCGATGGCATGGAGTCCACCGGCGTTGTCATGGACCATGTCCAAGCCAGCGACGGATCAGCAGGTATTTATCTCTACAACAGCCCGGATGCAAAACTAACGAATCTTGTTTTGCGCAATTTTCGCGGTCCGTTCTGGAAAGGGCAAGGCATCCAATTCAATCAATCGAACAACTGCATCGTCGATGGTTTTTTAATAGAAAACGAACCTGGCAAGAGCTGGGTCGAAGACAACATCAGTGTCTATCACACCAGTGATTGTGTCATTCGTAACGGCAGCATCAAAGGCAACGACGCCCCATATGGAGCAGGCATTCAATTTGAACAGCGTCAGGGCACAGATTCGGGGGGGCTGGTCGAGAATGTGACGGCCTTTGGCACAATGAATGCCGGTTTTTCGACTTATCCGGGATTCAACATCACTTTCCGGCGCACGTTCCTCCGGGATAATTTTTGCACAAATAGGGGTCGAGGTGCTCCCGCATCCGGGGGGCTTGGCTGGCAATTGGGCGGACTCGCCAATGGAGCGCCGACAAACTCGGCAAATGGCCGCATCGAAGCTTCGGCGTATTATAATCTGTGCAATGCCAATATTACCTACGGCGATTGGTCTGAGGCAGATCTGAAACAGCAGGAGTTTACGCCAGCTGCCGACCTGGTCTTTGAATTCCCGTGGGAATAGCCTGCCGGTTCCAACAATACAGTTATCCAATGCAAACTGTGTGATCAACCGCAGCTTAAGTGCAGCCGATCGAATAAGGAAATTGTCCATGTTAAGGTTTGCCGCTGTTTTTTTGTCCGTTGCCATCATTGGCAGCTGCATCAAGCGCACCCATGGTGCCAGCCTGCTTAAAATCCATAATGGGATGGAAGAGAAAGGCCTCCCTTTTGTAGTGGAACTTGAAATAAACGAAAAGGGACGCTGCACAGGTTCCTTTGTCAGCCCTGAACTTCTTGTGACTGCAGCCCACTGCGTTGACAACGCAAGCACTGTTTCGACGGAGGGCGTCAAGGTAGGAAGGGAGCACATTTTTATTCATCCCGACTGGCCCAGCAATGGGGAAACTTGCAAGAAAAAAGGTCAGCCTGCCAATGACGTTGCACTGGTGCGTTTCCCACCAGGAACTTACAAAGGCGAATCCTTTGCCGAACTCTCCCCGAGAGCACCCAAAGCCACGGACACGGTCAAGATAGCGGGCTTCGGTCATAATGACCTGGAAGTCTTCACGGAATACTGCCGATTATCCGTCAGAAAAAGCGAAGCGGTTGAGACAGAGCCGGAAGTGATCACAAAAGACGGAGAAGAATCCGGTCAATGCGTCCTCCGGAAGGGCACACTGAAGGGGGTAGCACGCCATGTTTACGAAGAGGTGTTTAGTTACCCACTGGAAAATCCAGTCCCCCGCCCGGATAATGCTGGCTGCCCCGCCCGGTGCACAGAATCGGGTCTGGATTCCTCGTTAAAAGCGCAAGGAAAGGATTGGCGTGCGTTGTTGGCTGATTCGTGTGGTGGGAATTTTCGCGACAGGCCTTACAAGGAATCCGGCTTGGGCACGAAAAGGTCGGGAACGAACAAACTTTCGTACGCAGGGAAAGGCATCTTCAAGTTTTACGGAAAGGTCGCTGAATCTCAGGAGGCGCCTGAGGGCATCGACGTTGTGAGCGGCGCAGGTGACTCTGGCGGACCTTTGTTCATTGAGCTGAACGGCGCTTGGAAGCTCGCCGGCGTGACCCACGGCGGCGGTGTGGTAGAGCAAGGTCTTTCTGTCGCAAAATCCTCGATTTACGTCGATCTGAATTCTGCCTCGATAAGATCCTGGTTCGCAAATATCGTTGAGAAAGAGAAACTCAACTTCCCTGGTCACATCGTCAAATTATAGCGGGCATCAAGCAAACTGCCGCACTTGGTTGCGCTTCACAATCAATGGGCAAATCCGGCACAAAAAATCGACTGGACTCCATTCCATGCCTCGCAATGCGCCTGTGCGCGTGCGGCCAGGACATGGGTTAGTTTACTGACTGAACCCTGATTGGCGTGTAAACTGGGCCCACCCCAAACCGCAGCAACTGACGCCCGCGGAGGTACCCGGAGGAGGCTGCAATGATCGTGGCAAAGGATCTCATCAAGACCTACGGACGCACACACGCACTCGGCCCGGTCAGCCTGGAACTGACCCCGGGGGCGCATTACGCCCTCACCGGCCGCAGCGGATCTGGCAAGAGCACGCTCCTGGCACTCCTTGGCTGCCTTGACACACCCAGCAGCGGCATCCTTGAAATCAATGGCGTGGCAACCGCTGGCCTGGACGATTCGGCTTTGTCGGCAGTGCGCCTGCGCAGCACAGGATTTGTGCATCAGTTCTTTGACCTCGTGAGCGACCTGACCGCGCTGGAAAATGTCCTTGTCCCCTTTTGGCTGGCGGGAGTCGCCGGCGGCGAGGTCAGGGCCAGGGAGCTCCTCGGAAGGCTTGGTCTTTCGGAACGCGCCCATCACCTGACAGGCGACCTTAGCGGGGGTGAACAACAGCGGGTCGCCGTCGCACGCGCCGTTGCCCTGCGACCAAGTTTGATCCTGGCCGATGAGCCCACCGGCAGCCTGGATTCAAGGACCGGCAACCTGGTCATGGATTTAATCACGGAAACCGCCCAGGAACTGGGAGCCACACTGATCGTCGCCACCCACAGCCCAGATGTCGCGGCACGCTTTGCAAAGAAATTAACCTTGCTTGACGGCCGGATGGTGACCACTTGAGCCATTACCGTTTATTGACTGCCGCTTTTTTACGATCGTGGCGAAGATCCCCCGTCGTTACTGGAACGAGCGTTCTGGGAGTTGCCGCGGGAACCGCAATGCTTCTGGCCATGGGGTCTGCCAACCTGCGCGTCCTGGACAGCTTGAAAGAAGCAGATGGCAGCAGCAAACGAAGCCTTTGGAATTCCCCTACTTCCCAGTCTGGCGAAACTGGCGGCACACGTCGTATTTGGCGCGCCCGCCGCGGACAACTCACCACAGCCGCCTTTGACCATTGCTTGACGTTCATGCCGAGTGGTGTGCGATGCCTGGGTCTGACCGTAAGGCAGACGCGTGACGTCTGGCGCGAGGACGCGAAAAAACGAAACGCCCTCCCGACCGTAACCCTCGTTGCCGTGGCAGGCAGCCCCTTCGAAGTCATTTCACCGATGATTTCCCCTGCCCTTGTTCCTTTCAAGTCCTACTTCCGACATGCCCCTGTGGCGACCTTCAATGACCCGGACCTCACGGGAGGGCGTTCACAGGACCATCATGTCCTGATCGATCACGACAGCTCCTCATTCGGCGGGCATGATTCGATCGAAGCGTCTGTCGACAGAGAAATCTCCTTTGATGCTGCAGAGAAAATTCTTGACCAGATAGAAGACGGATTTGGTGACGAGGCCCTGCGCGTCGATCCTGATGCTGAATTCGAGGCGCGCAAGAACCTGACGGCCAGCTACCGCTTGAACCTTTCGATTCTTGGACTGATGTCGGTGCTGGTCAGTGGCCTGCTCCTGCGCAATACCGCCGCCCTGCAAATGATGCTGCGAAGGCCCGTGGTTGCCGTCCTGCGCCAAACCGGTGCCAGCCGGCGTACCATCATGGGCCTTGTCTTGTCGGAGCAAATACTGATCGCTGTCGCCGGCTGTGCCGCTGGCATTGTGGGTGGACTGCTCTTGGAACAAGCCATCAGTCATCAGGTAATGAAAACCGTCCGGGTCCTTTACACGCCGGATGCAGGAAATGGACAGAGGTCACTGCTAATCCCGATCGTGGGTGCGACCGGAGCAGGCCTGGTCGTCTATCTTGCCTCATCTTTTGCCATGCTGCGCAGCCTGGTCGCCGTCCAACCTCGCGATCTGGCCGCCCGGGAATTCGAGGGGCGCGAGCGTCAGGCAGACGCAGGACGTGTGGCAAAAGGATGGCGGATGCGCCTGGCTGGAATCGCCCTGTCGGTGGCGATCCTTCTGATCGCACCGACCGTGCCACCTGTCACCAGCCAAGGCAACTTGCAAGTCCCGCTGTTCGGGTATTTCGCTGCGATGGCCATCGTGATCCTTGCCTTCAGCGCCGCAAGCGGTGCCAGCTACATCACAACACGCTTGCTGCGTATTTTTGTCCCCGAAGCGCGGGCTCATCGTTTTCCAGCCCTTGCAATTTCCACACGCAGAAACCTGCATGCACGACGCCGTCCAGAAGCGGCCGTGGCTACACTTGCGACTGGACTGGCGCTCGTAACTGGAATCTCTTTGATGGTCGCCGGATTTCGAAACAGCTTCACGGCCTGGCTTGCACAGTCATTCACGGCCGAGGTTGTCGCCCTCCCGCTAATCACCCAGGACGGAGAATTCCGGCCGCGCCTTGACGGGGACAGTCACAATCTTCTGCGCAAAACGATGCAGGTCGACACCGACTGCGTCCTGCTCGACGAAGGCACCGTCCGTGCGCCAGGTAATCAATCTTCCCTGAAAGGTGTTCCCGTCCGCGTTGCCGCCATCGACGATGCCCTGCCCCCTGACTATCCAACACCACTGGAAACCATCCCTTGGCCAGGCACAAGAACATCCGTACCCAATAATGAAATCCTGCGTGAATTCATGAATTCAGAGGATCTTTTCCTGGCCAGTGAAGCCCTCGCAAGAAAATTGAAATTGAAAACCGGAGATCAAGTTCAACTTGGCGGGATAAAATCCGCAGGCACCCACAATTTCACTGGGCGAATCGCTGGAGTCGTTCGGGACTACAGCAGTGAACTTGGCTATCTGTTTCTGAGCAAAAAATCCTACGAAACCCGCACGGGACTCAACGGATGTCACAGCCTGCGCGTTTATACCGCCGGAGTCAACGCACCGGCTTTTGCTTCTGCGGTCAGCAACCGCCTTCCCGAAATCGCCTCTCGTCTGAATATCCAGTCAAGTGACGACTTGAAAAAGATGGCCACGGGCACCTTCGAGCAGACTTTCAAGGTAACGGGTCTTTTGACCATCCTTGCGGCAATCCTGGGCGGAGTGGCCTTGATCGTGCAGATTGCCCAATCTTCCGCTGGTCGCCGGCTGGAATGGCTTGCGCTGCGCCGCCTGGGATCGTCGTGGACCCGCCTCACACAACTTCTGGCCGCAGATGTGCTGATCAGCGTCCTGGCCGGGCTTGCCCTGGGGCTTGTTTGCGGCGGCATCATGGCATGGCTTCTTGTTGTCGTCATCAACCGCCAGGCCTTTGGCTGGTCCATCGCCATGCCAGGAATTTCCGACCTGGCGACGGCCGTACTTTTTGCGGTCGCCTACGCGGCGGCTTTGTGGCTTGCGGGGGTGATCATGTCATGGTGGACCATGCGCCCCGGCAAGGCTTGGGAGGTGTTGCGTGAATAGGACAAGGCAACTTGCTGCGGCAGTCGGCTTGCAGCTCCTGCAACCCACCTATAACTGGGAACCAGCCCGTCCGGATCGCGCCCTGGAATTTCCACGCGACCATGGTGCTCACCGCAAGGCTGCATATGAGTGGTGGTACTGGACCGGGTTCCTGTCGGAAAAAGAAAAGGAATTTGCTGGATTTCAAGCCACGATCTTTCGTATTTCCCCGCCGGCGGGCCCCCGCCCTGCCCACGGAAGACGCCCGGAAAACGCCTCTTGGATCATGGTGCACGCGGGTTTTTCTGATTTCACAACGGGGAAAATGCAACACAGGTCGTGGAGCTTCCAGGAACGCATCGGCGTTTCAAAACTGGATGAATCGCAATTGATGATTGACGTCCCAGGCCTCAAGGCGTCAATGCCATCCGCTGACAGTTTTTCACTGGAGTTTGCCCTGCCGGCAAACCCGGGATCCCATCCGCCTCCAAAACTTGCCCTCAAACTCACGACTCAAAAACCGGTTGTTTTGCACGGCGAAAATGGTTTTTCGCAAAAAGGACCTTGCGCCACTTGCGCCAGCCATTATTCCAGCTTCACACGCCTGGCGGGAAATTTTCAACTCGCCGGCATGCCATCGATTTATCCCGCAACCGGAACTGCGACATCATGGTTCGACCACGAATTCGGTTCTCAGACCCTTGACGGTGACCAGACCGGGTGGGATTGGTTTTCGATTCAGCTGGACGGTCCTTCAGAGGAATTTTCAGAGGAGTTCATGATCTTCCAGGTGAGGTCGTCCAGCCAAAAACCATGGCGTCATGCGACCCATGTCGATGCCAGGGGCCGGGCCACGTCCATCACGGGGGTGGAATTGAAACCTGAAGGGGAATGGGTGTCCCCCGCCAGCCATGGGCGCTATCCGCAAAGCTGGGTGTTAAGCATACCCGTCGCCTCTTCCACATCTGGATCGCCTGGGCAAATACGGGAGCTGCGCGTTGCCCCCCGGTTCCACGCCCAGGAAGCGCTATCCAGCCATCCGGCAATGCCAACCTACTGGGAGGGGGCTTGCCAGGTTTTTGACGTCCAAACCGGGAAAAGGGTTGGCAGGGCCTACCTTGAAATGACAGGTTACGCTCCAGGCAGCCGACCAGGGATATGACCTGACGGCTTGAGGCAACGACTGAACCCCAGGATAGATCTCAATGCCCGACAGAACCGACAAGACATCCCGACTAAAAAAATCCATCCGTCTGACGGCGATCCTTGCCGTGCTAATCGCAATCCCACTCGGCACGCTAGTGTATTTCCGTTTGACACGCGGAACGTCCGTCCGAGACTACGGCAAGGTTCTTCCATTTGTCGCCAAAGACGCCGGAGGGACTTACTTTGACCACACCCAACTGGCAAACCACGTAACCGTCGTTGCCCTGTTCCCGCCTTCTTGCGATGGACCCAATGCTCTGAAGTGCCAGCAAATGATGGTTGCCACCAAAACTGCAGGCGAATGGCTGGAAACTCAGCTCGCCGCAGAAGTTGCGCTGCAGGCGAACACTCGCCCGGCAAGCGGGGCAAAACCCAAAACACCAGTGCAACGCCTTGTCGTGCTACCCGGTGGGCAAGACATGGCCACCGCCGCAGCGGACCCCGTGTTGCGCGGATGGCGACTATTTCAAAATCAGGATTTCAGCCACGACCAGATTGTTCCAGGCGACCCAAAAGTGACTGCTGCGGGATTTTACGCGGTCGATCCGATGCGCCATTTCCGCGCGGCGTTTCCACTGAACCCAGACGGCAATCCGGAATGGAATGAGCTGAAGGCAGCCCTGTCACGTTTGACCATGAACCTCTACTTCAACGACTACTTGTCAAAACGGACGTTTTTCGGGCCGGCCAAGGAAAAAAATCAAGCCGGGGAAAACCTCAAATAACCACGGATGCCATCGCCCCCTTAAGGGCCGTCTGACCATCTTCCAGAAAGGTAACCGGCAGCTTTGAGAGCAGGGGCCGGAAGCGCCCTTTGGCACACATTCCCTCCCGGAAAGCTTCCAGGTACTTGCCCTTAAGCAATTCATTCATACGCTGGGCCAGGCCTCCAGAAATAAAAACACCACCGGTGGCCAGGACTTTCAGCGCCAGGTTTCCAGTCTCCTGACCCATCAGCCCCATGAACATCTCCAGCACCTTGCCCGCGACGGGATCACCTGACGCAGCTGCCGTGGTCAGTGCCTGGACGGGGTGTCCCCCTTCCATTACTGCTTTCTCCAGATCAGGATCCGCGGGCTTCAAAGCCAGCTCTTTGGTGACAAATAGGAGTAGGTTTGGCAGGCCAAACTTGCCCGAAACCAGTCGTTCCCAACTGACATGCTTATGGCCCTGCGTGTGCCGCAAGAAATTCAGCAAACGCATCTGCTCATCGTTGATGGGAGAAAAGCTGGCATGTCCACCTTCGCTGGCGACCGGAATGTACTGATCGCCGGTCCACACGATGAAACCTTCACCAAGACCCGTCCCCGGGGCAATGACGCAGGAGCTTCCGTGCGGATCGGCATGGGCTTCGGGAAACATTTCCGAATTTTGGACCAACAGGCCATCGGGAATATTCCTGCCTTGTCGGCGGGCAAGCAGCGCAACCGCCGCGTAACCATGTGCTTGCATGTCGTTGATCAGGCGGCATCGCGCCCCCGAAAACCTTTTACGCAGCCACTCCTCTTCAACCCCCCAGGCGACGTTGGTCAGGCTGGCGCGACCATTTACCACTGGACCTGCAACGGCAACGGCGACTCCATCGAGGGTGCCAAAGGACTCTCCCGGCAAGGCTTTCTCGACGGCTTCCACAACGCCCCGGAAATCATGATGATTCCCAGTCGGAATCCGCACGGAATCGAATCGAACCACACGCCCTTCACGCACTTCTGCCAGGGCGGCCTCGACCTTGGTACCGCCCACGTCAAAGGCAAGGAAGGCGCAATGATTCAAGGCTGTACCCCGCCGCAGCATTTTTTAAATTTCTTGCCTGATCCGCAGGGACAGGGATCATTGCGACCGGTCTTTGGCGACGTCCGCACATAGGGATCGTGAGCATGGTGATGGTGGCTGCAACCCGGTCCGTGGACATGAAAGGGCTCCAACATTTGGCTCTCTTCAGCCGCCGGATTACGCTCATCTTTTTCCAGGGTGGTCTTCCTGTTTTCCATCAAATTTCCTTCAAAATCACCGGGCCAAATTCATGGTGAACGTGGGGTTATAACTCAAATAAAACACAGCGCCTAGCCCGCTGCAGAAGGATCACCTTGCGGATGTGATTTCTAGCGACGGCTATTGCCGCCAACGTCCGTGACGCCAATGCCGTTTCCGAGGAAAACGTTATGGGCGGACTGGCCGACGGCCAGAACATCTTGAAAAATAAATGACCCGGAATTGTTGGGGTCCGGTGTTGCCCGGACAACCTTCGCCCATCCTAGCTGACTCATATCGGTCAAATCGTCTCTGACATAGTAGATCCGGATTTCACCAGCAGAATTAAAGACGATCTGCGGTGTGTGATAAACGTAATATTGGACGCTATAATCTGGAATGTTTCCGGTCGGATCAACGGTGACATTCACACTGAATCTGTGGTTACTGGGAACGGGGATCTTCTGCACTTCCCAGCGATCATTTGCATTCCAGCCAGCGCCGTTAAGCCGGATCTTCATTCCACCAATAAGATTGTGATAGTCGTCGTTGGAATTCGTGTCTCCACCAGGTTTGTGATCGAAAGTGAGGGTCCAGATCGGATCGGATCCAGTGACTGAAGTCATGACACCCAGAGTGTCCCGTAAAGGCATGGCACCGGTGAGCGACTGCGCGCTTGAAGGCCAAGTCCATTTACCCGACCCGGAATTCCAAGTCCCTTGTTTGTACTGAAGGCTTCCATCCGTCCCCCAATAAATCACGTGGGGTACAGAGCTATGAATCGCAAATCCCAAACGGGAATCCCGCACCGTTGCGGGCAGGTTCATTTCGGCAGAACCAAAGTCATGGACAGTCTCCTTGATCCAGCTGGAACCATTATGCCACGCATGGACCACAGTATTCGATCCGCTTATCCTGCAGTAATAGACGATATGGGGCTGCCAAGTACCATCCATCGGATCAAAGGCTATATTGGGAAGGATTGTTGAGTAACAAGGATTGCCATCTGCCTTGGTCGCAGAAAAATCCCCCGAATTAGTTTCCCACGGGCCGATGGAACTGTATCTGAAAACATCGTACTTTACTGAGAACGCGCCAACAGAGACAGGGAACGCAGTCACAAGATGCGTGTCGTAATTCTTTCCAACCGCTGAGGCAAACCCCGATGGCCCAGTTGCCGTCGAGGCATTTTCAAAACCAATCGTTGTTGACCCAGAAGTCCAGTTCCCCGGATCTGACGCCTTATACATATTCGATGCTCTGACGTTTTTTGTACTTCCACCGTTGTTGTCACCCCATCCGAAAACATTCAAAATCCGGTCGAAAGTTGGATTTGCAGATGCCTTCAGCCAGGTGATGGACGCGTCACCCGTGAATCCGTTCAAATTATTCACCACATTAGTAGTCCGCGATAAGTCGATTCTCGGATCTCCAGCGCCGTCAAAACCAACTTTTACCATGGTGCCCATGGCATTCGACGCGCTACTCTCAGTCATGAAAACCCAAGGCGCATTGTTACCATCGAGCGTTAAGGCCGCCCCCTTCACATCTCGCGTAGAGTCAGGGTTGATCAGATTATAGGTCGCGTTGTAATTGCCCATATCCGTGGCCAGGCCCCAGGCAAAGATGAAATCATCGCTGAACAAGTCAACTACCGTCAGGTAGTTATACTCAGTACCCCCGGAGCCGCCAGCAGACGTTGTCGCGGAGACCGTCACACCGCCCGACACCGCTGCGGGTGTATTCCCGTTAATCGCACATATCCGGAAAGAATATTCGGTCGACGCGCTCAGTCCACTCACTGCGTGGCTGACACCTGAAATTGAGGACTCTGAAATCTTCGTTCCTGCGTCGCAGGTCGCAGGCGCAGTGGCGCCTGTCTGATAAGAAATCCGGTAATCCGTCGTCGTTCCTCCGCCCGACGTCCATGAGAGGGTGATTTGGCTACTCGAGTCCACCGTTGCCGAGGGACTGGTCGGATCAGGAGGATCCGAATTTGGCTTACCAGATACCGTCACCCCATTGGAAACATCGGGCGTGGCATTGCCGTTGATCGCGCAAATCCTGAAAGAATAATCCGTATCGGCCGACAGCCCGGTGACGGAATGGCTGGTACCAGTGATTGAAGACTCCAGAATCGTGGTACCACTCGAGCAGTTAACGGGCGGGGTCGTTCCGGACAAATATGTGATCCGGTAATCCACGGTCGATCCGCCGCCACTTGTCCATGCCAAGTCGACCCGCGTGCTGGTGACTGGAGTGGCCGTAGCGCCCGTGGGGTTGGGGGGGGCTGCCTGAAAAGTTGTTGCCGTCGCTGTCACACCACTTGATGCATCCGGTGTTGTGTTAGCGTTGATGGCACAAATCCGGAATGAATACTGGGTGCCCGCCGTCAGACCAGTCACCGAGTGGCTGGTTCCCGTGATTAAAGACTCTGAAATCGTCGTTCCGGCCGCGCAAGTGGCCGGCGCCGTTGCGCCGGTCTGGTAAGAGATCCGGTAGTCCGCAGTGGCGCCGCTGCCAGCAGTCCATGACAAATTTATTTGGGTGGTGCTCTGCGTCGTAGCAGTCGGGCTGGTGGGATTGGACGGAATGGTCCACCCCGAGACAGTAACACCGCCGGAAACATCAGGGGTTGCATTGCCGTTTATCGCGCAGATGCGGAAAGAATATTGCGTGCCACCAATCAGGCCTGTCACCGAGTGGGACGTTCCATTGATCGAGCTTTCTGGAATCGGTGTTCCCGCCGAACAGTCAGCAGGGGGTGTTGCGCTAGCATCGAATGCAATCCGGTAATCGGCTGTCGATCCGCCGCCACTTGTCCACGCCAGGTCAATTCGAGCATTCGATACGCCAGTTGCCGTCGGACCAGTGGGGTTTGGCGGAGGCGCCTGGAATGTTGTTGCCGTCGCTGTCACCCCGCTTGAGGTATCAGGCGTGGGGTTGCCGTTGATGGCACAGATCCGGAATGAATACTGTGTACCCGCCGTCAGGC
>JBEGVZ010000091.1:0-7001 GCA_041178085.1 Pseudomonadota bacterium | reverse complement strand
CGGCAAATCCGTCGGGAGCCACACGGGGAGAAAGCGATGGCATCAACGCTGCGTCAGCCAGTTGGCCCAAGAAGATTGCAGATCATTTCATGAACGGATATCTGGAACGCCTTCGCATTGAGATTGAAGCGTTCTGAATTCGTTCAATATAAGATCCAGCGAGAACTCCCCGGGAGTGCCACGATGGACCCATCGACGTGGACCAAGCCCTTGCGGGAATGTCCGTCCTGGCTCTCCAGGAGCAAAGACTCCCAAAACAGGAAGTCCCAGGCCACCAGCGATATGCAGCGGTCCAGAGTCATGCCCGACAAATACGCTGCAGCATGCAATGGCTTGGATTGAGCCAGAAAGGCCCCGCGAAATTCCGGGCAGGCGATCGACGAAATATTCGCTACCATCGACAATTGCGCGCTCACGCAGGGTTTCCAGTTCTGCACTGGAGCCAATCCACAACACTGAACATCCAGATTCGCCAATGCGCCGAGCAAAATCTTTCCAAAGTGAAATAGGCAGGCACCGGCTAACACTGCCAGCAAATGGATGAAGGGCTACCGTGCCATGGGGCAGCGTGACCTCGCTTGAACGGACTTTTCCGCGATCAAGCCGGTACGGCCCGGGAATGCCTGGCATCTTTGGCATTGGTTGTCGCAACCACTCAAACGTCGCCGAGCAAAAACCGTGGAGTTCCTCAAGCACAGGGACATCCGGGCGTGCCCCTGGAACATATCCCACCATCAACCCGGTGAGGGTTCCTCCGCTGCGTCCGATAATCGCATGCGTCCCAAGCATCCTTGCTGCAATCAATGGCTTCGAACCACGCGTCAGCAGCAATATCAAGTCATAGCGTTCGCGACGAATTTCCCGCAGACACCGTAAAAATTCAGGCAGACGACCTTTCCCCTGGCCCGGTGCCTTGTCCCAAAACGGATCAGCAGAGTGGATTCGATCGATTCCGGGAATTAATTCCGCCACCGGACGTGCGTAGGACTTGCACCAGATACTGATACTCGCAGCGGGTAAAAACCCCCGTAATGACTGAACCAGAGACGATGCAAAAACGACATCGCCAAGGTTGTCGAGCGATACGACAAGCAATCTGAACGAACCGCTAACCCCCCGCAATTGCTTGGAAAATATCATTCAACTCATCCTGGAAAGAGTAACTGCCGATAACCTATAGAGTTTTTAGACGGCTTCCAAGAGGGAAGGTGCAGGGACCTGATGCATAGACGGGAAATGACATTTTCATTAATTGGCCTCGCCCTTTTGCTGCTGATTTGCGGCTGCGAAAAACGTCATGATCCGTTTGCCGCACCGCCTATCGGAATGAAGGTCGAGTTGCGTCCCCTAGCAGAGGAATCCAGATCCGACCATGCTGCTGCCGGTAAAGAAGAGATCGTTTTGATTCGCTTACTAAGCCTTGGAATTTCACCATCGGCAGTCCGGGAGCAAGTTGCCGCCATTTCCTTTACAACAGCGGGAAAAGCCGCAGCGGACAAATTTTCGTTACAAGAACTCGCTCTGACGAAGGAAGGGGCTTACTGCCCTGACCCTGGGCCGGACGTTGCTGGGCTTATGCAAGACTTTCCTGGGATGATCCTGATTTGTCGCGATGACGTCGCCGAGGCCCTGCGCCGCGCCAGCCGGGTTAGTATTCAATTCAAGAGCGGTGGGGTAAAATCCTTGACGAGCTGGGGAGTCCTTAACACCGACAGCACCGGCGAGAAAATATTGATTCACTCGTTTTCCATCTGAAATCTGAACTGAGGTGAGACGATGCCGTTCTACCGCAGCCAACCACTGCTGAAGGCGATCATGGGGTCGCTCCTTTTGACTTGTCTTGCCAGCTGCAAATGCGACAGCAACAGCTTTAGTGGCAAATCGCCAATACGGAAAAGGGGCTCGGGCCTTGATGGATCAATCCCGATCTCGCGACCGCTCAACACCGAAACCATCCATAAAATATGGATCGCGGCGCTGCAAGGCGACAGCACCGTGCACGTGTCACGCCTGACCGTCGAAGGTGACACGGTCAAGGCGACAAAAAAATGGACCAATCTGCGCGGATCCGGCGGCACCAGGACTTATGTGACCGAGGGGGGATTTGTCGCGACCCGATTTCCATATCTTTACTTCATCGATCCTGAAAAGACTCCTGAGGGCCCAATTCAGTTTTCTCACGAACTCAAAGCTGGGTCAGGAGATCGGCGCGTTTGCGTCGCCTCCTACAAGAAAAACAGTAAACGCTTCCTGATAGCGGCTTGGGGCGACGGATATTACAAAGAATTTCCAATGGCTGACACGGCGCCATTTCAACCAGACTGGGCAAATCCATCAGCGAGCGGAAAAATAAACTTGCCAGAGGGCTGGGGATACAGCTGCTTTATCGACCAGACGCGGCTGGTCTTTTATTCTCAATGGGTGAGTTCAAGCAAGGTTGGTGCGCTGGCATTGGATCCAGTCGGCGAGGTCCGCCCGGTGGATGCCGCGCCAAACGGAAGTTTCACCTCTGCCACACCAAAACTTGTGGCTTTGACCAAAGGCCCGAAAAATGGTGCTGGTCCTGCGTACAGCATGTCGGGGGACGGAAACGGAAATGTGCTGAACGGCGCCAGTTACACTTATGCCCACGACAAAATTTCTGACACCGTTTGGGTTTCCGCAAGCTCCTCCGGAAACATGCTTGTCGCTCCAGCCAAGTGCTTCTCTACCGAACCAAATTGCACCGGCTTCAAGGAGTATCCGAGCAAGGCCGGGCCACTCAGCGCACTGAAGGATGGCAGGATTGTTGGCTTGGTGCGGACCGCCGCTACCGGCACCGGCAATGGGGATGTTTACATATACTCACTCAAGGACCCGTCTGACCTGACCGCCGGAATCAATGCAGTTCGCATTGCGGAAGTCAAAGGTGATCCCTACATGTACACAGACTTTACGGGAGCGACTCTTTACGTCACCAACGCCGAGCAAACCATTCCGCTCTCCGAGACGGTTAATTTCAACAAAGACAAGGCGGTCAAAAATCTGCAGTTCAGCTGGGTCGAGAAACCCGGAACCGACACCCAGTGGCAATCGATGAAGCTTGAGATGCGCTGCTACAGTACCAGCGGGACAAAGCCAGAGTATACAGAGATTGCCGGCGTCGGCGCCTCGAAGACACCCATTCCGATCCGGATCGACCAATGCTCAAACAAGAAGTTTGACTTGGTAGACATCAAGGTCACACAGCTTGATGACAAGGACACGATGACCGGGGTCGACAAAGTAGAGCTGGCTGCCGAACAGTGAAAGCCAATCAGTTTCCGAAGACAAAAGGGCGTTCATAGTGGCAGGTGTACCCACCAGGGTTCTTCTGCAGATACTTTTGGTGAAACTCCTCTGCGCGGTAAAACTCACCGGCCGGGAGAATTTCTGTGACAACCTTGCCTTTCCACTTGCCGGATGCGTCGACCATGGCCCGGATATTTTCGGCCACTGCCTTTTGCCCACTTGAAAGGTAGAAAATTGCACTCCGGTATTGAGTCCCGACATCGTTACCTTGGCGGTTCAAGGTTGTCGGGTCATGAATGCGGAAAAAATACTTTATGATTTCTCCGTAACTGAGCTTCCGCGGATCGAAAACAATGCGCACTGATTCGGCATGGCCAGACTTGCCTTTCTTGACGAGGTCGTAATCAGGACCTGGCAGAAAGCCCCCGGTATAACCCGTTTCTGTTTCAATCACACCGGGCAGCTTGCGCATCAACTCCTCAACTCCCCAGAAGCATCCGCCAGACAGGATGGCCACTTCGGATGACCCCAAAGGTTCACGCTGCGCAGCTGGCTTCGCAGGTTTTGCAGCTGACAAAACAAAAACCAAAAACAGGCAGCCAGACAAAATCCGGAAAACGCGCATCATCCCCGAACCTCCATTCCAGGCAACTTCCTGCCACCAAGAAGATAAAAGGGAACACCCATCAAGATGAACAAAGCACCCACAGCGCATGCCTTCGGATCAGACAAGATTGCCTGAACCATCAGCCAGCATGACATGCAAATGAACAAAAGGGGAATCGCCGGAAAAAACTTGACCCTGTACCCATCGAATTGAGCGTGTGTGCGACGAAGCTTGAACAGCCCAGCGGCTGCCACCGCATAAAAAATCCAGGAAGAAAAAACCACGTAGTCAGTCAACTGGTCAAAGCTGCCGCTGGCAGCAAGCAAGCTTGAGACAACACCCTGCACAAGGATGGATATCACCGGTACGCCCGTCTTCGCCCCGATGCGGGCAAATGCTTCCGGAAAAACGCCATCCACTGCCATGGCGTAGGGCACACGAGCCCCCGTCAGGATCGATCCGTTCATCGCCCCAAGCGCAGACACGACAAAAGCAAACGAAACAATCGCCACACCCTTGTCGCCAACGAAAGCCCGGACCGCCTTGGTCGCCGCAGGCAACGCATCGGGGAATCGGCTGCTGTTGGCTGTTGCAATCTCATCGAATGAAGCACCAAGAAACCAAGCCAGATTGGCTGTCATGTAGGTAATGGTTACGATTACCATTCCAGCAAACAGGGCGCGCGGCACGTTACGCTGTCCGTCACGTATTTCTCCTGCCGCCATGGGCATGCTGTTCCACCCGTCAAACGCCCAGAGTGCCGACAAAACTGCTGCGCCAAATCCAGTCGATAGAACCTTTCCGGCGGAAAAGCTCTCGTGGGCAACAAGGCGTTGCCAGTTCCCCTGGGGAGCCTGGACGAAGACAAGTGCCGCAAGCCCCGCAATCAGGAGCACCTTAAGGGCGGTCAGGGCAGCCTGCATGCCACCGCCAACCTCTACCCGGGAACAGTTGAGAAGTGTGAATATCCAGACCAGAACAACGGCGAGTGTTGTGCGACCGCCGAGCAGGTCTGTATCGATGAAGCCACTGGCGAAGGTCGCCGAAGCGACACCGTACGCTGCGATTGATGCTGGAGACCCGATCCAGAATCTGGTCCAACCGTAAAGAAAGGCGACCAGCCGAGGCCACGCCTGCCGCAGAAACACATACTCCCCCCCTGCGTGGGGAAAGCGGGAGCCGAGTTCGGCGTAACAGACAGCACCAAGTAACGAAAGGACCGCAGCAACAACCCAAGCCAGCATCACGGCAGTTACACTGCCAGATAACTGGGCCATCACTGCGGCTTTCAGAAAAATCCCAGTGCCAATGATGGTGCCGATCACCAGGGATACGGCCTCACGAAGACCAAGGCCCTTGCTCAACCCCGGTGACTGCACTGGTCAGCGAATCCGGAAGCAGCTGTAATTGCAAGGAACAAAGTACATGTTCCAGCATGCATTCATGGCGGACCGCGCCGCGAAATTCGCATTGGCGTGGATCCAGTAGATGAACGGCAGGCCATTCACCGGATAGGCGTTGCACTGCCAAAGCGGCCAGTACACCGCAGAGGAAGGCGCAGCCTTTGCAGGCGTCTGGGGTGCCACGGGAGAAGCCTCGATGCCGTCCGCATTCGTTGCCGGGACATCGTCCGTGGCCGCAAGCTGGGCCTGGTTTGTGTTTTGGGCGACGGTCGCAGAACCTGCGTCATTGCCGCAAGAAGAGAGTTGGAAAGCGAAGATGAGAGTGACAATCGTGCCCGCACGGCGCATATGGTGGCGAGTCTGGTCAAGCATTCTGATTTGCATGATTTTCCCCCTGTTGTGGCTGAAGTACCGGATAGTCCCTCGACATGCAACCATCAACACTTGCAAAAGTCCCTCCGTGATCAGGTATACTACGGCAATGGCTGCAAAAATCCGCCACTCCACCTTGTTGACCCTTGCGATCGCTGGCGTCATTGCATGCTCGGCCACAGGTTGCCGGACATCTGGAAGCATGCGCGGTGCTGGCCGGCTGATGGAGTTCCGGAAGCTGCCCAAGGCTTCATCAGAAGCCCTTTCTGACTTCAAGTTAGCCATTGCGGACCAACTGCCAGGGGAACCTGTCCGTTACGAAGCGAGCAGGGATTTTTACGATTGGTCACCGGGTTACGAAGAGCCCCACCTCCACGTCACGTTCCCGTCCCTTTCCCGCTCTCAATTTGAAGGCCTCAAGGCTCGTTACGGTTTCGGCTTGTCCCGTATCCAGTACCGGGCGGGAGAAGCCTATACGCTGGCTGATTTCCTGATGCCCTTCATGCAGGCAACGATCGACCACGAATTCAAGCCCGAGACCCAAAAGGATTACACGAAAATCGCATCGAACTGCTGGGGAACTGCCTACGAGGTGATCCGGACGTCGCGCCGGATTGACGGCGATTCCGCACCGGACCGTGATCCGTCCGCCAGCGTGACCCTCTTCTATGCAGACACCGGGGAGATGCAGGCCGTGCTGCAAGACGACTCCCGGAGCCAGCTCATTGCCCAGGGTCCATCGATGGCGGACCTTTACGAGGAAGGCAAGAGAGCGGGGCAAAAAATGCTCCCCGGCGACACGGTCCTGTTACTGGATTCTGAGGGGAAAATGGAGCATGCCATCACCAACGTTGACCAGGACGTCTGGTTTGAAAAGGTTGGTTATTCAGCTGGTGCGCCATACAGGCTGACCAGGACCGCGGACTTCTTCCATCAGGTAGCTGGTGGCCGTACCGTTGAATGGCGCCGCTTTCCCCGCGGCGGACTGCCTGACCCGGCAGACATCTTCAAGTCCTGGCAATACCTGGCGGAAGCAGAAGACGGATCGACAGAAATTCTTGACCAGCCTGTGGAACGCCCCCTCACCCGCCGCAAGGTCCTTTTCGTCTTCGACGAGCTCGGACGGGCCAGACTCGAGGCGCAAGCATACCAGCCAATGCCCCTGAATGGCGTGGCTGGCTGGAACTTTTCGCCAACACTGTCCAAACATCTTACAAGCCTGCCACCTTGGATGGGCGCCAACCCCCCGTTTTGACAGAGCCGCCCAGCTGGCACAAATCTTTCATGGGTAATCTGGTTCGTTCAAGTTTAACGCCATCGACAGGCGGTGCCCATGCATCAACTGAGAC
>JBEGVZ010000090.1:0-37131 GCA_041178085.1 Pseudomonadota bacterium | reverse complement strand
GATACTACAAAAACTCGAATTCATGCCCCTTGATCTCTGAGCATCTGTCACCGACAATGAGTTGGACTTTACCGCATACGCAGGGGGGCCTATTCAGATGAGCGTCATGTTCACATGCCTTTTGATCTCCATGATTTTACCGTTCATTCCCCGACTTTTTGTCGCTTATGCACAATATAAAGACGGCTACAACAACCGCGTCCCCCGCATCCAGCAGGCCCGCTTGACGGGAGTTGGCCAGAGGGCGGTGGGCGCACACCTGAACAGCTTCGAAGCCCTGCTCCTGTTCGCCTGTGCAGTCCTGATCGCTTACGTCAACCAAGTCGATCCTGCGATTACGGCTCCGCTCGCCAGAGTTTTTGTGATTAGCCGCGTCCTTTACATAGCCCTGTACCTTGCCGACAAGCCGCTCGCCCGCTCAACGGTCTGGATGGTCGGCTTTGGCCTGACTCTGATGCTCGCCATGGCGCATTGGATTTTCTGACTTGCGCGCGGGGCGACTGATTAAATTCTCGACGATTGGCGCGGGAACAGCCGTTCGCTCTCTTTTCTCAAAAGACAGCGCTCGCCAGTACCTCGTGGGAACCTTGCTGGAGCAATCCGGCATCCCTGCGAAAATCGGACAGATGATCGCGATGCGCACCGGGATAAAAGCAGATGCGCCTTCTCCCAGGCTGGAACTACCGGAAGTTCGCCACCTCATTGAAGAACAATGCCCAGCCCTCGCCGCTGAAATTGAAGAGATCACAGATCACCCGCAGGTTGCTTCTCTGTCGCAAGTACACAGGGGGCGGCTGCGCAGCGGGGAAAGCGTTGCCATAAAAATCCAGTTCCCTGGCGTCACAGAGGAAATCGATTCCCAGCTGGACGACTTCCTCGCCCTGGCCGCACGCAGCCCCGCCCGGGCATTTGGTTTTTCCCGGGATGGCTGGCGAGGTTTCTTGACGGAAAAGCTGCGCGAAGAGCTGGATTACCGGCAGGAAGCAATATACCAGCAAGAGGCACGCAGATCCTTCAGTGGAACACAGATCATCGTTCCTGAAATATTCAGTCAGTTTTCAACTGCCCGCATACTTACCCAATCCTTTGAACCCGCGACTTCCGTGAATGATGTTGCCCAGACTGAAATTCGGGCTACTGCGGCAGCTTCCCTGATGGTTGAATATCTTGCCTCCAGCCTTTTCGATCACCGCCTGATCCACTGCGATCTGAATCCCGGAAATTACGGCTTCAGGAAATCAGGAAACATCACGAACATGGTGCTTTATGACTTTGGCGCGATGCAACGAATTGAATCGCTGCACGCTTCGACACTTGCTCGCATGGTGGTTGTAGCCGCCGCTGGCAGCAGCGCCGCGGAATTAGACTGGGGACCGCTGCTGACTTCGCTCGGTTTTGATGAATCCAAGCTGAAAACTATCCGCGCTGGTATTGGCGCAGTGATGGCATCCTTGCTGCAGCCTTTTACCGGCGACACCCGTTGGGATCCCGGATCCTGGCAGCCCGGCAGAGAAATCGACAAAAACCTTGGCGACGGCAGGTGGTGGTTCCGCATGGCAGGTCCACCGTGGTTCCTTTACCTCATGCGTTCGGTCCAGGGATGGCATTCCGGCCTGAAGACGTTAGGCGTCGAAGTCGACACACGCCCCCTCAGCGACACCGCGAAACAGATTGCAGATCGCGCAGGGGTCTGGACTCCGCAGCGCCAGACACCACACGAGTCAAACAACAGTATCCACTCAAGGCCGCAATGGAAGTCCAGCCATCTTAAGGTGAAAGTTACAGAGGGCGCGGAAACTGTGGTCGAAGTTGAGATGCCCGTCGCTGCGATCGAAAACCTGCCAGACCTGGTTCCGGATGAAGTCCATGCAATGATACGCAACCGTGGAATTGACCTTGCGACTGTCAGCGCGGACCTTGTCCAGCAAGGCGCTCCACCCGGAGTGGTTTTCGAAGAAAACGCCGGGAAGAGAATTTACCGCGTTTGGCTGGAGAAGAAGTAAAAACTGCTCTCCATCCCTGCGCCTGACTTCGGATGTCACTTCATCCCCGTTCAGCTCCGGTCCATTGTGCTTCCTTCTAAAGGGGGAGAGCGATGGAGTGCCCAAAATGCAGAAGTTCCAAGTGCGCCATAAGAAAGGGTTTTTTTCCTCATCGGACCATCCCCGGCGGAAGGAGCCAGCGATTCCTCTGCAAAAAATGTCACGTCTGGTTCTCGCAAACCAATGGCACCCTGAATGCCCGTCAGAGGCGGCCTGATCTTCACCGTCCCATCTTCAATCTGATTGTTTCCGGCGTTTCGCAGCGCCGGATCGCACTTCTGTGCGCGACCACCCAGATCACCGTCGCCAGAAAACTTGTCCTCATGGCTAAGTTTGCGAATTCTGATCAGGATCGGAGGCTTGCCCGTATGCAAGACTCGGTTGAAACCGCTGATTTTGACGAGATGGAAACCTCTGAACACACCAAATGCAAACCCGTCGCGATTGCCGCGGCCGTCCAGGAGCCTACGCGCATCATTTTGCGCTTGAAGGCCGCCAGCATGCCGGCGAAGGGTCGGCTGGCAAAGATTTCTCGCCGCCGCTACGGCAAGCGAAAAGACGACAGAAAGTCAGCTTTGTCTGCGGTTTTGCAGGATATCGCCGGAGTCGCAAAGCCCGGCCTTATTGTTAAATCGGACCAGTGCCCGCGGTATCCCGATCTTGTGAAGAAGCACCTGCCCACGGCTGTGCACAAGACGTTTAAGGGACGCCGTGGATGTGTGGTCGGTCTGGGAGAACTCAAGGCCGGCGGCAGAGACCCCCTGTTTTCCTTGAACCAGACCTGCGCCATGGTGCGAGACAACTTGAAGTGCCTGGCCCGCCGGACGTGGTGCACCAACAAACGGATCGACCGGCTGCAGTGCCGGCTAGATCTATACGTGTGCGCCCATAATACGAGGATCGAAATGCGGGACGAGACAGGGGGGAGGCAAGCAAAGGCCAGTCCGGCACTCTGGCAGACCTGGCCTCTCGAATGTATGCCACTCAGCGCGTGAGGCGCAGCCAAGTAGAGCAGTTAAGAAACGATTTGCCTTAGCCTTACTGGTTGGCCAAAGCCGCGGCCACAGCGGCATTCATTTTCAAAATTTCCCCGGCCAGTTCCGGCGTCAGCCTGTCCGGTGTGTCGGTGGTACGGTGGTAGTGACCATAGTCATCCCAGTCTTTATCAATCGACAGGATGGCAGGTATGCCCTCATCAAGGAAGGACATGTGGTCACTCCCGAATGGATTGTAGGACGTACTGACCTGCAGCGTTGTAACGCGCGCCGCGGCGTCGGCAAACAATCGCCCGAAATTGGCGAATGACCGAGTGGTCTCGATCAACACTCCAAGGCTTCCCTGCGAGCCACTGCTCGCGTATGCAATCATGTCCATGGTGATGGCCCCAAGGATCCCCTGCCGCTGCTGGGGCGACAGAGCCTGGACGAAAGCCGCCGACCCGTGAAGCCCCTGCTCTTCGCCTGAAAAGGCGACAAAAACAATATCATGGGCCCTGGGACCGTCCGCCAACACCCGAGCCAGCTCGATAACCCCTGCAGTGCCGCTTGCATTGTCCTCTGCACCAGGCGCCGATGACGATGGACGCTCTGAGATCGAATCAAAATGACCGCCGATGACAACCGACCGGGAAGTCCCCAAGCGAGCGGACTCAATAGCCTTGGTATTGGCCGGCAAGGTTGCAACTACGTTCCAGGCATCGCGCCCCTGGACCCGGAAGTCCTGAAGGGTGACTTCCATGCCGGGAATCGCTTCAAAAACGGATTTGATCCAATCACGTGCCGCGATATTTCCCGAAGCGGAAATGTGACGATTCCACGCAGTAAGCGTTTGCACATCCCGCCACCACCGCGACCGGTCGACTCGCGCGGCCGCGTCATCGATTAGCGTGGTTTGCGAAGCAGAAAATGACTCTTTGACCACGTCGTTGCTGGCAAGGCGCAAAATCACCTGATTAGGTTCGACATGAAACAAACCGCTACCGGCGTGATCGACGTTGGCTTGACTCTCCAAGGTTGCAAACGTTTGGGACGTACCGGCGATGACTTTGACCCGGCCGGCATCCACAACCACCGACGTCGTCCCGGGAAGATCATCCAAGGAACCGTCTCTGTGACCGCCGATAAAAACCCGCAGGTCTTCGATTCCCTCGACACCTGGGACACTGGTTGCGGTAAATCCAGCCGACGTCAACTGCGCGAATCCTGCGGGCGAAGCCTGCACCAACATCGACTCACCTACTTCGCTCCACCAGGACTCCGCACCAGCCCCTTCGACAATCGCTTTGATCCTGGCAATTCCAGGCACACCGGCGGTTGCGATGTTGATCTGGCGGACGTCTCCACCGGTTTGCGATTGAGCCCCAAAGCCCAAAAGGATGGTTGAACAAAAGAACGCCGTTGCCGTGATGAGAAAAATTTTATGTTTCATGACAAGAGCTTTTCATGGATTGCAGAGCCAGGCAACCTTCCAGCGTGTTTGATTCTTCATGTATGATCTTGGTCAGGGGACGCACAAGCATCCCGCCCTTCGCCAGTGCAGGAGGCAACCAAAATGAGCGATACAGATTCAGGCAACAAGATTCGATTCGCACCCGGTGATGTCATCTTCCAGCAGGGAGAAAAAGGCGACGCCATTTATCATATCGAAAAAGGTACCGTGGAAGTTTATCTTGGCACCGCTGGAGCCCCTTCGGTTCTCGCCGAGATGGGCCCGGGAGAGTTCCTGGGGGTGATGGCGATTGTGACCTCCTCGACCCGCATGGCCTCGGCGCGGGCAAGGACGGAGGTCGTGTGCAAAAAAATCCCCGCGGAACCATTCAAACAGCAGGTCTCTCAGCTTCCCGAATGGGTCCGTGCTGTATTCAAGGATTACCGGGCGCGGCTTGAGTACGTCGACCAGTTGCTGCACAAACAGGCCACGGAGCTCCGCTCGCTGAAAAAGAAGCTGGATAAAACTCAGGAAAAATAAGGCCAGCGGCAAAAATCCTCTACCGGGCACGAAAGATCCGATGGCAAATTTTTTCCGGAAATTGGCAATCAACTCTGGCATCGCAAGGCTGGATCCGATGGTCAAGCGGCGCCTTGCGGACAAGTGGCCTTTCCTGAAAAATTACAGCGAGGATGTTCTTGACGCACCGGTCGCCGACCTTGAGCTTCTCGAATCTTTTGAACGAAGCGTACAACAGGCGCGTACAGATGGCGAAAAGCTGATCGACCTGTCCCAGGGAATGCCGGATATGCACGGCATACCGGAAATCGTGCGCGACATTCCACCGGCACCTGAGCTCGACTCCCTGCTTTCCATCTATCCACCTGCATTTGGCACTGATGCTGCTACACGCGCTGTCGCCGCAAAGATCAAGCACGATTCGGGAATCTCGTACGATCCCTCCCGCGAAATACTGATTTGCAACGGAGCCTCTCAAGGCCTTGCGCACGCGCTGGAGGCGTTCGCCAGCCCAGGCGAGCGGATCGTATTATTCGATCCATGCTACTTGTTTTATCCCTGGCTGGCCCGGACCAGGGGTCTTCATGTCAGACGCGTCCCGGGACCATCGCCAGAGACGGGCCGGATCGATCCGGACAGACTCTCTCACGCGATGCGCGGAGCCCGCATTGTTCTGGTGAACAGTCCAGCCAATCCAGATGGCAGTATGATCCATCCCGATGACCTGGCTTTGATTGCAAGGCTCGCGGAAAAGAATGGATCGATCATCCTGAGCGACGAAGTCTATTCCGGGTTTTGCTGGGAAAGGGATTTCCGCAGCATCGCAGCCTGCCCCGGGGCACGTGACCGGACTGTCGTTGTGTCCAGCGTCAGCAAATCCCACGGACTGCCCGGCTTGCGTGCCGGATGGTGCGCCGGCCCGGATCACCTGATCAGGCCGATGGGAATGTTAATGTCTATTCGTGTGCCCTGCGTGAATGCCCAGGCACAGCTGGCGCTTCCCCGCCTGCTGGCGGCTGAACCTGCCTTCGCGGCTGCGCGCCGCGAAGCCTTCCTGAAACGGCGCGCCGAAGCAATCAAGTCATGTGCCGAAGCCAGGCTTATTTGCAGGGTACCCCCTGGCGGAGCGTTTTATTTGTGGATAGATATCCCCGCAGGATTCAAATCCGGCTATGAATTTGCTTCGTCGAGCCTTGCAAAAGCGCGGGTTGTCATGATGCCCGGGGAACCTTTTGGACCAGCAGGATCCCGCAAAGTTCGCATGTCATGGGGTGGATCAAGCGAAGCTTTCGCAGAAGCGATGCAACGCATCGCACCGTAAGCCAGCATTGATCTGCGGATCGAGCTCTCCCGCAAACGCAGGCCGAATCCGGCTACCCGTCCAGGCCATTTCAGCCACGCGGCATAGACGCTGCCGCGGAGTATCCATCCTGAAAAAGCCGCGTCCGCCCAGACCGGTCGCACGACAGGAAGCAATAGCCGGGCCGCACGCGTCAGAGGCGCGCCTTCGCCAACCAAAGCTCCCATAACGACATCGATGCCGTTGGCCCTTGCCAAGGTGGCCGCCATAATCGTCCCTGTGATCCCACCGCACTTGCCGACCCTCAGATTCCAAAAGCGAATCTTCCGGGACTGCGCGAAATCACGGCAGGAAAATATATCCGAGAGCGGTTCATCAACCATGACAGGAATCATGGACTTTCCAGCAAAATCCTCCATCAATTCCACCGCGGCAGGTCCTGTAAGGGTCGATACAGGATCCTCGAAGGCGACAATCGCAGGCTGGTTGGTGGACGAAAAATCGGGGAAATCCCGATATGCCGAAATCAAATGCAAGGCATGTTCCGGCGCATAGGCACGATTCGCGTCGAGCGTCAGATCCGCAGGCATCGTGCAGGCAACGGAATGGATCCGCGACAGACTGTCCCCGTCACCCACCTTGACTTTGAGGTGCCGGAAGCCGGCCAGGCGATACAAACGCGCCAGCAAACCCGCTTGCCATGGCTTAAGCATCGGAATTGTTGCCCGGACCACAACACGCGCCGAGGATTCAATGGGCACCGACGCTACCGTCATTGTCATACCGGTCCGTGCACATGCAGAAGCCTCAATTTGCTTGATCAGTTGGCTGACGGGCAGGCGATGGATCCGCGAAAGCCAGTCGACCAGCGCAATGTCAAAGCCACTCCATAAGGCAATGGCTCCCCGCACAGATGCCTGCTCGTTCGCATCAAGGAGCAACGAAATCGCCCGGGATAAATCCGCCGCCGACGCCATGACTGGCACGGCAAGCTGGCGAAAGATTTCGGCGGCAACTGTGATCGACACATTTTCACCAGTCACGTACGCACGGGTGAGGGACTCCCCGATACCGGATTCCGCCCTGCCATCTTCCAGGGGCGACACTCCGGAAATGCGTATCGTGAGGACATCATTCGCCATACGCGTGGCCTGTGCATGCCGCACAGCAAAGCGAAAAGCACTTCGATGCACGAAAAATTCGGCCGCAAACGTTGGTGTCTTGCCTGACGCACACGTACGAATGTTCATGCCACCACCGCGGCAATGTTACGGCTGAGCAGCTCTGGATGCTGCAATACCAGCGCGTGGACTGCAGACGGGTAACGAAAAACCTGCCGGACAACCGGACCAAGAAATTCCTCGGTACGCCCGAGGTTGATCACCGGGTCTGACTCTGGCAGGTGCAAATAAACCGGTATGGAAAGCGAAACGCCAACTCGTTCCCTGACCAGTTTTTTCAGGCCAGCCGTTGTTCGCAGGAAGCGCGCCGAGACGAACTGGTTACGCGCAGGGTCATTTGCTACCCACGCCAGCAATTCATCACTCGCAACAAAATCCGCAGGACGGATGGCAAGATCAAATTTCCCAGAAAAGGCACCGCGGCCTCTCAGCGTGTCGAACAATGCCTTGCTGGCAATGCGGCCGAGTAACCCGCGTGAAGTGAAAATCCCTGGTGCGACAAGATGAAGCGAGCCAACCGAAGCCCAGGGAGCCGCGTTGTCAGTGCACAACGATGCGAGGGCAGCTAGTCCACCCCAGGAGGTCGCCACCACATCGTGGGGACGTCGCTCCAGACTTCCGTTCCCACACTGGGTCAACTGCGCAGATGACAAGGCAAGCGCCTGGCGTACCCACAGCAACGCATCTTCCACAGACACAACGTCCCCGCGCCAACCGTTACGGTCAGGTGCGAGGACGTCACTCCAGATGCCGGAGGCCCGCGCTTGCCGGGCAAAGGGATCAAACCAGCGGCTGTGACTTTCAGCCCCGTGAAGGCATGTCAGCCGGCGTGTTACCGGCGTTCTTGATGGCGTCGAAGCTGGCTCCAAGGCGAATCCATCCGTCTTCGATGCGAACAAAATCAAGTCGCAGTTCCTTGAGCGCCGGGATAACCCCGGACAGGTCCGGGAACGGCAACAGGAATTTCCCGTGCAAACCCGGATTGATCGTTGTCTGGACCAGGGACAAAAGGAAGTTGGCTTCTGGCGAGGCCGGACCACCGACCACTCTGGCCTCACCGACCCGGACAAACTCGATGTTTCGATCGTCCGCCAGACGCGGCTCGTATGTCAACTCCAACGCCGATGGAGCCTGGCCAATGGCCCCTTGGCGGATCGCCTCAAAATGAACGGTGACGTGCAGTTTGCCGTCGCGGAATTTGAGGCGCACCGGCTTGTTGGCGGGAAATGTCGCCATGATGTTCGAGTACTGGATCGTCGACCACAGGGAGGGCGGCGCCAGGGCACCAGCAGCCACCAGGGCCTGGGAGACCGCAGCCAGCGGCATCGTCTTGCCACCAAGCGCCTTTTCCACGGCATGCTCCATCGCGTTCTCGGAAATACCGAGCATCAGCGGAGAAATCTTGTCGCCAACGAACCCTTCGTCCCGACGCGGCGCCTTGAAGCCGAGTTCAGGCCCGTTGATCTGGGAGTCCGGTACGGCGCTGAACCAGAGGGCGTCCCCGGTCGTCTGGAAAACCTGCTTCCCCGGCAAGTAACCTGTGTCCGAAAACCACTCGCGGAAGGTCTTGACCAAAGTCGCGTTGAAATTGAGGAGAAACTGGCCCGCGCGTTCGTTCACGGCGCTCTTGATCTCGCCGGCGATCCGGTCTTCAAGGTTCGCGCGCTGAGTCGGCAGCTCGCGGGCGATCGTGGCTTGAGTCTGCTCCATCGCACGACGACGCTTCATCCCTGCGAACCAGCCACTGGCGTTGACTTCCAGGCCGGTGACTTCCAGCGTTGTGTCGGCGGTAACCTGGGGGTCAAAACCCTTGGCCCGCTCCAAATTGACAGAAAATGACTTTGTGGTCCGCGACGTTGAGTTGGCGACGGCGACGATATTGATTTCGATGTCTGATTGGGGCCGGTGCTGCCCAGCAATTTCCAGATGCGTAGACAGGTCGATGATCGCGTCAAAACGGGCCTGGGTTTCGTCGGGAATCATGTTGATCCCGACTTTACCGGTGGTACGGCCGGTCGCGGTGACGCTGACGCCTGCAACGCTATCCGATACGTCGTGGGTCTCATCAATAGACGTTGAAATGATATGAAGGAGGGCTTCCTTCGAGATCATCAGGAACGCTTCGCGGGCTGGAATTTCGTCGACCAAGCCCAGCATGTTGCCCAGGTTTCGTCGCAAATCCCCAATTTCACTGGAATTTTTTCCGCAAGCGCCAGCCAGCAGCAAAGTCCCGCTGCCAGCGGCCAGGATCAGGTTTCTGAGAGTCGAACGATGTGTAGACAACTTCATAAAACCCCCACAAGACATAATTTTATTAATATATTTTGTGATTTTTATCAATTGTTAAAAATTATAAAAATATTAATATTTGCGGCGACTTAATAAAATCCACGGCAGGCCCGCTGAATTTACTTCCCACAACGAACATGAAAACATCAGGGATCATGTTTTACCGGCGCCCCATAGGAAGCCTGCTACTGGCCTTGAAGCAGCCCCGCCTGCGCGAATTTCGCCGGGTGATTGAGGGTTTTTCTGAAGTACAGAAGCAGACTTTGGGGCAAATCCTGGGCATGACCTCGGGCAGTGCCTTTGCACTCGCCCACGGACTTCAGGCCGGAAGTCACCATTTTAATGACGGACCAGCAGGCACCCTGCGCAAAGCCTTCCCCGTCTGTGATTATGAATATCTACGACCTTGGATCGAACGCTTCCGCACTGGTGACGCCCGTGCACTGTTCGGTTCCGATTCCGGGGTCACGCCCGACCTGTGTCGTTTTGTCACCACCAGCGGGACCACAGGATTGCCCAAGCTGATTCCGGTGACGCCGCAGTCTTTCGCGGCCGAGGCAAACGGCTGGCAGTCGTGGGGACTGCAACTGTTTGCGGATCACCGCGATGCGGCGTTTCTTGATGTCCTGCCGGTTTCGTCCGCGACAAAGCAGTCCATGAGCGGTCTTGCCACGTGGGACATGCAGCCACGGAGCTTCAAAACCCTCTATGCGGCTCCATCCGAAGCCCAGGGAATCGAACCCTTTACGCTCAAACTCAAGGCTTTGCTGCGCCTGACCGTCGCCAACCGACATATCGGAATGCTGATGGCGGCCAATCCGTCCACCCTGTTGATGATGATGCAACTCTTGGAAGCGCATTCCTTCGACCTGGTCCGCGACTTGTTCAACGGCAGTTTTTTTGCGGGAACCGCTTCAACGCCCCCGGGACTCCAGGGACGCTTGACCCGCCGGGAACGCTCCAGTGCAAGGCGACTGGACGCCATTCTTGCAAAGGACGGCAAGCTTTCCGCAGCAGCCATTTGGCCCGACCTGAAGGTGGTAGCGACATGGATGGGCGGAACGCTGGCCCAATACGGCCAGGCTCTTCGTCCGGCCCTGGGTCACGTGCCGTGGCGGGACTATGGACTGGTCGCCTCTGAAGGCAGGTTCACGATACCGTTCCATGACAACACGCCAGACGGAGTGCTTGATCCGCGGGTGGCCTGGTACGAGTTCACTCCCCCGGACGGCGGCGAAGTCATCGACTCCAGGGACCTGATTCCCGGCGAAAGCTACCGCCTGGTGGTGACGACCATGGGCGGCCTTATCCGTTACGACATGCACGACATCGTCGAATGCCGGGGTTACGCCGGGACAGCACCGGTGATTCGCTTCGTCAGGAAAAGTAGCCACTTCAGCAACATCACCGGCGAGAAACTGTGCGCTGCCCAGGTCAGCCAAGCCCTGTCGCGTCTGGCCGGCACGTTTCCGGACTTGGCCGGTACGACCCGATTCATGACCCTGGTTGCCATGCGTGACCAGCCCCTCCCCTCATACCGGCTCTATTCGGAAAACCCACGTGAACAAGACTGGCAAGGGTTCGTCCAGGCGCTGGATTCCGAGCTGGCACAGCTGAATTGTGAATACGACGCAAAGCGTCGTTCAGGGCGTCTGGGCCCGCCGGAATTCGCCTGCCTGCCCCCAGGAACCCTTGACCGGATGCGAGCGCTCCACTTGCAGCGCTCGCCTGGAGCCAGCCCCGAACAGTACAAGCCGCCCGTGCTGCTGGATGACTTAATAAGTCCCTTGAGGGACATGGCTTTGCAGGTGTAGAGACTCCCCGTGAACCTGCGGGGAAGTGACGCTTTGAGCCTTAAAACCACAGTCCGTAACAGAATCGCCAGCATGCCGTTCGGCCTTCGACGTTTGCTGGGGCAAAGGATTTGTGACCTCGTCGAACGCCTCGAACTCTCGACGGAGGCCCCCTGGATCCAGCGACCTCTCGCAGGCGTTTTCGAGGACCTTCATGATGCAGGACTCAGGCATTTGCGCCCTGACGTCTACCTGGGTGATGAATGGTTCAGTCCCGGTGGAGTGCCGGCAATCTCAATTCCGTTTTACCTTGCTCATCCGGACTTGCGAGAAATCGAGATGATCATGGCGGGAGCTATTGAAGGTGGCACCCCGGCAAGCATCAGGAAGCTCATTCGTCATGAGGCTGGTCACTGCTTTGATCACGCTTACAAGATCGCACGCGATTTCCGCTGGCGAAAAATTTTCGGCAACTCGTCCAGGATCTACCTGCCTGAAGTTTATTTACCGGACGCGCGAAGCCTTGAGCATGTAACCCATCTACCCGGTTTTTATGCCCAGTCGCACCCAGATGAAGACTTCGCGGAAACCTTTGCGGTTTCGATCACCCCGGGCATGGACTGGCAATACCGGTACCATGACCGCCCGCAAATCCTGCGAAAGTTGCGATTTGTCCAAGCCCTTATCCGCCGCCATGGACGCCAAAAACCAAGGGAAACCGCCATCCTGCGCACCTGTGACGCGCGCCGCATGCGCATGACCCTTGGACGTTACTACCAGCTACGGATGCTGCGAGAAGCCCGCTGGGAGCGACTCCAAAGCAAGTTGCTGGAGGCCTGAATCCTAAATTTTTCGCCGGGACGGGCGATACACCCCTTTAGAGGGGTAAACTTTTGCGTCACAAGCTGAAAATACTTCTTTTGTACGATCTGGCATGTGCGCCAGACAATCGGCCTGGCCATGAACGTTGGTTCATGACCGGTGACGAGTTCCGCGACGAGCGCCACGTCATGAAGGCGCTGCGGCGCAAAGGCCACTTTGTGGAACCGTTCGGCATCCACGACGACCTTGGCATGCTGCTCGACAAGCTGGGTAAGATGCGCCCGGACTGCGTTTTCAACATGTGCGAATCCTTCCAAAGCAAACGCAAGCATGAAGCCGACGTGATGTCTGTTCTTGAAATGCTCGGCATACCGCACACGGGCGCAAGCGCAGAAGCGCTCAACTTGTGCAAGGACAAAGCCCTGTCCAAGAAGATCGTCGCATTCCACGGAATCACCGTGCCACGCTTCGCGGTGATCCCGCCACGCAATGAAAGATCCGGCAAACTGACTGCCTCACAACTCGCAGCCATGCCATGGCCTGCCATCTGCAAACCACTTGACCGTGACAGTAGCGAAGGCATCAGCCAGGCTTCGGTCGTCAAGGACCAGAAAGTATGTGCCCAGCGTGTCGCGAACCTGCAAAAGCGTTTTGCGAGCGGCGTGATTGTCGAGGAGTTTATCAGCGGCCGCGAAATATACCTGGGCATGGTTGAACTCCCGGGAAGCAAGGACGTGAAGGTCCTGCCGCCCCGGGAATTGTTCAAGGGCAGTGGACCGGGGTTCGTGACCTGGAAGGCAAAATGGGACAACAAATACCGGAAGAAGCACCGCATCGACAGCGGACGTGCAAAAAAACTGGAAAAAGCTGTGTTGGAAAGACTTGATTCTGTGGCGCGGGAATCTTTTTTTGCGCTGGGCCTGTCGGGATACGCACGGCTTGATCTTCGCCTGCGCGAGGATGGCGAACCCGTATTCATCGAAGCAAACCCAAATCCGTCCATCCGCCGGGGAGACGACTTCGCTGCGGCGGCGATGGCAGCGGGACTGGCCTACGATGATTTGATTGAGGCAATTGTCCACAGTTGCCTGACCAAGTCTTTCAAAGCCGCCGTAGCGTGAAACCATTGATACCCATCACCGACAGCCATTGCCATTTGCCACAGGATGCAGACGCCGCGGAAGCGTTGATCCTTCGCCTGAAGTCCGCTGGCATCGATGAGCTCTTCATCGGCGGGTACGACCCGGATGACTGGCAAGCCCAGATTGAATTGAAACGCACGCACGCGGCGAACGTGCACATGAGCTTTGGCCTCCATCCCTGGTTCGTTCACAATGCAACGGAAAAAGAATGCGAAGCGGCATACGAACGATTGGAGCGCATGACTTTCCCGGAAGGAATATCGCCTGGCATGCCTGTGCCGGCCGGAATCGGCGAGACCGGCCTTGATCACGCGTTGGCCAGGACACCGTCCGAACGCGAGCACCAAGCCATATGGTTCAAGAGGCAGCTGGAGCTGGCCGCGGCGAGGGCCATACCGCCAGTGCTTCACATCGTCCGGGCATGGGGCGGCGCAATCAAGATCATGTCGGGATACGCTGGACCACCTGGTATGGTCCACGCTTTCTCTGGCGACAAGAGCATCATCAAGCAGTTATCACGCATGGGCTTCCTGATGTCGGTTTGCCCGGCGGGCCTTGCCTCAAAGAACCGCCCTTACCTGGCCAACATCCCTGACCACCTCCTTGCCATCGAGTCGGACGCGCCCACCGGGGCTCTTCCCGCCCCAAAACGGGGCCGGGACCAGCTCGACCCGACGGTGATCTTCCAGGTCGCAGAGGAACTTGCCCGCCTGCGGGGTAAGGGAGAAACCGGGCGGGAGCTGCTGGAACTCAGCAGCCGCAACCTGCGGGCCCAATTCAAAAAAATCTTGAGTCACCCCTGAAAGTGGAATACCTGTCGCCCACCATGATGATTGACGGCCAAATCGACCGCCGCTTTGAGCGACTCTCCCGCCTTGTCGGAGAAGACGGCTTGCAACGCCTCCACAATGCGCACGTCCTCGTTGCCGGAATGGGGGGAGTTGGTTCCTGGGCATGCGAAGCCCTCGCCAGGTCGGGGATCGGCCGAATCACCCTGGTCGACATGGACCGCGTCTCCCTGACCACCACCAACCGCCAGATGCCTGCCCTGCAATCGACCATCGGACTGCCAAAAGTCGAAGTCGTTGCTGGACGCCTGCGCGATATTTCACCCAATGCGGGGATCTTTCCGCGGTTCGAACACATCAATCCTGACTCGCTGCCGACTCTGCTAGATCCCGCCACTCACGGTGGCCGGAAGATCGATTATGTGATCGACGCCATTGACCAATTGGGCAACAAGTGCGCCCTTATCGTCGCCTGCAAGCGCGCAGGAATTCCCATCATCGTTTCCAGCGGGGCCGGAGGACGATTCGACCCAACCCAGGTGAAAATCACCGATCTGGCCAAGACGACCATCGATCCGCTGGCCAGGATGGTCAGGGTGTATCTGCGCAAGAAATACAATTTTTCGACCAACTCAACTTTCAAGATCCCAGCTGTTTACTCAACAGAGATTCCGCGCGATCCGATCCAGCCATCCCACCCGGAGGCGGAGCTCGGACGCATCGAAATTGCCACGCAACTTGGTGAGGACCCAGACGCTCCGCTGACGGGCGATGACTTGCGCAATAAACGCAACGTGATCATGGGCACCCTGATTTGCGTCACTTCTGTCTTTGGAATGGCTGCGGCCTCCTACGTCATCCGCGAGATCCTCGCCCAGCACCCGCAATCAACGTGATTTAAAAATCTGGCGTACCGACGCAGCAAAATCGATCGCAGGGGGCAAATTTCCCCATGCCAAGCCTTCATATCCAGCACCCTGGCCAGACGGAGTGAAAATCGAAGAACGGATCTGCGAGAAGTCTTCGCGCAGGGCTGTGCCTGTCGCCGGATCAAATGGTGTATTGGCGTGATCGAACACGAGCAGCTCCAGAGGGAAGGGCAGGGATTTGATCTCATCCCTGAATTCACTTTCCGTCATGCCTGCGTTTTGGGGTTCGGGCAACGCACCTGAACCAATGACCGCCTGGATGAATGCCGAACCGGCACCTTCGACAGAGGCCACATCACCATTGTCGATGGGGTGGCGCGACGTCACAACCTTGCCGCCGAAGCTGTGGCTCTTGACAATGAAGGTCAATTTGAACGGACCAGTACCTGGTACGGATGCCGTTAACGTGGACTGGACGATATCGCGCGCGGCTCGCATCGCAGGGGTGAAAATCAACGGACTGTCCTTGAAAGACGCAAACGCAGGAGCCCCAGCCTTACCCGCCATGATCGACGATTCCACCAAGGCCAACGGCCATGACCCTGTCTCCAGGGGCGAGGGCGATGCACCGGCAGAGCAGAACTGGAACTTCCCCGAGCGCGCCAGCTTGTTGCTGAAGACAAACAAGGATGTTCCTGTCCGGTAAGCCGCGTTGAGGCAAATCTGTTTTTCCAGCCCTCGAATGTCTTTGGCCACTTGGGCCGGGAACTCGACGCGGTCCTGCTTGATAAACTGCCGGTGCTTGTCGATCATCGCGCGGTGCTGGACCTGACTGGCACCGGCAGGCACCTGCTGCCAAGCCTGTGACAAAAGCATGTCTAAACGGTCAAGCCGCGCAGCGACCGCGTCCGAATCAGGCGTCTCGTTTGCGTAATAGACAACAATCGACTTCGATGCAGGACTGGCATCGGAAACACCTGGTTGTGAATCCTTTCCGTCGTCACCATCACGCGAAGCACAGCCTGCCAGCAGCACCACTGCGCTCGCTGCAGAAAGAAAATAGTTGTAAAGCCGCCAAATCATGGGGAGGTAATCGACCAAGCCCCCGATTTCCTTGAGGATTTAAATTAAGTGACCGGAATTACAGGTTTATCTGGCGTCGAGGAAGCTGGTAAACGTCAGCTCATAGTACTCAAAGTTGGGGCTGTTGAGCCCAGCAACCGGAAAACTAGCAAGGAAATTCGCAATGAACGGCACGGGAAATTCTTTGCGCTGAAAGGCATCCACAGTGGTGAAAGAAACACCTGCCTCGTACGAAATCAATTCGGTATCTGAATTCAACGAAAGCTTGTCGTAATTTCCGCTGATGCTACCCGAGTACTTGTCCATGAAATGCCGTCGGTCCGAAAACCGAATCGAGCCTCCCCAGTAGCCGTAACCACCCTCTATGAATGCGCCAGTCTCAAGATCATCCCCTGGATTGAGCAGCACATTGGCCTTGCGATCGGCACCCACCACCGTCTCGTTTCCTTCAGGAACGCGACGCTGCAAACGGGCGTCCAAGTTATACGCGTAGGACTGGTCAAGGCCCACTTTTAAAGCTGGCATGACCTGAAAACGCTGAACGAGTTTCTGCCCGATAGAGACATACCCTTTGCCAAGCCCCACATCGTTGATCAAGTCTGGATCATCCGCGTGACCGGTCGGCAGACTCAAGGTCGGGTTATATTCAAGGCTGAAAGCACCGCCGGTGTAAAGATCAACAATAACCTGCGTCTTGGCTCCAATCACAAGGTCCCCGATCCCTGAATGCTGCCAGTGGTCAATCGGGCCGTAGCCTTCAGATTCAATGTTGCTCTGGATAGTTGCCACATCAAGGCGACTCGCCTGCTCAAGGCCAGCGCGTAGTTCGTCGAAAGCGAAATTTCCCAGCCGGTCCAGGATGTCCAGTGCGTTATTGCGGCCTGTGAACTGGATCTTGTTCTTGACCTCAGCTTTGGTCCAGGGGACTCCCAGGTACAAAGTGAGGTCCTTGCCGGCCCCATAAGCGATCCCCAGGATCGTCGCTGACAAATCCGCGGACACATCCTGCCGCAAGGTGCCAAGATCCAGTTTTGTTTCGGCAGGATCACCGACGGTTTGCAGGACGGTTGCAAGCCTTTGTAGATCCTTGCCAGCCTTGCCGCTCAGGAGCATTTCATTGTCGAAACTCATGGTGTAATTCGAACCAATCGGCCGCAGCTGGAAATTCGCATCGAAGGCGTTTTCCTGGCTGCGGTAGACGCGCTCCCCTACCTGCCAGGCAATGATGCCCTCGGGCAGAAGGGATTGCGCGTGCGCATGCAACGGGATGCACCACACCGCAATAAAAACCATCAGATTGCGGCCGATAAATCCCACGCCTTGAGCCCCGTTTCCAGACTTTGCAAGAATGCCGCGAATTCGGCTTCATTGCTGCTGTATTTTTTAACCCGCACCAATGCTTCGCGGACCCAGATTGCCTCTTCAGGGGTCAAATCAACATAGGACCCCTGATTCAAACGCGTCGAAAGGCTTTCGATCATGCGCTGGGCAAAAACAGCGATTTTGCGTCGGACGTAACCGCTACGCATCATGTCTTGTTCTATCGCAGCAAAAGTGGCAATCAGTTCGGCCTGTCGCGCCAGCGGCAGGGCTTTGCCCGGGGATTGGGATGCGTCGAAGGCACCCCAGTCAATTGCGCGGCGCAGACCGCGAAGCACACCAAGGCGGACCGCATCCTGCAATTTAGGCAAGCCACTGCGTAGTGTTGCCTTGTCGTCCTCGGCAAGACCCGATGAATCAAGGGACTGAAGCTCTTGCAGCCACGCTGCCGACGCGCCAGCAACGCGCACCATGCTGACCAGGTCGGATTCAGCCCTTTGCACCCGTTGCTCCGGAATGGAGAAGTTGTCACCAATCGTCAAAGTATCGAGAGCTATGAACTCTTCTCCGAGCAAAACTTGCATGCCCTGCAAGAAGGCGAGCCCGAGACGCTGCGCGTTCGCCGGGAAAAGGTTGGCATCGCCAGCACCGAAAATGGCGGCTGGATATTTGCGGGACTCCTGGCGGAGACCCCTGAAAATGGCTGCACCGGCACGCCACACGCGCGTCTGCTCGTGCAAATCAATCGTACCTGGCTGGCGCTGCCACTTCTCATTACCGTTGACAATAAGCCGCAACGAAGACATCGGCTGGTAAGCAACGCGGACCTGGCCAGAGAGAGCGAGCATCGGCGCTCCCGACTCGGGGAGCATCTCAAACCCAAGCAATGCTCCAGTGTTGTCGTGCGGGTTGACCAACAAACCACCGTAGATGCGGTTGTCAAAACCGCGCTTGATTCCGAGGATGTAATTGATTTCAGCCATCATCCGCGCCCAGCTGACCAGCAGGATGTCTTGTTCGAGGGGCAAATCAGCGCGGCTGCGCCCTGGCCCTGCAGTCCATGGCGGCACTGCGTTGGCAATCAAGAGCCAACGTGAAGCAAGGGTGCCCACGTCAAAGCCTTCCGGACGAACAGCACGCCCCCCCTGGGGCGCTGGCACCCGCCACGGTGGCGGGGTGAATGCGTCGAAGTTGATCGCCTGGGATGCACCGATCTTCAGGGGGTTCTGCCAAGCCACCTGGATCATCGACAAGATGTTTGACCGGATTGTACTCTCCAGTTGGGTGTCGCTGGCAAAAAGCCGGGAGATAACGCCCTCTGGCCCGCCTGGCAGGTTGATCACGGCCTGGACGCGCTTGTCACGTAAGATGGCCTCGCGGATCTGGGGCACCAGCACCTGAGGCAACGGGCCGTTGGACTCCAGCGTCCTGACAAGGACCTTGTGCGACCATCTTGGGACACATTGGCAAATCGCGGCAGCCAGCAAAAGCTCATCGCGATCCACCATCTGGAAACGCTCACGCACCAATGCACCCTTGATCGAACCAAGGTTGCTGAATTCTACTTTCATCAGGTCATTTTCGAGCGGTAACGTCGGCTGCCCACCAGCAGGAGACACCAGCTCCCGCTCCCAGGCCCTTGGAACATCGAATCCGGGCCTGGATTGTTCCCCTGATTCTTCGCTCGTTGACCAACCCGGGGCATTGAGGATCCACTCGCAAGCTGTCAGGTGGAACAGCAGCGAAATTGCTATTAGCGGGCGGGCAACGGCAGCAAAGAAACAACGCATGATCGACTCCACATACTTCCCACAAGATTGCAGTTAGCAAGACATGGTCCATTGGCAAGTCGCTGATTTCGCTGGACCTGACCAGATTCCAGACGAAAACCCACAGGCGGGTGTCAAGAATGTTGACATCTTCCTGCCGCGGAAAAGCCCCTGAATGGCCCCTGATGGCTCACAGGCTTTCCCGCAAGCCCCGATTGTGACTTGTGAAACCGCCGAAAACAGCGCACGTGGGCCGGTGCTTTTGCACAACGGCAGCCGGCGGCCCGGGATTTGCAACCCTTCCGGCAAACCCGGAGGTCAACATGAATCCCATTCGATCTGTCAGTGCGTTTTTTCTGAACCGGAAAACGACCAATCTGCTGTTGGCGATGACCCTTGCCACACTTACAACTGCGTGTGTGTCCAGAAGCCCCAAGGTTGAGGTTCCGGACCAGTCGCAGCGCACTTCACCAATAAACCCGTGGAACGGCGACCAGGGCCAACAGCCTGGCAACGACCGCCAGACCGTCAGCATGACCTTCAATGAAGGCGAGTTGAGAGCAAAGTTCAACTTGAATACGGCGAATTTGAGCTACAAGTTCAGTTTCCTTGACCGCACCGAGAATAACACCATCAGCTTCACCAACGGACGTGCGACCATCACGATTTCCCGTTTGAAGCCAAACACCCCTGGCACCGTAAAGCTTGAGATTTTTGAGGGCGCTGTCCTGAAGCTACAAGGTAGCAAAGCGAACTACACACTGGTTCCGGGTCAAAATACGCTGCAACTTGAACTCGTCCGGGTAGGTCAACCGACACCTCCTGGCCCGAACAACAACAACATTTCACCACCGCCAGCACCACAGGACACAAGCCTCACGATCAACGTGACGCTTGAGGGCGAATCGAACAACGTGGTGCCACCGCAGGACAACATCCAGCCACCACAGAACAACGTGGTGCCGCCACAGAACAATATCCAGCCTCCTCCGCAGAACAACCAGTGGAACGGGATTGGTGACCGTGGCAACGAAAACTGGGACATTGAATCTGTCCAGTGAACTCTCAAGGTTGATCGAAAAGCCTTGCCCGTCGAAATCGCCGGGCCGGCGTTGACCGGGTACCTCGATAACAGGTTTTAAAAGGGGCATGCCAGCATGGCATGCCCTTTTTACTTTTTCTCCCTGTAAGCCTAACCAACAGGATTCGCCCACCAAAGGGGTCCTATTTTAGAATTCACCAAACCCGGATAAATCATGATTGCCGGGGAGCCTCATGAAACGCTCCGTCCTGCCGAGACCTTCACATCAGGACTGCAGGACCTCCAGGAGGCACCATGGGAGCGCACGCGCTCGAGAAAAAAAGCGGGGAACCACTGATCTCCGCCCAGGTTTTCGAAACACTCAAACTGCTGCGCAAGCAGATGGAACTTCTGGTGCCCCAGAAGCCCCAAGTTTCGTCCGTCTCACTGTGCGCAATCCTTGCGCAAGGGCACGTCTTGCTCGAGGACGTCCCCGGCATCGGAAAGACCACCTTCATCAAATCCATAGCCAAGATGCTTGGCTTGGACTTCAAACGGGTCCAATTCACCAATGACGTACTTCCGGGTGATGTGATCGGCGTGGAAGTTTTCAACCCTGAAAAACAACGGTTCGAGTTCCACAAGGGTCCGATTTTTACCCAGATAGTCCTTGCCGACGAGCTCAACCGCGCATCACCGCGTACCCAGTCGGCACTCCTGGAAGCAATGGGAGAAGGATCCGTCACGATCGAGGGAAAATCCCAGCCACTTCCCCGTCCATTCGTCGTTTTTGCAACGCAAAATCCCAACGAAAGCATCGGAACTTACCCGCTCCCAGAGAGCCAGCTGGATCGCTTCGCAGCCAAGATTAAACTGGATTACCCGTCAAAGACGAAAGAGATAGAAATTCTGCGCGTCGCGACACTCGATCCGCTCGCGTCAGTGCCGCAAGGGCTGCTGGCCATAGACGACCTGCTGGCAACCCAGCAGGCACTCGACGGAGTATTCGTCGCAGATCGCGTGCTATCCCTGGCAAAACGGGTTATCGACGTATCGCGCCATGCAGAAAGCATCAAGCTGGGCATTTCGACGCGCGGCGGGGTCTCTTGGTTGCGCATGGCGAAAGCCAGAGCGCTAACAGAAGGACGAGACTATGTCATTCCTGACGACCTGATCCAACTCGCGCCAGCGAGCCTGGCACATCGGATCATTCCCAGGGCAAGCGTAGACGGTGCCGAAGCAATCAAAAACATCCTTGGCCAGGTCGAAATTGACTAGGATCCGGGGTACAACATGTATTACCGCACAGTAAATCGCGGCCTCGCATTCAGCAAGGCCGGGATCTATTCACTGGCGGCGGTGTTTCTGTCAGGACTCATTGCGATCAACACAGGAACCAATGCACTGTTCCTGTTTCTTGCCTCTGGCCTGAGTTTGATCCTGGTTTCGGGCCTGTTATCCGAGTCAGCAATCAGGAGCTATGAAGTCCGCGGATTCCTTCAGCACACGGCAGAAGCGGGCAAGCCCTTTGACATCGCCTTGATTGTCGAGAACACGAACCGCCACATACCGATCTATGGTTTTGAGAATTACGCGATCGACAATGCCCCGCGTTCGTTGATTTTTCCAGTGCGGCTGAAGAATTGCCAGGGACAAGGCAACGTCATGGTTCTGCCACCAAAGTCCTCAAAAACAATCGGATTCCACATGGAGGCAATGCCGCGTGGCCTGCACAAGTCAATCAGGATCCTGCAAAGGACGAATTTCCCGTTTGGCTTGATCGACAAGTTCAAGATGTCTGAGTCACGGGGCTACCTGACCATCCTGCCCGCCATCCTTCCAGACCTTTACGAAGAACTCCGCCGCGACTACCGGAAGCGGGTGGCTGCGCAAGACGACGAGCGTGAATTTTATTGCCATAAGCCGCACACGATCAACGATTCTGCGCGCTACATCGACTGGCGAAAAAGTGCGGGCAAGCAGCAGCGAAACTGGGTTCAAAAAGAATACCGGTCCGAGGTCGCGGAGTTCGGTATAATGATAACGGTTGACTGGGGCAGGATGCGGGCGCTTGCTACTGCCGAAGCCTACGAACGAATGATCAGCGTAATTCGCACTGCTGCAGAAGTAATCAAAGATGCGTCGCGGGATCTGGTGCTGATGCACGAAGACAGGAGCTACACCAGTGGCTACGAACCCGTTGCACATTTCCTGGCTGCGCTGCCGGAATTTGAAAATCGCCGAGACCCATGGGAAACCCCGGAAGCGAAGAAAGAAATTAAAGGAGTATTCCTGCAGCTTGCGTTGGAGATGGACGGTTACAAGTGGGGTGAATATGTCTCCCACGATCCCCGTGCCCCCCACCGTCGGGGGAAGACGGCATGAACTTCATGAAACAGTCCAAGGCAATCAACTCATTGCGGCGCCTGTGGCAGCGACCTTTGATGACCGCTACCACATATTATTTCCTGTCTTGGCAGGCATTGATTGTGTCAACACTCCTGATGACCGCCGTCAGCCATGCCGTCACAAACACCGCACTGATCTTGTCGATAGCGACCTGTTTCGCAACGTTGCTCATATATCGGAGATTGAGCATAAGGACGGTCGCGCAGGCAAGGCTTGCCGGTTATATCGTCTCTGGTCTCATCGTGGTTTGGGCGTTCACGGGAGAACGCGAAAACAAAGACATTGCCTCAGTCGCAATGGAAGTCCTGCTGGCGGCGTTGCCGGCCCTCTTGCAGGACATGAGTAAGGAAAAGAGGATCTTCGGCGCCATCACAGTGGCAAACGTGATCGCAATTGGTTCGATCATGCTATCTGACAACCTCAATTCCTATGTAACTTTCCTTCTCTTTATTCTGGCAATGACAACGACCCTCAACGCTACAAGGATGTATTTCCTGTCCCGTAACGCAGCCGATGCAAGCGAGCAACTACCGGTCAACTTCTTCTATCAGCTTCTGCGGGTCATCCCGCTGGGAATCATTTTCGGATCAACGATCTTCTACTGGTTTCCGCGCATGAATGACATGGCGCTCGACATTGATGTTGCCGGATTCAAAAACCGGACGGGCTACAACAGTGAAGTCAACCTTGGGACCAAGGGCGCAATCGAGGCTTCCAACAGGATCAATCTGTGGATTTCATCGCGAACACCCGATTGGCTCGAAAGAAATGCAAACTCGATTTATATCCGGGGGACATCCCTTGACCGGTTTGACGGCATCTCTTGGAAGAACACTGGCAGCCCTCAAAACCTTGCGTCAGTTGCACGAGACCTTCGGATCTCCAAGGCCCACTCCAGGGGGATGATTGACTTGACGGTCTTCCGGGAGCCCGGGCCGTCGAAGGATATTTTTTACCCCCATGGACTCTGGCAATTAGATGTCCCGAACCGGCTTATTCAAGAAGTGTTCGTCGATGAGTTTGGCAACATTGCGCGGACTCAGGAAGGTAGTTTCAGGTTCCAGTACGACCTGAAGGTCAGTCAGCTCATACCAAACACCTCAGACGGGATCAGCCAATCCGTCTCTGATTACCGCCGCACGATTGCAGGCCTGCCGGCCACGGTTGACTTCTATTACCAGTTAAGTGCCAGGCAGGCGCAAACTCTGCTCGAGGTCCCCAGCAACATATCCACTTCGACTTGGTTCAATGAGTTTGTTTCTGAGATCGATTCATCATTGGGCGGCAACCGAAGCGCAACTACCGTGGGACAACTACTAAGACACATCCAGAGATTCTTCCGTCAGAATTACAAAGCAAGCCTCAAAGTGGAATTCACCGGTCAGGACAACCTTAAGGATTTTCTCTCTGGTGGAAAGGAAGGGCATTGCGAGCTGTTCGCCACTGCCACAGCGCTATACTTGCGAAACGCAGGAATCCCTGTGCGGCTTGTCGCCGGTTACATGGGAGGCCATTTCAACCTCATGTCCCAGATGCTCGAAGTTCCAGAGAAAAATGCCCACGTGTGGCTGGAGATTTTTCACCCCCAATATGGCTGGGTAAACTATGATCCAACACCAATCATACTGGCCAATCAGTCGTCTCAACTCGCGGACAACATGACAATGATCAGGAATGCATTCAAGTTCTGGTTCACCAGATATGTGATCGACTATGACGCAAGGGCACAAAAGGAACTGGTGGTCACGGTCTCTCGGATCGACATGTCGAAATTGATGGAGTTCGACAAGGTGTCACTGGACCGCGACACCGGGGAACTTGTCGCGCTCGCAGTATTGCTGCTCATCGCACTCTGGTTGCTGTTCCGTGTTGTCACACGCGATGACAACCTGCCAGACGCCCCGGGATACTACCGGGCACTCAGCAAGCGGCTTCTCAGACTTGGCTACAGCAGGAAAGCCGGAGAGTCGTACCTTGAATACCACAAGCGCCTTTGGGACGAGGGCTTGAATAGCGAGCTACTTCTGGCCGCCCACAACGCACTTGAACGTGATCTCTACGGACGGCAAAAGTTGAGCCGCACCGAACAAAATGCACTGAAAAAGGCACTCAAGCGTTTACCGGTCAGGCCAAAAAACAAGCCCGGTAAAAACACCCAGCCTACCGCACAGGACCCGCAAAGCGATCCGTCGCAGCAACAAGCGCACGGCTGATCCCGGGCTCGCTGGCTGCATGTCCGGCGTCGGGCACCACAAAGAACTCAGCTTCTGGCCAGGCCCGATGCAAGTCCCACGCAGATTGCATCGGGCAACACATGTCGTAGCGACCTTGTACGATAACTGACGGGATGTGGCGGATCTTGCCAATGTCGCGCAGAAGCTGGCCATCGACCTCGAAAAAACCCTTGTTGTGGAAGTAGTGGCACTCGATCCGCGCAAATGCGAGCGCGAAATCATCCGCACCAAAACGCTGGGTTACCGCCTCGTCCGGGAAAAGCTTGCTTGTTGCGCCTTCCCAGGTACTCCATGCACGAGCCGCAGCCAACTGCACTTCTCGATCCGGGCTGGTCAACCTTCTGTGGTAAGCAGCCAGGAAGTCGTTGCGCTCACGTTCCGGGATTGCCTCCTCATATGGCTCCCAGGCATCAGGGAACACAGCGTTTGCCCCGCTCTGATAGAACCAGTGGATTTCCTTCCGGCGAATCAAGAATATCCCGCGTAGCACAAGTTCCGTCACCCGTCCGGGATGCTTTTGCGCATAAGCAAGGCTCAAAGTACTGCCCCACGAACCGCCAAACACCTGCCACTGTTCGATGCCGAGCTTCGTGCGAATCGCCTCCATGTCGTCCACGAGATGCCAGGTTGTGTTGTCCTCGAGCGAGGCCCAGGGACGGCTCTTGCCGCAGCCACGCTGGTCGAACAGAACGATCCGGTACTTCTCCGGGTTGAAGAACTGACGGTGTTTTGGCTCGGTGCCGCCCCCCGGGCCGCCATGGACGAAAACCACTGGCTTGCCCTTTGGATTGCCCGAAACCTCGTAATAGATCTCGTGGCCGCCACTGACTTTGAGGTGGCCCGAGAAATGCGGTTCAATGGACGGATAAAGCCAGGACTGCGGATCCCTGCGCAAAGACCTCATTTCAATTGCTCCTTCTTGGGTGCCGCCGACGACTTGCATTGCGCGGAGTCCCCGGAGAAAAGGCCCTCCGCCTCAAGCTGGGCCACCGCGTTGTGACGGGCACGGAAAACCTTGAACGGATATTGGGCTGCGTCACCGCGCGGTGAATAGCCCACCCACTCCTTCATGAAAAACCCGCGCAGAACCTTTTCAATGCGCCCAAAAGCCTCGCGCGCTTCTGGCGCGACCTCCAGGTTTGCACAGTCAAGCAGCAAGTTCCACTTCGAGTGCCACTGCATCAGGTTGTTGACCAGCTTCGACTTGAGGACTTCGACTTCGGCTGCAGTCGAAACAATAACAGGAACAGCAAACGCAACCTCGACCGTATGCTGCCGGAAGTGATTCTGAAATTGTATGGAAGAGCGAAAGTCGCCAGGGGCCCCGCGCGCAATCGCCTCGCGCAAGCCAACACGCTCCCGCGCTTCTTCTTCAGAAGAGGCAAACTCAAACGGCAACAAATCATGCCCCGCAGACCCGTCGTATCCGAATGCCACTGCCTTGCGCAGGAACAGTCCCTCAAGAAACTTAAGCATCCTGCTAAGGGATTCCTTGACCTTTTCTTCCTCTCCCGCAGCCGGGCTCACAGACAGATTTTGCAAGTCCACCAGCGCCTTGTAAGGTGAGTGCCATGATTTCAACGCCGCCATCCACTGCGCGCGCAATTCCATGACATCCCGGGAAGAATTGATGGTGACAGGCTCCTCAAAGGAGACAACCATTACCTTGCGTTGAAAATTATTGTCGAAATTGACGCGCATGCGTCTCTCACCTGACCTTCAGCATGATTTGCTCAACGCTTCACTTGGCCTGTGCCAGGGCGAACTCAATCGCTGCCGACAAGGCATCCACGCTACGATCCCCGTTATACACTGCTCCGTTGATGAAGATGGCGGGTGTTCCGGTGACACCCAGGGAATCAGCGACCTCAACATCGTCCTTGAGCTTGGTAAGAATGTCAGGGGACTTCTTGCAAGTTGCGATCGCATCCTGGGACAACCCTACTGCCCTTGCCCATTTTTCTGCATTCTCTGCCGAGGCCGATGCATGGCCTGCAAAAGCAAGCTCCTGATACTCCCAGAATTTGCCATATTGACCTGCACACCGGGCGATCGTGGCAATCAAGCAAGAGTGCTCATGAAACTTTCCCCGGATGTTCTTGTTGCAAGCCTGGTCCAAGGGATAATTCCGGAAAACGAAAAGAACACGTGAACCGTAACGATCTTTTAAGGTCTTGATCGTCGAGGCCAGCACAGCACAGGCTGGACACTGGAAGTCGACAAATTCATGGATGATGACCTTCGCCTGTTCGTTGCCGTACCGGAAGTCCTCCCCGGCACCAGAGTATGCAGTCCGGGCGAGAGGAATCACGCGCATGGGCTGCTGGGGCAACTGAGGGACAGACTGGTTGCCGGGCGGTGATGAGATCGTCTGCGCGCTTTGGGGATTCAACGCAGGTGGCCGCGATGCCGCCGCCTTGGTGAACTCAAGGTAGCTGACCGCCGAAATGGCGGTCACCACCGCCGCCAGTGCAAGGCCGGTTACGACAGGTAAAACCCGGAATGGCCGGGCCAGCTGCGAGCGACCAAGGTGCAAAGAAACCGCCAAAAGCAAACAAACTACATAAATCCCGCTGCAAACCAGACAGAAGCTCTTGACGATGACGAGTGAAATCACTGCCAGGACAACGGAGACGACGACCCCGCTGGCAACAAGCACTGCGTGACCCTGGGAAGACATCCGCCCAAGGAACCCGCTACGCGCCGATGCGGTCCGCACGATGTTCAACAGAAGCAGAACCGCAAAAAACGCGATTCCAAATACACCAAGCGGCACACCGGCAATCTCGCTGTACTGACTGGCTGCCACCGCATCGCAACTGACCCGGTCATTGACGTTGCAAACCGCATCTGCGGATGTTCCAGCCTTGAACGCAAGATGATGACGAAGTGCGTAAGCCGAAAGGGCAAGGCCAAGCAGGGCCAGAGCCGCGTCCAGAAACAACGACATGGAGAAGCTAAATCCTGAGGTGGGAGTCAGCGGGTGCCTTGAATCTCCGTCCGACTGGCTTTCTGCACTGGAACCGTGACCACTTGAACCGCGTCCAGACATGCAACGATCCCCCTTATACCCCTGGAAGTACTGATGAAACCAAGGGGCCAAAGGATCACCTTAACGGCACAGAATGAGGTTGACAAGCCCAGTCCGTTGCAGCAGATTCGCTGCCTGCCAACTCATGTGGGGCATTAGCTCAGTTGGTAGAGCGTTGCAATGGCATTGCAAAGGTCACCAGTTCGACTCTGGTATGCTCCACCAATCTCGTCTATCATTCCCCTTCAATCCGATGATCAATGCTCAATGGATTCAAGGAGGAAGACCATGAAGATCAATACAATCCGCTCTCTTGCACTCACGATCGTTCTGCCCCTGATGACGCTTCAGGCGGGCTGTGGGTCCAAGGATGATGGCGATGGATCCTCCGGCGACAACAAGGATCCTAATGGCCCGACTGACCTCGTCGGCCCAGGGCGAGATCCAGTTAGCTGTGCCAAGGCATGGCAGCAATTCGTAGCCACCAACCCTGCCGGCATGAAGTTGGTTTACGAAACCAAGGGCATGGGCTTCGAAACCACTTACTCGAGCGAAATCATCGAATCCAACGATTCGCGCGTCACCATCCGGGCAACCACCAGCGGCGAAGACCACGACAGCACAACGACCCGCGAGGACTTTCTTGAAACCTGCCAGAAAGGTATCCCGGGCAGCGGCGATGACGACAACGATTCCAGAACCGACATCAAAGTCGAGGAGCGTCGCAAGGAATCAAAAACGGTGCGTGCAGGCACCTTTTCCTCCGACTACATGAGGCTGCGCCAGAGTCGCCTGGGCGGGCAAGATGACAGCAGCATGGTATCCGAAATCTGGACCTCAACTGAGGCCGGAAGGTTCCTTGTTTTCCAGCGTAATATGAGCACTTTCGGCACGGAAACCTACGAGACCACCACTGAGCTCGTCAGTATCCGTCGCCCCTGATCCAGCCGCAAAATGCGAAAAGGCCGGATTGCATGGACGCTGGTTGCAGCGCTGATCAGTGAGGCGATCAACAAGATCGCCCCGCTGTTGACGCTGCACCTTGCGGCAACCCGGCTGGGAGTTGAAGCCTTTGGCGCGTCACAGTTTGCCCTGTGGATCCTGGAGTGGGGCATCTTGCTCGTAGCCTTCGGGTATCCCCAGTCGATCCCCTTGGCCATACGTCAGGCCCGGTCCACCGAGGAAAAACGTGAGATAGCGGGTGCCGTCACAGCCGGACGGTTGATGCAAGCGATGATTGCGCTGATCGTAATCCTTGTGCTGCTTGCGACAGTCCCTGGGTGGGCTGTCTACCGCCCGGCAATCGTAGCTTCGAGCTTCATTCTGCTGACGTCTGCCATCGAGATGAGTGGCCTGCTGCTGGCGCTGCAGAAAAATGCACTGGTCAGCCTGTCGATGGTGGCGGGCAAGCTGGCAAGCATCGCGGGAATATGGTGGCTGGTGCAGTCGCCAGAAGACTCGGTCGCATTCGTCGTCATCACCAACGGCGCCAATGCTGTGGTGGGGACCTGTACGTTTCTTTTAAGCTGGAAAATTCTGGGCCTGCGCTTGCCGCGCATGACAAGGGTGGTTGAATCGTTCAACAGGGCTGCCCCGTTCGCCGGTGCAACCATGCTACTCGTGGCCCTTGAACGCTTCGACCTCGCCATCGTTGAACACCATCTTGGCTCGACGGGAGCAGGCTGGTACTCAGGCCCAGCCCGGCTCGTCCAGAGCATCACTCCCCTTATTGCCGCCATCAGCGCCGTATTCTTTTCCGAGATGATCGCCATTTTCGATACGAAGGAACTCCGCCGTCACCTGCGCGTTTCACTTCTTGCCATGATGTCCATCCTGTTGCCGGTGACGGCCGGCACCTGGTTCGCCGGCGCGGGCATCCTGGCACTTGTATTCGGATCCAGCTTTGGATCACAAGGTCCGGTGCTGTCCATCATGATCCTGGCGTGCGTTGCCCACGGGCTGATCCTGATCGCAGGCTTCCAGATGTGTGCGCTGCAACAAAGGATACGCCCCCTTTTTCTTGCGCTGGGGGCTGGACTGGCAGCTGCGATCCTGCTGGGTATTCCGGCTACGGCCAAATGGGGTCTGACCGGCGCCGCATGGTCCAGCGTCCTTGGTCGCTGGGTGGCAGCCCTTATCGTGACACGGTCCGCCATGGGGGGGCTCGATCTTCGTCCCTATGATTTCCTGGAGCCGGCCATCAAAGCACTGATTCCGACTGCATGCATGTCTGCGGTGGTCTATGCTTGGCAAAAGGCCATGGGAGGAGGTCCCTCGGAGGACCTTGCCAACCTTGGGCCGTTGGTGCTGATTGGTGCCGTCACTTACGCGCTATGCTTCCTGGCTACAAACCGGAAGGATGTTTCCAGCCTGTTCACACAGCTCAGCCAGCGCGGTCGAAGAAAAGCACAAATACGCTGACCTCGCCAATCGGGTCTGGCACGACGCGGGAATCAAGGGTGGGCTTCAATCCGTAACGAGACGCAGCTGTTACAAAATCCTGGAGCCAGGGGCGCCCCGGGTCCGTCAAGATCACCCGGCTTGTCCCGCGGGAAAAACACGTCGCAAGAAAACCTGCCACGGCCTCGGCCTGGCCGCGCTCATACAAGACATCACTGGCCAGGATAACTTCCGGGAACCGATCCGGAAAAATCTCTGTCACAGCACGCAGCCCCTCATCGCTGCGCCAGTCCACCTGGCGGTAAAAAAAGCCCGGATGGTTTTCCAGTCCATTGCGACTCAGGTTCCGCTCAAGGAAAGCGGGTACGTCCGGATGAAGATCGGTGGCCATGACGCGGAAGGCGCTGCGTTTGAGCAACGTCAAGGAAGGCAGAGCCAATCCGCAGCCGACTTCAAGAAAGGATTTTCCGTAGACGGCGGACGCCGGCTCCGCTGCAATTAAATCGGCCAAGGCCCGCCCGGATGCCCAGACCGCCCCGAAGTAGGGACAAAGCTCCGCTAGCAAATCCTGCTCGCCCCGCGCCTGCAACTCTGCAAACATGTCATCAATTGCCCGGTTGAAATCCGCGATGGACTCGACTTGAAGTTCGACGGGGAAGTCACTTCCGGGTGCAACGGTGATGGTCTCAACTTTGGTCTGGTAACGCATGGAACCCGCATCCATAACAGCGAGCACATGGTCACGTCCACTGGTCAGGATCGGCAAGGACCTGACCATGGACGCGGGCCTGGTGGTGGTCCTCTTGGCCATCGGCTTGAGCCAGGGCTGGTTTCGCCCCAGGTTCAGGAAGTGGGCCACGGCCTGCGGTTGGGCTGGCCTGATCCTGTTTGTCATTCTCGCATCCCCCCTGACCTCGAACGCAATCCGGGCCCCGCTCCTTGACGCGGCAGCGAATCTTGTCGCCCAGGGAAACGGCTGCGAAGGCCATCCTGGGCCTGTGGTGGTGCTCGGGGGCGGCGCCACGCCGGACGGCATTCCCGGTGAGGCTTCCCTGGAACGGCTGATCGCAGCCGCTCGCTGGCTCAAAAAAAATCCCCCGCCGGAATCCCGCGCAATCACCGTGGTCGTCACCGGGGGCCCCGCCAACTTGAACGTCCCTGGTTCACTGGCGGAAAGCGACGCCATGGCCGCCATGCTCGAGAAGCTTGTCCCTGACCGGGTCACCGACGGGAAAGGTGCGCGGAATGGCGTCCAAATCGTCAAGGAATCCGCAAGTTTGAACACCCACGACAACGCTCTCTTCACGCGCAAGCTGCTGGGCGACAAGGGTGGACCCGTGGTGCTCGTGACCTCGCAAATCCACATGCCCAGGTCGGCAGCCGTTTTTGCAAAAACCGGCTTCGAAGTATGTGCCGTTCATGCCCCCGAAATCCGGACACCCCCGGGAATCGTGACGGAATCAGGTTGGCTCAATTTCGGTACCGCACGAAAGTCCATGACGACCCTCAACGAATATGCCGGCATGCTGGCTTACCGCTTGAAAGGCTGGCTGTAATCAATACAGTACAGCCCCAGACCCGAATGAAAGCCCCCTTAACTTGGAGTCCAAGAAGCCATGAAGCTTGAGCAGCTGACGCAAGAACAAGTCCACTCGATGACCCTGCGCGAAAAGGACGAGTGGTGGCTCAAGAATGTCTACAAGGGCGACATGCCCCAGCTGACTCTGCGCTCTGCTTTGACCGGAATGATCCTGGGCGGCGTACTGAGCTTGACCAACCTTTACGTAGGCATCAAGACCGGATGGACCCTTGGTGTCGGCATCACGTCCGTCATCCTCGCCTTCGCTTTCTTCAAGGTCCTGTCAAAGATCAACCTGGGCAACGAACTGACGATTCTTGAAAACAACGCGATGCAGTCCATCGCGACGTCCGCCGGCTACATGACCGGGCCTCTTGTGTCTTCCATCGCGGCCTACATGCTGGTCACCAACCAGTTCATCCCGATGAGTCACACGATGATCTGGATCACTTTGCTTTCGATCCTCGGAGTGTTGTTCGCCTTCCCGCTCAAGAAGCGCTTCATCAATGACGAGCAGCTGCCTTTCCCGGAAGGGCGCGCGGCGGGCGTGGTCATGGCCAACCTGCACACGGGCGACGGCAAGGATGGGGTCTTGAAGGCAAAAATCCTTGGCGTTGGCGCTGGCCTTTCTGCTTTGATCGAGGGTCTGCGCGACCACGGCTTCATGGAACGCATCCACGCAAAGTGGGCGGCAATCCCGGAACACTGGGATGACTTTCTTTATTCCGCCAACAGCTTCGTCCAGCTCAAGCTCATGGGCACTCCGCTCAAGGACCTGACGATTCGCTGGGAAACCTCGATCGTCATGCTGGCCACAGGTGGCCTCATGGGCGTCAAAACGGGCGCTTCAATGCTGGCCGGCGGGATTATCAACTACTTCATTCTTGTGCCTTACTTGCTTGACCAGGGCATCATTGCATCCGCCAAGTTCAAGGAAATCACCATGTGGTCCCTGTGGCCCGGCGTAGCGATGATGACCACGGCGTCACTCTACTCGTTCTTTTCCAAGCCCAAGGTCCTGTTGAGCGCTTTTTCCGGCATGTTCGGCGGCAAAGGCGGACAGAACAAGGAAGAGGACATCCTCAAGGACATCGAACTTCCCATGTGGGTCTTCGCAGTCGGCATTCCGGTACTCGGCGGTATCGCTGTGGTCACCGGCAAAATCCTTTTCGGCATCGACTATTGGCTGGGCGCGATCGCCATTCCCCTGGTGTTCGTTTTCACGTTGATTGCAGTGAATTCAACCGGTCTTACCAGCATCACGCCAACAGGTGCACTCGGCAAGCTGACGCAACTGAGCTTTAGCGTGCTGGCACCGGGCAACATCCAGACCAACATCATGACTGCCGGTATCACGGGTGAAGTCGCCGGCAATGCCAGCAACCTGCTCATGGATATTAAGCCGGGCTACATGCTGGGCGCAAAACCACGCCAACAGGCGGTCGGCCACGTGCTCGGCATCATCGTTGGTGCACTCGCGGCAGTGCCGGTGTTCTACCTGATCCTCAATAACGATCTGAGCCGCATTGGGGCAGAAAATACACCTTTCCCAGGCGCCCAGATCTGGAAGGCCGTCGCCGAGGTGCTGACCAAGGGGCTGACTTCCCTGCATCCGACCGCACAGTACGCAGCACTGATCGGCGGCATCCTGGGCATCGTGATTGAGTTCTTCAACCAGCGTTCAAAAGGAAAGTTCCCGGTATCGGCAATGGGACTTGGCCTGGCTGGCGTCCTGCCGTTCAGCAACTGCTGGAGTATGTCGCTGGGCGCATTCATCTTCTGGGCGTTGCACCGCAAGTTCGACAAACCAGCCGCCGCTGCGGCGGATTCTGAACCCGGTGTCATGCGACGGATCTTTGTCGACAACCAGGAGACGGTCTGTGCCGGAATCATTGCGGGCGGATCCATCATGGGGATTGTCCTGACGATCATCGCCAGCGTCTGAACGGCGAACTCTTTTCTTTCGTTAATGGAGCGTGATTTGCAAACACACCTTGAGGTGTTGGGGCAATCACGCTCTTCAATTTCACGAAAGGACAGCACATGAAACGATTCACTCCGTTCGCTTTGGTAGCGGCAGGCATCGTCGCTGGCAACGCGTTCGCATCAGGCATCCAGGTGGAGGGAATCCGCCTGCTACGCCAGGGACCGACACAGGAGCAGGGGCAGATTGAGATCCAGGTTAGCCAGGGCAACGCCCAGGAAATCGTGGTGACGACACTGTCTTGCAACCAGCAGGCCTTGAATGCAGCCCAGCAAGAGAAGACGCGCCTGCAGCTCTCGGGACAGCCGGCCCAGGAAATCCAAGCCATCCTGCAAAACCAGGCACGACTCGCCTCGGAACAAACCATCGCAGTGCCAATGCAGCGCGAGGCTGGACAGTCACAGCAAAACGAACTTGCTATTGATTACCAGTACCAGTCCGGCGCGGAAATCCAGCTGGCCCGCAAGATCATCCGGTCTCCGCTGGTGATCGTCGGTACACAGATTTCCAGTGTGCTGGATCACGTAGAACAGCAGGCCCGGGCTGCCGCCCAGGAAACCTGCCATCAGTAGCGGGTGAGTTTCAGTCTTTGCGGCCAAACATGGCGCGGAAGAACCGCTTCAGCAGGCCAACGAAAGAGTTATCTTTCGGTGCCTGCTGTTGGACCGGCAAGTGACGCGGGAACTGGCTGCGGTCATGACGATGGCCGCGGCCACGTCCTTGATGATGGTCGCGCTGATGCTGGTGGCCCTGGCGTCCATCACGTCGTTCCTGACCCCCATGGCCGCCCTGTTGTCCACGTGGACGATCATGGTGCCGTTCGTGCCGTGCCCCGCCATCGCTGCGCTGTGGTCGCTGTGATCCACCGCGACCTGATTCTGGACGACGGTCGCCGCCGTGACGGGGACCGCCCGAACGTGCGCCACTTGAACGGGAGGCTTTTGCCTCCTTCCAGGCACGGATACGTTCTTCGAAGGGGTTGCCCGCTTCGTCCACGATCGACTCGTAGGCGGAGTCGTACCAACGTGATTTCACCGGGAACTGCTCGCCAAGGAGATCCTTGATGCCAGCAAAGTTTTCACCGTAATCATCACAAACGAGGGAGTAAGAACTACCTTTCGCACCCGCCCGGGCCGTACGACCGATCCGGTGCACGTAGTTGGCGGGCTCCTGCGGCAGGTCGAAGTTATAGACGTGTGTGATGCGCGAAATGTGCAGACCACGGCTGGCAACATCGGTCGCAATCAGTGCCTTGACCTTGCCTTCCTTGATCTTGTGGATCAACTGGATGCGCTTGCGCTGGGGCAGGTCACCGGTGATCAGGTCCACGTCAATGCCGTTATGGCTGAGTTTGAAATGAAGCCACTCGGCAGTAAGCTTCGTATTGGTGAAGATGATGCTGCACTCAGGCTTGTGCTCGCGCAGCATGCCGAGCATGACCTTGAGCTTGTTCGGGGCATCGACGATCACTGCGTGCTGTTCGATCTTCTCCGGGGTCAAAACTTCCGGATTGACCGAGATGTAAGCCGGCTTGTCCAGGTATTCAAAGGCCAGCTCCTTCACCTCGTCGTTGGTCGTCGCCGAGAAAAGCAGCTTCTGGACATCTTCGGGCAACTTGCCCAGGAAAAACTCAACGTCCTCGATGAAGCCCATGTCAAACATGCGGTCAGCTTCGTCACAGACAAAAATCTTGCACTGCTCAAGGCGGATCAGCTTTTTTTCGAAGTAATCCTTAAGGCGCCCCGGCGTCGCAATGATGACATCCACGCCTTCTTTGAGGCGCTTTGCCTGCTTGTCGTAGTCGATCCCGCCAAAAACGGCGATCGAACTGATTTCCAGGCGGCCAAAAAGATTTTGCGCGTCCTGTTCAATCTGCATGGCGAGTTCACGGGTCGGCGCAAGGACCAACGCAAGCGGATGCGCAGCGCCGTCGGCGCCAGCCCGTCCGGCCTCCTGATTGGCCGCACGTTGTTCAAGGATGCGCTGAGCCGTGGAAATCAGAAACACCCCAGTCTTGCCGGTACCCGTCTGGGCGAAGCCAGCGACATCGCGGCCCACCAGGGTGAGTGGCAAACACATGCCCTGAACCGGGGTCGGATTTTTCCAGCCGAGGTCGTAAATTGCCTGCCGCAGGGGAGCTGACAGGGGGGCATCCTCAAAGGACGAAAGGCGCTCGGAAGCCCCCTCGTCCGCCGCGATCACCCTTGACTCGTCCTCGAAATCGTCACCTGGGCGACCTGTGTCCACTTTCTCTTCCGGCAGATCCTCAAACTTGCCCGCGGGTTCCCCTTCCAACTTTTCATTTTCCGTGGACTCACCGGCATTCAAGTTTTCAAGATCATTGTTATTTTCTGTCATTTCTGCTTTTTCTCTTTAATTCCAGGCACTTGGATTGAGTTTTGATGTGCCTTGGTTAATGGGAATGTGCAAGCCAACCGATGACTTTCACAGGTGGAAAACCGGGAGTCAGAGACCATGTTCGACGATCCGAACAACGATAACGCCTCTGCACCAGCCGCTGTGGCAGAACCCGCGACGGATGTGGCGCAGGCACCTGCTACAACCTCCGAACCGGCTCCCGCAACCGGGACTGCACCCCCCGTCGAATCAGCCTCAGGGGCGGCTCCAAACGCTCCTCAACATACAGAAAGCCCCCCTGCCGCGCAAGGCACGCCGGGCGTAATCAAGGCTCAAAACGATTTTTTGGGCAAACTCGAGACTCGCATCAGAACTCTTGAGATGCTGGGCTTGGTCGCCTTGAACCTCCCCGACTCCCAGCAGGCCGCAGCGAAGGCCTACGGCACCCTTTGGAACGCGCAAAACCGGAAAAGTTTCCGCATCGTCACCCGGATCAAAAAGCGCATGCGTTTGATGGCCAACACCTGAGAAATATGCTTAAGATAATGGATACCTGGCTGCGCGAAGGGCCTGCATCGCTTGCTTTTTCCTGAGGAGGGAACTTGATCCGGCAACCCCGTACCCGGCTACCGTCATTCGTCCGATGCTTTCGCCTGGTTCTGGCGTTCTCGACCCTGATGGCTTTTTCCGCCTGCTTCACCCCGGCCAAGGAACGCGCACTGCGTGACGAGATTTTTTCTTTGCAGACCCGGGTGATGCAACTCGAGAGCG
>JBEGVZ010000089.1:0-5610 GCA_041178085.1 Pseudomonadota bacterium | reverse complement strand
CGGTTACGACAGCGTCTTGAGTCGTGTTTAGCTCCGATCCGTTTTTTTTCGTGATGACGAGTTGCTGGTTGTCGCAAGCAGTTGCCAACCACGTGAAAGTGAGTGACGCGACGACGAATCCAGCTCTGGGATGGCTTTTCGATCGCATGTAGACCTCCAGCTGAGAGGCCTTCGGCAAATGGTTTGCGAAGTGTGAGGGAGTAATTTTGTATTTCCATAACTGTCTGAAATAAATGGATTTATTAATTGGTCTGCCCAGTCTGAGGCAGGGGGCAGATTCGTGCTCGACATACGTTAGCACGGGTGGCCGCTCTGGAAGCTACCGTGCCAATTTCTTCTCATAAATTTTTATCGGGTGATTACGGGATGTTACGTAAAGCAAACATTAGCGGATAGAGGCTCCGTTGACCAGATTATCCCGCACCCACCTGCGTATTTTCTCGATGGCCGCTTTCTGGCCGATTTGTCCCTCTTTAAGCTCCAGGTAAGTCTGGTACTCAAACTTGGCTTTGAGGCGGGCCTGCTCGTACGCGACCGGCCAAAGGTTTTCGCGGGCGTTGCTGCCGCCAAGGGCAAGTGGGATCAGGTGGTCGACTTGATAGTTTTCCAGTTCGTCCTCGGACACCCCGTAAGGCTCCGAGACAGCGATCCGCGTTGATTTGGTGACGTTCCTGCGACAGTGCGAAATTTGCTCCTGGTAACGGAGCTCGTCAAAATCGGGGTCTTGCCTGGTACACAGGTGCCCCGGGGTGAGGGCTGGAATCGGGTACCAGTGGCCCCCGGTGGGTGGGGCATTGGCTGCCTCATTTTTGTGCAGATCAGAAGCTCCGCAGCCAGAAATAACCATGAGCACAATGAATGCAGCGGTACGCAGACCTGTGGCACGAGCTTCCATGCGGTGTCACCTGCAGAGGTTTTTCAGAACTTTGTTTGTTTTGTGGACTCCAGGGAAAGTTTACCATGATTCTGCCCGATTAGGGCTTTTCCGGTAGTCGGTGCCGGGGCGTTTGGGGTACCTAAGAGTCAGACCCCAAATCGTCGCTGGTCGAACCTTCTTCAGGTGAGTCGCTGCAAGTGAGTTTTGTTCACCTTCATGTGCATTCTGAATATTCGCTCCTTGATGGGGCGATCCGGATTCCTGCACTGATCAAAAAGGTGAAGGCTTGCGGGCATGCGGCAGTGGCCGTGACCGACCACGGTAACTTGTTCGGGGCGATCGAGTTCTATAGCAAGGCCAAGGATGAAGGGATCAAGGCGATCATCGGCTGCGAGGTGTTTTGTGAACCCAGGGCCGGGGTCAAGCAGTACTGGAGCCGTGATGACGTCGCGGCGCCTGCCGGAGGCGCCTTCCACCTGACGTTACTGGCCAAAGACATGGACGGCTATAAACGCCTGATCCGCCTGGTCAGCCTTGGTTACCTGGAAAATCTGCGCGAGATTCCCGTCTGCACCGTCGCCCACGTCGACGAGAGGCCGGGTGAGACGCTGTTCGCACTGTCGTCCTGCCAGCGGGGTGAGTTCGCCTGGCTGGTTTCCGAGTTGAAACGGCAGGGTGGTGGTGAGCTGCTGCTCGGTGATGAAGGGGCAGCTTCAGGCGGCGCAGGTGCCCTGGCTGCATGGACTGCACTCAAGTCCCACGTTGATGAGATGCTTGCATCCTTTGGTGCGGGCAATTACTTCGTTGAACTGATTGACAATAACTTGCCGGGCCAGAAAGCTCTGCTGCCGGACCTTGTGAAAGCGGCGAAGCATTTCCAGCTGCCGCTGGTTGCCACGGCAGATGCGCACTACCTGAACGCGAGTGATGCCGAGGCCCACACCATCCTGATGGGTATCAAGCACGACCTCAAAGTGACCGACTTGCGCGGCCGTAACCGGCAGGCGAGGTTTCACTTATTGGATAATGACGAATTCCATGCGGTTTATGGTGCATGGCCCGAGGCGATTGCCAACACACAGCGGATCGCAGATGCCTGCAACCTGAAGTTTGAATTCGGCAAATACTTCCTGCCAAAGTTTCCCCTACCTGCTGGCGAGACGGCAGACGATTACTTGAAGCGCCGTGCCCATGAGATGCTCGAGCAGCGTTTTGTGTCTCTGGCAGAAAACTACGGTGCGAAGTTCGATGACGCTGCGCGCGAAAAGTACCGCGCGCGCCTGGACTTTGAGCTCGATGTGATCTTGAAGATGGGTTTTGCGGGATACTTCCTGATCGTCCAGGACTTTATCAACTGGGCCAAAGACAATGGCATTCCTGTGGGGCCGGGCCGGGGCTCCGGTGCCGGCTCCCTGGTGGCCTATGCCCTGCGCATCACGGATCTTGATCCGATCCGTTTCAATCTGGTGTTCGAACGCTTCCTGAACCCGGAACGCGTGTCCATGCCCGACTTCGACGTCGACTTCTGTCAGGACCGTCGCGATGAAGTGATCCATTATGTGACGCGCAAATATGGCGCCTCAAACGTCGCGCAGATCACGACCTTTGGAAAGATGCTGGCCAAGGCGGCCGTTCGCGATATCGGACGCGTTATGGACATCAGCTATGGCAAGTGTGACAAGATCGCCAAACTGATCCCGAACAAGATTCCGGACAAGCAGGTCGTCAAGCTCAAGGATGCCATGGAAGTGGAGCCGCGCCTGGCGGAGGAAGCAGGCCGTGATGATGCGGTGGCGGCACTGCTGGACATGGTCGGGGCGTTGGAGGGGCTTTCACGGCATACATCGGTTCATGCCGCAGGCATCGTCATGTCCGACGGGCCGATGATCGACTACGTGCCTGTTTACACGACGGAAGTTGATGGCCTGATCACCCAGTATGAAATGAAGATGGCGGAAAAGGTCGGTCTGGTTAAGTTCGACTTTCTTGGCCTCAAGACCCTGACCGTGATCGACCGCGCGGTGAAGTTGATCCGTGCCAGCAAGGATCCGGGCTTCGATATCGACCGCATCAACCTTGAAGATTCCCTCGTGTACAGAATGGTGAGTGCCGCGCACACGGTCGGCGTGTTCCAGCTCGAAGGCCAAGGCATGCAGCAGCTTTTGCTGAAGCTCAAACCTTCGACCTTTGAGGACATCATCGCTGTGGTGGCTCTCTTCCGTCCGGGGCCGCTTGGCTCCGGGATGGTGGATGACTTCATCGAACGAAAGCATGGCCGTCAGCGCATCGACTATCCGCTGCCTCAGCTTGAACCGATCCTCAAGGAAACCTACGGGATCATCCTGTACCAGGAGCAAGTGCAGAACGTGGCAGCGCGCCTTGCGAGTTATTCGCTTGGCGAAGCCGACTTGCTGCGTCGCGCCATGGGCAAGAAAAATCCCGCGGAGATGGCCGCCCAGAAATCCCGCTTCGTTGCCGGCGCTACCGCCAACGGCGTAGAGGGAGCGAAGGCGGACTCGATTTTTGATTTGATGGCAAAGTTCGCGGAATACGGTTTCAACAAGTCACACTCTGCGGCATACGGCCTGGTCAGCTACCAGACGGCCTTCCTGAAGGCGCACTTCCCGGAAGAATTCATGGCCGCCATCATGACCTGCGACCTCGACAAGACCGAAAAGGTCGTGCGTTACCTGGCTGAGTGCCGGCGCATGAAATTCAAGGTTTTGCCGCCCGACATCAACCGCAGCTTCATTGAGTTCGATGTCGCTGGCAAGGCACAGGTCGGGTTTGGTCTTGGGGCGATCAAGGGCATCGGCACGTCAGTCCTTGAAGAACTGATTGCGGAGCGCGAGAAGAACGGAAAGTTCGTCAACCTGACGGATCTGGCCAACCGCGTCAACTTGCATCGCGTCGGCAAGAAGACGCTGGAACTTCTCATCCAGGCTGGCGCTCTAGATGGCTTCGGCATGTCGCGGGTCCACCTGATGGACATCATTGGCGACCTGGTCAAGTACAGTGAGACGCATCACACAGCAAAAGATACCGGACAGGGGAGCCTGTTCGATGGTTTGTTTGAGGAGGCAGGGGACGACACCGCGACAGGCCAAGAGGTTGAGCATGGTGATCCTGCCTGGGCACCGAACCCAGCAAATACGAGGCCGGCGGTCACTCCCCTGGAGTGGCTGGCGGCAGAGAAAAAGATCCTTGGTGTCTATGTCTCCGCCCATCCGCTTGATTTCTACCGCGAGGATGTGCGGTTGTTCTCGAAAGGCAGGTTGGCGGATGTTGAGCAATTGACCGGTAAAGGTCCCGTCGGACTGGTCGCAGTGTTCCAGGACGCACAAGAACGCCTGACCAAGTCTGGCAATCGGATGGCCTACGTTACCCTCGAAGACGAGACTGGCGAACTGGAAGCCCTCTGTTTCTCGAAGGACATCCCGGAGGAGTTCCCCAAACCAGGATCGCCGGTCGTTTTGGTTGGGGCCATGTCAGAAGGCTATAACGGGGCACCACCAAGGTTTAAACTGGAGCGGATGGTGCCGCTGGAACGTGTCCGGGCGGAGCGGGTGCAAGGTATCGAGCTGCGCATGAAGATTGCCGGCGCCAGCGGGCGCGTCGATATGGAACGCTTGCGGGATGTGTGCATGCGCCATAAGGGCCGGGTTGGTGTAAACTTCAAGCTACTGATGGATGATGTCGAGGTGGCAGTCGCCGCTCCGGACATCAAAGTGGATGTGACGGATGCCTTCTTGCAGGAGCTCTCGGCCATAACCCTGGATGGGTTGCGGGTCGGGTACAAGACGGCAGCGCAAGTGAAAGGCTGATTCCATGCCGGGTCTGGATGTCTCAATCAACAAGTTTTTCAACGCCGTTTCGAAGGTCAACATCAAGCAGCAGTGTGAGCTTTTTTATGACAAGGCCGCCGTTTTCGAAGATCCGATGGTTCATCTTGAGGGGCGCGAACAACTGGTGAGTTACTACTCGCGCCTTTACGACAATGTCGTCGAGATTCGCTTTGATGTGTCCAGTGAGATCTGCGTTGGCGAGGAGACTTTCGCCCGCTGGACCATGCATTTGAAACACAAGAAGCTTAAAGGCGGGGAGCCGGTCGTAGTCGATGGTTGCAGCTTCGTGCGGTCCAGGGACGGCAAGGCTGTGTATCACCGGGACTACTTTGACCTCGGCAGCATGCTGTACGAAAACTTGCCGCTGTTCGGCACCCTGACGCGGCTTGTGCGCGGCGTCGCGGCTGGTAGTCATTGAACCCGTTGAACGTGGGATCCGCGTGAATCCGGTCGACCAAACGTCAGAAGTTACCGACCTTGACGAGCTGATGGACGGCATCAGCCCCCGCAAGCGAAAGCGGCTCAACATGCGTTGGGTGGGGGCGATTGCTGCTGTCGTGTTTGTGCTGTGGTTCATCCCCTGGGTCCCCCGCCTTTTGATCGGTAGCGTGACGGTCAAGCAGTGGACCAAGAAAAAGGGGCTCGTCCATTCTGTGGTGGGGCCAGGTGAGTCGGGATGGGTCGACGGCAAGCAGATCTCCAGGCACTTCCTGCATGCGGTCGTGGCAGCGGAGGACGGTCGCTTTTATCAGCACAAGGGGCTGGATTTTCAGGAGATCGAGAAAAGCATCGAGATCAATCGCAAAAGAAAGAAGTACGCACGAGGGGCGTCTACCATCACCCAGCAGGTGGTGAAAATGGCCTTTCTGTCGCGAGAAAAGACTATCG
>JBEGVZ010000088.1:0-43703 GCA_041178085.1 Pseudomonadota bacterium | reverse complement strand
ACGGCGCCCAACCAGTTCACGAGCCCTTCATTCAAACATCTTTACTGGTGTGCCATCGATTTTTTGAAGCTGCATGGCCCGCTGGGTATCGCAGTTCCTTCCGGTCTGGGCAACCGAAAGACTTCCCCAAGGGAAATTGAGGCATCCATCCTCGCCCATCATGCTGGCCTTGGGATCTGTGATCGCAAAGAACGCGTCCGGTATGGATCCTTTGCTGCTGCACCTGGGTGCATTTCCCCGACCGGTTGAAGCGTCGCCGAAATAACAGACATCGACTCCTGCACTGCTGAGCTTGTAGGAGTTTGTATTGATTGCCCTGCATTTGGCGTTGGAAATCTGGTTATCGAGGATCTCGTTGCCAACCAACACCTCATTGGTCGAACAGGTTCCTCCTGGGCGTAATTCAATGCCTCCGGTTAAAATATCACCGGCGGGTAAAGGGCAGCAGGCCAGGTGACCAGCCGTCTGCCTGCTGGTCGGGTCATCGATTCCGAACACAGCATAATCATCGGGACAGGTCCCACCGGCTGCAACAGGGACCAAGGTCTGGGCATTGCAGGCTTTTGGCACAATTGGTTCGGGGGTGCTCCCTGGTAATCCCGACCCTGGAAGCTCGTTGCATTGCCCGGCTGGGCAGGGGCGCAGCTGGATTTTTGGTTTTGTGCCGTTTCCACCTTGAAAGTTAGACCGGGCACAGCCACTCACGATGCCCGCTGCAAGAATGGCACTGAAGAAACGAAGTTTTGTGATTTCACCAATCATTGTGGGAATATCGGAATATACCTCTGATTTCTTGAGGGTATTTGATTAGTTTGCGCTAAAATACCCAGGAGGCCACTCTTACAAACGGAGCAAGTCCATGAAAAACCTTCTTTTTTCTGTTTTAGCTGGTGCCGTTGGAGCGATTCTCGCCAGCTCCCTCGTCGGCAAGTCTTTTGCGACGGTCGATGCCGCGTCAGTTCGCCAGGCCATCACGGAAGGGATTTGTCAGGTTCAGGTGTCCTACCCCCGCTTGTCGGGCGGCACCCGTTGTTTCAGCGGAGAAGTGATGACCGGTTACTGGAACGAGAGCATCTACTGCTCGGACCTGACCGTCAGCTGCAACTGACGGGCAATGGCCCCACCCCTCTGAAGAAGGGTCTTCCGGATGCTTGACCTTTGCCGGAATGCCCGATATTTGCCTCCCCTGCGGGCTTGTTCCCGTTGGAGGTATTCCCATGAACGCGTCTTCGAGAAACGTTTTCCGCACCCTTCTTACCCAGGGTTTGACTTTGTTGGCGGTAACCGCAAGCTTGTCTGCCCGCGCGGAAAGTCTGGTTGCACCTCTGCCTGAAGCTGCTCCCGCACCGGCTTCTAATCCAGTCACTCCAGCGAAGGTTGAATTGGGCAAGAAACTTTATTTCGACCCTCGTCTTTCTGCGGATGGCACGATCTCCTGCAACAGCTGTCACAACGTCATGGCGGGTGGAGAAGACAATCGTCCCGTGAGCGTCGGAATTCGTGGTCAAAAGGGCGGACGCTCTGCGCCATCCGTGTGGAATGCAGCCTTCATGTCCGCACAGTTCTGGGACGGTCGTGCGGCAAGCCTGGAGGAACAAGCAAAAGGTCCCCTCACCAACCCGATTGAGATGGGCATGAAGGATCATGACGCAGTGATGTCCGTGGTCGCCGGTATTCCCGAGTATCGCGCTGAGTTTGCGGCAGCATTTCCGGGCGAGAACGCGCCCATGAATATCGACAACCTGGCCAAGGCGATCGCGTCCTTTGAGCGCACGCTAATCACTCCCAAAAGCCGTTGGGACCGCTTCTTGAGCGGTGAAAAAGTCGCGATCTCTGCGACCGAAAAACGGGGTTATGAACTGGTCCAGTCCACTGGCTGTGTCGGTTGTCATTCAGGCGTCAACTTTGCGGGGCCAGCCCTGCCGGAAGGCACCGGGTTTTTTCAGCGGTTTCCAGTGTACGAGAAAAACGCCTATGTGAAGCGGTATGCGCTGAAAGAGGACGCTGGTCGTTTTGCGTCCACCAAAAAGGCTTCGGATCGCCATATGTGGCGCGTTCCCACCTGGCGCAATGTTGCCCTGACGGCTCCTTATTTCCACAACGGTTCAGTGGCTTCTCTGGATGAAGCAGTCCGCGTCATGGCGAAGACCCAGCTCGACAAAGACCTGCCGGATGATGATGTCAAGGCGATCGTTGCATTCCTTGGTTCATTGACGGGTGAATTTCCCAAGGTTGACATGCCCCGTTTGCCAGCGACGCCGGGCTACACGGTTTCCGGAAAAAAACCTGCTGCTGCCAAGCCGGCCAGTCTTTAACGACTGGCGCGACTCCAGAGTCAGCGGATCATTTTCGGGTCAAACTCACATTCCTGCCGTGGGTAGGTGTGTTCTCGGAACTGTAAGCGAACGCACGCTCGGCCTGGATGTGGGAATCTGGCGGGAACACTGCATAAAAGAAATTCCTGCCCGCCGGAAGACTGCCGGTCTGTATCGCGGTTGCGACGGTCCTGTCAGAGGTGCACGTCGTAGCCGTGCCTTGTACATTGCAAATTTCAACGGCCGACACTTCTGTTGGTGCACTTATGACCACCACGGTGCCACCTGCCTGGAAGTCAGCGGGAAGCAGTTCCTGCTGAACCTGATCTTCCTCAAGTACGGCAAATTTGATGTCTGGGCTGCGGGGTGAAGCCTGCAGCTTGGCAGCATGGTCCGCTTCGGAGCCGTTAACGCCAGCATGATGCGAAACAAACGCGACGATCAGTTTAGCAATGCGCACCGCAAGGCCTGTTGCATTCGCGTTGGCGACGGTGTCATTTGAAGAGTGCATGTTGGGGTTGTATGCGCGGGGATTCTCGAATGGAAAAACTGCAGGAAACCCAGCGCGGCTCCAACTGCGATGATCAGAAGTCCCACTTCCTGGAAGCGGCAGTTCCGTGAAGTCACCGCCTAGGTAGGTGGTGAGCAAGTCCTTGAGCGAGCGGCGCAGGATGGTCGTTGTGTCTGATGTCACGACGTGGATGGTTGAGTTGCCGCTGTCCGTCGCCCATGAAGCCATGTCGACTTGCAGCATTGCGGAAACTTTTTTGCCCTGGGCGGCGTAGCTTTGCGCAAGGGCGCCGCTCCCGATCAGGCCGAGCTCCTCGGCGGCGTATGCATGCCACTCAACGCGCCTCTTGAATCCAGTCCCTGCCGCAGAAAGAACGCGCATCGTCTCGGCCAGGATCGCGACGCCAGACGCATTGTCGTCCGCACCGGGAGCAGAGGCCTGGTTTGACGGGTTGATTGAGTCAAGATGGGATCCAATTACGATTATGGTGTTGTTGTCATCGCCACCCGTGAGGGACGAAACCACCGTTTGTTGGGCTGCCGTGGCACCGGAATGGCTGATCTTTGTCGTTGTGAAACCTGATGACCATCCGGCGGCGGCGGAGTTGAACATCTGCTCGACCGTGGTCGTTGCAGTCGCAGCACCTGCACCAAGGGCATATCGGCTATTCAGGTTTTGTAGCTGGGTCATGCCCGAGATGATGTTCGTTGCGGAAACTTCGGCCTGCCTTGCGCTCACTGCGTCAATACTTATGGTTTCGTCGTAGACGGGGCCCGTGATCGCAGTCTGCGACGGGGCCAGTAGCGACAAACCGCAGTCAACCACGCCGCCCCCACTGATCACTTCGATGCCTGTGCACCCGGTCAGGCTGCCGTGCAACTGTGCCGCAACTTCGGCAAGTCTGGCCGCCGTAGACAAACTTAGAATAGCCTCTGAAACTTCGGGGCTTGCGCGAAGAGTCATGGACTCAACCTCTGGATTACCAGCAAGGCTGAGGGAGAAGGAACCACCCTGATAAAACTTCGCCCGGACGCGATAAGAACCATCGCGTAGCTTGCCCGCATTGCGCAGGCATTTCCGCAGCTCCTTAGAACGGATTTGGCCAGTATTGCTTACGGAGGCCAGCAATGAATTGGCAGGATCTGCAACAATCCATCTCGAACCAGCCCAGTCTGACAGCCCATCCCATCCTGCCGGGATCAGGTTGTCACCACCATCACCATTGGAGCGCTTGCTTGAACCTCCGCAGTTCCACAGTAACCCACCGGCAAATGTGGCAACAAAAGCCCAAACAAATGGAAAAGCACGACGGGTCTTAAACCTGGCCCAGAACAAACGCATAAGTCCCCCTCAACGTTCTGAAAGCAGGGATTTTCCCTCGCAATGCGCCGGCGGATCCAGGTTGAGTAAATGCGCAAAGGTCGGGACGGCATCGACAAGCGAGATGACCGGCTCCCGGATGATCTGGCTTTTTACTTTCGGGCCAGAGAAAGCGAGCACAGTATGCATTGAGGCAAAATCAGGATTATGGCCATGGATTCCTGGAACCTTCGCGGGCAGGAATGTCTCCGTTGAAAGCGGATTGTTTACGAACCAGATGCCCTCCGCCGAACGAAATGCCCAAGCGGCGTCGCCATAATTCCATGTCTGGATATTTTCGGGCGATTTCTCGGCGACCATTTCCACCACCGGCTTGCCATTTCTTGTCAGCGCGCCAAGAGCTTCACCAAGCTTCTGACCGTATTGCTTCATTTGAACTGGATCTGGATTTCCCGCAACAGGGTACAGGTAGAGCATCGAGTCTGAACCGTAGACGTCAAAAACCTTATCGATTCCCGCAGGAAGCAGCGGCGCCACATTCAAGTTGTCGGTCGTCGCCGTCATGCCGTGATCCCCCATCATGGCGACGACATCGCTTGGCCGGGACGTGGAAAGCAACCGTCGCAGGTTCCCGTCGACGCGTGTAAAGGCTTGTTTGAAGGCCATCGAGACGGCATCTTTGCCGTGGATGTTACCCGTATCTGGAAGTTTGTTCTGGAATCCGTGTCCGGTCGAGTCGATGAGCGGCTGGTAAAACAAAACGATATCCGGGTTTGTTTCCTTGACGGTCTTCACCGCAACTTCCGTGATGAAGTCGTCAAGGCTTCCCTGGACAGCGACTGCGTCCGATGGCGCCAGATCGACGTCAAGTCCCTTGATGTTGACGTCGGGCCAGACCAAGCCAGCTTCGTCAAGACTCCTGCGAAAGGCATCCGGGTGAGCCGCATTGTAAGAGGCGCGTGAAACAAGCCAGGTGTGTTCTGGAGATGCAAGCCGGCGGATCAAGATCTTGCGCATCCGCTCCCCGTCATGAATCAATATGTTTGCAGTTTTGTCCCTGGAGCCTGCACCAGGTAGCGTGACCGTATGGTTTTTGCCGGCAAGGTCTGTGTAATCAACGCGCGCGCCCTTGCCGGGCACACTTGTTGCGACAGTGGCTGAGAATTTCAGTGTGACCTTTACGTCTTTTGCAGGATCCAGGGTCGTAACCAGTTCAACGGGCTTTCCGCCATTCTCCGTCAGCGTCACGACGGCAGGTTTCCCCATCATGGAATCGTCCGGGTAAGTGATCCCGATGTCAGCGCTGCGCTCAGGTGAACTGCCGTCGACGGCAACGTAGGCGAACGACGCGACTTTCTTTCCTTGACGGCGTGCTGCCTGCCACATGGTCTCTGCATTGAGGGGTTCCTTGAAACCGCTGACGCGTTTGTGGCCGCGCAGGAAGTGGTTTCCCGTGATTCCGTGTTTTGCCGGCGAAGAGCAGGTCGCAGTGGATGCGTGGCTGGCCGCAGTGATCGATATCATGTGCGCTTTGGCGTGCGAGAATACGGTTCCGTGGCTCCACAGCTTTTTGAAACCACCGGCTCGGGCTGAACTGGAATTCAGGTACGACTCGAGCAGTCGTGGTTGCAGCCCATCGATGGAAATGAAGTAGCCGCGTGTTTGTTGCGCAGCTGACGCGGCGATTGCCGCATCAGCTGGTGCTTCGCCAATCGAGCAAGATATGCCGGTTGCCGCGAGGAGTGCGATGCTGACGGAGGCGTGCAGAAAGATCCGAAGAGACAGTTTCTTCGCAAGGAATGCCATGTTTCACCCGCTATTATTCGACAGGAAATGGTTTCCGGTAGGATACCTTGAAACCATCGGTGCGGGCAGCAGAAAGAATCCGTTCGAAATCATGGTGGATGGTGGCGCCAGCTTTCTGGGTAACCTCGTCCTCCGTCGGCAGGTCGAAATCGTCGGCACCAAAACGAAGTCCTTCGAGGGCGCGTTCGTTCTGGGTCAGGACGGAGGTCCGGATGTGGCGGAAATTATCGAGGAATATCCGGCTCACGGCCAGCCAGCGCAGGTACTCCTGCGTGGTGATTTCCTGACCGCCCAGTTCGTTGTTCCAGGGTTTGTAGGTCCAGCAAAGAAAGCTTGGCAGCTTCCTTGCGGAACCGTCCTGAAAGTTTCGGAGGGTTTCAAGGTGGTTCAAGCGTTCGTCGAGTGATTCGTCAAAGCCGATCACCTGCGTCGCCGTGGAACCGATTCCTGAACCCAATATCGCAGCCTGGGCATTGAAGTAGTCGGCCACCTTGTATTTGCCCGGGCTGTGACGCATGCGGAACCCATCGTCAAGAATCTCTGCTCCCCCACCGGTGACCCATCTGGTGCCGGCAGCCTTAAGTAACGCAGCTCCGTCTTCGTAGGAAACCTTGCTCAGCTTGCATGAGAACATGAACTCCGCGACGGTCATTTCAAAGAACTCAAGCTCCTTGCCGTAACGATTCCTGACCCGCGAGAAAAGTTCGGCATAGTCACGCAGGTGCAATTTCGGGTGAAAACCGCCGTTGAAGGCAACCAGTGTGCCCCCGTATGCTCGCAGCGCGTCAATCCGCCCGCATACTTGCTCGAAGTCGAGCAGATAAGTACCAGCCTGATGTGGCAAGCGGTAAAATGAGCAGTAATCACACTTTGCAACGCAGACGTTGGTGTAGTTGACGATCGCCATGATCAGGTAGGTTGCTTCGTCGTCTGCATGAAAGCGTCGCCGCACCATGGTCGCAAGGTGCGAAAGTTCTTCGTCGCCCGCGTGCTCAAAAAGCCATCTGGCTTCCGAGCGCGACACCCTCTGTTGCGATTCGACTTTTGCAGCGATTTCTTGAAGCTGTGCGTTCATGGCAAAACCACATCTAGCCAAATCCCGGGACGATGTCGACCGGAGTCATCCGGCAAAGGCACTTGCAATTTCCCCGCAACGCCACTATTGACGGCGCCGACGGAGGCATGATGGATATCTTGCAATGGATGAAATTGGATCACGAGTCGATGCTCCGGTCAGTCGAAAAGCTCGGTCATGACGACTTGGCCAGTCGCGGGGCAGGAAGCTCGCAAGCAGCCATCGGGAACCTGGTGGCAGACCTGGCAGTCGACTTGCTGGCCCACTTAAAGGCCGAGGAAGAATTCCTCGTTCCTGAGATTGCGGACCGGTTCCCCGGAGCCGAGGTCTATGCTGACTTGTGCGCTGCAAATCACAAGGTGCTGAAAAAGCAGCTTAAATCACTGCTATCGGCGGCGGAATCCGGTGATGCCGAGGCGATTACTGGCGCCGTGTCCGGGTTGAAAAAGGCCGTTGAACAACACCTGGACGTCCAGGAAACGCAGCTCATGCCACGCTTGCGTCAGCACGTTCCGACGGCTGAGCGCGAAGACCTGGGCCTCCTCATCGAGGACATGATGGCCGAAGTCCGGTCGGAAGGTCTTGATATTGCGGCTGAACTGAAGGCGCCCCGGGATGCCGGCAGGGCCAAGACGAAAGGTCGCGCCCGGGCTTGACGGTTTCAATGATGTTGGGTTATTAGGCTTGGTTCCATAGTTTTGAGAACGTTCACATAGGTCCCCTGAAGCCATGAAAAACAAACTGATCACTGAATTCGAAAAACGCGTCTGGAGCGGCTCCAAGAAACTGGCACAGTTCCGCACCGGCGACACGGTTCGCGTGCATTACAAGATCCAAGAAGGCGCGGACAAATCCAAGTTCCGCATCCAGCTGTTCGAGGGTGTTGTCACCCGCTTCCGCAAGGGCACTGTGGACTCCAGCTTTACCGTACGCAAAATCAGCGCAGGTGGTGTTGGTGTCGAGCGCGTTTTCCCGGCTTGCAGCCCCTACGTGGACAAAGTCGAAGTGATGGCTTCGGGTATCGTCCGCCGCGCACGTCTTTACTACCTGCGTGATCTCGCTGGTAAAGCAGCCCGTATCCGCAGCAAGTACGTTTCCAAGAAGCTCGACTCGGTCGTGGCGAAGGAAGACTACCACGCTGAGCAAGTTGCTGATTCCTCCGCACCGGCGGGCGACAGCAAGTAATTCTCTTTTCTTCCGTCCGTTAGCCGCCAATCGCGGTAAACCAGCGGACGGCAAGATGGGGTCGAATGGATTCTCCAGCGCCCTCTGGTCCTGTGCCAGGGGGCGCTTTTGTATTTTGCGCGGGTGTTACCAGCGCAAGGTCAATGCGTGAGTGCATGATTCCATGCAGCCTAGGCGCAAGGCGGACCTGCGCAACTTCCAGGCCTTTATACAACGCCGCCAATTTTCTCCGTGGCAGCAAGGGTTCCATCGCGGACATGTCTTCAGGTGCACGGCTGCGGAACTTTACTTCGACCGCGACCAGGGTTTTTTCTTTTCGCGCAAGGATGTCCAGCTCTGTGCCAATCCAACGAAAATTGCGGGCGATGATCAACCAGCCTTGTGACGCCAATAATTCGGCAACGTAATCTTCAGCGGTTTTGGCTTTCTGGCGGGATGGGCTGGCACATGGAACGAACTGGTTCGAAGCCCCGCCTGTGCCACGGACTGACACCGTGGACTTTGAGGCTTTCGATGTGTTGCGGCGTCCCATAGCCAACATGCTTTTCAAACCCATATTGGGGTAGCTCTCCGCCCAGCTGGTGCATGAACCGGTCGCGTTCTTCCTTGGCAAGGATCGAAGCGGCTGCGATGGCATAACACCAGTGGTCACCCTTCACGACGGTTTGCTGCAATATGCTTCTTCCCGGCAGAACAGGTTCGGGAATTTTCTGATTGCCATCGACCAGCACGAGATCAAAGCTTTGACCGTGGCTCCGGTTGATGCAGTCAAGGGCACGCCGCATGGCCACAAACGTTGCACCGAGGATGCCAAGGCGCTCAATCTCTTCGACGCCGGCGCTTGCTGTCGCGTAGGCTTGCGCGATCTCGTGAATGACCGGCACGACCTGGCCGCGTTGACGTGCACTGAGTGATTTGGAGTCCCTGATCAATCCCAGCGTTTTTTCCGGCAAAGAAAAAAGCCGCGGATAGTCCAGGACTACCGCAGCTACAACCACTGGTCCCGCAATGCAGCCGCGACCGACCTCGTCAATTCCCACGGGGTGGTTCCCCCGCTCCAGCGCTGCCCGCTCAAGGTCGCCGCGATCCATGCTTGACCGTTACCTGTAAACCAAGAGTTGGATCAAAGGACTTTTTTGATCATGTCGACCAGTTTGCCCTTGGGCACCGCTCCGACCACAGAGTCCACCAACTGGCCGTTTTTGAACAAAGCCATGTACGGGATCGAACGCACTCCAAAAGTCGCTGGTACGTGAGCGTTCTCATCAACGTTCATTTTTGCGATCGTGACCTTGCCCTTGTATTCCTCGGCCAGGGAATCAAGCACGGGACCGATGGCGACACACGGGCCGCACCATGGAGCCCAGAAATCGACCAGGACCGGCTGGCTTGACTTGATCACTGCAGTTTCAAAGCTGTCATCGTTGATGTCGATGGTGTGTTGACCCATGGCTGGACTCCCGAAAAAAAACGGCTCGATAAACCTTTATATCCGGCAAAAAACCGGTCAGGCGATCGTGTCCTGAGGGCGTGGCTTTGTCAATGCAGTTGACCCGTTCGCCGTTTTTTCCTAAGCCTTTTCCTTGGCGGTTTGACCGGCACGCTTCTCAAGGTGTGCCCAATGAAAATTCATTCGATCATCATGCCGGTTGAGGCCGAGGCCCTGCTCCGCTCAACGGATGCCCTTCTGCGTGGTTTTGCCAACGAACTGACGGGACTTGCTTCCCGTGCCCATCGTGAGCCTTCTCAACAAGGTCTGAAAATAATGACGTTCGCGCCCCCGGGTGGTGGTGCGGCTGAGTTCAGCCGGCATCTGGCAATTTTGTCCTGCATGGGTGGACGGGCGCACCTGTATCCGATTCGCAATCCGCCGGTAGAGGCGACTGCGTTGCCGGTTTCCCTTTTCGGTCCCGTCGAAGAGGCAAGCGACCTTACCGTCCAAGGAAAGGCAGTTTGCTTTTGTTTTACTGAGGATCGAGATGTTCCGGGCCTGGCCGCCGTGCAGGGTTGGCGCGTTCTCAAAATCCCACCCCTTGCCGCGCGTCCGGGGGATGCTTTGCTCGCGGCGGAAATCATGGCACGGAATTTTTTCCCTCCCGGCCTCAAGTTAGCGAACGATGCCCTCGAATTGATCCATGACTTTCGCTGGCCGGGAGAACTTGCCCACCTTCGGGTCACGCTTGGTGTCGCCGCCCAGCTGGCCTTTTCGCTTGGTCGCCCGGTGGTCGACGCCGCGCAGATTCTGGATGTGTTGCGGCGCAAGGAACGCAACCTGGCCTGGCTATGTCGCCTGGATCATTCAGGCTGGAGTTTTCCCATTTCAGGTCGCGACCTGCTGCAATTGGCAACCTTCACGGGATTTTCCCGGGTTCGCAAAGCACTTGAGCTGCTTTTGATCGAGGGTGCTGTGGCTTCGGCCGGAGGGAACTCCTCGACGGCGGCGCGGCGGCTGGGTCTCCCCTACACAACCCTGGTCAGCCGCCAGAAGGTTTTGTCTCAGAAGCGCACGCAGGAGCGGTGACTTTTTTCAAATCGGAGCTACGGGGTTGCGTCTGTCTGGTCTTGAACAACAAGGCCACGATGCGAGACGCCGGCTTCAAGGATTGTTCCTCCGGAGGCTTCGAGAGCACTGCGCACCGCCGCCTGACGGTCTTTCCGGCAAACAATCGCCATGACGCCTCCGCCCCCTGCACCACAAACCCGGGCCAGCCTTGCCCCTGCGGCGATGGCTGCGTCGGCTTGCTGTTTGGTTTCCTGGGTGTGGATGTCAGGCCAAAGTTCGCAGCGCAGACCCCATTCCTCGGTCGAACAGCGGATCATTTCTTCGTAGTCCCCGGCGCGCGCGGCCGCAGCGCACCGTGCAGCCACATGTCCAATGGCTGAAAGGCGTTTTAGCAGGGCCTTGTCACCATCGAACACCCGTTTGAAGATTTCCCAGTTGTTGATCGCAGAGCGGCGGCTTTTACCCGAAAAGCAGAGCACTAGCTCCTCCTCCAGCCTTCTGCTGGCCTGGGCCGCGGGGCTTCTGCCATCCGGGTCGTGGGTCTCGATTTCGACCCGGCCGGCAGGGAATTCGATCACGTTTAGTCCGCCGCGCACGGCCCCCCAGTAGTCCTGGATCCCGGTCGGCACATGGATGAGACGGGCTTCAATGTCAGATGCCGTCTGGACCAGGCGGTATTCGTCAAGCGTGATCGCCTTGCCCGTCACCAGGGCCTTGGCCCGCAGCAAGGCTCCGCCCAGAGTCACCGCCAGACATGAAGACCCACCGAGCCCGGCCCCTGCTGGTGACTTTGCCTCGGTCACGATCTCGATCGCCGGAAGGTCTTTTGACCACCACGCCTTCAGAAACATCCCGGGAAGTGGCAGTTGCTGGTTTGACGTGCAGTCTGAAAAGCTACCTGTGACTTCAAGCCCCTGATCCCGGCTCGTGATCGAATATTTTCCGCTTGGCGCAGGCCGCACGACCACTTTGGCGGGGAGCTCCACGGCGCAGTTAACGGTAGCCTTCTCATCAAGAAGCTGATGGATCGGCCACAGGTCGATCGTTCCGCCCGCCAGGTCAATTCTGGTCGGAGCCGTGGCGGTGACTTGGAAGTTGGGGGCCGGCCTCGATTGGGACATGGGAAATTTCCGCCGCGTGTGTTGTTTCAGGATAGAATAATCCTGCAACACTGAAGAAGGAAGCCCATGCGTCCAAGAAGACCACGCGCCTGTTTTCTCAACCTCGATCCGAAGTTCGTCAACTTGCCAAAGCTCAAGCTTGAGCAGGCCCTGAAGGCCATGGTCGACATCGACTTGGTCGAAGTTTCGGCCATGGACGACCCCAAATTTCTGCCGTGCGACCTGTTGATTCTGGAATCCCAGGGCGTCCCCGAAGAAAATTTCCAGCAATGGCTAACCGGGTTTCAGCGTCGTCTGGTTGCCCAGGCCGACATCTGGATCCCCGCGGTAATCGTTGCCGACTTGCCGGTGGCCAGGGCGCGTTCCATGATGGAAGATGCAGTCAAGTCAAACTGGTATTTTGATGTCGTGACCCCGGCCCATATCGATTCCCTGCCGCTCCGTGTCGCCAATTTACTTCGCATTCACGACCACTTGCACGAGCTTCGGCGCTACTCCGAAACACTCGATCGGTTGCAGGACCGGGTCAACATGCTGGAGCATGAAGTCAATTCCTTGCGCGCGGGACCCCCGCCGCGTTAAACCTTCGGGTCAAAGGGGCAATCATGAGTTTCATGGACCTGTCAGCGGCGCGGCCGCAGGAAGTCATCAGCCAGTACCTTCTTGAGTTGAAGGGCAAGGGCACGATGCTGTCCTACTCAGACCATGAAGTGGTTGAAGCTTGGCTTTCTGCTGCGCCTGCCCTGGATGACCTTTTGGTCGTGCTGTCAGAATTTGCGCCGGCTTACTTTGCCAGGGATCCTTCGCCGAGATCGCTTGGCGGACTCAAAAACCGCGTCCTGAAACGACTTGCGCAATTGCGCTGAGGCATCCGCCTTTTAATCCCCCTCGGGCAATGACCGCAGCCGCTCAGGCCACAGCCTGCGCGGAAGTTCCGGACAGCTTCCAGTCATCAATAAGCGGGCAAGGCAGCGTCCCGCCTCAAAACCAAGCGTGATTCCCTGCCCCATGAAACCAGCGGCCACCAGGATACGGCCTTCACCAAACATGGGGCCAATCACAGGCAATTCGTCACACGGGTAACAGTCGAGTCCGGCGCCCTCGGAGTTCGCTTCAGGCGCATCGGGAAACTTCATGGAGGTAAAGGTCTTCTTTGCCTGCGCGATGACGTGGCGAGAGATGTTGGGTTCAGCTTTGGCTTCCGTCGCCTCGAAACCGGCCCACTTGCGCAGGACGCGCCCACCGCCAAGGAGCCAGCGATTGCCGGGCGCCGTGACGCCCCATTCATGGGTGTGCATGGCTGACCAGGCAACGCCCGCGTCCTGCCATGGGTGTTTTCGTCCGGCGCTTATTGGTGGTGCTTGAATTGTCAGCCATTGGTCCGCCACGGACACCAGCGCGGACTTCAGCTCGGGTATCACGTCGCCGGTGTGCAGGTGGCACGCCGCTACAAACGCACCCGCCTGGATCTTTTGCGGCACCCCTGTCGAGAGGGTCGTGCTGACGGTGAGCGACGGCTCGCCGTAGCCGCTCACGTGATCGACCCGGCCTTTCAGGACGGTGACTTTTTTTGTCGCGGTAACTGCATGAGCAAGTTTGTCGTGGAAGCTGCACGCATCGATCCAGCCTCCGCGCTCGCCATCGTCCTGGATGGCCAGAACTCGTTCCCCGGTGCCGGTATTCCACGGCGAACCGGCAAGCGCGGACCCCTCTATGAGATCCGCTGCGATGCCACAGGATTTCATCATGACGACGGCTGATCTGGCCTCGGTCAGTTCTTCCGGCGTGACGATTAAACGCAGACGCCGCTTTGCGTTCACCGGAACGTGGTGCTGCCGTGCCCAGGCCAAAGTCCGGTCGAATGCCCGGTCACCAAATCGCCAAAGCTCCATCGCAAAGTCGGGCTGGTGGGCTTGGGCAACCCGCGTGAAGTTGTCTCGTTGTCCGCCCACAATCCACCCTGGCGAGCGAGCGCTGGACGGGGGAATGTCATCTGGAGCGATGATGAGGACGGATGAAGCCCCTTCCAGAATCAGATGCAAGGCTGCGGAAAGACCGGTGATCCCGGCGCCAGCGATCACGACCTGGTACTGTTTTGACATTGCCTCTCCGGAGTCCATCTGCATTAATATCAACCTTGCAAGGAGTCCATGCAAGTGATGAACCCCCACATCCGGTCCCGATTGATGACGACAATGCAGGCTATTTTTTCCGCTTCCACCGCTTTTGCACTGCTGGGCCTTACAGCGCCTGCGTTTGCAGCGGTTACTGTTTCAGGCTGGCCGTTTGCCTTCCCCGGTGATCCTGGAAAGGGTGAATTGCCACACGCGGGTGACGGGGTCTTCGGGCGTCTTGCCTGCCCATCGCTGACCCGCCTCAATTTGAAGGCGAAGAAGTCGGAACCGCTATTGCTGCGTGACCTCGAAGTTGAATCTCCAAAACAGTGGAAGCTGGTCTTGAAGTCAGGGCTTTACTGGTGGAGTGGCAAGCCCGTGGATGGACCTGAGCTGGCGGCCTATTTGCGCGAGAACATGTGTACGGCCGTTCGTTCCATCCTTGGCGGCGACGCTTCATGTCCCTCATTCGATGTCGCTGAAACCCCTCCAGCCAAAGGTGCAGGTGCCACAGTCCGGGTCGTTTGGCGCGAACCACCCCAGTTTGGTCCCTACTTGTTCAACAACCTGCCGTTTTTCAGAACTGTCTCCACAGGATCAGTATCCCCTGAACAGCCAGCACAAACCCCGTCCGTTGAATGTGCCGGGCTGTACGCATACGGTCCGGCGGCCCCGGGCTGGGTGGACCTGATGCCATCGAAAGGTTACCCGGCAACCAGACGCACGCCGATCAGGATCCAGGCTGCTTCGCAGTCTGCATCGGGCGGTGGCGCTTCACCCGTGCTTGCGTTTTCTTTTGCATCGGAGATGAGCAAGGGACAGAAATGCCGGCGTGCGGTGCCATTTCCATCGGTGGTCGGTATTTCCTGGCGCGAGGGCAATCCGGGCGGGTTGGTTTCGTCTCCCCAAGTGCGCAAGGCCTTGACCCAGATCCTGCCACGCGGGGAGTTGTCCCGGGCGGGCACCCAGGGTCTGGGAGAACTCGTCACATCGGTGATTCCACGCCAACACCCCGGCTACAATGCCGCATTGAGAATCCGGCCATACAGCGTCGATGAGGCCTCGGCGGCGCTTGACCGGCTTGGCTGGCACCGTGCGACTGCCGATTCCCCGCGCCTTGACAGGAAAACCGGCAAGCCAGTGGTGCTCAAGTTGGCAACCTCTGGCCCGCAATCACCAGGATCCGAGCTTTTGCAGAAAGTGATCGGGGACAGCTTCGCGCTGATCGGGATACGTACTGAATTTGTTCCTTCAACGGATCCTGCCGTGGACGGGATCATCGGCAACCTGTCACCGGACTGGCCGGACATAAATTTCCTTTCAGTTCTGCCCAGGTCGGCCGCCCTCAACGGAAGCATGCTGTCCCGTGACCCGGCAACGATGCGCCTGCTGAAATCCTACGCGTTGTCCCTGACGACGATGGCCCCTGATTTCACGTTACTCCAGAAAATTCACGAACGTCTTTACGACGCCGAGGTGTTTTCCCCGGTGCTTCAGGTGGGGGTATGTGTGGATCGTTCCCTGAAGGCTTCGACAAAGCCGGATTTTGCTGATCCCGACTGGTTCAGGTTACTTGTGCTCTGAGCGCTGATGCGCTACACAGGGGCTCCCGGCAACCGAGATACCAGGTGAACCTTGATCGTACTGAAGTCAGACCAGGAAATTGATGCCATGAAAGCCAGCTGCCGGCTCGCCGCGCAGTGCCTTGTCATGATCGAGCAGCATGTGAAACCAGGCGTAACCACCCTGGAATTGAACGACCTTTGCCACGAGTTCATCACGTCCAAGGGTGCCATTGCAGCGCCCTTGAATTACAAAGGCTTTCCGAAATCAATCTGTACGTCCGTCAATGAGGTCGTTTGCCACGGCATTCCTGACCCGAAACAAAAGCTAAAAGATGGCGACATCATCAACGTCGATGTGACCACCATACTGGACGGCTATCATGGCGACACGTCAAAGACTTTCCTGGTCGGGCAGGGTCACAAGCCCGTAGCCATTCGTCTTGTGAAGTGTGCCGAGGATGCACTGCACCGCGGCATCGGCGCAGTTCAGGCCGGAGGGCGCGTTGGCGATATCGGCGCCGAGATCATGGAGTTTGTCGAACGCGAGGGTTTCAGCGTTGTCCGTGAGTTTGTCGGGCACGGCATTGGCAAGGGATTTCACGAGGATCCGCAGGTGCCGCACTACGGTCTCCGGGGCAAGGGCCCGCGGCTCGAGCCTGGCATGACGTTCACCATCGAGCCGATGATCAATGAGGGGCATTGGAAGACGAAAGTCTTGAGTGACGGTTGGACTGCGGTGACGATTGATCGCAGGCTTTCGGCACAGTTTGAACACACCATCGCCATTCGCGGCGACGGGTCAGTGGAAATCCTCACCCTTCCGGGTTAGCCAGTAGTTCCATGTAAAGTTCGAGTTCGTCGGAAAAGATCCGGTTGGGGTTCGCCAGGCGGTCTTTCAGGCTGATGATGCGTTGTTCCAGGTCATGCTTGAGGTTGCTTACCTCTGGCCCGCTTGCGCCGATCGCCGCGGCAGTCTTTGCCAGGTTGCCTTGCATCTGCAGCAGGCTTCCCAGTCTTATTTCGCGCATCTCATTGATGGCGGCGACTGTGTCTGGGTGGAAGTCTTCATGAAATACCAGTTCCGTTGCTCCGGCCATGGGTGGCCCTCCTTCTCGACTTGGTAGCAATCGCCTGTCCAACTCATGGAACAAGGCGGGTAAAATAAAACCCAATTATTTCAGCTTGTTGACCTGTTTTTAGCCGGTGTTCTAAATCACTCAGTCCGCAGAAAGCTGGCGCCTGTCAAAGCCGTGGGCAGGGCAACGAAGCCGTCGGCTGGCTAGCGCCAGTGTTAAGAGGATCTTTATTGGTGCTTAACCTTGCGGGACTAATCTTGCCCCACGACAGGGCTTGTGAAATAAGACCAACCCGCAACGGAGTCCGCCATGCTGTCCCAGAAGATCATCCAGAACATTCCTTCCTTGCGTTTGCGTCCCGCCCAAAGACCGACTGTCCGCCAAGGAAAGGTCATTCCGATTGTTGAGTTTTCGCGCGGCGATTTCCTGGTAAAAACTGTGCGTTCCAAGCGGGAGTTGTTGCAGGTCCAGAGCCTTCGCTACGATGTCTTTCATCGTGAGTACAAGCAGAAGAAGTTTCCTTTTGGCCTCGATCTTGACCGCTTCGATGCGTGGAGCGATCACCTGGTCATCATGGATCAGAAAACGGGATGTTTTGTCGGAACTTACCGGCTCTTGCTCGAGGGACGTGCCCCGTATTTTTATTCTGAGACTGAGTTTGACATGAGCCCCCTGAAGGCGATTTCCGGGGTCAAGCTTGAGCTTTCGCGCGCCTGCATCCACAAGGAATACCGCAACGGCACTGTGATCGGCCTCCTGTGGCGTGGCCTTGTCCAGTACGTCCAGGCGGCGGGTGTGGATTTCCTTTTTGGAATGAGCAGCGTCAAGACAATGGACCCAGCCGACATCGCCCGTGTTTACCGGGAACTGCGTGCTGCCGGAAATGTGGATGAAACCTTGCCGTGCCTCCCGATCGAAGGATTCCGGGTTCCAGGCTTCCACCGGCACCTGGAAGCTGCAGAGCGGAATCCGTTGCCTGATTCCGGTGACATGATCCCGGCCCTGCTCAAGTCATACTTGCGTGCTGGCGCCAAAGTGATTGGCGAACCGTCCGTCGACCCTGATTTCAAATGTGCTGATTTTCTGACCCTGCTCGACATGCGCAACCTGGGCAAGGCCTACGAGAGGAAATTCAAGCTGTGCTGATCGGATACCTTCGTTTTGCAGTTCTTTTTTCGGCAATCGGTTTGTTTCTATTGGTCGCAATTCCGATGCGTCTGGTGCTCGGCAATACAGTCCGGGCCCGGCGTGCCGCAGCTGTGTGGTTGCATTGGATGTGCCGGCTGGGTCTAAGGATCCTGGGCATCTCGGTAGAGAAAACAACCCATGAAGGGCAAGCGTTCTCCCGGCAAAAATCCGTTGCAAGCCATCTGATTGTCTCAAACCATTTGTCGTATTTGGATATCCTTGTCATTGCGGCGATCCAGCCGACTTTGTTCGTCACGTCTGTGGAGATCCGCGAATCAGGCTTTCTTGGCTTCATGGCACGCGCTGGTGGTTGCCACTTTGTCGAGCGCCGCAACCGCGAGCAGATTGACCGTGAAGTAAAGGAAATTGCCGGATCCCTTCGCAGCGGACTCAATGTGGTTGTCTTCCCCGAGGCGACATCGACCAACGGAAGCTCTGTTCTGCCGTTCAAGGTCTCACTGATGGACGCAGCCATCATGGCTGGTCGGCCTTTGCTTCCATACTGCATCAACTACCGCGCCATCGGCGGCGAAGCAGTCGGTGTGCACAACCGTGATGAGCTTTGCTGGTACGGTGACATGACATTCCTGGACCACATCCTGAACGTGAGCCGCCGGGGTGCCATCACGGTGGCGGTGACCCGCCTTCAAAGCGTTCCCATAACTGACGGATCTGACAGGAAAAGTCTTGCTGCAGCGGCCTATTCTCAAATCGTCGAGAGTTACGTCCCCATTGTTTGATGCCGAAACCTCCTTTGCCTGTCAGAGATTTTGGGGGTCAGGATGGATTTGCTGGCGCTTGCCCGGAACGTGCCGGAACTCACTGAAATTGATCGACTCGCCGCGGACTTGCCGCCCGGAATGCGTGTTCGTATCCTCGACTCCGTAACCCATCACGGGGTCGCTTTACCGATCCATTGCTTCGAGACTGGTCCGGAAGATCCCGAAACTCCCGTTTTTTTGCTGGTGGGCGGCGTTCACGGCCTGGAACGTATTGGCACCCATGTCGTGACTTCTTTCATGAAAACCCTCTTCAGCCACATGGCTTGGGATTCCACGCAAAGCGCCCTGTTCAAGAAAACCCGTTTGATTGTCGTACCCTTGCTGAATCCAGCCGGAATGCTGATGCGCACCCGCTCCAATGGCCGCGGGGTGGACCTCATGCGCAATGCCCCGGTCGAAGCAACCCAGCCGCACTGGATTCCGTTTGTTGGGGGTCATCGGCTGGGACCATTCATGCCATGGTTTCGTGGCCCGGAACCTGTTTCTGGCGACGGGATGGAAAAGGAAGCGGCGGCCCTCGAGCACTTGGTCCGCGAAGCTGTTTTCCCGGCCGAGGCTGCCTTGAGCCTGGATGTTCATTCGGGGTTTGGCACTGTTGACCGCCTTTGGTTTCCGTATGCCAAGTCTCTTGAGCCCTTTCCTGCCGTGGCTGAAGTTTTCAAATTGAGCGGGCTATTGGACCGGACTTACCCCCATCACGTTTATCAGGTCGAACCCCAGGCACTGAATTACACAACCCACGGGGACCTTTGGGACTACTTCCACGACGAGTACGTTGCAGAGAAAAACCCTCCCGGACGCTTCCTGCCGTTGGCGCTCGAACTTGGCTCTTGGCTGTGGGTAAAGAAGAACCCGCGCCAGATCCTTTCCTTGCTGGGCGCGTTCAACCCGGTCATCAGACACCGGTATCGCCGGATTTTGCGCCGTCATGTCGCTTTGTTGGACTTCATGACCCGGGCTGCGGCCAACCCAGGACAGTGGTCGGTCAGATCGCGCAAGGAGCGCAAGGAGCTTGAGGAAAAGGCCCACGACCGTTGGTACACGGGCAGCCCCGCCAAGGGGGCCTTGCCTGCTGCAAAATAAATCGCTGCAATTCCTGCCTCATTTCGCTTGACAGCTTCAGCCATCAAAGTTTAGAACCTCGCGACTTGGGTAAGCCTGCTTAACAGCAAGCCAATGCCGTCGATCAGAGAGTTTCTCTGCGAATGTTGGCAACCGACAAGGTTGCAATCTCCGCAAACGACCCCTCCGGACGTGGCCCAACTTACCCAGGCAAGTTGTTTCAAGTTCCCTTAAACGAACAACGAATGCAGTAGGTTGCGAGAGAATGGAAAGCCAAAAAATCAGAATCCGTTTGAGAGGCTACGATTACCGTCTGCTGGACCAGGCAGCTGCCGACATCGTCGAACGTGCCAAGCGCACGGGCGCACGTGTTGCAGGCCCGATCCCACTGCCGACGGCCATTAACCGTTACACGGTCCTCCGTAGTCCGCACGTGGACAAAAAGTCCCGCGAGCAGTTTGAAGTCCGCACGCACAAGCGTGTTCTCGATATCCTCGAGCCAAAGCAACAAACCATCGACGCGCTCATGAAGCTCGACCTTGCATCCGGTGTGGATGTCGAGATCAAGTTGTACTGAGCCTCCGTCCCTAGAATCAGTCGTTGAGGCACAAATAACGAACTGAAAGCAGGTTGCGAGAATGAACGTGAAAGCATTGGTTGCAAAGAAAATCGGAATGACAAGGATGATGGATCCCGAAGGCCACATGGTCCCGGTTACCCTTCTCCAGGTCCAGGAACAGAAGGTCACCAAGGTCCTGACGACCGAGCGTGACGGCTACAGCGCAGTCCAGGTCGGTTACTACCCGAAGCGCGAAAACCGCCTGACCAAGGCTGACACCGGCCGTCTCCGCAAGGCGAACGTTTCGGACAATTTTGCCCGCTTCAAGGAATTCCGTAGCGAGAAGCCGGTGGAAGGTCTCGAAGCTGGCGCAGCTCTTACAGTTGCCCTTCTTGAAGGCGTGAAATCAGTCGACGTGACGGGTCTGACCAAAGGCCGCGGATTCACCGGTTCTGTCAAGCGTTGGAACACTGCCTGCGGTCGTATGACCCACGGTTCGCGTTTCCACCGCCGCCCGGGCTCCCTCGGTACACGTACCACCCCGGGTCGCGTATTTAAGAATAAGCCGCAGACCGGTCAGTACGGTGACGAGCAGCGCACCATCCAGAACCTGCGTGTTCTGGACGTTGATACCAAGAACAACGTGATCGCGGTTTGCGGATCCGTTCCGGGCTACAACAACAATTTTTTGTTCGTTAAGCCCTCGATCAAGGCTTGAGGTAGGCACCCATGGAAATCCAGGTAAAAGACATCAAAGGCAAAGCAGTGAAGTCGATCAAACTGCCGGAAGCGATCTACGGCGTCGACATGAACGAGCATGTGCTCCACCTCGTGGTGAAGAGCTACCAGGCTGCCCGTCGCCAAGGTACGCACTGCACCAAGACCCGCGCTTTTGTTGCGGGTGGTGGCAAGAAGCCATTCAAGCAAAAAGGCACTGGTGGTGCCCGCCAAGGTACCAGCCGTTCGCCACTCATGCCGGGCGGTGCGGTTGTGTTCGGTCCGCAGCCGAGGGACTACCGTGAAAAGACCAACCAGAAGCTTCGCCAGCTGGCCCTCAAAGTGGCCCTTTCGGACAAGGTCCGTCACGGCAAGCTGGTTGTGGTCAGCGACTTTGCCCTGAGCAAGTACAGCACGAAGCACGTTCTGGGCGCACTTGGTGCACTCGGCGTGTCCAAGGCGGTCCTCTCGGACGAGCGCAAGGACGACCTGCTCTACAAATCAACACGCAACATCCACGGCGCGGCTTCGGTGACCCCGGCTGAGCTTAACGCAGAGCACCTGCTCCGTTATGAGTCGCTGGTCATCAGCGAGACCGCCCTGAACACGTTGCACCAGCGTTTTGAGGAGAAATAACCATGAACCTCTATAACGTCCTCGTCAGGCCCGTCCTCTCTGAGAAGAGCAACGACGCTCGGGAAATTGGCGGCAAGTACACCTTCGAAGTGAACTTGAAGTCGACCAAGGAAGACGTCCAGCGTGCGGTTGAGAAGATTTACAACGTCAAGGTGAGCAAGGTTCAGACCATGATCACCCGCGGCAAGATTCGTCGGCGCGGACTGCACCTCTCGCTCGACAGCAAGTGCAAGAAGGCTGTGGTGACGTTGGCAGCAGGGGCAAAACTTCCGCTGTTTGAAGACCAGTAATCGTTGAAACGGAAGCCCGCTTTGGCGGGTTCATGAGGGAAGAACAGTTATGGCAGTGAAGATTTTGAAGCCAACAACGCCAGGTCGCCGCGGCGCCTCCGTCGTTGACTACAGCAACATTGACCAGGTTGAGCCGTGCGCGCGTTTGACCGTTGCGCTGAAGAAGCACTCAGGCCGCAACAACACAGGCCGTATCACCGTCCGTCACCAGGGCGGCGGCGTTCGCCGTCACTACCGCCTGATCGACTGGCGCCGTGACAAGCGCGACGTACCGGGCAAGGTTGAGTTTATTGAGTACGATCCGAACCGTACGGCTTTCATCGCTCGCATCGTGTATGCGGACGGCGACCGCCGCTACATCCTGGCTCCCGAGGGTCTCAAGAAGGGTGCCACGATCGTTGCTGCTGATTCTGCAGACGTTCAGGTTGGCAACGCCATGCCGCTGCGGGCGATCCCGCTCGGTACGTTCGTTCACAACATCGAAATGCGTCCCGGCAAGGGCGGCCAGATGGCTCGCAGCGCTGGTGTCTACGCTCAGCTGATCGGTCGCATTGATGGCTACGCTCAGCTCCGCATGCCAAGTGGCGAGATGCGCCGGATCAATGACAACTGCTTCGCAGTGATTGGTCAGGTCAGCAATCCAGACCACTTCAACGTGACGGTCGGCAAGGCCGGTCGTAGCCGCTGGATGGGTATTCGTCCGACGGTCCGCGGTATGACCATGAACCCCTGCGATCACCCGCACGGTGGTGGTGAAGGTCGTGCAAAAGGTGGCCGTCATCCGGTCAGCCCATGGGCACAGCCGACGAAGGGTTACAAGACTCGTAAGAACAAGCGTACCGCGAAAGACATCATTCGCGATCGCCGTCAGAAATAGTTGAGCGGATAGGAGAAGGCCGCCATGGCGCGTTCCGTAAAAAAAGGTCCATTTGTCGACGGGTTCCTCTTCAAGAAAGCTGAGAAGGCCCGTCAAGACCGCAAGCCGATCAAGACGTGGAGTCGCCGCTCCACGATTCTGCCCGAATTCGTCGGGCTGACTTTTGCGGTTCATAACGGCAACAAATTCGTTCCGGTTTTCGTGACCGAGAACATGGTCGGCCACAAGCTGGGTGAATTCGCCCAGACGCGGACGTTCCATGGTCATGGTGACGACAAAAAAGGTGGCAAGGCAGGAGCTCCTGCCTCGGCTCCTGGCGCATAAAGGTGACTGACGATGTCTGAACAGTACAAAGCAGTATTGAAAAACGTTCGCATTGCCCCCCGCAAGGTTCGCCTGGTTGCTGACCTTGTCCGTGGCAAGCAAGTCCAGGAAGCCCTGGACCTCCTCAAGCTGACGACCAAGCGCTCGGCGCCTGTGGTTTCTGGTCTTCTGACCTCGGCCATCGCCAACGCAACGTCCAAGGCGACGGTGGATGTGGACCGGCTTGTGATCAGTGAGCTGTTTGTGGATGGTGGTGCTGTGCTCAAGCGCTTCATTCCCCGTGCCCAGGGTCGTGCGACCCCGGTTCGCAAGCGCACCTCACACATCACGTTGAAGCTGAAAGAAATCTAAAGGCCTTGAAGGGGCCCGAAAGGGAAGGACGACTTCGTGGGACAGAAAGTAAACCCAATTGGATTCCGCCTCGGTGTGATCAAGGGCTGGAGCTCGCGCTGGTACTCCAAGCATGAGTACGCAAAGTTCCTCCAAGAAGACATCCGCATCCGTGGCTATATCGAGAAGAAGTTCAAGGCAGCCGGCGTTGCTACGGTCGAGATCGAGCGCGCAGCCAAGAACCTCAAGATCAATATCCACAGTAGCCGCCCGGGTATCATCATCGGCAAAAAGGGCGCTGGCGCCGAGAGCTTGAAGGACGAACTTGTTCGTCACTGCAAGATCACCTCTGGTGAACCGACCTTGAACGTGTTCGAGGTGAAGAAGCCTGACCTGGACGCAAAACTGGTTGCTGAAAGCATCCGCGAGCAGCTTGAGCGCCGCGTTTCCTTCCGCAGGGCGATGAAGAAGTCCATCGGCCAGACCATGAAGGGTGGGGCAAAGGGGATCAAGGTCCAGTTGTGCGGCCGTCTTGGCGGCGCGGACATGTCCCGTATGGAACGTTACATGGAAGGCCGGGTGCCACTGCACACCCTGCGTGCTGACATTGACTACGGCACCGCTGAAGCATTGACGACCTACGGGTTGATTGGTGTGAAAGTGTGGGTTTTCAAAGGAGAAGTTCTCTCCCGCGAAGAATCCAGCGCCGGCAGGCAGAACTAAAACCAGCAGAGACCGAGCGAGGACTGAGACATGCTGGCTCCAAAAAGAATGAAATACCGGAAGGCTCACAAGGGCCGGATCAAGGGCAAGGCCAAAGGCGGCACTGAGCTGCACAAAGGCGAATTCGGCCTGATGGCCATGGAAAGTGGCAAGATCACTGCCCGCCAGATTGAGGCGGCACGTATCGCCATGACCCGTCACTGCAAGCGGGGCGGAAACGTCTTCATTAAGATCTTCCCGTCCAAGCCAATTACCAAGAAGCCGGCTGAAACCCGGATGGGTAGCGGTAAAGGCGGCGTGGAATATTATGTTGCAGTTGTAAAGCCAGGCAGAATCCTTTATGAGATGCAGGGCGTTGAGAAAGCCGTTGCTGAGCAGGCCCTGACACTCGCTGCCTCCAAGCTTCCGATCAAAACCAAACTAATCATGCGGTCTGATGACCCCTGGGCATAAGGTTTAGCCATGGATTTGCATAAATTGAAAAGTGAAGAAATTCGCGGGTTTGACACCAAGCGTTCCGTTGAAGTGGAACACCAGGTCCGTCGCGCCCTCCACGATGCCCGTATGGACATCTACAACCCGGCAGCCCGCGCTTCCGGCAAGATCCGCGGACTGAAGCGGACCCTCGCCCGGTTGCTGACCCTGCGGGGCGCTGAAGGCGCAGCCAAGCCGGCAGCAGCCAAGCCAGCTAAGAAAGTGGTCGCGAAGGCATCGACGAAAAAGGCCGCCCCAAAGGCTGCCAAGAAGTCCAAGTAATTGAAATTGCAACGTTCTGATAGAGAGAGCGAACTGTGAGCGAAGCATCTAAAAGCAAAGAAAACGTAGGCCGCACGATCCGGTGTACCGTCACCAGCGACAAGATGGAGAAATCCCGTGTTGCAGTGGTGGAGCGTCTGGTCAAGCACCCGGTGTTTGGCAAGTACATCCGTCAGCGTACCAAGCTGATGTTTCACGATGCCAAGAACGTTACCCGCGCCGGTGACGAGGTTCTGGTCCGCCAGACCCGCCCCCTCAGCGCCCGCAAGAAGTTTGAATTGGTGAAAGTTGTCCGGGAAGGCCGCCGCTAGGCTGCGGGGTTCCCCTGAAGACATCGCGATACAGGTGATTTCATGATCCAGATGGAAACAGTACTGCAGAGTGGCGACAATTCAGGCGCTAAGCGTCTGAAGTGTTTCAAGGTTCTCGGTGGCAGCAAGAAGCGTTTCGCAACGGTCGGCGACATCATTGTCGTTTCGATCAAGGAAGCTCTGCCAAACAGCAAGGTGGAAAAGGGCACGGTTCACAAAGCCGTCGTCGTCCGCACCACCAAGGAAGTGAAGCGGGCTGATGGCTCGACCATCCGCTTCGACGAGAACGCAGCCGTGTTGATCAAGGGCAAAGAGAACGAACCAGTCGGTACCCGTATCTTCGGACCGGTGGCGCGTGAGGTGAGGCAGAAGGGCTTCTCCCGTATCGCATCGCTGGCTCCGGAAGTTCTGTAAGGCTTCACCCCACAAGGTGATTCCGCGCAGGCCTCCGGAAGGGAAGGAAGCGGGTCCATCAAGAAGGAACGAGTAGAGAAATGGCAACGAAGAAGACAGCATCAAAATCAGCAGGCCAGGTGCCACGGCTGCAGGCACAATTCGCCGAAGTCCGTGCCCAGCTCCAGAAGGACCTCGGGTTGAAGAATCCGATGCAAGTCCCTGTAATCAAGAAGATCGTCGTCAACATCGGTGAAGGCGATGCGGTCGAAAACCGCAAGGCGCTGGAAGGGGCGGTTAATGACCTTACCCTTATTACCGGCCAGAAGCCGATCATGACCCGCGCGAAGAAGAGCATCGCGACGTTTAAACTGCGTCAAGGCATGCCGATTGGTTGTGCAGTGACCCTGCGTCGCGCCCGCATGTACGAATTTCTCGATCGTTTCATCAACGTTGCAGTGCCGCGGATTCGCGACTTCCGCGGTTTCTCTCCGAAGGCATTCGATGGCCGCGGCTGTTACTCCCTGGGTGTCAAAGAACAGATCATCTTTCCAGAGATCGACTATGACAAGGTGGATAAGGTCCGTGGGCTTGGTATCACGATCGTGACCTCGGCGAAGAATGACGTGGAAGCGAAAGCATTGCTCGAGAAGTTCAACTTTCCATTCCGCAAGTAAAGAAAGCAATCAGCGCAAGCTGGAAGGAGCACAGGGACAATGGCCAAGAAAGCCATGATTGAAAAATGTAATCGGAAGCCCAAGTTCAGCACCCGGGGTTACACCCGCTGCACCAAGTGCGGGCGCCCGAAGGCTGTCTACCGCAAGTTTGGTGTTTGCCGTATTTGCTTCCGTTTGATGGCGCTCAAGGGCCAGCTGCCCGGCGTTATCAAGGCTTCCTGGTAATAGGAGACGCATATGCAAATTTGTGATCCAATTTCAGATCTTCTTACACGTATCCGGAACGGCCAGAAGGCCGGTCATGAAGTGGTCACGGTCCCGGCATCAGGGATCAAGATCGCGGTGACTCACTTGCTCCGTGAAGAAGGCTTCATCCGTAATTACAAGTGTATCCGTGACCGCAAGCAAGGCGTGATCAAGATCGCGCTGAACTACCGCGAAGACGGTAAGGGCGTCATCCTTGGCATCCGCCGGGTCAGCCGTCCAGGTCGCCGGATGTACGTCGGCGTGGACAAGATCCCATACGTCAAGAACGGCTACGGAACAGCGATCCTGTCGACTTCTCGTGGAGTCATGACAGACCGCGAAGCCCGCAAGCAACGCCTTGGCGGGGAACTCCTCTGCTCGGTTTACTAATTTTCTCGAGCCCCGCCATGTGGCAGGTGGCCAGTTAAGTTTGAAGGGGACTAAGCAATGTCTCGGATCGGTAAAAAGCCAATCACCCTGCCTAAGGGTGTTGAAGTCAAGGTCGAAGGACCAGTTGTCAAGGTCAAGGGCCCCAAAGGTCAGCTTGAGCAGAAGGTTCACGACACGATGAACGTGACCGTTGAGGCAGGCGCAGTGAAGATTGTGCCAAAAAGCGGCCGCAACGATATCGCCCAGTTTCACGGCCTGACCCGGACCGTCGTCGCCAACATGGTGACCGGGGTTTCGGAAGGCTTCACCAAATCGCTCTCCCTGGTCGGTGTGGGTTACCGCGCCGCAGCCAAGGGCAAGGGCCTGACTTTGAACCTCGGCCACAGCCACGCGATCGACTTCGACGCTCCGGCTGGAATCGAGCTCAAGGTCGACAAACAGACCACATTGATTGTTTCGGGCGCCGACAAGGAGCTCGTGGGTCGTGTGGCGGCAACCCTCCGTGGATTGCGCGCTCCGGAGCCATACCATGGCAAGGGTGTCCGTTATGCCGACGAAGTGATTGCGACCAAGGTCGGCAAGGCTGCTGGTAAGAAGTAACCAGTCTCGGATCCAGCAGCGTTAATCAGAAGGAAGAATCGATGAGCAACACAAACGAAAGAAACGTAATGCGCGAACGCAGGAAACTGCGCGGTCGCAAGAAGATCAGCGGGACGTCTGAACGTCCGCGGATGTCGGTGTTCCGTTCGGCACGCCATGTCTTTGTCCAGGTCGTTGATGACGAGACTGGCAAGACGTTGGTTTCCGTCGGCACCTTCGCCAAGGGCAAGGCCGAGCGCGCCAATAAGGAAGTCTGCACTGAGATTGGCAAGAAGCTTGCCGCCAAGTGCAAAGAAAAGAACATAACCAAAGTGGTCTTTGACAAGAACGGTTACACCTACCACGGCCGCATCAAGGCTTTGGCAGACGGTGCCCGTGAAGCTGGTCTGGATTTCTAAAGGACTCTTGAGAGGTAACCTGTGGCAAAAGAAACCAAAGAGCCAAGAAAAGTGGAAGAAAAGGACAACGATGGTCTTCAAGACCGCGTAGTCCACATCGCCCGCGTTGCAAAGGTCGTGAAGGGCGGACGCCGCTTCAGCTTCAGCGCACTGGTCGTCGTCGGTGACGGTCGTGAGAAGGTAGGCTTCGGCCTGGGCAAGGCCAGTGAAGTTCCGGATGCAATCCGGAAGGCTTCCGAACAGGCCAAGAAGAACATGACCAAGATCCCGACCGTTGACGGTACGATCCCGTTTGACGTGATCGGCAAGTTCGGTTCTGCGCGCGTGATCATGTTCCCGGCCAAAAAAGGTAAGGGAATCATCGCCGGTGGTGCCGTTCGTATCCTGGTTGAACTCGGTGGTGTCCAGGACATCATTTGCAAGGTTCACGGCACGAAGAACCACCAGAACGTGGTCCGCGCTGCAATGGACGGCCTCAAGCAGCTGATGTTGCCTGAGCAGTATACGGGTTACCGCGGCCGGACTCCGGAAGCAACCCGCCAGATCCGTCACAGTAAAGGCGAGATTCGTCGTAGCACCAAGGCAGCAGCTAACAAGGCTGGCTCTGCCAAGGCCAAGAAGTAAGTTGCGGCCAGGGAGTTTTGAGCAATGTCTGAGATCATCATCAAGCAAACACGCAGCCTGATTGGCCAGTCGGAAGCCAACAGGAAGGTTGTCAAGGCACTTGGCCTGCGCCGCATCGGCCACACCAAGGCGCACAAGGACAACAACTGCATCCGTGGAATGATCAACAAGGTGAAGCACCTTGTTTCCTACGAGTTGAAGGGTTGAACATGGCAACCAAGAAGGCCGCAACTGCGGCATTGAAAAACCTCGGCAACGTCGTTCCCGCCAAAGGTTCCAACATCAAGGTAAAGCGCCTTGGTCGCGGTATCGGTAGCGGTCTGGGCAAGACCTCAGCCCGCGGGGGCAAAGGCCAGACAGCCCGTAAGGGCGGCGGTATCCGCGCTGGTTTCGAAGGCGGTCAGATGCCTCTCTACAGGCGTTTGCCAAAGCGCGGCTTCACCAATCTTTTCGCCAATCGCTTCAACGCGATCAACGTCTGTGACCTCAACCGGTTTGATGCCGGCGCACAGGTTGACCGCGAAGCCCTGAAGAAGGCCGGTTTGATCCGGTTCGACAGCCTCCCTGTTAAGCTCCTCGGCAAAGGCAAGCTCGAGAAGAAGCTGACGGTGGTGGTGAACAAGGCAAGCGCTTCGGCCAAGCAGGCCGTAGAAAAATTGGGCGGTAAAGTCGAGGAGAAATAAGAGTGGCCCAGGCGATCACGAAGCTACCGGAAGGCACGCTGAACCACCTGCAAAAGAAGATCCTCTTTACTCTGGGTTTCCTTGCAATTTACCGGATCGGCGTACACGTTCCGATCCCGGGTGTTGACACGGATGCCCTGGGTGAATTCTTCAAGTCCCAAGGCGCAAACCTGTTTGGCATGTTTAACATGTTCTCAGGTGGCGCCCTTGAACGTTTCTCAGTCTTTGCGCTAGGCGTAATGCCATACATCTCTGCGTCGATCATCGCGCAATTGCTGACCGTGGTGGTTCCTCAACTCGAGGCTCTTTCCAAGGAAGGCGAGGCGGGCCGCCGCAAGATCACCCAGTACACCCGTTACGGGACGATCGTGCTGGCGCTGGTCCAAGGCTTCATGATCGCAAAGACGCTTGAATCGGCTCCTTTCCAAGGAACATCTCTAGTGTTGACAGGCGGCATGGGCTGGAAGCTCATGACGATGTTATCTCTGACAGCCGGCACGGCCTTCGTGATGTGGCTAGGTGAGCAGATCACCGAGCGTGGAGTTGGCAACGGCATGTCGCTGATTATCTTCGCCGGGATTGTCGCTGGCTTGCCCAGTGTCATCGCGAACACCTACGGCCAGTTTGCCCATGCTCAACTTGATCTGGCGCGGGTAGCCCTACTGGTTGGTGTGATCGTGGTTGTGATCGGCGGGGTTGTGTTCCTGGAGAACGGCGTCCGTCAAGTCCCGATCCAGTACGCAAAGCGTCAGGTCGGTGGCCGGATCTACGGGGGTCAAAACTCCCATTTGCCGATCCGCTTGAACGCAGCTGGTGTGATTCCGCCCATTTTTGCCAGCTCATTGTTGCAGTTTCCGCTGACGATTACCGCCGTGGCGCCCAACTCAAAAGTTGCCGATTTCGTTCAAGCAAATCTCAACCCAGGCGGCTGGCTGTATAACGCCGTCTACGTGGCGATGATCATTTTCTTCGCGTATTTCTACACGTCGATTACTTTCAAGCCGGATGAGATTGCCGAAAATCTCAAGAAGCACGGTGGGTTCATCCCGGGAATTCGTCCTGGCGCCCGCACTGCAGAGTTTCTTGATCGGATCGTGAGCCGTCTGACCCTGTCTGGCGCACTTTACCTGTCTGCGATCTGCGTTCTGCCGACGATCCTGACTGGCAAGTTCAATGTTCAGTTTTATTTCGGCGGCACAAGCCTTCTGATCGTGGTCGGTACGGCCCTGGAGACCTTCCGCCAGATCGAAGCGCATCGCCAAAGCCTTCGCTATGACGCGTTCCTGAAGAAGGGCGCCATCCGTCCTCGTCGGGGAACGGTATGATCGTAGTCCTGACGGGAGCACCGGGTGCCGGGAAAGGCACCCAGGCCGACCTGCTCGCAGAAAAAGCTGGTTTCCGGAAGGTTTCTACCGGGGACGCCCTGCGCAAGCACGTCAAGTTGAAGACCCCGATCGGCATCAAGGCCGAGGCGGTCATGGCCCGCGGTGAGCTTGTCTCGGATGAGATCCTGTTTCAGATTTTGCGTGAAGAGCTAGGACCTGACGCCAAGGAAAAGATCCTGCTGGATGGCTATCCCAGGAATGTGACTCAGGCCAAGACCCTGGATTCTTTAAAAGAAATGCATCCGGTGGTGGCTGCAATCCATCTGGATGTCGACGTGGTGGAACTGGTCAACCGGCTGAGTGGCCGTCGGGTTTGTTCCAAGTGTGGCGCGACTTTTCATCTGTCGATGACGCCGCCAAAAGTGGCGAATCGTTGTGACAAGTGTGGGGAAGCCCTGCAGCAACGCCCGGACGACCGCGAAGAGAGTGTGCGCACCCGGCTTTCGGTTTATGAGTCAACGACCAAGCCAGTGCTGGATTATTACAGGGAAAAAGGCCTGTACCACCGGGTGGATGGTCTGGGTACGACGCAGGATGTTTTCACCAAGCTTCAAGATCGCCTGAAGGGCTTGAAGCTGTAGGCTAAAAAGCTTGCAGGTGAACTTGCTTTAGGTTAGTGTGCCGCACCTTTCTTGTCGGGAAGGTCCGGCCTTGTTGGAAGAAGAAGTGGGATGGCAAAAGAAGAAGTCATTGAAGTCGAAGGCGTGGTCAAGGAACCGCTTCCCAATGCGATGTTCCGCGTTCAGCTGGAAAACGGACATGAGGTTCTGGCGCACATCAGCGGGAAGATGAGGATGCACTTCATCAAGATCCTGCCCGGTGACAAGGTGAAGTTGGAAATTTCGCCCTACGATTTAACTCGTGGGCGGATTACGTATCGCGCGAAGTAGCAAAGCACATTTCGCCAGTTTTTAAAGGGAATGGTGGGATATGAAAGTCAGAGCAAGCGTGAAGCCAATTTGTGAGAAGTGCAAGATTGTTCGCCGCAAGAATGTCGTGCGGGTGATCTGCTCGGTTGGCAAGCACAAGCAGAAGCAGGGGTAAGGTATCCATGGCACGTATTGCAGGTGTTGACCTTCCAGGTCAGAAACGCATCGAGATCGCTCTCACGAGCATTTTTGGCATCGGCCGCAAGACCGCTCAGCAGGTCGTCCGTGAAGCCGGGATCAGTCCCGACATGCGCGCTGCCGACCTTGATTCAAACGACGTCAACGCGCTCCGCAAGGTGATTGACAGCAAGCTGGTGGTTGAAGGTGACCTTCGCCGCGAAGTGGCTTTGTCGGTCAAACGGTTGATTGATCTCAACTGTACTCGCGGTGTCCGCCATCGCAAGGGGCTGCCGGTCCGTGGTCAACGTACCCGCACCAACGCTCGTACCCGCAAAGGTCCGCGCAAGACGATCGCCGGTAAGAAAAAAGCACCAACAGGCTGATAGCCGTTAACAAAAGGTAGAGCACAAAGCCATGTCAACGAAACCAGCATCAACTGGCCTGAAAAAGAAAAAGGTCAAGCGTAACGTCCCGATGGGTGTTGCGCATGTCAAGGCCAGCTTTAACAACACAATCATAACAATCACTGACGTCAATGGCGACGTGGTGGCTTGGTCGAGTTCGGGTTCAAAGGGTTTTAAGGGGTCACGTAAAAGCACACCATTTGCGGCGCAAGTGGCGGCTGAGGAAGTGGCTCGCAAGGCAATGGATTCCGGCATGCGTACGGTCTCTGTTCTCGTCAGCGGTCCTGGTTCGGGTCGTGAGAGTGCAGTCCGTGCAATCGCAGCTGCTGGCATGCGTGTTGCCATGATCAAAGATGTTACCCCGATCCCGCACAATGGCTGCCGTCCGTCGAAGCGCCGTCGGGTCTGATCAACAGTATTGAAGAAGGGGTAATCCAGTGGCCCGTTATTCCGGTCCAGTTTGCAGGCTCTGTCGCCGGGAAGGTGAGAAACTCTTCCTGAAAGGCGATCGTTGTTTCACCGACCGTTGCTCGTTTGAGCGTCGCGGTTATGCTCCCGGCCAGCATGGCCAGCAGCGCACCAAGCTCTCCGAATTCGGCGTGCAGATGCGCGAAAAGCAAAAGGTGAAGCGTGTTTATGGTCTTCTCGAGCGTCCGCTTCGCAACCTGTTCGCCAAGTCGAGCAAAGAGCGCGGTGTTACCTCGGACATCTTCTTCCGCAACCTTGAGCTCCGCCTCGATAACGTTGTCTTCCGCATGGGTTTTGCTCGCAGTCGCAACGAGGCCAAGCAGGTTGTTCGTCACAACCACATCTTCGTCAACGGCAAGCGTTGTAACATTCCCAGTGCGGCACTTGATATCGGGGACGAGGTCAGCCTTGCACCAGCAAGTCAGAAGCAGGCCAAGTTCACTTTGGCGGCTGAACTGTTTGCCAGGCGTGCAGCACTGCCTTGGTTCCAGGTGGACCACACCAAGTTCAGTGGCAAGGTGATTGCGGAACCGACGCGTTCTGACATCCACATGAATGTGAAAGAGCGTCTCATCGTTGAATTGTACAACAAGTAATCTTGTTGTCCTGATATTGTCGGGAGAAAAGCGCCATGCATCGTAACTGGCAAGGTTTGATCAAACCAAAAAATATTGAAGCCGAAGCGCTGACCGAAACTTACGGCAAGTTTGTTGCCAAGCCGCTCGAGCGCGGCTACGGGCTGACGCTCGGCAACTCTCTGCGCCGCGTCCTCCTGTCGAGCTTGAATGGTGCTGCTATCGTGGCCGTCAAGATTGCGGGCGTCGACCACGAGTTTTCGACCATCCAAGGCGTCAAGGAAGATGTCACCGACATCATCCTGAACCTGAAGCAAGTCAACCTTCGTTACCTTGGTGAGCGCGACACGCGCATTTCTATCAAGGCATCGTCGGAAGGTGTTGTGCGGGCCAAGGATATTGTAACCCACGGTGACGTTGAGATCCTGAACCCTGAGCAAGTGGTTGCCACCGTTGGTGTCGACGGCTCGCTGGACATGGAGATGGTCGTTCGTCACGGTCGCGGTTACGTCGCTGCTGAAGACAACCGCTCGGAAGACCTGCCGGCGGACTTCATCTCTATCGACTCGATTTTTGCCCCGGTCCGCCGTGTGGCCTACAACGTGTCGAACGCACGGGTCGGTCAGATGACCGATTACGACAAGCTTTCCATCGAAATCTGGACGAACGGCGCTGTCCGCCCTGATGACGCTCTGGCGTATTCTGCCAAGATCATCAAGGAGCAGCTCACCATCTTCGTCAACTTCGATGAAGCGGAAGAAGAAGAGCAGCGCCGTGCAGAGGAAGTGAAGCCCTCATCGCCATCCCTCAATGACAACCTCTTCAAGACGGTTGATTCCCTTGAGCTGAGCGTCCGTGCGGCTAACTGCCTCGAGAACGCCAACATCAAGTACATCGGCGAGCTTGTCACCAAGTCGGAAGCAGAAATGCTCAAGACCAAGAACTTTGGCCGCAAGTCGTTGAACGAGATCAAGGACATCCTGGCAGAAATGGGACTGTCCCTTGGCATGAAGATCGAGGGTTTTGATCCCTCAAGCCTGCGTCAAAAAGACCAGGAACAACAATAAAGAGTCACGGAGCTACGTGTCATGAACCATGGTTTTGGATACCGCAAACTAGGCCGCAAGACGGCTCACCGGAAGGCGCTGCTGCGCAACATGGCGACCTCGATGGTTCTCCATGAGCGCATCGACACCACTTTGCCGAAGGCAAAAGAACTCCGCAGCGTGGTCGAGAAGCTGATTACCCTGGGCAAGCGGGGAGATCTCCACGCACGTCGCCAGGCTGCCAGCTTCTTCTTTGATGACAATGCAGTGGCTAAGGTTTTCGCCGACCTCGCTCCCCGCTTCAAGGAACGCTCGGGTGGTTACACCCGTATCCTTCGTCGCGGTAACCGCGCTGGGGACAACGCAGAGCTTGCGACGATTGAGTTCGTTGATTTCAAGGTGTCCGCCAAGTAATTGGCAGCCAGCTTTGCATGGTCGCTCTGTCATATAATTGACGCAGTGGGCTTTGCTTGAGTCTGGTCTTGAAAGAATACCCGCAGGGATTTTGTCCTGCGGGTTTTTTTTATCGCCCGGGATTTGGTAAATTATGGGTTGGTGCACCGGGGAGGGATTCATGAAAAGCAGGTTCATCGCTGCCGCTTTGCTGTCCGTGTGTCTGGGTGGTTGTGTGGCCGACGAGTCACCAATCAATACCCTCGACCGCGCGATTTTTAGTCGTTACGGGCGGTTCATTTTTTCTTCCTACCGTCCCCTGACACTCAAGGAGATCCATCTTGGTCTCGAGGAGTTGCGGGGCCAGAAGGTCATGATCGAGGGGCGGGTCGTCGATACCGGTAAACATCACACGCACTTTGTTCTCGAAGACGAGTCCGCGCGGATGCTTGTTGTGTTGACCCAGTACCCGAACGTGTTGCCGGACATCGGATCCCGCAATGGAAAGACCGTAAAGGTTCTCGGGGTGGTGGGTAATGGTAAAAAAGGCCTTCCTGTGGTCATGGCATCGGCCATCAGGTCGCAGGAAGTCATGACCGAGCCCGCGAAGGGCTGACTTGGGGACTGGTGCGCTTATTTTTATATATTTTGCGTGATTACCTGAAGTACGTGACCGGCGCCCTGGTTCTGAGCTTGTTTCTTTTCGTCCTTTTTGACTTCATCCACCGGACGACCCGGTACTTCCCCCGCTACAAGCCATCGGCTGAATTGATTTTCAAAATGTACGTGTTCCAGATGCCTTCCCAGGTGCTTCAGGCACTGCCGATCGCTTCCCTGCTTGCCTCGGTCGTTTGCATGGTCCTGCTGGGCCGGAGCAACGAATTGACCGCCATGAGGGCCGTGGGAATTGGACCGGTCCGGCTTGCTGCGCCTCTTCTGTGCGGCGGTGCCATGCTCGCTGCCCTTGGCTGGTGTTTGAACGAATACATCGTTCCGGTCACGTCAGATCGTATGCATTACGTCCAGGAAGTCCAGATTGAAGGCGTGCCATCGTTTGAAATTGCGCAGGGTGTCAGCTGGGTTTCCCAGGGTGACACGATCTATGATTTTGGCCACTACGACATGGAAAGTCGGGGTTTCAAGCATGTCCGCATCTCTCGCGTGTACGACAACTTTGCACCGCGCCAAGCGCTGGAAGCCCGCACCGCTCACAGCCTGGAAAGCAGCCAGTCATGGTTGCTGGCGGACGTGATCACGACGGATTTTAATGTGGATGGCAGCATTGCCCGGCAATTCAAGCAGCCGGAACTGCGCTTGAACCTTCCGATTGACGTGAAAAAGCTTCGCAAGGAAAGACGCCTGCCCTCTGAGATGAGCCAGAGGGAGCTCAGCGCTCTCATTAAATCATCCGAGAATTCAGGTCGGGACATCCTGCCGCTGCAGGTGGACTACCACCTGAAATTCGCTTTCCCTTTCGCGGCCCTGGTCGTGAGCCTGCTGGGTCTGAAATTCATGTATACGTCCGAAAGAACCGCGGAAACGGCTCGTAGCATCCTCGCTGCCTTCGGAATCGGGATGAGCTACTGGTTTCTCTTGAATGCTTTTTTGGCCTTCGGTCGCAGGGGTAATTTGACACCCTGGGCGAGCGCCTGGGCAGCAAACGTTATCCTGCTTGCGGTGGTGCTGCTGGACAGCTGGCGCGCAAGGACTACTTCTCGATGACTTCGATGCGCGACCGTTGACGTTGCTCGGCCAGCCAGCGCCTGAGCTGGTTTTGCAGCTCCGCGTTGCGGATCTCATTTTCCAGCTCAAGTTTCTTTCTTTGCATGTCCTTGCCGAGGGAGATTTTCCGGTCTTCGACTTTGAAAATATAGATTGAGGAGCCGATCTCGACCGGCTGCGAAACATCACCCGTATCGAGGCGTTCAATCTCCCGTCGAATCTGGGGGGTCAGGTCGCGCAGGCGAACGGGGTCCATGAGCCCGCCCCTGACGGCCTTCTGGCGATAGTCTGAGTACAGCCTTACCGCATCCTCAAAGGAAACACCGGCGTCAATCTTGGCGCGCGCTTCCTTCGCTTGGGACCGTTTGGCATCTGCGACAACTCCCCCGGCAGTTTCCGGGATCTGAATCACAACCTGCCTGAGGGTTACTTCGACCAGGTCCGACGTGCTCCCGGACTTTTTGAGGTAGGCCGTTTCGAGGTCCTTGTCAGTGACCTTGATCAGCGGAACAATGACCCGGCGCTGGAACCTTGCAGCGACGATGTTGCTGCGCAGGTCTTCCCGGTATTGCTCCATGGATTTTTTTTCCGCAGCCAGGAAGCGTTCAAGACCCTCTTTCGTCAATCCCCGGGATTGCAGGAATTCATTTATCTCGGCGTCCAGCTCGTCGTCGCTGACTTCGATTTCAAGATCCTTGGCCTTCTGGAGCACGATCTGAAAATTGATTGTGTCCTGGAGCGCGCGTTCAAAAGGAGTTGCCTGATCCGAAGCTGGGTACTCGGAAATGACGACGAGAGGACCCGTTTTCACCTTGGTCATCACATCGCTATACAGAAAGGCCTGGCCATCCACAGATCCCAGCACACGATCAACAAGCTCTTCAGCTGCAAGTGCTGGTAACGACCAAGCGCCGGCGGCTGCCAAGAGCAAGCCCAAAGCCTTGCGGCCGTGAAAACCGGTCAGGACCTTGGTGAGGTGATCGGCACTGAATTTAGGGCAGATTCCAGCCATTTTCGGTATTCCTCATCCTTGCGCCTTGCTGACAGGATGGCCCGGATTTTCGGGGTTGCCTCTTTAAGGCTCAGCTCGCGCCTGGGCTGTTTGCCCTCGAGCATAATGATGTGAAATCCGTATGTCGACTTTAGAATTTCACTGATCTGGCCGCGCTGCATCTCGAAGGCCACGTCGAATATGGCCGGCACCTCACCCTTGGCAAAAGGGCCGACCTTGCCGCCGGCAGTTTCACCCTCGGGGGTAATGGAGTGCTTTTTAGCCAGATCCGCGAAGTTGTTCTGGTTGATTTCCCGTTTGACTGACTTGGCGTCGTTTTCGTTGGCGAGGACCACCTGCCGCACCACCGCGCGTGGCGGTACCCTGAAGTCAGGAAGATGGTTTTTATAGTATTCGGTGATCTGGGCATCGGTTGGAGCGACGGCCGGCAGCACCCTGCTTTCAAGGTACTGCATGATGATTGACCGTTCGCAGAGCCTGCTTTTCAACAGTTCCTTGGACCGGTTGGTTGGAAATTCCCCAGGAATCATCTCCAGAGTAGTCTGCCACTCCTTAAGGCATCCAGTGAACCTTGATGGGTCCTCGACGTCGAATTTCCGGTCTTGTTGCAGGTACTTGAAGAGAGCCTTGCGTTCCACCATGCCAGAAAGAAGCTTCTGCTTCAGGGGACTCAACTCTTTTTCCATCTTCGTGCCCAGGTCCGGTATGGGCGTCATGTCTGCCGCACCTTGGATTCCCTTCAAGTGAAACCGGTATTCCCATTCGAGGTCGTCGCTGGTGATCGGGACACCGGCCACTTCTACCAGCGTCGTGCCTTGCTCCAGGTTGTCAAAGGTGGGGATGCCTCGCTCCCTCACATCGGTGATCTTGTGCCCGTTTAGGATGAACCAGATGATGATTCCGCTGAGAAAAAATCCTCCCGCCCAGTAGAGCCTGCGCTTCATGTCCGACAGCTGCATTTTCAACTCCTTTTGGCGATTGCGTCAGCAAGAGGCTCAACCAGTTCGACAAGGCTGCCCAGCATTTCGTCCTGCTGGGCTGGACTGGGCTGGCTCCACGTCGGGGCGTACAGGTAGAGCTTACTGTCCGGCGTCAGCCTGTATTTGTCTGGGTGTTCACGGGCCGCTGTCAGAATAGTATCAATCTGGCGTTCGTTAAGGGAACCGAATTTGAGCTCGTAGAAATTCCGTCCCCCGATCGCCAGAGACGTCATCTTGGCCTGAGCCAGGCCCCGCTTCAAGGTCGCTACCCGGAACAGCCGCGAAAGCTCCTCGGGCATCGGGCCAAAACGGTCTGCTGTGTCTTTCTTCATGGCCAGGAGCTCGTCCTCATCCCCGGCCGAGAAGATCGACTTGTAAAGCTGCAGGCGAAGGTTTTCGGCCGCAATGTAAGTAGACGGAATCAATGCTGTAAGTGGCAATTTGATCTCGGTATCGATCTTTTCGATCACAGTTTGCCCGCGCAGCTCGGCGATCGCCGTCTCGAGCATGTCCGTATACATCTCAAGTCCGATTTCGCTGATCTTGCCCGACTGGTCCCCTCCCAGCAGATTACCTGCCCCGCGCAATTCAAGGTCATGGCTGGCGATCTGGAAGCCGGCTCCCAACTCCTGGTGCGCACTGAGAACCTCAAGGCGCTTGCGTGCATCATCGGTCAGGGTGTCTTCGGCGGCAGTCATGAAGTAGGCATAAGCCTGCATCGAGGAGCGCCCCACGCGGCCCCGGATCTGGTAGAGCTGGGCCAGGCCAAAGTTCTCGGCGCGGTTCACGATCAGCGTGTTGACGTTTGGCATGTCAATCCCGGACTCGATGATGGTCGTGCAAAGCAAAACCGGGAACTTTTGCTCCATGAAATCAATGATCACGCTTTCCAGCTGATGTTCTTTCATTTGCCCGTGAGCCGTGCGGACGTCGATTCCGGGAACCAGGCTTTTGACAAAGAGGCGCATTTCCTCGATGTCTTCGACCCGGTTGTGCAGGAAGAATACCTGGCCGCCGCGCGCAACCTCGTTGAGTATCGCTTCACGGATCAGGCTTTCGTCAAAGCGGCAGATGTAAGTTTTTACCGACAGGCGCTCCTGGGGCGGCGTGGCAATGATTGAAATGTCGCGCAGTCCTAGCATAGACATGTGCAGGGTCCGCGGGATGGGCGTTGCGGTAAGGGTCAGCACGTGGGCGTTGGCGCGCAGTTCCTTCAGCTTTTCCTTGTGGGTTACGCCGAAACGCTGTTCTTCGTCGATAACCAGGAGCCCAAGATTCTTTGGCTTGATGTCTTTTGACAGCAGGCGATGTGTCCCGACAAGGATATCGAGTTCTCCGCGAGTCAGTGCATCAAGGTTGTACTTGGTGGTCTTGGCGTCGACAAAGCGGTTGACCTGTCCGACCTTGACGCCGTGTCGGGCCAGCCGCTCCGAAAAAGTCCGGTAATGCTGGTAGCAAAGAACCGTGGTCGGAACGAGGACCAGGACCTGATCCCCCTCCAGCACGGTCCGCATGGCCGCCCTCAGGGCGACTTCAGTCTTGCCGAAGCCGACATCCCCGCAGACAAGACGGTCCATCGGCTTTTCTGCAACAAGATCGGCAAAGACATCATCGATGGCCTTGCGTTGGTCTTCAGTCTCCTCGTAGGGAAACTCGGCTTCCATCTTGAAGTATTCATCACCCGGCGGGGTATAACGGTGGACGTCGGCAAGGGCGCGTGCGGCTTGGATCTTGAGCAGGGCCTCGGCCATGTCCTTGATCTCGCCCTTGATCCGCGACTTTTTCTTTTCCCACGCCTGTCCGCCAAGTTTGTCGACGGTACCGCGGACCCCCTCCCCGCCCGAACTATAGCGTTGGAGCAGGTTCAGACGGTCGACCGGCATGTAGATCTTGTCATTGCCGGAATATTCGATCACGAGGAAGTCATTCGTCAGCCCGGCGACACTCATGGTCATCATGCCCGTGTAGCGGCCGATTCCATGCTGGACGTGGACGACCAGATCACCAGGTTTCAAGTCCCGGAAGGAACTCAGGTAATTCTGAAGCTTTGCGGAGGGCGGCTTCGGGCGTCGTTTTTTGACGCCGAAAAGGGCCTGTTCCGGCAGGACGAGGGTGTTGGTGTCGTGCAGCCAGACGTGGGAAAGAACATCCCCTTTGCCAAGCAGTATTTCCCCCGGCGGAGTTTTTCCTGCGCACACCTGACGCATCAAACCTTCGACTTTTTTTGGCAAAAGGCCGCGGTGGCTTAGCAAGTTGCTGATCCGGTCCAGCTGTTCGTCATGGTGGGCCAGGACAGCGACGGATCCCTCTTCTTTCTTGAGCACCAGGCGGATTGCGTCCACCCATTGGTCAAAAAGTTCGGCCGGGTTCTCTTTTGAGAAAACAGGTGAACCTTCCAGTACCATCCGTGATTCAAAACGCAGGGCAATCGCCGTTGGATCCGCAAAAGGGTTTCCGAATTCAAGTTGGGGTTGCTTCAGGACCCCGACGATTTCCAGGGGCTGGAAGTGCTGCTCTGGCGCGAGCGACGGCCGCTTCGCTGCCCGGTCGCGTTCCCAGGCTTCGTGGATTTCCTCCAAGTGCTCTTTGTAGGAGGTCGTGCATGAAGTAACTGGCCGGGGAAAAACCATTAAATCCCCAGGTTCAAGGTAATCAAAGGCTGTCGCGCGACGGTTACGGCGCATGAGGGGTGCAAACATGTCAAATCCGGAGGGGCGGATCCCGATCTCAAAACTTTGCATGATGCCATCGCGATCGGCAGCCTCGATATCCTGATCGATCAGGCAGTTGTAGAGGTCCTGGGTTTGTTCCTTCTTGCGTGTCCGGGGTGTCATAAATTCAGCCGTCGGCCGGATCACGACCGATTCAAGCGCATTGGTCGATTTCTGGTTTCGCGTGTCAAATTGGCGAATGGAAACAATCATGTCGCCCAGGAACTCAAACCGGACGGGATGGTCTTCGTTAGGTGGATACAGATCCACGATGGCGCCGCGTGGTGCAAATGTGCCCTCGTCTTCCACCGACTGAGCTTTGCGGTAACCAAGGTCCTCCAGACGCGCCAGAAGTTCGTCCTGGTCAATCTCCTCATTGACACGGACGGTGAGGCTGGCCTCTTTGAACTCGCCGGGTGAAATGGTGGCCTGGCCGAGCGCCTGCAAGGTTGTAACGATGACGGCCGAAGTTTCCGTTTGGGCGAGCAGATTGAGCGCATAGACGCGCTGGCGGCGCGACAGGTCCGGGTTAATGTAGCGGTCAGCTCCCCAGCCGGAAAAAAAAGGCAGGATGGCAGCCCGGGCGTCCGTTGCCGCCGGAATGGCCAGGTCCAGAAACTGGGACCAGTTGCCAACATCTTTCGCTTCGGGAAGGACGACAACAAGGCGACGGGGTTTGCCAGCCGCGTTGCTGTTTTGATTGAGAAGGCCCAGGACTGCCAGTTGTATGAAGCTGTCGGAGGCTCCAGTTACCTGGACCCGGGCACGACCCTGGGCTTCCGTGATCGCATCAAGAAAAGAACGTAAGCCGTAGATTGCGGTCAAACGTAGTTACCCTTTTTGATCTTCTCGACGATGATCTTTTCTGCGATTTGCGGGTCACGCGGGTCGACCGAGTAGAAAGCCTGCTGTTCGCAGCGACGCTTCTTGTCGATAAGCCACTGCAGGATTTCCGCCAACCCCTTGTTCTTCTTGTCTTTGAAAAACGGGTCGTTGTTGAGTGCGTCACGGGCCTTTTTCAGGGCTCGCAGTTCTTGCGCGTCCCTCTCGTTGACCGGGTAATCGTTCAAGTCGTATTTCTTGATATCTTCCGGCAGAACGCCAAGGAAGCGAACATCCGGCGCTGAAAAGTCAGAGTTGCGGATAAGGGAAGCAGCGGATCCGGCTTTGAGTGTCCGGAAGATGTTTTGCATGGTGTACGCGTCAAGGTCACCGAAGAAATAGATCGGCACTTTGAGCTGATCTTGAATCCGCTTCACCCAGCCGCGCACCGCGTTGGATGGAACGCCCTGGGCACCAACCACAATGGAGTTGTGCCGCTTCACGAAACCATTCGCCACCAAGGTATTTGCCGTGCCTTCCGATTCAACGACCAGGCAGAAGTCGATCTTTTTCTTGGCTTTCAGTGTCAGGTTCTGGGGGCGGTTCTTTGGCTGGAAAGGCGACGTTCCCAATTGTGACAGGTCAATCACAGCCTCGGTGCCATCAGGCATTCTTTCCGTGACGACCAGGTTCTGGCTGTATGTCTGCCCACCGCGGTCGTTGGCAAAACAGTTCATCTCTTCGCGGTAACACTCAAGCATCTCACAGATGAAATCGACGACAGAATCGGACTCGTCCTGGTCGGTAAAATCCAGGGGCTTCAGGATCTTGCTGTGTTTCACTTCACCCTTGCTGATGTAGTACAGCTCGCGCTTGGTGTTGACGTTGCCAGTCTCGATGTTGCGCAGCAGGATCTCCAACATGAAGATGGCGCGTGACATCTTCTTTACCGAACTGACGTTGAGCTCCGTCGCGACCCGCTTCGAACCCGGGGTCAGGAAGCCGACCTTGGGGTTGTACAGGGCGTTGTCCAGGGCGCATTTGGTTGCCGTCAGCCTGGGGCGCTTTCCGCCTTCCAGGTCCTTGAGCATTTTTTCACACAGCTCCAGGCTGTGTTCGAGGATCACTTTGTCTTCTTTGCTCTTGCGGTGCGGATTGCCACCGGTGGTACGGGTAGCCATGATCGTGTGCTCCTTCTGCTCGCCTTACTTCTTGGCGGTCTTCTTTGCCGGTTTGGCGGCAGATTTCTTTTTGGTCTTTGCTCCTGCCACGGCAACTTCCCCGTCCCCGGAGTCGTCATCCGCAGTGCCCGCGTCGTCTGCCGTCTCATCGGCCGCCATGGCCGCAAGGGAGGCTTCTTCGGCTGCCCGGCGCTCAGTATCCTTGACTTCCAGGGCCTGGTCTTCTTCCCGGAACATTTTGATTCGCTGACGTTTGGCATCCAGCGCTTCACTTTGTTCTTTAGCGACCTTCAGGGCCTTTTCACTTTCAATGGCGTCCCTGCCGAGGAGCTTGCGAAGGCCCTCGGTGGCCTTTTCGCGACGCTTTTCATCGGCGCTGGTCAGGCGGATCAGACCGTCAATCAGGATTGGCCCGAACTGCTCGATATGAGCAATTCGTTCTTCGTGCTCGGTGGCCCGGCTTTCCCGGTTGATGTGACGGGAAAGTTTTTGTCCGGCTTGCATCAGGGCACGGCGGATTTCCTCGACCAGCTCGTCCGAGGCATCAATCGTTTCCTTTGATGCATTCTTGAACTTGATGAACGGCGAAACGATGCTGACTGCCACGATGAATGGCCCCTGGGGCAGTGAATCCTTGGGTTGGCGCAGCCCGTAAGCGCGCCAGTTGACTGTGGTGATGGCCTTCACGATGGCGCATGCGGCTTTGTCAAACTGGAGTGGCACGCGGTTGGCAAAGCGCAGGACCTGCACTGGTTCGTCCTGGTCCTCGCCCTTGCGTTCTTTCAGGCGTGCGATGGC
>JBEGVZ010000087.1:0-19746 GCA_041178085.1 Pseudomonadota bacterium | reverse complement strand
GGACGATGAAGTATGCCCGTGTCCCATCAAGGGAGAATACCAGTCGTCGGCTGAGTGAAAGGTGAAAGTCCTTGGTGCACGAGCGGATGAAATCGGCTGCCTCTGCGCGCGCTGTGATGGCTGGGTCTGGCGTCGGTGAGGGCGTCGGCGATCCGGATGGCGATGGTGAACCTGATGGCGATGGCCCTGCAGAGGCAGCAGGCGATGCTGATGGGGCAGTGGTTGAAGGCGACGGGGACTGGGCCAAAACCAGTGAAGGCATGATGCACAGCGACAAGAGGATGGTCTTTTTCATCCTGGAAGTTCCTCTTTGGTGATTGGCTTCATGATACGCAAAAGTTCTGCCGGTCGGGGGGCTTTGGCTTCGAGGGATCCCGGACGGATGTATTTGGGAAACAGGATGCGTCCGCCTGCCGGGGCTGTCACGGTGTTGTTCCCTTGCTGGCCCAGGACCTCTCCGCGCTCGACATCTGCAAAATTGACCAGCCCAGGCCGCAGATCTACGACCGGCCCATCTGGGTAAGGAATGGTCGCGTTCCAGGTATAGATGGTGCCATGAAAGGATGGGTGCGACTCTATAGAGGGGAGTTCGGCCCCTGAGACCGCGCCGGTTGCATGAAGTGCCCGCATGGCAGTACCCCATCCGAGCCGCGCTTGTCCTTCGTCAAAGCCACATTGGCCGAGTTCCAGGGTAATGCCTGTGCCGCCCCGGGCATTAACGTACTCGTCGGTACACATCCCATCCTTGGAAAAAGAAGCTCCCCAATGCGTTACGACCGGTAGCCCATCTGTGATCGACCGTGCGAAGTCAAATGACTTTCTGCTCCAAGGAAAGATGAAAAACGCAGTGTGGGACGGTTCCCGGGTCTGGTGGAAATCCAACAAGTAGCGGCTGCAGCCCAGGATAGGCTGCAGTTCACGGGCGCGCAGTGGTTCCAGTCCGGTCCCTAGGCTACTCATGCCGAAGGAACGATTGAGGTCCTTGTCCAGGAATCTCTGGCCGGACATGGCAGCTTGCGGGTTGCCCAGTGCCACTGCGACCGGTTTCAGCAGCCTGATCTGTCTGGCTGCAATTGCCTCCAGAACGGCGATCAGGACATCGATCCCACCCGTTTCGTTGCCGTGGACCAGGGCTGTGAGTGTCAGACAGATGCTTTTTTCACCGGCCAGGAGATCACTGGTTGGGGTTGGATCCAGCATCGCAAGGTCAGCCGCATCGCCCGCAAGAATCACAGAGTCTGGGGCCCAGGTACGGGACGGCAGCCGCGCGGCTGCGCGCCGCAGGGCTAACCTGAATGCTTCAATTTTGCTGCCTACTTCCAACTTCAAGACTCCTGCATGCCCCTGACGACTTGCGCTTTCACCAAACGTCCAAGTTGTGAGATCATCGTCCCTTGCCATCCCGGCATTCCCAGTGTTCCTCAATGATACCGGGAAAACAACGGAGGTGCGATTGTCATGAGATCATTCCTGAGGCTCGTCCTTCTGCCAATCCTGGCTTTTCTTGGGGTCGCCTGTGGTAACAGCGCCTGTACTTTTCACAAGCAGGACCGCGAGGCTTCTCCTACTTTGCAAACCGCCAGCAAGCCCAAGGCGTCGATGGCAGCCAAGTTGATCGATGCTCGCATTCAGCCAGCCTGGCAGCAGGCTTTTACGGCGCGCGCAACTGCCCTTCAAGCAACTGAGGCATGGGGCCTCTTTTCCGAGGCTGGCTATGTGGATGACGGACAGATCATGATTTTCGTGCTTCCTTCCGGGACAGCCGCCGTTGAGTCAGTTGCCCCCGGGGCCAGGACCGTCAAGCAGCTGGCTTCGGTTTCTGCGGCCGATTTGCTGCTGTTGAGGAAGGAATTTGCCTTCTTTGATGAACTGGACGATTTCATTGAACCCGCATTCGATTCGATCCAGCGTGAGGCCGTACATCTGGTGAGGGTTGCGGACAACGGACCCCTCGACGTCAAGACGCGGTTCATAATCGTCCAGGCCAACCCCCGAAACGCACCCCGGCATGTTGCATTGATCGATTCATTCATCAAGATCCGTCAGGCGAGGACGAAGAATTGAGGTTGGGTGTAAGCACCGGCGGCGGCGATTGCGCCGGTTTGAATGCAATCCTGAGGGCTCTTGTCCTGTGCGCGAGAACCCGCGCCGACACGGCCATCATCGGTATTCTTGAGGGGATCAACGGGCTGTCGTTTGATCCGCCGAAGACCAAAAATCTGTACATTCCCGGCGGCGAAGGGGTCGATGAGTTCGTCCTCGAAAACCTGCTGACTCTTGGCGGAACGTACCTGACGACATCAAATGCCGGAAATCCGTTCAAGGAGCCGGGGCCGGCTGCGGACGCATTCAAGAAAAGCGTCGTGCGCGGCTACCAGAAGCTTGGTTTGGACGGGCTGATTGTGGTCGGTGGGGACGGCACCCATTCGATTGCGGCTGAGTTGGCTGACGCCGGAGTGAAGCTCATCGGGATCCCGAAAACGATCGACAACGACTACATGGACTCCGAACTTGCAGTCGGCTTCACATCCGCGGTGGATGTTGCTGCTGAGGCTCTGCTCAGCGTGAAAACTTCGGGCGCCTCCCATGGCCGGATCATGGTGGTGGAAGTTATGGGACGGAATGCGGGATTTATTGCCTTGAATTCGGGAATTGCGGCTGGGGCCGATGCGATCTTGCTGCCGGAACGCCCGTTTTCTTACGAAGACCTGGGCAAACATCTTTCGACGAAGGTAATGAACCTGCGCAACCACGCGCTGGTCGTTTGTGCCGAGGGGGCCCACGCCTCGGGTGAGGCAATCCGTTACCGGGCTTCCAGCAGCGGTACGAAACATCTGGGTGGAATCGGGGACGCTGTGGCGACCTGGCTGCACCAGAATCTGGGCTGCGAGACCCGCTGCACGGCCCTGGGGCACACCCAGAGGGGCAGCCGTCCGGTACCGGTCGACCGGATCCTGGCGGCGCGCTTTGCCACCAAGGCGATGCGGCTTGCCTTGGAGAAACGCTTCGGGACAACTGTCGTGCTGAAAAAAGGCGAAGTGGAAGTGGGGCAATATCCTGCACCCCGAAGCCGCGGCGGCTCTGGCGCGCGGCGCCTTGACCCAAGGGACCCGACTATCATAACGGCGCAGGATCTAGGGATCTATTGCGGGGGTCAGGGCTGAACGTCAGTTCAGTCCTTCTTCAGCCTTCTTCCGTGTGGGCTCTTGGCCTTCCGGCGCTTCACACGAGCCTTCATTGCGGCACGTTTGCGGGCTGTTTTCTTGCGGTTGCGGGGCGGACGGTTCTTGCGCATGGGAATCTCCGAAAAATCTCAAAAAAAACAGGTCCGTGGGGTTTACACCAAGGGGCGGACTTGATGCCACTGAATTTTTAAAACTGCTCTCCATCCCTGCGCCTGACTTCGGATGTCACTTCATCCCCCGTTTAGCTCCGGTCCATTGTGCTTCCTTCTAAAGGGGGAGAGCCATGGAGTGCCCGAAGTGCAGAAGTTCCAAGTGCGCCATAAGAAAAGGTTTTTTTCCTCATCGGACCATCCCCGGCGGAAGGAGCCAGCGATTCCTCTGCAAAAAATGTCACGTCTGGTTCTCGCAAACCAATGGCACCCTGAATGCCCGTCAGAGGCGACCTGATCTTCACCGTCCCATCTTCAATTTGATTGTTTCCGGCGTTTCGCAGCGCCGCATCGCGCTTCTTTGTGCCACCACGCAGATCACCGTCGCCAGAAAACTTGTCCTCATGGCTAAGTTTGCGAATTCTGATCAGAATCGGAGGCTTTTCCGTATGAAATGCTCGGTTGAAACTGCTGATTTTGACGAGATGGAAACCTCTGAACACACCAAATGCAAACCCGTCGCGATTGCCGCGGCCGTCCAGGAGCCAACACGGATAATTTTGCGCCTGAAGGCCGCCAGCATGCCGGCGAAGGGGCGGCTGGCAAAGATTTCCCGCCGCCGCTACGGCAAGCGAAGAGACGACAGAAAGTCAGCTTTATCTGCGGTTTTACGGGATATCGCCGGAGTCGCAAAGCCCGGTCTTATTGTTAAATCGGACCAGTGCCCCCGGTATCCGGATCTTGTGAAGAAGCATTTGCCCACGGCTGTGCACAAGACGTTTAAGGGACGCCGTGGATGTGTGGTCGGCCTGGGAGAACTCAAGGCCGGTGGCAGAGACCCCCTGTTTTCCTTGAATCAGACCTGCGCCATGGTGCGAGACAACTTGAAGTGCCTGGCTCGCCGGACGTGGTGCACCAACAAACGAATCGACCGGCTGCAGTGCCGGCTGGATCTTTACGTGTGCGCCCATAATACGAGGATCGAAATGCGGGAGGAGATAGAGGGGAGGCCACGAGAGGCCAGTCCGGCTCAATGGCGGGTCTGGCCTCTCGAATGTATGTCACTCAGCGCGTGAGGCGCAGCCAAGTAGAGCAGTTCTAGAGGCGAACCCCTAAGCTCAAAAACACATTGTTGAACGGCCCGAACGTCTGGGCGAAGAGCTGCATGGTGGTCCTTTCGGACTTGCTCTCTCCTGCGGCTGTGACGCTGGTGGTCTTCTCAACTGCATAGAGGGGGGTCTCGTAGAATGCCGACTCCAGTTCGAAAAACAGCATTTCATCGAGCGCCATTCGCAGGCCGAGTCCCGCGCTATGGTAGATGCCGTTCTTGGTAGTTTCCGTGTAACCATTGCCGTCAAAGGTAGCATCGGAGTCGACGTTGAACGACCCGCCGATGAAGCCGAAAGGCACTGCGCTGGGGCTGAAGGGGCTGAAGTAGTAGCGGGCACCGCCGCCGACAATGATGCCCATGGAGTTGTCCGGGGCAAGGCCGCTGGCCCCCGAAGAGTAGCTGTTGGCCTTGATGCCACCAATGGCGTACCAGCTCATGGTCTGGCTGAGGGTGTCATGGTAGCGGCCGTTCACACCAAACACGGATTTGGACCCGGCATCCGTCTTGTCAGCTTTGATCTTCTGGGAACTGAAGGCCAGTGAGCCGACGGTCAGCTCGGCGGCGAACAGGCTGGTGGACGCGAGGGAAATGGCAGCAGCGGCAGTGGCGACGGCCATAATGCGTTTAGCAAACATGTCAGGGCTCCCGGTTGAGTTTTCTGCAAATCAATTGTTCGATCTTTTCAGGAAGTTATAGCCCCATGGGGCGAGGCCGGCAACCCTCTTTTGATCAGAGGGACACCTTTGGGCTGGTCACGACAAAAAATGAATAACCGGGTACCTGCTCCTGGCACTTGGCTGTGACCTTGGCGGTAAATGTGCCGATGGTATCAAAGGCATTGTCGGGTAGAACGACGGTGTCCTCTGACCCGGCGATTGCTGCTGAGCTGTAAACGGGGCGGTTATTGGCGTCAAAAACGGTCACTGACCATGTGTAGTCCGTCACCGTACCAAATGGGCTGCCGACACGGTTCACGGTGCGGGTTACCGGATCCCACAGGGGCGCACTGAGTGCGCTCAGCGAAACCGGCGGCGCCGTCACGATAAATTTACTTCCGGCAATGGGTTGGGCTCCCGGATTCTCTGCACCGTCAGCACGGCGGGGCTCAAACAGGATCACTTCGTAGCCCTTCAGCGCCGTGGCGTTCTGCAAGGTAACGCGGCGGGCAAAAATGCCGTCCGCAGCAACGCCGTCATCGCTCTTGCCGTCATCCGCCAGCGTCAGGTCCCACGCCGTTGAGTTTCCGTCGACCAGGGTGGTTGACCCGCTGGTCAGAGTGGACGAACCGTGAATCTTGACGTCCTTCACGTCAAGCCCGGCCTTTACCTTTGCGACGAAGGTCACCTGGGCAGTCGAGGTTCCACCAGTGGCGGTAGAGAGTTCGTATTGTACGGCAGCGTAATCGAGTCCCTCACTGAAGTAGTTGGGGCCCGTACCCTGTGAGGCATCGCCATTGCCATCGCTATCGACATCGGTTTCAAAAATATCGAGCTTGCCGTTGGCATTCCGGTCCGGGTTGAAAACTGCGGGCAATCCAGTCAAGTCGACATTAGAGCTGTTGTCGATCAGGCCGTAGCCGTTGTCGCCATAGGCTGCATTCGGCACGCCGTTTTTCTTGTCACTTTTGATCCTGTCATCAAACGGTGTGATCCCCTCGAGTGAACCGAAGATCATGATGGGCCCGCGTTCAAACAGGGGTGGAAGTTGACTCGGAGTGCCAAGGAAATACTGGTTGATGAATTCCAGGCTACTGGTCGGAATGGACAGGACAGACCTCAACAGATGATCTGGAGACAGCAAGGCAATGGTTCTGGGGCGGTCGCTCCGGACATTGGTCAGCATGAAGGTGCCGCTTTCGCTGATCAAATCGGAACGCCCGAAATTTGTCTGGCGTTCCAGGGACATCACGGTCCAGTTGGCCATGTCAGCCTGGCTGCCGGTGCGGCTTTTGACTGAGCCCGCCATGTCCGCAAGGCTTGCCGAATTTGAGTCGTTTGAACCCTTAGGTGAACACGCAAAGGCAAGGCCCAGAACACTGGCAAGAGCGATGCCAGCCAGCGAAACACCAGACGCAGAAAAACCTGCCAATTCTTGGATCTTGCGCATCACGACTTGCTCCGGTCGGGCGGCGTAACCAGGACCTTGTCGACCCGGTGACCGTCCATGTCGATGACTTCAAAACGCCAGCCCTGCCATAATACCACGTCTGTCTCTCGCGGGATCCGCCCGATACACATCATGATCATGCCGCCCAGGGTCTGGTAGCCACCGTCTTTTTCATGCGGCAAAGCATGGATTTGAAAAAGCTCCTTCATGTCCTGGGTTCCGATCATGCCTTCAACCAGCCAGGTTCCGTCTTTGCGTTTGACGGCCGATTTCTCGCTTTTAGCCTCGTCGTCCGGGATGTCGCCAACGATAGCCTCGAGGACATCGATCAGGGTGATGATCCCTGCCGTGCCGCCATATTCATCGATCACGATCGCAAGGTGTTTTCCCGATGATTTGAACATCTCAAGGACCTTGAGTGATGGCGTCGTTTCCATCACGAAAAGCGGGTCGATCAACATCCGGCGCAATTCCGGGCGTTTACCGGATGCCAGTACTTGCCAGAGCTGCTTCACCGAAACGAGCCCGGTTACCTGGTCCGGGTTGGCTTCATAAACAGGAAAGTAAGAGTGGGGGCTGGCCATCATTTTGCGCATGTTGTCTTCAAAAGAATCGGCAAGGTCCAGCATGACGATCTTGAGCCGCGGCGTCATCAACTCATCCACGCGGCGGTCGCCAAGGCGGAGGGCCCGTTTCATGATCGATTCTTCTTCCTTTTGGAAGACCCCGGCGGCGGCTCCCTGCTCGATCATCAGCTTCACTTCTTCTTCCGTGACTTCATCGCGGGCGACCTGGTTGGCTCCAAGCAGGGTGAGGATCCGGTCAGTCGACCATGACAAGGCGCGGACGAGGGGTTTAGTGCCGCGTGCAAAAAACTTCAGGGGCAGCGCGACGTTGACGGCGATGCTTTCCGGGTGGTTGAGGCCCATGCGTTTCGGGACGAGTTCACCCAGAACAAGTGACAAGATCGAGATGGTCACCACCACAATCCCGAAGGCGATTTCTTCGGCATAACCGTGGATAATTCCATCCGGGGTTGCGCCTGCCTTTAGGAACGGAGCCAATTCTTCTGCGATCGTAGCGCCCCCGAACGCACCGGCCAGGATGCCGATCATCGTGATCCCGATTTGCACGCTGGCAAGGAAAGAAGTCGGGGTGTTGGCAAGATCCAGCGCCACCTGGGCGCGATGGGATCCTTTCTGGATCATCTGCTGCAGGCGCGCTTTGCGCGCCGAAATGACGGCGATTTCAGACATGGCGAGTACGCCATTACAGGCGATCAGGACCAGGATGACGAGCGCTTCGACAATCAGAGTGGACATTCAATGATCATAGAGCTGCGGGTGCGTCCTGATCAACCCCTCAAATTCCGTGAACTTTTCGGATGTTATGTCAGCCGGGAAGCGGGCTTGGCTGCGTTCCCAGCGGGCCAGCCAGTCGGCACCCAGCAACGGACGGCCACAGCGGGTGATATCCGAGCCCCGTTTTGCCGCGATCGTGGTTTCCGGTTTGGGACCTGAAGGGAGTCCGGCACCTACGTAAAACCCTGCGGCAAGCATGGCCGAACGAATGGCCGTGCTGCGCGAATACGTCAGCATCATGCAGTCCTCGCCGGTGGCGGCGCCATGGATCCTTTTGAAGCATTCAAGGTGCCACAAGGGGCCATCGACCTTGGTCGAAAACGGATCGTGGAAGATGACGCGTGGCGCTGGCGCATGGTCGAGTTCCGCAAGGAAGTCACCTTCGAAAAGCTGCCACTTCACAGGAAGTTTTTTTGACTGCCAGACGCGGTCACTTGCGATCAGGTGCGGTCCTGGGTGGCGCGCGTGAGGGAAAAGCCATGGATTGCTTATGGCAAGACGCAGCGGATCAAGGTCGATTTCGAAGCTGCAAAGATGCAGCGGACGAAGGGTCGTTCCCTGTTCCACGAGTTCCTCGTAGGCGCGGATCAGCGCCATGGCGTTAAAGCCTGCGCCCAGTCCGACATCCCACACGACCAGAGGTTCGGTGGTGTTTTCCTGCATCAGCGCGGGCAGACCGGATTGCTCGATGTACAAGCGCCTAGCTTCTTCTTGCGGGTCGTTCACAGAGTGCATCACTTCGCCCGAAGCCAGGTCGCGGATGCTGCCCTGCGCGCATTGCTGACCGTCACCAGTTTCCATCTGACGTTCGATCACTTCGAAGCGACCCAGCTGGCGGGGCGGCGGCTTGCTTTTCTTGTGCGCCGGTTTGCGCTTCGGTGGATCAAGGCCGTCCGAACGCCCAAGGTTTTCGCGGTGCTGCTGGTAAAATTCAAGGAAGCGGTCTTCAGCAATCGCTGCGCGCATGCCCGCCATCAGCTTCATGTAAAAAGTAAGGTTGTGGGTGGCCAGCAATTGCCAGGCCAGGGGTTCCTTCACCCGTTGCAGGTGGTGCAGGTAGGCCACGCTGTAGTTGCGGCAGACGTTGCAGTGGCAATCTGGATCAAGCTCAACGTCGTCCATGCGGTAACGTCCGCGTCGCAGGTCAATCTTGCCATTCCAGGTAAAGACAACTCCCTGCTGCGCGAGCGATGTCGGCAGGATGCAGTCGAACATGTCCACGCCGCGGTGGACTGCCTCCAGCAAATCGCGCGGCGTGCCCACGCCCATCAGGTAGCGAGGCAAGTCATGTGGCAGGAATTCGGTTACGATTGCTGTTGAGTCCTCGCGTTCCGCAGAAGTCTCGCCGACCGCAAGCCCGCCAATGGCGAAACCGTCAAACGGCATGTCGGTCAGCACGCGCGCACTTTCCTGTCGCAAATCCGGGTAGCAGGCGCCTTGCACAATGCCGAACATCGACTGGGGAGATTCCCCGCGGGCCGCGAGCGAGCGGGCTGCCCAGCGGTGCGTGCGTTCCATGGCGGCGCGAGCCACTTCGTGGGGCGAGGTGCTGGGGATGCATTCGTCGAGGACCATCATGATATCGCTACCGATGGTCTTCTGCATTTCGATGCTGAGTTCTGGCGTAAGCAGGATTTCGCGCTTGTCGGTGTACGCACGGAAACGCGCGCCTTCCTCCGTCATCTGGCGGGCTTCTGGCAGGCAGAAAATCTGGAACCCGCCGGAGTCTGTCAGGACCGACTTGGGCCAGCGCATGAAGCGGTGGATGTCGCCAAACTTGCGGAACAGTTCCGGCCCGGGGCGCAGCATCAAGTGGAAAGTGTTGGCAAGCAGCACCTGCGCGCCCAGTTCATCCAGCACATCGAGGGGCTGGGTGCGGACTGTCGCAAAGGTCCCGACCGGCATGAAGATCGGTGTCGTGACTTCATTGTGCAAGGTACGAAACCGCGTCAGCCGCGCCCGCGATCCGCGCGCAACCTTCAGCAACTCAAAATTCAGTCGACTGGATCTGGCCATTGGTCAGGCTCTACCTTTGACAGGTCATGTTTTAAGCCAGCCACGCCAACGGAAAAGAACCATCAGCACAAGAACCAGCGCCGCCATGAGCCCAAGTGCGAATGGATAGCCGTAGTACCAAGACAGCTCTGGCATGTTAAGGGGCGACTTTTCAGTGTGGAAGTTCATGCCGTAAATTCCAGCGATGAGGTTCAGAGGCATGAACAGGGTCGAGATCACGGTCAGTGTACGCATGATGTCGTTCAGGCGGTAGCTGACGCTCGACAGATAGATTTCCATCATGCTGGAGACAAGATCGCGGTAGGATTCCAAAGCATCGATGATCTGTACGGTGTGATCATAACAGTCCCGGAAGTAAAAGCGGGTACCCGCGTCCACCAGCGGGGATTGTTCGCGGTGCATGATTCCGAGCGCGTCGCGCAACGGCCAAATCGCCCTGCGGATCTGCAGCAGTTCCTGACGCATGCCGTAAATTTTCGTCACGGTGTCTTTGCCGTGCGCGCTCATGATCTCGTTTTCCAGTAATTCAAGGCGGTCGGCGATCCGTTCCACGTGGGGGAAGAAGTCGTCGATCACAGCGTCCAGCAAGGCCGAAGCCAGGTAGTCAGATCCGTGAGCATAGAGGGAAGTCTTGCCGCCGCGGATGCGCGCCCGGATCGGGTCAAAGCAGTCTCCGGGGTGCTCCTGGATGCACAGGACGAAACCCTTGCCGAAAAAAAGGCTGAATTGCTCGAGCGACGTTTCCTGCCGCTGCACGTCGGCCATGCGTGCGACCACGTAGTAATAGTGCCCGTAATCTTCGATCTTTGGGCGCTGGTAAAGGTTGGTGGCGTCTTCCAGGGCGAGTGCGTGAAGGTCAAAGATCTTGCCCACGCTTTTCAGGCGTTCGACGTCGGTCAAGCCGGTGATGTTGATCCAGACGACTTCGTGGGACTTGAGGAGTTCCCGGATGTCTGAATCTGCGGGTTCACTCTTCTCAATGAAACCAGCGTGACCATAGGCCATGACGTCCACTTTGGTCGGACTGGTTGTTTGAACACCACGCACGGTCCCAGGGGGCGTGCCGCGAGGTGGGCGAGAACGCCTTGGACGCAGCTTCCTGATTGCGCTGGTGAGGTTGATCCCCGTTAAGTTCATTCAGAACAGATTCGTCAATTCGACTGGTTTACGATGCAGCCATTTTCATCCGTGCACACGATCTTGCTTCCGCTGACCGGGTACTGGACGTAGTCCCGTTTTTCCGGATCCATGGTTAAGGACAGGGAGTCAACTCTCTCACCGCCGCCGTTGACACAGCCTGCGAAGGTGATTTTCACTTTTTCCTTGGATTTCGGGGGGATGATAGCCGTGACGTAACCGCGATCGCAGTATCCGCCGTAGTAAGCATCCGCCGATATCTTCACTGGTTGGTTGGACTGGTTTTCGACCACGAATTCATATTTGTGATCTTTTGGACGTTCAAGGGGGTCGCCGGGGCCGCAGGATGTGAGGAGCGCGCTGATTGCGGCAAATGCCAAGGTGGCGGAAACGAGATATTTGGATTTCATGGTCTTACCCCCGATCGTCATTCTTACCGTGGGCAGCGTATACCGTGCCGGCGGGGGCCAATCAAGGTCCGATTTGCCTAAAAAATAAGCAGATGAGGTCCAATTCCAATCAGCCTCCAATGGAGCCGACGGGATTTTAACCTGGCCCTTCCTCAGGGACTGGTAGCTATAAGTCCGGAATTACAAGGAAAATAGTTTTCTTGGCCGGAGTAACGAAGGCCCGGCGCGTGCCTGGAAGGCAGCGTGCCGAGCCTTACTGGCGCAAGTTCAGGAGGCTTTCAGAAAGTAAACGAAAGCTTCCTCGCTCCCGCGTCGTCGCTGACTGTGATCTTTACGGCTCCGCCCTTTGCAAGCTTTCCGAACAAGACTTCATCCGCAAGGGGGCGGGCAATTTCGTTTTGGATCAACCGCGCCAGAGGGCGGGCCCCGAATGAAGGATCAAAACCCTTGTCAGCCAGGTAGTTGCGCGCTGCATCGTCGATTGTCACGGCGACTTTCTTGGCTGCGAGCTTTGAAACGACCTCACCGGTGAATTTGTCCACGATCGACAAAACCACCTGGCGTGGCAGCGACTGGAAGTAGATCACGCTGTCCAGGCGGTTACGAAATTCCGGCGAGAAGGCATTTTTCACGGCTTCAAGATCGCCTTTTTCCGCCTGGCCAGGGTTTACCCCGGCGCCGCGCGTAAAGCCAATCGACCCGTGGAGCAGCTCTCGGGCACCTGCATTGGTGGTCATGATGATGATCGTATTGCGGAAGTCCGTCTGGCGTCCGTTGTTGTCGGTCAGGGTCCCGTGGTCCATCACCTGAAGCAGGATGTTCTGCAGGTCGCCGTGCGCTTTCTCAATCTCGTCGAAGAGCAAGACAGCGTGCGGCGTCTTGTTGATGGCATCCGTCAACAGTCCACCCTGATCGAAGCCGACATAACCGGGGGGCGCCCCGATCAATCGCGAAACGGTGTGCCGTTCCATGTACTCGCTCATGTCAAAGCGGATGAATTCGATTCCCAGGATACTGGCCAACTGCTTGGCGACTTCAGTCTTGCCGACGCCGGTCGGTCCGGCGAACAGGAAGCTGCCGATTGGTTTCTCGCTGGAGCCAAGTCCAGAGCGCGACAACTTAATCGCTGCGGCCAGTGCATCGATGGCTTCGTCCTGGCCAAAGACGACCGATTTCAGGCGTGAGTCGAGCTCTTTGAGCTGGGTCTTGTCGGAGTTGGAAACCTTTTGCGGCGGGATGCGTGCCATCTTGGCGACGACAACCTGTACATCGTCGACGGTGATGTTCCGCGGTTTCTGGGCCTTCGCCGGGTCACGTGCAAGTGCAGCCGCCGAGCCAACTTCATCGATCACGTCGATGGCCTTGTCGGGCAGCTTCTTATCGCGCAAATAACGGGCAGACAGCTCTACCGCAGCCCGGATCGCGTCGCTGGAGTAGCGGACCTTGTGATGTTCTTCGTAGCGTGACTTCAAGCCTTTGAGAATCGCAACCGTGTCATCGATGGAAGGTTCCTCCACATCGATCTTCTGGAAACGGCGCACCAGGGCGTGATCGTTTTCAAAGTGACTGCGGAATTCCTTGAAGGTGGTCGACCCAATGCAGCGGAGTGTGCCGTTGGCCAGGGACGGCTTGAGCAGGTTCGATGCGTCGAGAGTACCGCCGCTTACGGATCCGGCGCCGATCACGGTGTGGATCTCGTCAATGAAAAGTATCGCGTTCTTTTTCTTTTTCAGCGAGGACAGGACACCCTTGAGGCGCTGCTCAAAATCGCCGCGGAACCGGGAGCCTGCCAGCAAGCTGCCCATGTCGAGCGCATAGATCGAGGCGCCCTTTAAAGGGGCTGGTACGCGATCTTCGGTGATGCGCAGAGCAAGTCCTTCCGCAATTGCGGTTTTACCGACCCCCGCGTCACCGACCAGCAGTGGGTTGTTTTTCCGGCGCCGGCAGAGCACCTGCACCGTGCGTTCGATTTCAGCGTCGCGCCCCACCAGCGGATCGATATGTCCTTCCTTCGCGCGGGCGCACAAGTCAACTGCGTACAGGGCCAGAGGATCACGACCAGACTGGCGTTCCGCCGGACCGCTTTCGGATTCGTCCTCTTCTTCACGATGGGGTTCGCTGCGTTCCTGTTCATGACGCGAGGGGTCGCCGGAACCGATGCGCGGTGTACCGCCAGAGCGGTTGTTCGCGCGTGCATCTGCTCCATCCGACTCTTCCGGGGTGTCGTTTTGCCCCTCATCACCGGTTTTCGAGATGCCATGTGAAATGAAGTTGATGACATCAAAACGGCTGATGTGTTGCTGCTGCAGAAAGTAAACTGCGAAGGAATCGCGCTCAGAGAACAGGGCTACAAGGATGTTCTCGCCCTTGATCTTTTCCTTGCCCGCGGCCCGCACATGCTGCGCGGCTCGCTGGATCACCCGCTGAAAGCCGATGGTCGGTTGCGGCATCTGGCCAGGACGCAAGGTTCCCGGCGGGATGTGTTCGTCAAAGAACTCTTCAAGTTTTTGCCGGGTGAAATCGAGGGACCCGCCGCAAGCGCGCAGCGCCTTGGCCGCCGTGTCGTTTTGTAAAAGTGCGAAGAGCACATGCTCGACCGTGACGTATTCGTGACCGCGTCGTGCGGCCTCGCTCACGGCCAGGTTCAAGCTGACTTCAAGTTCATGGCTGATCATAAGCCCCTCACTTTCGCCATCGCACCTGTGCAGGTCTTGCGCCCGCAAGACCCCCACTTGCAAACCCCGCGCCCACTTGAAGCAAGCCGGCGCGGCTGGACACCCCTCAAACCTTTTCCATCGTGCACTGCAAGGGGTGCTCGTTTTCGCGGGCACACTCCATCACCAGCGCAACCTTGGTTTCGGCGATTTCAAACGGGAAAACTCCGCACACGCCGACACCCTTCGTATGCACACTCAACATGATCTCGGTGGCGACGGTCCGGTCCTTGTTGAAGAACGTTTCCAGGATCATCACCACGAATTCCATTGGGGTGTAGTCATCGTTGTGCAACAGCACCCGGTACAGCGCCGGCGAGCGGGCTTGCACCTTGCGCTCGGTGATAACCGAGGTGCCGGACTGGCCGCCACCTTCGCCCTGTCCGCTGTTTCCCCTGATGACTGGTAACTTTTCCGTCATTTTTACCTCTGTCCCGTCCCTTCACCATTGGTCCGGGTACGCCTTCTGTCAACCCCTCTATCTTATCGGAGGTTTCTGCCGTTAGATCAGCTTTTTTTATGGTTTTTTGCGTTAATTGACGGATGCCTGAACACAGTGGTAAGTAGCCGGAAGCAATAACGATTTGCGGCCAGGAGCCGGTCATGCCCGAAGTTTCCGGACCAGACGTTCCAGCGATTTCATCGAAGCCTCAAAAACCCTGTCCCGCAGGCCTTTCAGGGGATGTGTCCGGGGCTGTCCGGGTGCCAGAAGCAGACCCGGCGGCAGGGCGCTTCCGGGCCTCAATGGAGTTGTTCCAGTTTTGTCGAATGGTTCTTGGTCTGCGTCGCCCAGGCGTGCGGATCATGGATCAGCACGTTGGGGAGTTGCTTGAACTTGACCCGGCCGAGTGCACGCACTGGAAAAAAGGGCGCAAGCAGATCCGCTCGCTCAATGCACTCCGCGCCCTCGCGGCAAAATTATCCGTTCAGGAATGGATCGTCGCCGCGGTGATCAGCGGCGACATGGATGCGGAAGAGGGTGTGTGCGAGGTCAAAGGCTACGGCCCTTTCGAGTTGGATCCAACGGTCGTTGAGGCAGCGATTGAATCGCTTCGTCAGGCCCATCCCGGGCAGTGGACGGCAGAACGTGAACTGCTGGCAAGGCAGCATTGCCGGATCAACCGGCCGGCAATCGTCGACAAGGTCAGGGCAGTCCACCAGGCAAGCGGCTTCGAGTCACCGCCGTTTTATCTTCCGGAGTTGCGAAATCAGCGGCCGTATGTCCGCTTTGACTCGGCGCGCGGCATGGCCCCGGGACTGCTCAAGGACATCGCCAATCCCGGGCGCAGCAGTTTGCCGCTTCCCCTCAACGATCATCTTGCGGCAGTCGAGGCAAATGTCTTCGCGCTGGAGTTGTTGGCCCCGCTGTCCCTCGTCCGGCGCGAGATTGCAGCCTCGGATCCGGCGCATGACCTGGCCGCGCGTTTGGCAGAGACTTTTTGGTTGTCGCGCAATTTGATGAACCGGCGGATCAAGGACGCCCTGCTCCCGGCAGGATGAGGCGCTGAACCCGGGCAGGTTGGCGGGTCATCCGCCGGTGTGCGGTAGCGGTTTGTACTGCTGTGGTTTTTGCTGACGTCCGCCTGATTTTTCGTCGATCAGACTTTTGCCATCCGGCAAGGAAATCCACTGTTCTGGAGTCAGCTCCCGCGGCTTGAGCGATGGATTGCGCATGGTTGCGAGTTCTGCGTTCATTTCGCGTTTGCGACACTTCTCAATCTTGTAGAGCTTCGAATAAAACGAAACCACCTTGCCCTCGATTCCACGGCAAGCTTCGTCGATTGGAATGATGTCGATCGATTTTGTCCGGTCGTATTGCTTCAAGAATTCAATGTCCACAGCAGAGGGCATGTCCGGGCCTTGGGGCAGTCCGTAGAACTCGTCCTCGGTCAATGCAAGGATGTCGCCGCTGGCTGCCGTCTTGCCAGGCTTCTTTTTCTTGAAGGTCGTGAACGTCTCCCAGTCAGGGAACATGCGGCGATGGCATTTTTGCACCAGGTAAACATCGGTGTAGGAAAACGAAACAAACTTGCCCTCAAGCTGACGGCATCCGCGTCTGGCCTTCGCGGCCGCAACTAAGGGAGCACCGGGCGGCAGGGCAGCGATGACGGGAACTTCGACTTCAACAATACTGGTGGTGCCCCGCATCAGCCGTTGCAGGGTTGCCGGGTCCTGGACCTGCCGTCGTGAGCATTTTTCCACTTTGTAGATTTCGCTGTAGTAGCTGATGAAGCGGCCCTCGTATTTAGCGCATGCAGTTTTTCTTTCCGCAGCCGTCACGGGGCGTGGTTTGGCGGGTTGGGGGCGCGGCACCTTGATGATCGTGTCGTCGACTTCCTCGGGCGCATCCTCCGCCTTATCCATGTCACTGGCGCTCTGGCCCGGCTTGAATTTTGAGCCGCCAGACCGGGCGCGTCCGCCGGAAGTCGGAAAGTCACCCGAGCCCGGAGGTTCGTAAGCAGGTTCAGGTCCGCTGTCTGGTTCCGGTGGAGGTGGCGGCTCTGGTGGGGGATTGTCAACCGGGGGAGGCGGCGGAGGGTCCTCCGCACGGACCGCTGACGGGATCGCCACCAGCAAAAGGATCGCAGCCATGAGATTCCTGAGATTCATCAGCCCGTTGTCCCGCCAGCAAAAAAAAGTTTCCGCAACCTATTGTCGCGGAAACTCTCTGTTTTGACAACCAAACTGGCGGTGTGGGCAAGGCTCAGTGGGCGTATTTTGAACCTTTCGCGTGCTTGCCTTTTTTGCCCTTCTTTGCAGCCACATGCTTCTTCAACTTATGCCGTGAAGTTTTGTGCTTGGCTGACTTGGTGATTTTACAGGACGTGCCTCGTTTCATGGTCTTCGACGACTTCGACTTGTGGTTACCCTTTTGGGCACTCGCCACACTGACGTGTTTTCTGGACGGTTCTTGGTAGACGTGCGATGGGCGCTTGCCCGGACTGTCTTGAAGTGCAGACCAGGTCACGTAACCTGCTCCTGCAATGCCTGCCAGCCCCAATGTGCCGATCAGGGCAGTCATTAAATGCTTCTTAAGTTTACCTGACGTTCTTTTACCGCTCCGCATGGAACCCTCCGCTTTCCGCTTGAACCACAGCCGCTTCATCTGAACAGAACTCAAGTTGACTCCTTTTCTGTAAGGAGAACTTCGGGCGGGACCGCTCCCGCCCCGTGGACTCTGGAGCAAGCTGCAGGCCAAGGTTGAGTCGGCCAGGAGGATCGACCCGGCCACAGCCGGATCGGATAGCAAATATCTTATTGATTCCGATACTTTGAGGTCCCTCAATTGTGGCCAAAGGAGGCGGTACCCGTCCTTGCAACGAAGCGCATGGAACCGGTTTTGGGGTCTGACTGGTGCCTGAAATCAATGGTGCCTGTACAAGAAATTGACAGGTTGGCGGTAGCGAGCGGTTGCATTATGACTTCCCCCCATGGGAGACGCTTCAAACTTCACTAACCTGCGCAGCTTTCTTGATGCCTTGCGCGCGCGAAAAGACCTGATCGAGATTGACGCGCCGGTTGATCCCCGTCTTGAGTTGCCGGAGATCCATCGCCGGGTGATCGCTGCCAACGGGCCCGCGCTGCTGTTTCGTAACGTCAAGGGCAAGGATTTTCCCGTTGTCTGCAACATGTTTGGCACGCGCAGCCGCGTTGACCTTGCCTTTGGCGAGGAAGCCAAGGAATTCGTCCGGCGTGTGGCAGCCTTGCCCGAAGAGTTGTTGCCACCTTCCGTTCGCAAGATCTGGGGCTTGCGCGATCTAGGCCTGAAGGCCGCGCGCATCGGATTCAAGGTTTCCTCGCGAGCCCCGGTTTTGGCTCGTCAAGTTCCCAGCGCAGACTTGACCCGCTTGCCGGCGACAACGAGCTGGGAAAAAGACGGTGGGCCTTTCCTGACGCTGCCGCTTGTTCACACCCCGGGCTGGGGCGGCAAACCGGAAAACCTTGGCATGTATCGTGTGCAGATCTTCGAGCCGGGTGAAGCCGGGATGCATTTCCAGATCGGAAAAGGGGCTGGTTTTCACTTACACGAAGCAGAGAAAGCCGGAAAGCCGCTGCCTGTGAATGTTTATCTTGGTGGGCCGCCGGCGATGATCCTGTCGGCAATTGCGCCACTGCCAGAAAATGTGCCCGAACTTCTTCTGGCGTCGCTGCTGCAAAATTCCAAATTGCGCCGCTGCAAACTGCCGGCGCAGCCGGAACTCACTGGCATCGCCGAAGCGGAATTCTGCCTCTCAGGCTTCATTCCTCCCGGCGTTCGGCGTCCTGAGGGGCCGTTTGGCGACCATTACGGTTACTATTCCTGGGTTCACGATTTTCCGGTTTTCCGTCCGAAGGCAATTTATCACCGGGAAGATGCTATTTTCCCGTGCACAGTGGTGGGCAAGCCCAGGCAGGAAGATTTTTATCTTGGTGATTATCTGACCGAGCTTCTCTCGCCGCTTTTTCCGGTGGTGATGCCGGCTGTGCGTGACCTGTGGAGTTACGGCGAGTCGGGATATCATGCGCTGGCGTCGGCAGTTATCAAGGAACGCTACGGCCGTGAATCCTTGTCTTCTGTTTTCAGGATTCTGGGTGAAGGGCAATTGGCGCTCACCAAGTTCCTGCTGGCGATTGACAAGCCAATTCCGCTGCGTGAATTCTCCCGCGTGCTGGCTCATGTTCTGGAGCGTGTCGACTGGCGAAAGGACTTGCTGATTTTCTCTGAGACCTCCATGGATACCCTTGATTATGCCGGGCCTGAACTTAACAAAGGCAGCAAGGGAGTCATCCTGGGGCTTGGCGATCCGGTCCGTCGTTTGCCGGTTGAGTGGAGTGGCGTCGTGAGTGACTCGCGGATCCGGGACGTCAGGGTCTTCTGCCCTGGGTGTCTGGTCGTCGAAGTCCCTGGGTACAAGGATTCACCCAACTGTGCAGCTCAGATCGCCGCGTTGCCTGAATTCAAGGACTGGCCCCTGATTGTCGCGGTCGACAACGCAAAACGTGCCACGCGGAACGAGCCATCGTTCATTTGGACGGCGTTTACTCGTTTCAATCCACAGAGCGACCTGCATGCAGCCCGCACGAGCCTGGGGCGCAACAAGGTTGAGTACGAAGGTCCGGTTGTGCTCGATGCGCGCATGAAGCCATGGTATCCGGAAGAGCTTTTTTGTGACGAACAAACATCATTGCTGGTTGACCGCAGGTGGAAAGAGTATTTCCCGACGGGCGAGGTTGCGATGGGGGACAGCGCAGAAGCCCATCTTGCAAGCTGGGGTGGATGAAAAAAACCAGCCCAGGACTTCCCATGGGCTGGTTGGTTTTCTGGACTTCGGATTCAACCTTGTGTGCCGCTCAAGTCGCTTGGCGAATACCCAGAGCGGTGCACCCTTGTGGAAGCGTGTCGATGACCATCTTGGTTGCTGACTGATCGTTTTCCAGCTCCTTCTTTTTTTCGGCGCGGTGCTTTTCCAGGCTGGCGATTTCCTCAGAAATTTCCTTGATGATCTTCTCAAGAGCCGGCTTGCGGTCCGCAAGTTCTTTTTTGGCGCTGTTCAATGCAGCAACAAGGGTCGGGTCG
>JBEGVZ010000086.1:0-7310 GCA_041178085.1 Pseudomonadota bacterium | reverse complement strand
CTCTTTCCAAATATAACGCAGAAACACCTCCATGTATTGACCCTCCAAGGGAGTTGGCCCAGGAAATATGTCCCGTAGTTAATTTGGTTTCTGCGTTTGGCGATGGCTGACGTCCATCGAGCGCGGAGACAAAAGGCCGGGGTGACTGCCCCGGCCTTTTTTTGGTTTCAACGCGGAATGTAGAACCACTGAAAACCGAAGGTACCGATTGCGTACCAGTAACGGTGATACTCGTAGGGGTACCAGTTGTAATAGGCGTCTACGTCGTACTTCTTGAATTGTGTTTTGTGTCCTGTCGGACGAATCGGCTGCATCCCGAAGGGATTGGACATGAGCTTATTTTTGAACTGCCTCATCCGCTCGGCTTCTTGATTCCGCTGCATCCACTCCTCGTTGGTCATGAGCGATACGCTCGCCATGAACGCCGCACTTTCCTCGTTAAGGGAGGGGGTTCCTTCATTCCTGAGGGAATTAATTGCCTTGAGCTTGTCGACAAAAACAAACTCCAGATCAGGACAGTTGGAAAGGATCACGCGCCCGGCCAACAGAAGCTCAGGAAAGTTTAAAAACTTGATGTTCTGACGGTTTACAACGAGCCGCCCTTCAATGGTTTCCAACACAGGGAATTCGGCAACTTCCATCCCCGAGCCAGACAAATACAAATCCCTTACGTGCTTTAAAGCTGGCATCGCCACACTTTGCGTGCCAACCGTATCGATGTTGATCAGACCTGCCGATTGCAGGTTCGGAAAAATAATGGACTTCTCGCCATCGACAAAAATCGCGAGTTTTTCAACTTCGCAGACGTCACTCCAGCGGCTCACATCGCTGGCGCGATCGATCCGGATTTCCTTCTCCACACGGCAGCCCGCCTGGGCCTGGGCGCCGAATAGCCCCGTGACGACCAAAGACGCGGCCATAAGGAACTGAGTTGAGTAAAACACGTCACACCTCTCATTAAATTGTCAGAGGTCTGAGCTTATATATTTATATTTTAAGATCGTCTATTTTAATAAATAGCTTAAAATCAGAGCGGTTAGTCACTGCAGCAAGGGGTCAAGCCCCTGCCGCGTTTTGATCTCTGCTCCACCCGGCTGGCCCGCAGGGCGGGTCAAAGCAGGCTTGTACAAATCCCGCCCCATCACAGTTTTCCGTGTCGACAGGCAAGGCTTCTTCTGTTTCAGGCATTCGATCCCCCGGCGATACCCCATGGCGATCTCGTCCTGGTACCTTTTGACCAGAGAAGCGCCTTGCAGGTTTTGAGGTCGGGCCAGAAGGGCATCCAGCTCCTTACCGGGAGCCGGGAAGGTCTCGAGGTCAAGCCACCAGCGTGAGTTGGCCTGCACAGTGTTGAGATTCACGTCATACCAGCTGTTCATGGCTGCGACCTCGGTCATGCCGTATTCCCAGCGTCCGGTGCCCAGTGCACGCGCAGAAGGGAACAGTCGCTTCATGTCCTGGACCACGCCCGGCATCGAGAATCCGCCGTTGTAAAAACGCCTGGTTTTGGCGAAACCGTCCGAATGATAGCGTTCGAGTTTGGCCTCAAACGGTTCCGCGACCGGGACAAAGTACGTTGGTTCGGCGATGCTGGCCAAAACGGCAAGTTTGACGTCTGCGGCGGTCTCCATGACGCGCACGTCGCAAAGGCGTTCTTCCTGCGTCATCTGCTCGGTCAGGTAACGGAACATCACCGGATCGGCAAAATAGGTACATATCTTTCCGACCTTGAATGACTTCGTGGTGAAAGTTGAAGTCCTTTCAGAATAGGAGAAATCCTCGACGTGGAAGGTCCTTGAACGGTGTTCGTTCGATTCAAGCCAGGGGCGGTTATCGTTGATGTCCTGATTGGACGCAACGATCACCGTCGGGTAGCGCGGCATGCATTCTGCACCGGTCAACTGATCGATAAATGGAAGCATGGCATCGTGCTTGCGGCCAAACTCCTGGCCGTTGCGGATCGCATTGAAGATTTCTGGAATTTTTGCCGCGCTATCCTCACGGACCAGCTCCTCCGGAAAGGCGCTGAGCAGCTGGCCCATCCTGAGAATGCTCTCCATGCTGATGCCATTGCAGGTGAAAAAGGCTGCGAGTGCAGATCCACTGCTGTTCCCGGTCAGGAGAACCTCTCCCGCTGCAGAGGCTGCGGGGAAAGCTTCGCTGCGTAGCAAGGGAATGCGCTCCCAGGCGGCACGGGCTACACCGATGTCCCAGCTAAGGGTCGTGCCCTTCCCCTGAAACACATAAACGAGTTTCGGATTGATCTGTTCTGCCCGCTCTGGGGCAATCTGCAAATGCCACCCTTTGGCGGTGACAATCGTTCGCGGTGCAGGAGGAGTCAGGGCTTCGGGAACAAATTCAGGAGTGCTTGGCGCCTGGGTCTTTTTATTCCCACTACCAGCTCCATTCCCGCAGGCACTCGCCAGGGTCAGGGAAGCAACGATAGCGTGAATTTTAACGCGACGAACAAACATGACCCGGATCACCTGCTGAAAAATTCAAGTTATTGGCCGAAGAAGCCACGCACGTTGACAAAGTAAGCGCTGAAATCCTTGTCACCGGTGATGTCGTAGTACATGACCGAAGCGGGATCCGGGTCATGGCCCATCTGCAGGCCGTGGCCAACCTCATGGTAAAAAAGCTTACGAATGTCCGTCTGATCGGCTTCTTTCATGGAGGCGATCTTCAACCGGACAAAGTCTTCGTCCAGTTCGAGGCGCATCGAGTAACTGGTAGTGCGCATGGACTTTGGTTGCGGCAGGTAAGTCCGGCGTTCCTGGGTTTCGGACAACCACTGGCCCCAACCGACCTTGCCTTCGCGCTGGTTCAAGCCTTTGCTCAGGTAAACCGGGCTGTTCGCCTCTTCCGGATTTGCCGTGTAGGCGAGCGCCTCGATACCAGCTTCCGAGTTGTAACGACTCACAAGGTCACGAAAACCATCGTGAAGCGCGGTGTCCGCGCCGATACAAGATAGCTTGAATTGCTTGACGTCCTTTTCCTGCGTGGGCATCCCGCAGGAGGCCAGCAAAAAGGCAACTGGTAGAATTCGGATGAAACGGGTAAGGCTGGATACAGCGAAGCTACGGACCACTTTCAACACCTCATCATCAGAGCAACAACAGCAAACCCAACAGGAAAATCAGCAAGCGCCAGGTGCAGGCGCCATCGTTGGAGTTACCCCCAACAATATTCACACTCTATATTATTTTATTAAAAAGTCAACAGATTTTAAGGATTCTATTAATAGGCGTTCTTATTTAAGAACCCTCTGAAAACAGTGAGGAAAATGATCTTGAGATCCAGCCAGACGCTCCAGTGCTGGATATAAAACAGGTCACACTCGATCCGTTTTTCCAGGCTGGTGTCCCCACGCCACCCGTTGACTTGAGCCCAGCCGGTGATTCCGGCCTTGACCTTGTGCCGGAGCATGTAGCCGGGGATCTGATGGCGAAATTTATCAACAAATACAGGGCGTTCTGGCCTTGGCCCGACCAGGCTCATATCCCCCCGCAAGACGTTCCAGAACTGCGGCAGCTCGTCCAGGCTACTGCTGCGCAAAAGTGACCCGAACCAAGTCGCCCGGTTATCCCCAGGTTTTGCCCAAACGGCGCCCGAATCCTTCTCTGCGTTCACCGGCATGGAACGGAATTTCAGGATCCAGAAACTACGCCCATCGAGGCCCATCCGCTCTTGCCGGTAGAGGACTGGCCCACGCGAAGTTAACGGCACCAAAAAGGCAACTAAGGCCATCACCGGCCCAAATATCAAAAGCCCTGTCAGCGCTCCAACGATGTCGACCGCACGCTTCACGAGTCGTCCGGTACCTGCAAGCGGGGATTCGTTAATCGTTATCACCGGCTGGCCGTCCATCAAGGCCACCCCTGAAGCAAAGCGAGTGAATCGCGTCATGTCAGGCATGATGCGAATATCAGGGACCTGATCTGCAATGCCCCCCATCGGCCCCTCAAGGACTGCCAGCAAACGGTAGGGCAGGGCCACCACCATTGCCTGGACTTGCAGGCGGGTTACCAGGTCGACCCAGTCCGTCGGGACTCCGGACACTTTGCCATCCTGCTCCTCACGCAAGATCACCGTTTGAACGACGCGCGCATGGACCAGGTCCATTTCCGAAGCGCTCAGGGTTGCATCCCTCGCCAGCCCCTCGGTAGCCACCACCAGCACGTTGCGTTCGGGGCTTCTGCGCCGGTACCAGCGGAACATCTTGCGGGTAAACGACCGCGCGGCAATCAGGAATACCGGCTGCATCAGGGCAAAGATGAACATCGTAATGCGGGAATAGCGGTATTCGTCATAAAAATAGGTGAAGGCCACGAAAGCCAAAGTGGCCAGCACACAGGATGGAATGATGTCGAGCGCCTCGATCACAGCGGAGCGCCGCGCCTGGGAGCGCCGGTAAAAACCGGAGGCAAAGAAAACCGCGGCCCAGATCACGACAATGAACGGAACCAACTTCAGATACAAACCGAATGGGGGGACACCCTTGGGCGTCTCAAAAAAAGCAAACCGGATCTTGAACGCAACAAGCCACGCAAAAACGACTGCCCCCATGTCCATGAGGATCCTGATCGAGGTGACGAGTTGTCGCTGCTGTTGATTCATGGACTTCAGGAACCCTGAGTGGAAATCAATTGTTCGACCTGCTGGCGGATTGCTGCCTGGAACGACTCAATCGAAAACTTGCGGGCGTGGGTTTGCATCCGCCCGACGTTACGATCGAAACTGTTTTCAAACCCCGCGATCGCACCAGCCAGGCTGTCGACGTCAGGGGTATCGTAAAACACCCCCGTGTTTCCCGGGTCGACAAAATCCATGGCACCGCCTGCACGCAGGGCGATGACGGGCGTCCCGCTGGCAATCGCCTCCACCCCCGTGATGCCGAAATCCTCCACACCTGGAAACAGAAGTGCCCTGGCCCCGGCCATCAAGCGGTTCCACGTCAGGTCGTCTGGATTACGGACAAACTCGGCGGATGAGCCGGCCTGACGAAGAAGCGCCTTCCACTCAGGGCCGTCCCCGGCAACGATTAGTTTCCGCCCCAGCTTGCGACAAGCATCCACGGCCAGGTCAAAACGCTTGTAAGACACCGCAGCACCCGCCACCAGGTAGTAATCACCGGAGCCCGCAGCTGCACCACCGCCCTGCCCCCGCGAGAACCGCTCGACATCGACCGGCGGGTAAATGACCTCCGCATCGCGGCCGTAAAACCGCCTGACGCGCTGACGCACAAAACGGGAGTTCGCGACAAACTGATCGACACGCATGGCGGACGTCACATCCCACTGACGCAGGGACTTGGAGAATCCGTGGATCGCACTTTTAAGAAACGGCACCGGCGGCAAACGGTCAAGATACTCGCTGCGCTGGTCCCAGACGTAACGCATCGGCGAATGGATGTAACAAAGATGTTTTGCCTGCGGCCCCGGAATCGCGCCCTTTGCAACACACGACGAGGTGCTGATGATCAGGTCAAATTCAAAAAGCGGCAACGCTTCGATCGCCGCAGGCAGCACCGGCAAAAGAGCCTTGCGAAGCGGACGCAGCAAGTTCAGACCGCGCGGGTAAATCACTTCACGTTGGCGGATCGAATCCGGCATCTTCGCGGGATCGTAGAACAACGTGAAGACTGGCGCAGAAGGAAAAAGGGGCAGCATCGCCTCAAGCACTTTTTCGCCGCCACGGCAAGTCACCAGCCAGTCATGAACGAATGCTACTTTCACCATCAATCCCCGTTTTCGCTTGTCATATCACGAAGTATCACCCCTCTTCCAGCACACTGAGAAATTCCTTGAAACCCTTGGGGCGGAAGATTTTGCCGCCCGATGTTTGCACCAGCCCGGCAAATATTGTTACTCTGTAAATACGCGAACAATACTGAATCGGTTGAGTCTCGTCGTCCCCGGACTGGCTGTGAAGGGCTGGGCTGATCCAAAGGAGCCACCTTCCGCAAAAGAGCCGGTCGCGGGATGAAATCCGGACACTCTCGGGCCATGGGCCGCAGGATCTGCAAGAAATTGTGGGTCTGGCGGAGACGCAGCTTCACGTGCATTTTGGAGGCATTTCCGTCGTATGAGCAACGCAGGAATCCGCCCATTACCAGAAGACTCTGGCAGCCAAGCCCACTCCCTGCTTTTCGGGGAGCGTAAACCGCGCCAGGCCTTTCAGAATGCAGACCTGGCTCGTCTGTTTCCGGAGATCATTGGTCAAAGCGCAGCCATGCTCAAGGCACTGGAGACCGTTGCCAAGGTGGCTTATTCGGAGAGCGCAGTGCTCATCTCCGGGGAATCGGGGACTGGCAAGGAGTTGATCGCTTCGGCCATACACCGCCTTTCCCAGCGCGCCAGCAGCCCGTTCGTCGCCATCAATTGCTCTGCAATCCCGGAAAACCTGCTGGAATCCGAACTGTTTGGCCATGAAAAAGGGGCCTTCACCGGGGCAGACCGGCGCCGACTGGGGCGCTTTGATGCCGCATCCGGCGGGACGCTCTTCCTGGACGAGATTGGCGACATGCCCCTGAGCCTGCAAGCAAAGCTGCTACGTGTCCTTCAAGACAAAAGGTTCACCCCCCTTGGTGGAAATGAAAGCCGCGAGGCAGACGTCCGGATCGTGGCCGCCACCAATGTGGACCTCGAAAAGGCGGTCAAAGCCGGGACCTTCCGCCTTGACCTGTTCTACCGCTTGAACGTGCTCCCAGTAAGCCTCCCAGCCCTGCGTGAACGGACCGAGGACATTCCCGTCCTGCTGGAGCACTTCCTTGAACTGGCCAACCGGATGCATGGCTATGACATGCCGGTATCCCTGGGTAACGATGCCGTCCAGGCACTGCGCACGTTCAACTGGCCTGGCAATGTGCGCCAGCTTCAGAACATGATTGAGCGTCTTGTGGTGCTAAAAGGGGGCGGAGAAATCACGCGTGAAGACCTGCCACCTGAACTGGTCCATGCGGCGCCGGCCTGCGTCATACCGCACACGGCCCCCGCGACCCAGGCTCAATCTGTGGTGGGACCAGCTGTCATCTCTAATGCGTCCGTGCCGCTCATGTCTCGCCCTGTGGCAGGGGCAACGGCGAACGCAGTCGCTGTTCCTCAGGAATTTGGGCAATTGCCTGTTGAGGGAATCGATCTTGTCCGCTTCATCGAGGACTTGGAAAATTCACTGATCATGCAGGCGCTGGACCGGACCGGTCACAACAAAAATCAGGCTGCAAAATTACTTGGCCTGAACCGGACGACCCTGGTGGAGAGAATAAAAAAGCGGGGACTTGCCCCGCTGAATTCCCCCGCGCAGGAACT
>JBEGVZ010000085.1:0-147497 GCA_041178085.1 Pseudomonadota bacterium | reverse complement strand
TCTTTCGGTTGCCCAGACCGGAAGGAACTGCGATACCCAGCGGGCCATGCAGCTTCAAAAAATCGATGGCACACCAGTAAAGATGTTTGAATGAAGGGCTCGTGAACTGGTTGGGCGCCGTCCGTCAAACAGTAAACAGTCGAATCAGTTTCGGACTTCGAAGTTTGATGAAACTCCAGAGTAAGCCTTGCGTCCAGAGAAAATGTCCTGAGCGGTCCCGCGCAGAACGACGCGATAGGTTCCACGAGCGCCGTCAAAGGGAACGTCCCACTCCACATCGAGCCGGGACTGCATCAGCCAATTGCGGCTCCACCGCAGCCTGGTGTCAAAGTCGTCGTCCCCGGCAACCGTCTTCCAGGTACCATCATCCATAAGCTTTTGCAGATCAAAGAAGGAACCCCCACGGCGCATGTCATTGTTCGGGTTCGAACCCCGGAACGAAACCTTGACGGTTTCACCACTGCGGTAGGACGACCGCACATCCTCGAGCAAACTACCGTATGGGTAATCCGAAGAGGCACTGTCTGTTGACCATAGCGGGCGAGCCTTCAGGATCGGAGCTGCGGTGATTTCAGGAATTTCTCCGGAGAGAAGCTCACGGCCTGTCACCAGATCTTCTGCCAGTTGTTTGAAGACAGACTGGTAGGCAGCCAAAGTCCACTCACCGAAAAGGGTGGAGCCCCCCTCGTAGTGCTGAGCCTGGTATTCGTCGCGGGTCGTCACGTAATTCGAGTATTCGTTTGCGTAGGCAGCAATGACGACGTGCTCGATCCCTGCCGAAGCCATCTCTTCACGGATTCGCTTGCGCAAAAGATGCCCGGCCATCGAAGTCATTTCAGCTGGAACCCCGGCTATCGCAACGGGTCCGATCGTGATCAGCTGGACCGGCACTGTGCGCGGCGTCAATCCGTAACGACCGCCATCATCCGTCCAGTAAACGACCGGCTTCTGGCCATGGCACTTGAACTCCTCCTGGCGGCAACGCCAGTCCGCAAGCATTGAATCGGAATCACAATTCACGCCTTCACTACCGACGCCTGGACCGTCTTCTGTTGATCCTGCAAGCATCGAAAGCCCGACCGCAGGTTTGCAAACTTCCACTTCCACATCCTGGCCCGTAACCGAAGGCGGCAGACGCAGCGACGGCATGTCTACAAAACGCATGGCAGCCCTGACGGGGCCTGAAACTCCACGGCCACCGCGCCGGAAAAGCTCTACGGCAGAGTCAAACTGCTTGTGACCCACCTCACGCGTGCAATCAAGATCCGAGCCAGTGCTACATTCCCAGTCCCCATCACCATCAATGTCACCTGCGATGTTGGGACTGGCATCGCCACCGTTTGAGTTGGCAAAAGAGGCGACGAAATTGCCGGTTGAATAGGCATCTTCCCGCATCATTTTCTCAAATTTCCAGGCCGCATAGCCTTTGTTGTCCGGGCTGATCAGGGTGTTGATCTTGGTCATCGACGTCCCGTGGGTGGCAAACCAGTGCAGAATGCCGCGCGGGCCGTCGGCCGTATCGATCCGGAACATCATCACGGTTTCGTCGACGGCGTTGGGAAGTTCCGCCCGGAGTTCCGGGGGGTTGCGCAGAAATGCGGGCAACGATCGGTTCCGGCTGGCGCCAGTCAGTCGTCCTTCAGCAAGCGTGAGCGCGGCGGGCTCCATCGTCAAATGCGCATCCGCAATGGCACGCACGATACCGGTCGTGATGACGCGGAAGTTCTCCTCCGAAAAGCCAAGACTCGGAACGTTGTACATCAGGTGCTGGCTGAAACCAGCCGGGGCGCTGTGGGTATGGGTAGCCGTAATCAGGACATTGTCGTGACCATACTGGTTACCAAAAACCTTCTCCAGCTCACGGATGACCTCTGCCTTGACGATGCCGGTGATGTAGCAAAGATCCGCCGTCACAAGCACCACGCGACGTGACGGATTGTCCCGCTCTGCGATGACAAAGGCACGCGCGCGCAGGCGCTGGTGAATGCCGGCAGTTTCGGGGGCCGGCGCCGCATATCCGCCCGTTGCGAGTCCTGCAGCCGGGCCAGTTATGTCGGCCGATGCGGCACCGATCAGGAAATCGCGGGCAGCTGGGACGCTTCTATTGGGTGAGCCATCGTCAACCAGCCCAAGCAAAGACGATGTCTGTTGGCCCTGGCGTTCCCGCTCACCGCATCCGACTGTGACAATCAGCACAGACAATGAGGCAACAACAAACAAAATGATTGAACGGAATGGTTTCGAAATATTCATGGCAATGGCACCGTAAAATGAATCTCAAAACGGATCGGCTACCTTGCCATAATTCATTACCAGCACGGCCTTGGCGCTGGACGTGGTAACATTTGGTAAATTGTCAGGAAAAAAGCAATGGCTGATCGATATCAGGTCTATAAAGATGCCCTGTCCGCAACGCGACTGCCGGCGCTCTTTATCGACCTCGAGCAACTCAAGCGCAACATCGATACGCTCGCAGCCTCGGCCCGCGGGCGACCGGTCAGGATTGCGACAAAATCCATCCGATGCACCTGGGTTCTACGCCAGATCTTGAATCAATCCGCGGCCTTTAAGGGGCTCATGGCCTATTCGGTGTCAGAGGCGGTTTGGCTATCCAAGACCGGGTTCGAAGACATCCTGACCGGCTACCCGACCACAGAACCTGGCGATTTTGAGGAGGCAGCGGAACTTAGCGGCGCTACCGGAAAATATCCGCTCACCTTCATGGCTTGCGCCCCAGAACATCTGGACAAATTGCAGGAGCTGGCAAAGAGGACAGGCACTCAGGTCAACGTCTGCCTTGATGTCGATCACTCCCTTGCCCTGCCCGGACTGCACTTTGGCGTCCGCCGGTCACCACTAAGATCGGTGGATCAAGTCATGCGAATGGTGCGGGAGGCCCTCAAGCGGGACGGACTGATTGTCCGGGGCTTCATGGGTTACGAGGCCCAGGTGGCAGGAGTGCCCGACAGGGACCCGCTCAACTGGCGGCAAAACAGCATCATCCGCATGCTCAAAAGGGGGTCCCTTGCGCGCATCAAGGACCAGCGACGCCAGATCCTCGAAGCCGCAGTCAGGATGCGCGGGGAGTTGAACGATACCGCTCGCCTGACGCTTGATCTGTTCAATGGCGGGGGGACGGGGAGCCTCTCAGCGGCTGCGGATGATCCCTCGCTCACCGAGCTGACTGCGGGATCAGGCTTCTACGCTCCGGGGCTGTTCGACCACTACGAAAATCTCCACCTAAACCCTGCGATGGGATTTGCCTTGCGCGTGACCCGCAGGCCGGATCAAAGCTGGCGTACCTGCCACGGCGGCGGCCTTGTCGCATCCGGGGCAGCCGGCAAGGCGAAGCTACCAAGGCCCTGGCTTCCAGAGGGTCTTCTCCTTTCAGACCTTGAAGGAGCAGGGGAAGTGCAAACACCATTGACGGGAAATGTCACCCAACTGGGTATTGGAGATCCCGTGTTTTTCCGTCACGCAAAGGCGGGCGAACTCTGCGAGCACTTCAATGAAATCCATCTGATTGAAGATGGAAAACTTAAAGGGACAGCACCCACTTACCGGGGTGAAGGCAAGAAGTTCATCTGACAGGACACAAGCCGATGAAAGTAAGCAATTGGTCCGGAAATGTCCGCTTTTCCCCTGAATCCATAGTGATGCCAACCAATGTGGAAGAGGTCGTGGAGGTGGTGAAGATGGCCCGAAAACGCGGGACAAAAATCCGCGTTGCCGGTTCGCGCCATTCCTTTTCACGCCTGATAGAGTCCCAGGAAATCCTCGTCGACCTGAGCTTGATGAGCGGCCTCATTGGCATCGAACCGGATAAAAAGCAGGCAGATTTTTTGGCAGGCACTCCGATTCACGTCGCCACGGAGAAACTCTTCGAACAGGGGCTTGGCCTTGGCAATCAGGGGGATATCGACCGACAGACCCTTGCCGGGGCATTCAGCACGGGGACGCACGGAACAGGTCTTGGATTTGCCAGTCTTGCGGGCTTCGTCAGTGAAATGGAATTCGTCGATGGCAACGGTACTGTCCACGTCGTCAATGAAGACACTCCAGGTGACCGCCTGAACGCCTGTCGGGTGAACTTCGGGACTTTTGGAATCACGACACGTTTCAAAATCCAATGCCAGGATGCCTACTTGCTCCGGCAGCGCTCGGAGAACATGCCAGTCAACGATGTACTTGCCCGGGTGGACGAGTTCGCAGCGAACAACCGGCATTTTGAGTTTTTCTGGTTTCCGTTTTCATCCCTGGCACAGGTTAAGACCTGCAACCCGGAAAAAATTGAAAATAGACGGAATCCAATGCTCAGGTTCTGTTCAGAAAAAATTCTAGAGCGCGTCGCATTTGGCGCATTTTGCAAGACAGCGACCATGGTTCCCGCGCTGGCGCCAGCCATCAGCCGCCTGTGTGGCGCCATCAATCCACCGAGTGACTTTGCTGAACCCTCCCATCGCGTCTTTCCTTCGGAGCGCAATGTTGTTTTTACCGAGATGGAATATGCGGTTCCCATCGAACGCGGGGTTGAGTGTTTCAAGGAGATCATGAACCTGATCGAGCGGGAGAGGATTCCCGTCTTTTTTCCCGTCGAGTTTCGCGTCGCTGGTGTGGACCGGGCCTGGGTCAGCCCGATGCATGGAAGGAAAAGCGCGATCATCTCCATCCACGTCTACCGCCACTTTGCGATGAAACAGCTATTCGCTGCGGCAGAGCCCGTATTCAAGAAGTTCGGCGGGCGACCGCACTGGGGCAAAGTTCATCACATGACCCGCCAGGAAATCGAGACCATTTACCCCCGTTGGAATCACTTCGAGGAATTGCGCCAACAATACGACCCTGGGCGGATTTTCCTGAATCCGATGCTGGAAAGCTATTTTACGCGCTGATCGCATTGGCCCCATGTGCAACGGGTGCCTATTGGCGGTAAGCTAGGGGGGAGAACTACGCATCCAATCTGTTCAAAAAATAGTCACAAGGTGTGAGGGGAAACTTCATGAGATTCACCAGAGCCTGCACAGGATTCTTCACTGCTACTTTTCTCGCAACGTTCTTGACCAGTTGTGCAACAACTCGCCAGGCCGGCTGGGACAAGTCCTCTGGAACATCAAGCATCACGGCATCAGAAGTTAAAAAGAAAAAGGCCGAAGCTCTTGCTTTATGGGGCAAGCGCCTGAACCAGTCGGACCTGGAAGCATCCCTGCGCCTCTTTGAACAACTGGTCAATCAAGACGCGAATGACGTCGAATCTCTCGTTTACCTGACGCGGGGCTACTACTTCCTTGCAGATGGACACATGACCGAAGAAGCCCAGAAAAAAGCTACCTGGGAAACCGGGACTGCATGGGGGGAGCGCGCCCTTGCCACCAACGCCAGCTTCCGCAAGCGCGTAAAGGATGAGGGCAAGAAGATTGAGGAAGCCCTCGACACCCTGACGGCCGCTGAGGTCCCCGCGCTTTATTGGACCGCATCGAACCTTGGCAAGTGGGCCCGCCTCTCCGGTCTGCCAACGATGCTCGCGAACAAAAACCGGATCCGCCTGATGATCGAACGCGTAGAGGCGCTGAAGCCTGATTATTTCTACGGTGCGGCTCCGCGCTACTGGGGCGCTTACTATGCAGTCGCGCCTTCTTTTGCGGGCGGTAGCCTGACCAAGAGCGAAGAAAACTTTCAGCGCTCCCTCAAGATGAGTAACGACTATTTCGGAACCCACGTCCTGATCGCGGATACGCTTGCGCCAAAAAAAGGTGACAAGGAGATGTTCAAGAAGCATCTGGAATTTGTGCTGAAAGCCAAACCAGAAAGCCTGCCGGACATCGTCCCTGAGCAGATTGTCGAGCAACGAAAAGCCAAGAAAATGATGGACAAGATGGCGGAGTACTTCTGACATGACCACCAAGATAAGTCGCCTCTGGATCCTTATCACCAGTGTCTTTGTAACTACTCTGCTGTGCGTGGGCCTGGCCGGGGCCATCGCGCGGACGACGGCTGCGTCCGCGGCTGCGAAAGTAACCGTAAAACTTGCCACCGTCGCGCCGACAGGCACTCCCTGGGCCGACGTGCTGGACCAGATCCGCAAGCGTGTGGATGCAGACAGCAAGGGACGGGTCCAGGTCAAAGCCTACATGGGTGGACAGTTAGGAGGCGAACTTGAAATCACGCAGGGTATCCGTCGCGGACGTATCGAAGGTGGCGGTGTCACAGCCGGTGCCCTCGCCAGCGTGATTCCAGAACTCGATGTCCTCGAGATTCCCTACCTTTTTGAAAGCTATGAAGAAGCCGACTACGTCCTTGACCAGCACCTCTGGGAGCCGTTTGTAAAAATCTTCGAAGCCAAGGGTTTTATCCTGAATTCGTGGGCGGAAAACGGCTGGCGTAACATCGGCACAAAATCGCGCGTAGTCAGGAAGCCTGAAGACCTCAAGGGACTGAAAGTGCGTTCGCAAGAAAGCAAAGTCCATCTTGCCTTCTGGAAGCGTCTTGGCGCCAATCCCGTGCCAATCTCGATGCCTGAAACGCTACCTGCCTTGCAAACTGGCCTGGTCGAGGGTTTTGATAACACAGCGCTGCTAACTCTTTCTGCCGAATGGCAAACCGCCATCAAACACTTCTCGGTGACCGAACACATCTACCAGCCAGCGGCGATCCTCTACAGCAAGGCTTTCTGGAGCAAGCTTTCCGATGAAGACCGCAAAATCCTGACTGGACCAGGCAACAAGCTGGCTCCTGAAGGTCGTGCCGCGGTGCGAGCCATCGGCAAAGAGCTGATCTCTGTTCTCCAGGGTTCAGGAATCAAGATCGAGACCCTCAACGACGCCGAAAAAGCTGCATTTAGAAAATCGGTAGATGGCCTTGCGGCTGAAGTCGTCAAGAGTATCGGAGGCGACGCTGGCAAGATCTATGCGACAGTCCTTGAAGGCAAAAAACAGTTCAAGACCAGGAAGAAGTAAAGACTGATCGTCACCAACGGGAGGACGCTGGCCTTGACGCATCCGGTTATCCATCGCGGACTTCAGGTGATTGCGGGGGCTGAACGCCTCATTGCTGGCCTCTCCGTGGGAGCCATGGCCGTGCTCTTATGTGCAGACGTCATCCTACGCGAAGTTGCAGGGATGAGCCTGCCTTGGGCTCAAAAGCTGAGTCTTCACTTCATGATTCTTGCTGGCTGCCTTGGCGTAAGCCTTGCGTCGTCTGCGGCCGGTCACTTGCGCCCTGAAGTCGGCGACCAGATCCTGCCCAAACGGATCCTGCAGGGAATCGTCTTCCTTCGGGAACTGACCACGGCCGTATTCTGCGGCTACTTTGCCCACATCGCGCTGGCTTATGTCCAGCAAAGCAAGGATTTCGGTGATTTGAACGTCATCACGGGCGTTCCATTGTGGGTGGTACAGGCAATCTTTCCAGCAACGTTTGCGCTCATGGCGACCAAGCACATCGTATTCGCCCTTTTCCCATCGACGCGGCCCGTTCGCGCGGGGGTCCACTGATGTCCCTTGGCCTGGCACTGGCAGCGTTCCTTCTGTTTGGTCTGATTGCCGGACTGCCGCTTTTTCTGCTGATGGGTGTTGTGGCTGTCCTTTGCTACAGCCTTCAAGGCAATGCGGAACTGTCTGGCATTGTCGAGGACATCTACTTTGCCGCGGACAAGGAAATCCTGCTGGCAATCCCGCTCTTCATTCTGGCGGGAAATCTGATGACCCAGGGGGCGATTGCCAAGCGTTTGATCCGCATCGCATCTGCCTTGACGGCTCCGCTCCCGGCCGGCCTCGGTGTTGCCGCCGTCCTTTCCTGTACGTTATTTGCGGCCATCTCTGGCTCTTCGCCTGTGACCCTGATTGCCATCGGCACGATGATGTACCCGGCGCTGGTTCAAGCAGGCTACAAGCCTGGATTTGCCGTGGGCCTTCTTGCCTCGGCTGGCACACTTGGCATCATCATCCCGCCCAGCATCCCCATGATCGTCTACTCCATCATGGCAAACGTACCTGTAACGGACATGTTCATCGGAGGGGTTCTGCCAGGACTACTTCTGGCTTCGTTATTGATGATCTACGCGATGATTCATGGCCGCGGCATGCCGCGGGGCCGGTGGAGCGGGGAGGAGTTTCTGGTTGCGCTAAAAACCGGATTCCTTTCGCTCGTTGTGCCGGTGATCATCCTTGGCGGAATCTACAGCGGTTTCTTCACCGCAACGGAGGCAGCCGCCATCGCTGTGTTTACCGCCCTCGTAATTGAGCTCGGCTTCTACCGTGAGCTCACGGTTCCCGCGGTTTGGAAGGCGATGACTGATACGACACAGATGCTCGGAATGATCTTTTTTATTCTTCTGTTTGCCGTCAGCTTCAACAAATTCCTGATCATCGAGCAGGTTCCCCAAGGGCTTGTCGAGGACCTTTCTGCAGTCATTACCAGCAAGACTGGATTTCTGGTCGGCGTGAACTTGCTACTTCTGGCAGCGGGTTGTTTCATGGACATCATGAGTGCGATCCTGGTTTTTGCGCCACTGCTGACACCGATGGCAGTTCACTACGGAATCGATCCGGTTCACTTCGGGATCATCATGATCGTCAATCTGGAGATCGGATATTTGACGCCACCCGTTGGCATCAACCTTTTCGTTGCATCGGCGGCTTTCAAGCAACCCCTGGGAGATGTCATCCGGGCAACCTTGAGGCCGATGCTGATGCTGCTGGCAGGGCTGGCTCTGGTGACTTTCTGGCCCGCCCTGTCACTGACCCTGGTGCATTTAAAATAAAGCGGACCTTTACTCCCTAGCACAGTCAAAGACGAGTGTTCGCTATAAAGGCTTGAAAGTCGCTTTTACCTCACCCGAAGCATCTAAAAAATTTGTGCTGATATAGGAAGCCAGCGTGGCGGGATTCAAGGGGTCAACCTTGGGCGGTTCTGCCCCCTCCTCGCGGTCCGTCGTCGACATGTCAGAAATAAAATAGGCACCTCCGTATGCCCCTCCACCATGATGCGGGTTGTGGGCATCGGTCACAAAATAAGTGAAACCAAATTCCATCCAGTCGCCACCGGTATAAAACACTTCGACACGCCGTTCAAAAGGCACAGACGTGTCGGGGAATCCGGTACTTTCCGTTCGTTTGGTTACTTTAAATACACGGATGATGTCCGCATTTTCTTCCCTGGGAATTCGGTCATAGAATCGGGGAAAAGCTGAGATTACTTCCCAACGGTAAACCCACTGCGTCGTGACATCGCTCACGACAATCTGTGGATTCACAGGGCAATCCGTCATGTCCGAAAGTCCAAGTGTGGGACCAGGAAACACGACACCGCTCGCCGCCATGACACATGCTGCCAATACTTTTGAAAAAATTTTCATTTTTAGATTCCCCCCTGCCTGATATCGCCGACTCACGGCCACCTGATCCATGGACGGCTCCTGCCCGGCTCCTGGGCTAAGTGCCTTTCAAGAATTCCGCCAATGTGAAGCTAAAGAAGGCCTCGCCGGAAAATCTGTTCCCCGCTGGCACCTTCTTTGCTGCGCGTTACTCAAGGAGGATCTATGAAAATCAATCTGATGCACGGAATGGCTGGTTTGTTTCTTGCGGCGATTTCTACTTCGGCCATGGCAGAGACTTGGATCGCCCGCTGCAATAACCTGCAATTTAACTTCGATAGAACATCGAAAACATTCTTCGTATACTTCAGCACCTCCACGGGTATCTACCAGATGGCTCGTGGCCGAATCATCTTCGATAACGGCACCGCAATCCGCGGACCTATCGAAGCGAACGGCGTAGGTTCGGACGGAAATCCGATCACGCAGATCGGACTTAACCCGAGCCGCAGCCTGGTCTATGTGATGTACGACCACCCGACCACAAATGAAGTAAAAAACGGCGACTTCTGCACCACGCGGATCCAGAGCGTGCCGTAAACCACGCGCGAGCAGTACCGCATCAGTAAAAAAAGAAGGGTGGCGGTCCCGGCAGGAATCGAACCTGCAACCCCGCCTTCGGAGGGCGATATGATATCCGTTTCACCACGGGACCCGAACAGGGGAACCCGTTAGTTACCAGACCGCTGGGCCGTGGACAAGGACAAGGACACTGCTTGCGCCTCAGCCCGGCGTTTCCAAAGGTAGAAACCGCCCGCTACGGCCAGGAAAAAGCTCTGGACCGCCAAGGTCTGCGCATAGGGATAAATCCCGAGAATGTCCAAAGTCGGGACAAATGGAATGCGGACCGGCTCTAAAGTCCCTGCTTCGATCAGTTCGGCCACAGCCTTGCCAGCCAGTACGACGGACAAGGCGACCATCAGGGCGCTGGTTGAAAGGAAGAACTTACGCATCGGCATCCGCAGGCCGTAGCGATTTATCCCGAAGCAAATGCCCGCCAGAACGGCCAAGCCGACGAGGAATCCCCCGGCAACCGAAGTCTTTGAAGTCGCGCTGGCAGCAAGCGCGTTATAAAACAGAACGGTCTCTGCAGCCTCCCGGTAAACAGCAATGAAGGCCAGGCCGGCCAGAGTCCAAAGCTTTCCTGAGCTGACCGCCGTGCGGGCGTTGCCCCGGATGAACTTGTCCCACTTGCCGCGTTCGGCCTGGGACAACAGCCAGAAGCCCACATAAAAAAGGACCACGGCGGCAAGTCCTGTGGCGACCGCCTCGACCATCTCACGTTCCATGCCGGAAAGTTTCACCAGGTGGTTCAGGACAAAGAAGGTGGCGACACCGAGGACAACCGCTGAACCCCAGCCAACGTGGATCCACTTGCGGGCAGCAGCCATGCCCATGTTGCCAAGGGCGGCAAGAAGAGCAGCGATGATCAAGAACGCCTCAAAACCTTCACGGAAGATGATCAAAAACGAAGCCAGGAAGTCCGCTGTGACAGATCCCGAAGACTCACCAGCCGCCGGGGCATCCATCTTCACGGCCTGGCTGCGGGCATGATCCAATGCACTGGTCAGGCGCTCTACCGCTGCGGCACGGCTGGCAGCCATCTCATCGCCCGCGGTTAAAGTGGAGCGCAATTCGACAAACCGCTGTTCGACGGCAGCCACTGCCTCGGGGTCAAAAGCCCTGAGCGTTTTTTCTGCCGGTTCAAAGCCGACAAGATAAGCATCCAGGAGCAAGCTCTTGGCTTCGGTCATGGAACCCGCATCGGCAAGCTTCACCGCCTGGTCGACCAGATCCGCTGTCTTGTCGATCGAGGAAGCCGCTGACCCGCCTGGAGGTAAAGCTTCGTCCCGCTGGCCCACGGAGGCCAACGCCGCCAGGTCTTCTGACTTGCGGACGAAACCACCATTGAAAGGTCCGTCGACACGAAGCGCGGCAAGGACTTGCTCCGCAGCAAAACCGGTGTTGGCAATCGACTGCAAGTTGCTCTTGATCCAGCCCTTTAACTCATGGTCAGACAGGCGGGAGAGTAGTTCCAAGCTCACTTTTGTTTTCAGTTCGGCCTGTACCTTTGCCGGAAGCGCTGCAACCGTTGCCCCTTGGTCGTAGGGCAGTCCGCTGGTCCAGAACGATAAACTCCACAACTCGTTGGTCGAAAGGCGATCTGCATAAGAAGCCATCGGCGTGCCTTCCACGCCAGCATGCAGGACGTTGAACGACTTGAACGGGGAGTTGATGGCGGCAAATTCCACATCAGAAAAATTCCGCGGGGGAGGATCCATCTTGGCTGCAAGTTCGCCATCACCACGGCCATTGGCGCCGTGACAGGAAGCGCAGTAACTGCCCCACGCCGCAGTTGCCAGTTCGCGAACCGGCGACTGTGCCGGGGCAAGGGTCAATTGAAAGGCATCGATGAGCGCCTCACGCGCAGTGCGCGCCAAACCCTTCACTTCTTTCCCGGATTTTTTGCTCGCAACAGCTGCCTGAAGCGCGACCAGTTTCTGGTCGATCGCCTCCAGGCCGGGTGTCTTGGGGCGGGCCTTTGCGACGGCCCGGAACAGTTCCACCGTAGTCCCGGTGAAACCTGAAATCTCTTCGTACTCAAACTTGCTGATCACTTTTCCATCGGCAACTGCTCCGTCGTAATCAGCACCGATGTACTCAACAAGGCTCATCAACTGGCGCATGTTGGCCACCGCTACGGTCTGGGGCTTCTGGGCATTGCGACCCGGATCGTGACCTGCACCGAAAGTGGACTTGGCTTCCCCGAACGCAACCGACGAGGAGATTGCCATGACAAGAGCCGGGAACAGCAGGATTTTACGCATGGATGTACCACCTTGAGGCTTGCGGGATGGACGGCAACCCGTCCTGTGTCCAGACGCGCTAATTGATAATCGATCTCAAAATGAAACTCAATCTAATAGAATCCGGTTTTGTTGGCCCGGCTCACATGAGGGGTGAGAATAGCCGGCTGATGCGTCTGAGGAGGGTCCAATGGCGGTAGTCCCGGTCCAGGACTTCTCTGGTCAGGATTGAAGATTTATCAATTAAATCAGTGAAGTATCTATCAATCCTGTCCGCCAGTGCGCGGTCCCGGAGGAACAGGTCGAGCTCGAAGTTCAGGAAAAAGCTGCGGTAGTCCTGGTTGGACGACCCGGTAAGAACCAGATCGTCATCAGCCAATAAAACCTTGGCGTGGAGCATCCCCGGCTGGAAGTGGTGGATCACAAGGCCGATTTCGAGAAGCTCCTGGTAGTAAGAAGTCGTGCAAAAATCGGTGATCGGATGGTTTGAGCGGGCGGGCATCACGAGACGGACGTCTACGCCACGGGCAACCGCCTGCCTGAGGGCCTGGAGTACGGTCTTGTCTGGGACAAAATACGCAGTCGAAAACCAGATTCGACGTTTCGCTTCGTATAAAACCCCCAGGAGCGTCGTGTGAAAAGCCGTTCGGCTGTCTGCCGGACCTGAGGGAAGGGCAAGGCACAATACGGAGAACGCGCCCTTGGCTAATTCGTCAGGATTAGCGGTCTGCGCAGACACCACCGTCGCTGATTTTTCCAAATCGGGCGCCTCGCCTGTGGCAAAATGCCAATCTTCGCGGAAAGTGCGTTCAAGGTGACGGGCGATCTTGCCGCGCAGGCGGAAGTGGACGTCGCGCCAGGTTGGATTGTCGGCGTCGTGGCCCTCAAGGTACATCTCGCCCAGGTTGAGCCCTCCGACAAACGCGACCTCACCATCCGCGATGAGCAGTTTCCTGTGATTCCGCCAATTGATTTGCAAACGCCGCTTGAGCGGATGGAAACCCATGAAGCTACTGACGTTGATTCCGGCTGCGCGCGCCTGCTTCAAGTGCTCCTTGCTGATGCGGTAGGAACCCATGGCATCGTAGAGCACGTACACTGCGACTCCATGCCGCGCCTTTTCAGCCAGCAGGGCGTAAAAATGACGACCTACCGCATCGGGGACGATCTGATAAAACTGCACCAGGATGTAATGCTTTGCGTTTACGATCGCTTCTTCGAAAGCTGCGTAGACGGACGTAGAATTTTCTAGAAATTCGATCTGGGTCCCGGGAAAAAAACCGTGCCCTGAAGCCCAGCCGGTCCATGCGGTCGTGTTTTCAAAACCGCTGCACTCGCTGGCAGCGAGTTCCTCGAGAGCCGAAGTGCGTGCAAATGCGCGCTCTGCCGGCAAGTCCTCCGAGCGAACAAGCCGCGAAGAGACGCGGCGGCGACGCGCGAGGGCTTCGTAAGGACTGACACCGCCGATAATGTACAGGGCCGTACCCACCACGGGGAAAAGTCCGACGGCCAGAAGCCAGCCAAGGCATGCAACTGGATCGCGCTTGCGGCTGAGAATACTGAGTGCCGCGGCCAAGGTGATTCCTGTCTCAACCAGACGAACCCACTCGGGGAAGGAAATTCCTGTCATCCAATATTCCGTCCAACCCGGCACTACCATTCCCTTCGCGCATGTGGCCCGTCCCATGCTACGTTAAACGGGTCTTTTAAGGAACCGCGTCATGACGTCCAGCAAACGATCTGATTGGGATAAACTGGCAACCAAGGAGCTCGGCGGTCAGCCACCCGAAACGCTCAACCGGCTGACGCCTGAGGGCATCGAGACACGACCCCTTTACGCATCAAGCGACGCTCCGCCACCAGAGGGGCCTGGGGCGCCTGGCCTGCCGGGTCTTCCGCCCTACACCCGCGGCCCGCGCGCCACCATGTACACCCATCGCCCCTGGACCATCCGCCAGTATGCTGGATTTTCCACGGCCGAAGAATCGAACGCTTTCTACCGCCGCAACCTGGCTGCCGGTCAAAAAGGCCTTAGCGTGGCCTTCGACCTGGCAACCCACCGCGGCTACGACTCGGACCACCCGCGTGTAGTCGGGGACGTGGGCAAGGCGGGTGTTGCGATTGACTCCGTCGAAGACATGAAAGTCCTTTTCGACGGGATTCCGCTCGATCAGATGAGCGTGTCAATGACCATGAACGGCGCTGTACTGCCAATCATGGCAAACTACATCGTTGCGGCCGAGGAGCAGGGCGTTCCGTCGGCGAAACTCTCCGGCACGATCCAGAACGACATCCTCAAGGAGTACATGGTCCGCAACACATTTATCTATCCGCCGGAACCATCCATGCGGATCGTGGCGGATGTGATTGAATATTCGACCCGTAACATGCCGCGCTTCAACTCGATCAGCATAAGTGGCTATCACATGCAGGAAGCCGGCGCTGACTCGGCGCTTGAACTCGCCTACACGCTGGCTGATGGCCTCGAGTACGTGCGCCTCGCCCTGTCGCGGGGCCTTGCGATCGACGAATTCGCGCCCCGCCTGTCGTTTTTCTTTGCCATTGGCATGAATTTCTTCATGGAAGTGGCCAAGCTTCGTGCGGCGCGCACCCTTTGGCATGAACTCATCGCTCCCTTCAATCCCAAGAATCCCCAATCCGCCATGCTGCGCACCCACTGCCAGACTTCGGGTTATTCCCTGACCAGCCAGGATCCCTATAACAACGTGGTCCGCACGACGATCGAGGCCATGGCTGCGGCGCTTGGCGGGACACAATCACTCCACACCAATGCGCTCGATGAAGCGATCGGCCTGCCGACGGATTTTTCAGCGCGCATTGCACGCAACACCCAGCTCATCCTGCAAGAAGAAACCGACGTGACCCATGTGGTCGACCCTCTTGGCGGTAGCTGGTACGTCGAACGCTTGACGGCAGACCTGGTTGTGCGTGCCCGGGAACTCATCCAGGAGATCGAGCAGGCTGGCGGCATGGTGGCTGCCATCAAGGCCGGGATCCCGAAACTCCGCATCGAGGAGTCTGCAGCCAAAAAACAGGCGCGCATCGACAGCGGGCGTGACGTGATCGTCGGTGTCAACAAGTACCCCGTCGGCGACAAACCAGGCGGCGATGTCGAAGTGCTGGACATCGATAACCGCGCCGTCCTCGAAGCCCAGAAAAAACGGCTCGCTGACATCCGCGCGCGCCGTGACCAGGTAGCCGTTTCAGAGGCACTCGCGACTCTTGAGAAAGGTGCGCGAGGCAACGCAAACCTGCTGGAGCTCAGCGTCGCCGCAGCGCGCGTGCGCTGCACCGTGGGTGAGATATCAGAGACCCTGGCCAAGGTCTTTGGCCGGCACAAACCGGGTACACAACTGGTCCGCAGCGTGTATTCTAAAGTCATGGGACAAGACGAAAACTTTGAAGAGACACGGAACTTCGTCGCAGCCTTCGCAAAACGCGAAGGCCGTCAGCCACGCATTCTTGTTGCCAAGATGGGCCAGGATGGACACGACCGCGGAGCCAAGGTGATCGCGACGGGACTCGCCGACCTGGGTTTTGACGTCGATATTGGCCCGCTGTTTCAGACACCGGAGGAAGTCGCCCGCCAGGCCGTGGACAACGACGTCCACGTCGTCGGAATCTCTTCTCAGGCCGCGGGCCACAAAACACTGGTCCCCCAGCTGATTGCAGAGATGAAAAAACTTGGCGCGCCCGACATAAAAATCGTCGTCGGTGGGATCATCCCTGAGGGGGATCACGAATTCCTCAGAAAATGCGGCGTGGCTGCGATCTTTGGTCCCGGCACCCGAATCACCGATGCAGCAGCGGAGATCATCCGTGCCCTCCCGGCAAAAAAATCCTGACCTCGCAGAAGCGCTGCTAACGGGTGACCGACGGGCACTTTCCCGCGCCATCACGCTGGTGGAAAGCCGGGCCGCGCGTGACCAGGCGGCGGCATCGGAGTTGCTGGCCGCAGTCATGCCACGCGCTGGCCGGTCCATCCGGATCGGTATCAGTGGCCCGCCGGGTGTCGGTAAAAGCTCATTCATCGAAGCCCTCGGTCAGAAACTGATCGCGGGCGGAAAGCACAGGGTAGCCGTGCTCGCCGTGGATCCCACTTCTCGAGTGAGCGGCGGAAGCATCCTTGGCGACAAGACCCGGATGGAAGAGCTTTCCCGCAGTGACCTTGCATTTGTCAGGCCATCTCCGGGCGGCGACGCCTTTGGTGGAGTGGCCCGCCAGACGCGGGAAACCATTTTCCTGGTCGAAGCCGCAGGGCATGACGCTGTCCTGATTGAAACGATTGGCGTAGGGCAGAGTGAGAGTGCCGTGGCATCCATGGTCGACTGCTTTGTGTTGCTACACCAGCCGAGCAGTGGCGATGACCTGCAAGGGATCAAGCGAGGCAATCTTGAACTGGCTGATTTCGTTGTCGTCACCAAGGCTGACGGTGAGATGCTTCCCTTCGCGCGCAAAGCGCAGTCAGAACTCATGCATGCTTTGTCCTACTTCGTGACTTCGTCCCACCCTGCGCCCCCGGTATTGTCGTGTTCAAGCGTGACGGGTGAGGGTATCGATGCCGTGCGCGAAGGACTGGAAGAATGGGTCAAGAAACATAAAAAAGACGGATCGTTTGACGCCCGGCGCAAGCAACAAACCCTTGAGTGGTTCCGACAAGAGGTCCAGGACCTGCTTCTTGAGCGGTTTGCACAAGACCCGGCCATCCATGCATTCGTGAAGGACATGGAAAAGTCAGTCGCCCGCGGCGATATCCCGGCCTCACGCGCAGCGGAGCAGGTTGTTGAAAAGTTCCTCGACTGAAACCCGACTCCTGTTTTTACTGCGCATCCTGGTGTTTACCGGCTGGTGTGCGCTGACACTTTGGATGATTTACCATCACGAGCTTTGGCGGGATGAGGCGGATTCGTGGCTTCTGGCTCGTGACAGCACCTTGAGCGGCATGTTCGGTATTCTGCCAGACAAAGGGCAGCCACCACTCTGGTACTTGATACTTTACCCCTTAGCCAAATTAAGCCACCACCTTCCGTTTGACTGGCGTGCAATGCAGGCGATCAACTGGCTGGCTGCGTGTGCTGCCACCTGGCTTATTGTTTTCCAATCCCGCCTCCAGATGGCGGTCGTGATACCCGCTGTTTTTTCCTTTGTTTTGAGTTTCGAATACCCCGTCATCGCCAGGAATTACAGCCTTGGGGTACTGGGGTTGTTTCTTTACGCAAGCCAATGCGCTGGAAAAAAGTCACGTCCGTCCAGATGGGACCTGGGCGCCAATACGCTCCTGTGTGGAAGCACAGTTCACTTCATGTTTTTGGCTGCGATCCTTTTCGCAATGCGCATTTGCAAAGAACCGCCCAGATCCAGATTGGCAGTCCAACGGACCCTCTACAGCGAATGGACCTTTCTCTTGCCCTTCGCACTGAGCATCGCGGTCCTCTGGCCGACCAGTCACGGACAGTTTTCTTCCAGCCCAGTGAAACAAGTTGCCTGGCAGAATTTTTTTGACTCTATGACCAACATGTTCCTTCCGTTCGAAGTTCCCGCACTTCTGCCTTTCCTGGGATCAATCGCCCTTCTGGCGCTCTCGATGGCAGGATTTCGCAAGCTTTCCGGCGTATGGCTGTTTCTTTCCGGCTTGGCAGCGATCGAGGCGATTTTTGTCTTCGCCTATTACGGCAAGGCACCAAGGCACTCCGGCATCCTGCTGGTCTGGTTGGTTGCAGCCCAGTGGATCGCATCCGCCTCAGCCGGCCCGGACCGCCGATCGGAAAAAAAACAGTACAATCTGAGGCTGGTCAGACGCGCCAACCTGTATCCGCTTGCCTTGACGCTCATGACTGCCTGGAACCTGCCACTGCAGATCGATATCTACCGGATCGAAAGGGATCTAGATTATTCCGAGGCGTACCTGGCCGCGGAAGTGCTCAATATGGCGGAATATAAGGATCGGCAAATCGTCTGCTGGTTGCCGCGCAACTGCCTGGCGGTCATCGCCTACCTTTCCGATCCAACGCGGAAATTCTGGTATCCGGTGCAAGAACGCGCAGGGACTTTTGAGCTTTGGGATGCGCGGTCCCACGCCGTCAATACCTACATGGAATCTCGCGTCCAGCCGTTTTCCACGATTCTTTCGGATACCAGGGCCCGGTTCAAGAATTGGGGAATGGCAGGAGGGCCACTCTTTATTTCGAGCAAGATGGTCGATGAACCTGGCGCTCTTGGATTGCAGCTCCTCAAAACGCCCCCCGGAAATGCCTGGCGCATTCTTGATGAATCATTCTGGATTTACGCACCGTCCGGGGATAGCGCAGGCGCTCAGGGAGCAACGCTCCCATGACCGTGCCGGATCTGCTCCCAGTATTTCCTGTAGTTGAAATCGGGGCTGTGAGGTGAATGGTGACACGTGACGCAAATCTTCTCCGGATGCTTTGGATCAATACCCCACGGCGCCTTGATTGAAGGATTTACGGCATGCGCTTTGCGCGGACCGTGGCAATTCTCGCAGTGGACGTTCATGAATTCGGGTGAGTCCTCCTGGGACACAAAACCGCCGTCTTCCTCTGCCCCGAGGACGTGACAGGAAACACACTCACCGTCCTTTGACTTGCCTTTCTCAATCAAGATGGCAAAGGCATTGGAGTGTTGTGACTTCGCCCAGGCGTCGTAAGCACCGGCATGGCAGCCCTTGCATGCGCTTGATCCTGCAAAAGCGGTGTTTTTAAACCCCTCAAGACGCTTTTTGGATCGGGACTCGAACGCAGATTTCACCGCACTTTCATATGCCGTGAAGAAAGCCGGCCAGACTTCTGTATCCACGTAACTACGATCGAGCCACGTCACAGGCTTCGCCGAAAGAAGGGTCGCGGCGCTTGGAGCCTGGACGACGCGCGGTGTTGAAATGTCAGGTACAACGCCCGGGTTGACCAGTTCCTGAAGGGACCTTGCCAGATTTTGCCGGGCCACCCCACCCCTGAGGACACCCTGGGCACCCATAGGCGTCTGATAGACAACTCCCGTGGCAGTGCGAAGGCGGGTGATCGCCTTTGAATCGTCCCTCAGGTCGGGAGTCTCTGGCTTGGCCAGGTCAGGCGCCCCGTTGGACGAAATAATCTCGTCAAACATCCGCGCCTTGGCGAAGATCTTCAAGTGGTTTTCAGGACCGGAAAACAAAAGAACCCGGGGCAGACCGGCGATTTCCTCGTTGCGTGTGAGGATCTTCAGGCGCTTCAGGAGAGCCCCGTCTGACACCGGCAAAAAGTGACGGGCCAGCTTCCTGTCCCACGTGTAACCGAATACGACGACACCGTTAACCTTGCGAAAGGCCGCCACATTTTCGTCGAGCCACGGCGACAATTTTGTCTGCTTTCTGTTGGATAGAACAAAGGGAAGCAGACCGCCCAGACGTGATGCAGACTTCAAGTTGGTAATTGTCTTTTCCATCCACTCCGATCGGAGCAGTTCAAAACGCCCGGGCAGCATTGCCCCCGGATTCATGCGGATGATCCCTTCCAGAATAAAGGTGTCTTTCAACTCAAGAGTCGTACGTGCACCCTCTGCGCCGGGAGGCGAAATGTTATTCCCGACATCCAGAAAAACCAGATCGGGGTTGTTGGCGCGTTCCCTCGCGGCGAAGGTGGCAAGCCGATGGACTCCACCAAGGTCTGTCTTGGGATCACAACCACAGGGTTCAAAGCTGCCGCGCAAATCCCCGTAGGCAAGCCAGCCCGCCGGGCCGTTCTTTTCCGGGCCAGCGACACCTATTGACGTGCCCAGCATGACCAAAAACGCGCAACTTGTTGCGATCTTGCGAATTCGGAGGCGTTGAAACATGGACTTGAAACCCCAAAAGTGGAACATTGCCCACTGCAGGTCCTTATTTTAACCCGGAACAGGCAGCCGGCCATAGGCAGGCAACCAAACAAACCAGAAGGAAACCGGATGCCCGACTCAAGACGGAACTATAAATACTACGACCTGATCATGGCAGCCTTTGTCACCGTACTCCTGTGTGCCAACCTGATTGGGGTCAGCAAGGTCGTCACCCTGGGCGGATTGACTTTTGGCGGCGGGAATCTTTTTTTTCCGCTGAGCTACCTTTTTGGCGACATCCTGACTGAAGTCTACGGTTATGCGCGCTCGCGCAGGGTAGTCTGGGCTGGTTTTGGCGCACTGATCTTTTCGGCATTCATGACCCAGGTGGTCTTGAAGCTGCCGCCCGCAGAGGGATATACAGGGCAGACTGCCATCGAACAGGTCTTCGGATCGACCCCCCGCATCGTCGCTGCTTCCATGATCGCCTACTTTGCCGGGGAATTCACAAACTCGTTCGTCCTTGCCAAGCTCAAGATCCTGACCAAAGGAAAACACCTGTGGACCCGGACCATTGGCTCCACAGTCGCCGGGGAAGCCGTTGATTCAACAATCTTTTATCCACTTGCCTTCTTCGGCATCTGGGACACGAAAATGCTGGTCACAGTGGCCGTAACCAACTACATCCTGAAAGTCATGTGGGAGGTTCTTGCGACCCCCTTGACGTACCGGATTGTTGCAGCGATCAAACGGGCAGAGAACGAAGACTATTTCGATCACAACACCAACTTCACTCCGTTCAGCATGAAAGTTTGACCACCATGAACCCGATTACGCTCACTGAAAATGCCGTTGCCGCAGCGATCACCCTGCGGGATAGCAACCAAGATTGGTCAAATCTTGACCTCAGGATCTACCTATCAGGCAAAGGATGTGACGGTTTTGACTACGGTGTCACTTTTGACCAGCGCGAAGAGAAAGATGTCACCGTCACATTTGGTGCCGTCACCGTCATCATCGACCCTGAAACGGTGCAGTTTGTCCGGGGATCAACCCTTGAGTGGGTGGACGATGAACGAGGGAAGGGGTTTTTGGTCGAAAACCCGAATCACAAGAAGTTTCGCGGCAAGTTCTTCCGCCGAAAAGGCTGGCAGGAAAGGCTGAACGGGGCAGCCCCAACCGAAGAGACCACCTCCGGCAACTGACCGGGAAAGATGGTGCGGGAAAACCCTACTTGTCTTCCGGTCCCTGCATGGCGAACAGGCTTTGCATTTCATCCACGGCAAAGATTCCCTTGTCCGCAGCGGCCCTGAGCTTTGTCGCAATGGTGCCGCGCGAAAGACCAACGATCCTCGATAGAGACCTCAACGATACCTTGCCCCTTTCGCGGAAAATCCTGCGGATCAACGTCACCAGCGCAAGATCGGCAAGATCCTCGAAATGATAGGGATTTGCCAAGGATGGCGGCACGTCGAGGACTAGCTGCTTCATCGCACCAGGCATCCGCCCAGCGACATCGTCGTCACCACCCGGCCTGGCTTCCCCTTTTACAACCCCGGGATCCTGCCACAGCCACTTGGGTAAAGAGAGGGGCGTCAACCGCCGGTCGGGCGTTGCGAACTCAGTCATGGCGCGTAAACAATTCCTGAGTTCACGGATGTTCCCATCCGACCAGGAGGCGGCGCCGAGAATCTCCATGACCGGCTCGGTGACTTCATACGGACCGCCCGGCATCGTCGCGCAGAAATGCTGGACAAGGCCCGCAACCTCTCGGCGGCGATCTCGAAGTGGCGTCAATTCAATTTCCACCTCACGAAGCCTTTGCCAGAGGTCCTTGCGAAACTTCCCGGATGCAACAAGGGCATCGAGCCGTTCATTGGTAGCCGCAATGATGCGAACCGATACGGTCACTGGGCGCGAAGACCCCAGGCGAACAACTTCCTGGTTCTCCAGCACACGCAACAGAGCCACCTGGGCCGATGGCGTGAGGGTTGCCACTTCGTCAAGAAATATCCAACCTCCAGATGCCGCCTCAAAGAAACCGCGCCGGTCTGATGTCGCCCCGGTGAATGCCCCGCGTACGTGTCCAAACAACTCACTCTCCAGTAGGGTCGGCGCAATTGCTCCGCAATTGACGCGCAGAAACGGCCCCTTGCTGCCGACCAGACTGGCAAAAACATCCGCCACGACTTCCTTGCCGGTGCCTGATTCACCGTAGACTAGAACCGAGGAAACCGCGGAAGGGACAATGCGGGCAGCCCGTTGCTGGATGGCTGCAATGGTCGGGCTGATGTGAATCCGCGAACTTTCCTGGGATGTGCGCGAATTTTCAAGCCGCGCATGCCGGAGCACATTACCCGCCATGTTAACCCGATGGATCAACTCGTGTCCCTCGGATCGCTTCGAGATGAAATCGTCTGCACCGGAGATCAAGCACTCGCGCACAGTCTGGGGATCGTCAAAATCAGAGAATGCAATGATGCACGCCGAGGGATATTCCCGGCGCAGTTCCCGGATCAGGCTCATCCCTGACTTTGGCTTGCCATCAAGTGACAAGTCGGTCAGGGAGATGAAATTTCCAGATGACTGGCGGGAGATCGCCGGCGCCATGGAAAGCGCCATGGCTGCGTCCGCACTTTGAAAGACCTGAAAGGCCCTGCCATCGAAGGACGTTGCCCCGTCAAGTTCACGCGTAACCTTTTCCCGCAGAAACGGGTCATCGTCGACAAACAAGAGAGGCAAAGACCCGACGGCCATCGTAAAAACTCCAGTTGCGACCGGGATCATGGCACCGGCCGCGAGCCAAGGGCGGTCAAAGATCCCGCCACCATTCATTGCGGAAATAACAACAAGACAGGAAATCAGCAACTTGAGACCGCGCCAAATTGGCCCGGTCCATGCCTTACACGGATTTAGCCGCGCGACCAATGCTGGTCGAACCGCCACGCGAGGCGGTCAAGCGGCCACGGGCCGCCTCGCATCCCCCGCTATTGGTCAATCGGTACCCGTCGCCGTAGGAGCTTTCGATCCTCATACCGGTGAATTCGATTCTCTTACGCAAGCGTGACACATGGGCATCAAGAGTTCGGGCGGCGACGCGAGTCCCCCCCCATACGGCATCCATGACCGTCTTCCTTGTGGCGACGGCTTCGCCCTGCTCGAGGAGCGCGCGCAACAGGCGGGACTCCGTCGGGGAAAGGCTATCCTTCGCACCACAGGCAATGCAGCTTACCCGGCAACCATCCAGGTCGAGCAATAGATCGCCAGACCGTAACTGGCGGGCCACGCTGACAGGGTCACGACTGATGGAGATCAATTGACGAACACAATCGACCGCCTGATGGGCCGAGATGGATGCCGCCACCGGATACTCAAGCGGCTCTGCCCCTGAACCCACCAGCACCACCGCTGGCTCCGGCCACCCGTTGCGCGCAAAGATATTGCAAAGTTCCCTTGCCACCGGAGTAAGCGCGCCAGCGTCAGGCAATTGTGTCTGGTCCACGAGAATCACCCGGGGTGCAGCCCCGGCAGGGATAGGATCGCAAGCCGACACCCTGACCAGGGAGCGGACGGAGGCGAAGGCCCGTACGGCCGCTATTCCGCACACAAGGCGGGTCAGGCCACTGCTGTTTGGTGTTGGGTTCTCGACGATCCAGACGACAGCCATTGCGAACTCCTGAAAGGTCGCGATAAGTTTAAGGGCCGGTTTTCTTATTTTAGCCCGGGGAAATGGCAAACGTTCATGATTGACATCTCGAAGATCATCGATGCGCACCGTCGAATCGGGGAAGTGGTTACGCCAACTCCCGTAAAACGCTCCTATTTCCTCGAAGATTTGGCGAAATCTAAAGTTCACTTGAAACTTGAAAATCTGAACCTCTCGGGTTCCTTCAAGATCAGGGGTGCCACCAATTCCCTGCTTTCGACGCCGCGTGGCGATCTGGAAAAGGGGGTAGTTGCTGCCAGCGCGGGGAATCATGCGCAGGGAGTCGCCCACATTTGCCGGCGACTGGGAGTCGGGGCGACCATCTTCATGCCTGCCAGGACACCATTCGTAAAGGCACAGTCAACCCGTAACCTTGGGGCATCGATCGTGATGCAAGGTGACAGTTACGACGAAGCCTACAACGCAGCCATCGAGTTCCAGAAGAAAACGGGGGCGCGGTTCGTACACGCATTTGATGACCCGCTGGTGATTGCCGGGCAGGGGACTGTAGCACTGGAACTTTTTGAGCAGGTGCCCGATGCAACCACGATCATCATCCCTATTGGCGGCGGCGGCCTGATCAGCGGCATTGCCTGCGCCTACAAGCAGAAACGTCCAGAGACCCGGATCATCGGAGTCCAGACAGAGGCCTACCCGTCCGTCCAAAAAAGTCTGCAGGCGGGTAAAATCATCCCGGCAGAGAAGCATCGTACCATCGCAGATGGCATTGCCGTGAAGAAGCCAAGTGAACTTACGTTCGACCTGATCCAGAAATGCGTCGATGAAGTGATCCTCGTATCCGAGGACGAAATCGCTGACTCGCTGATGGCACTGATGGAACACGATCATTTGCTGGCAGAGGGTTGTGGCGCTGTCACAGCTGCCGCGCTGGTCAAGCTTGCAGGTGCGGGCAAAATCCGGACGGATGCGACAAAGCCTGAATCGATTGTCTGCATCGTGTCGGGAGGCAACATCGACGTGAACCTGATCCAAAAAATTACCGCCCGTGGCCTCGTGCGCTCCGGACGTCTCATGCAGCTTTCTTGCATCATTGAAGACCGGCCGGGCAAGCTCGTTCAGTTCCTTGACATCTTGAGCAAGCAGGGCGGAAACCTGATGGAGGTCGTCCACAACCGGATGTCAGGACTGTCGTATTACGACGAGGTCCGCGTGGATGTGGACCTCGAGACAACTGGCCGGGAACATCAGCGGGGTATCATGGATGCCCTGCACAAGGCAGGGTTTGTTAACGCACAGCTACTCAAATGATTTGCCAGAATGAACGCTGATCAGCGCAGGCGCGCGTTCCAGGGCCGGTAGAGTTCATGATCGACATCGATCAGCTCCAAGATGCGGCCAACAACAAAATCGATCATGTCGTCCACGGACTTTGGATACTGGTAAAAGGCTGGCATGGCGGGAACCATCGCCACGCCCATGTCACTAAGCGTTAGCATGTTCCGCAGGTGTATGCTGTTCAAAGGCGTTTCCCGCGGGACCATGACCAGGCGACGGCGCTGCTTGAGCACGACATCGGCAGCGCGCTCCAGAAGGTTGGTTGACTGCCCTTGGGCAATCCGCGCCAATGACCCCATCGAACACGGAACTACTACCATGTCTGTAGGAGCCGAAGAACCACTTGCAACCGGAGCAAACAGATCGTCGTTCTTGAGCAAGCGAATGATGTCTCGGTATTCCGGCTTCACGTCTCCTGCAAACGCCTGCCTGAGTGAAAATCCATCGACCGCATCACCGGAGGGTCTGGAAAGTTCATGCTCTGCGACCTTGACGGCCGCGTCCGTAGCAACGATGTAAATCCGCGGAAATGTCTTGATACATTGCTGGATCAAGCGTTCTGCGTAAATGCTTCCCGACGCACCGGTGATACCGATCAAAAGTCTGCGCGAAGGAATCGAAGCCTGGTTCATTGCGCGATCACCCGGTCAAGGACTGCGGCTGCACAGAAAACAACACTGACCCAGGCATTCGCAGTGAAGAAAGCTTTGTCGATGATCTTGCCATCAACCGTGCCCGCCGAGTCACGCAATATCCAATGCTCCCAGCACAGAAGTGCTGCAACTCCAGCAACACCCGCATACCATGGAAGCCCGGCCCCAGACAGAATACCGGCGGCAAGAAGCAGGGCAATCATCGCACCAAAGGCGATACGGCTGATCCAAAGTGAGCGTCTGACACCGAAGCGTGCTGGCACGCTGTGCAGCCCATTTTCTTCATCAAAAGACCGGTCCTGCAGTGAGTAAAGAATGTCAAAGCCGGCTGTCCACATGGTCACCGCGATAGCAACGAGCACCGCAGGCAAAGTTACCCCGCCGGTCAATGCGATCGAGGCGGCCACCGGTGCAAGGCCAAGGCAAAGTCCGAGATACCAGTGGGTGAGCCAGCTGAGGCGCTTCATGTGTGAGTAGAAAGCAAGAATCAAGAGCAGCGGAAAAGACAACCCACCACAAAGTGGCGACAGGGCAAAAGCCGCGGCGATGAACACTGCGGCGGCCGCAACCGTGATGATCCATCCTGAGCGCAAATCAAGGCGGCCAGAAGGAACTGCACGCATCCGCGTCCTTGGGTTCATCGCATCGACATCCGCATCGAGCAGGCGGTTTGCACCCATGGCGAAACTTCGAGCTGAGACCATGGCCACCAGCAGCAATGACACTGTTTCAGGCGTTGGCAGGCCCGCACCAGAAAGGATTACCCCGACGATGGCAAAGGGCAGCGCAAAGATGGAATGGGCGATCTTTATGTCGCCAGCAAAAACTGCAATGGGATGGCTGCGCACAGACACGAAAAAATCACCAGTCGATTTCACAAAGGTTATGTTGCCAGTCTTTATCTCGCCTGAACTTTACCAGGGCCAAAGCGCCAACGGACGTCTCTACTGTGTCCAGGATGCTCGCTGGCTCCGGAAAAACCCCCCGGTTTTCGGACTGCTTGAAACCCTTGGGGCTCAGCCTGTATGACCCAACGGTACTCTCGCGGTCAACCCATTTCGGGAGCAGGGCAAAGGCGCCCGTTGGTCCCCTGCGAACCAGGCGCGGGGGCGCCAAATGAACATGCTCCAACGTCACGGTATGGGACCATACCGGAGCCGTAACTTGCTGATCTGCATTGTAAAAAGAAAGATGAAGTTTGGCCTCCCCGACCAGGCTGTCACCGCCCACGGCAATCAAGTAGATGCCGCCCTCAACCGGCAGAACGTCCGCGCCGTCTACCCCCAAGGCCGTTTTGAAGCTCACGACACCGGCCGATTTCAGGGCCGATCCGTGTATCAATGCCCACGGGACTTCCTGAGCCCCCTTCAAACCGTCGCCAGGGACTGCCACAACCAAGACACTTTGATCCTTCTGGCGTGTCGCCTTGAGCCACCTTCCCTTGGGAAAGGGGACTTTCATGGCAGCGAGGTTGACTGGCAGCAGCTTGTCTCCATCCTGCACGTGAAACAGACTTGGCTGATCTTCCTCGTCACGCGCCATCAGCATGCATCCGGTTCCGGTGGCAATTGCGGTGTCGGCGCGCACTGCCGCAGGCAAGGGCGCGCTGGTTGCAAGCACATTGTTGTCCGCTGCACGTCGCAGCTGCAGCGACTCCGGCTCGCCATTGGTCAGAAGGAAAAGAGGGGACTCACGGATTTCATCCGGAGTGTCAGGAGAAAATTCCTGTCGCGACCCAAGGGCGCAGTTGCCCTGGATGATCCGTGGAGGTTTTCCTTTAAAAGACAGTACGGCGACATCGTCGGATGACAGACTTTTGGCAGGCCTGAACCTTCCAATAGCCAAGGCATGACGACCTTTCCGGTCGATGCCAGTTCCGACCACGCTGCCCACGCCGCTTGCACCCTGCGGACCCTGAATAACCACGTCAGCCAGGGAAGCCATATCCTCCACACCTGGCCACTCAATGCATTCCAAATCGCGCGCTCCATCAAGTTCAGCCCACGTGTATTTTTCCTTGCCCTGGAACAGCGCGCAGGCTGGACACAAAAAAACGGTGATACCAAAGACCACGTTTTTGCGGGAAAATGGTGAGAATTTCGCCAAACTGCGAAAAATGACTGGCCCCTTGCGCTTAAGCTTGTCCCACATGGTGCCGATCCCCCTTACATGAGAACGAGACATCAAAATTTGCTAAGGTTCGCTGCCCTCACCGGGCTTGTTTTACTGACTGCTTGCCAGGCAAGCGTAGCGGTCAAGCCGGAAGAGCCGGTAGCGCTGCCGTTCCTCAAGAATACACCCAACGAGTGCTATTTTCTCGATGACTTCATGCCCGCGCCAGACCGAATGGTAAGCGGAAGGAGCGGAGCGACAAAGCTACGCTACTACGTTTACCGTCTAGCCAAGTACAAGGAATACCAGCACAACCAGGTCGTGTTGGCATTCTATTCCTCAGACGACCGTTGCTGGTCCCTTTACGAGGAACGCTACGTAAAAGACGGCATCTGACTCGCCCCGCAGGGTCCCCGAGCCTGGCTTTGGGACAATCTACTGTCAAATCCTGATAGAATGGTCTGGTCTCTCCCACTTTTCTGGAGGCCTGACTGATGGCATCAAGCGTTATCCGCGGGTTTCTGCCTGTCCTGATCATGCTGATCACGACTTTTTCCGTGTTTTCAGGGTGCCAAACCACCTCGGGCAGCTCCGCTGTCACCCTTGGCAATGAATATGCAAAACAGGGACTACTGCGGGAAGCGATGGATCAGTACCGGAAGGCACTTGCAGTCGAACCAGGTAATGCGGCTGCCTTACGTAACCTTGGCATCATGCAAGTGAAGACAGGCGACTATCCAAATGCAATCAGAAGCCTTGAAAAAGCCGCGGAACGGTACCCGTCCGATTTCGATGCCAACTACTATCTAGGCGAAGCCTGCAGGGCAGAGGGTCGCTACGGCGATGCAATTTACCGCTATCAGCAGTCGCTGCGGGCACGACCTGCCGACCCCCGTGCGCTCAAGGCACTTGCCTGGAGCTTCTACAAGATCCGCTACTACGCCGAGGCCCTCACCAACGGACGGAAACTCCAGGAGATCGATCCGAAAGACCCGCAGGCGGCCGTCATCGTGGCCCGCACGATGATCAAGCTCAGGCGATTTGATGAGGCCTTGCAAACGGTACAGCTTGCCGCAAGGGGCAGCGACCGAACGGCGCTTCCGTTTCTGAGGAGCGTTGAAGGGGATGTTTTCCTTGAGACCGGCAACCATGCGCGTGCCGGAGACGCCTACGCCGCTGCCCTGAGAGAGGCCCCGCTGACCGCCAGCGCGCTTTACGGAATGGCCCGCGTCTCGCGGCATAAGGGACAAATGGACAAGGCTTCTGACTTTCTTGAAAAGGCCATTCGTGTCAGGCCTGAGATGGCGGAAGCCCACTTCATGCTGGGAGAAGTCCTTGAAGATAAAAATCCCCAGCAGGCGAAAAAACATTTCGAAATTTTCATGAAGCTGGCTTCTACTGATCCGGACTTGCTGCCCCAGCTCGAACAATCACGGGAAAAGCTGCGGGTGAGGAAGTAGCCAACAGCCGTCGCCCGCAAAAAATTTCACACCAGTTTCATCTCGGCCTTCTGGTAGCTCAGCAAGCTGCGCTTGGCCTCGAAGAGATTCTTGTATGATTCATAACGTACGCGAAGCTTCTCAGCCTCGCCGCGAGTTTCAGCCATTTTCTCGATGAATTCCACGTACTCGGGATCTGTCTCGGTAAGGCGGCGCAGCCTTGATTCGCTCATTTCCCCATCATCAATTCGCAGCATGATGCGCGCGCGGATCGTGGGTTTAAGCAGTTCAAGGCGATCTGCTTCCTTGCGTGCGGAGGCGTATTCCAACCCGATCTTGTTTGCCAGGTGGACGATCTCCTCAAGGCCGAGGCGATCAGTGGATGGATTCCGGGATGTATTGTCCGTCGTCATGGCTCGAACCTATCAACATCACCGGAGAATGGCGAAATTTTTCTCGAAGACCCAAAAAGGTGGCCTTTTTTTCTTCCTAAAGCCCCGTAATGACACCTCTTTCAAGAGAACCTCAAAATGGCCGATAATAGAATTGGCCGGGTGGCCAATTCCGGTGCCGGTCAGGTAAGGTGAGCGATGGGTCCCGAAATTCGTTTGACGGTATCCCCGCAGGAGTACTTTCAAGAAAAAGTGCTCGAGGCACGAACAACCCTGAAGGTTGAACTGACTGACGACGTTCAGTTTTACATCGTCAATCTGCTTGCCTCCTACGTTGCGATCCAGGCATCAGGCGAGCAGGGTGGACAGGAATCCACGTTTTTTGAAAAGCCCCTCGCATTCATGCTGCGGGATGCGTCGGAAGCCCCCGATGCGCAAAAGCCCGGTTTGTACCGTGCCCTGGGTGATACCAGCCTCTACATCACAGGTTTTTTTCAGGACTTCTTCAACCGCAAGACGTTTGCCATCGACTACTACATTGCCCTTGGCCGGACTGGTTATGAACAAGCGGCAAAGTGCATGAATGCCAGCCGCCCCGAAGGTGCGCGCAGGGAAACCCTGACTGCCCTCGCCGATAATTTCGTCAAGGCGGTCGACGTCGTCGCAGAGGTTTCCGAGCAGGCAAAGGGCAAGGGACCTGTCGACATACTCAATGTCTATGACCGGTGGACCAAGAGTCAGTCCGAAAGATTACGCAGGATCCTTGCGGACCAGGGCATCGATGCAATCGAAGTGCCCTACAAGATTGCCCAGTGAATGGCCCATGGCAAATATTCCCGGCCATGTCCGCGCAATCATCCAGCAAATCGAAGGCAGGCTTGCGAGTTACTACGATCTATCACTGGGATTCGACGCTGGTAATTTTTTGCTGCCACTCGTGCCGGCGGAGAAAGATGAACCACCAGGCGGAAGGTTGCTTGTCCTGACAGAGGACACACTTTTCCTTGGCGTGGAAATCAACGAAACCGCCGCGGAGGGTATCAAGAACATCTCGCCAGGAAGCAAGATCAACTCACAACAACTGTCGGCACTTGCTGTAGTCATCGAGGAAATCAGTCATTTTCACCTCGTCGTCCAGCGGGCAAACGCAGGACTTGAGACGAGCAAGCTTGAACTGGAATGGCAAGGCGAAGTCGATAAGCTGGTCGTGCTCGCGCACTTCTCGGGCGGCGGTAATTTTGCCGCAACACTGCACCGGCTACACAACATACTATCTGGAAGCTTCAGGGTTCGCACAGATCTGCCGGCGGAAGATGCCCTCCGGTATGCAGAGGCCACACACTATTTTGAATGTCTTTGGTTCCGTCACTTGAAACCTGCCATCACGTCGGCGATTGCCGGGAACATGAGTCCACTCGATCACCCCGAAGTTCGGGCCCACTTGCGCCAGCTTTACCGGAAATCCTGGCAGCAAAAAGTGGAAGTGCTCGCTGCGTAACGGTGAATTTCAGATGGGTTCCCGGGGCCCGCTGTCCTTGCCTGGAATGCCGAGGAAAAATTCGAGGAAACGAACCTGTCTGGTAAGGCCCTCGCGGCGGAAATCCTCAATCAACCTGGAAATCTCCTCACGCCCATCCTCAGTCTCAGACAACTTTTGCAAATCTGGAATCGCCGACTTCGGATCCGAGGACATCAGCACAAACTTCACCCGTTCAATCAGCAGATGCCTGTCACCTGGCACGATGCGCAGCGCCTGGTCGAGGAAGTATACGCCTTGTTCAGCCGACTGAACGGATTCCGCTGCGACCTCCAGGCGGCGGATCACGGCCGGTCCGTCCACAGACCTGATTGCACCCACGACACAAACCGCCAAGAGTGCACCGATAGTGGCCCAGGCCCGTGGTTTGTTGGTTGACTGCAAGCGATTCGGCCTGATGTGCAGCATTGCCCAGGTCAGCACACTGCCAGTGACCAGGCCGCCCATATGAGCTGCGTTGTCGATCCCGGGAATGAGAAGTCCGAAAACAATGTTTACCACCACCATGCTTGCGTATATCCGGCGGCGCGGGCGGCGACCGGTGATGGCCTCAATATGGCGCCCGATGATCCGCTCCAGAACATAACCGCTACCGAGCAAGCCAAAAAGGGCCCCTGAAGCCCCCGCGCTCATCACGACTGTGGTCACCGCACTGGCAATGTTACCGGCAATTCCAGCGGCAAGGTACACGACCAGGAACCAGCGACGTCCAAGCATGCGCTCAAGCTGGTAACCGATGTAATAGAGTCCGAGGGAATTAAAAAAGAAGTGGATGATGCCAATATGCACGAATACCGGGGTCAGGAAGCGCCAGTATTCACCATTGACCAGGCCAGCCGGATCCTTGGCACCGAACTCAAGCAGGACCTCCCTCGTCGGCAGGAACAAAGATCCTGACTTCCAGCTCATGGCCGCAAAGACAAGGGCGTTGATCACCATCAGGCGACCGGAGATGGTGCCAAGCCAGTAGTCCACACCTGTCGGCTGAACAGAAGCAGGCAGAATCGGAACGTCGATTTCCTCTTCGCGTGACAACGTCAGAGCACGCGGAAGTCATTTTGCGGGGCATGCATCTCAAGGTAACGGGCGGCAGGGCCATTGCCAGCCTTGTGCTTGCGCGACAGCATCCATACGGGAGGAATCCCGCTTTTTGCGTCACGAAACAGAACCAACTGCGAAACTTCAGCGGTGCGCCCACGGTCGACGGCAATTTCTGCTGACAGTCGGATACGGTCACCCTTCCGGACTGCGACGTTCATATGATCGCTTTCAAGGACCAGCTCATCGAAACGACCGGTCTTCGCAAGCGCGGTGAACAGCAAGCGAAAACAAGGGCTGGCTGATTTGCCCTTGCACTTGCGCGACACCTCTTTCAATTCATAGTTGCCACCCACCCGTTCCATTTGCGGGGCGCTTGAGCGATTGCCATTGGACCCAGTTTTTGTCCCGGCTTGACCATCGATGGCCAACAACAGACCCCAGGCGAACATGATTAGAAGTCTTCTCACAGTGGGCGTCTCCCCTTTGCTTTACATGTTATCGTACTTCAACTGCAGCGGCCGCAACAGATCCACCGCTTCGCAACCATTCGCCGACCCGCTGGATGTCCTTGTGCAGCGAACGGTCTGAATCCATCGCAGGAGAGATCTTCCTGATCGCGCCATGAACCTTTTGCAAGGCTGGTGCCGGCAGCAAAGGCAGCAGCAAGTCCAGAGCCTGTGCCGAAGCCAGGGCTTCAATTGCAAGGACATCGAATCCGTGAGCGATCACTTGCCTTGCCTTGCGGGCCGCAATCGGACCCATGCTCACGTGATCTTCCTTGTCCGCAGACGTGGGTATGCTGTCAACAGAAGCCGGGTGACACAGGACCTTGTTTTCCGAAACAAGGGCTGCAGCTACCACGTGGGGAATCATGAACCCCGAGTTGAGTCCGCTGTCACGGGTCACAAAAGGCGGCAAACCGCTCTGCGTTGGATTAGTCAACTTTTCAATGCGGCGTTCGGAGATGCTCGCCACTTCGGCGGCTGCAATGGCCAGATAGTCCATGGCCAGTGCCAGTGGTTCCCCGTGGAAGTTTCCACCGCTGATCACATCCGCCTCGCCCCCTTCCTCAAACACAAGGGGGTTGTCGGTGACGGACGAAAGGTCATTTTCTGTCACTGAGCAGACGTGCTCCAATGCGCCCCTGGCTGCGCCATGGACCTGGGGGATGCAGCGGAAGCTGTAGGGATCCTGGACCTTTCCGCAGTCCCGATGCGAATCCATGATCGTATCCTTGCCAGCCAGCAATTTACGGAAGTTCCCGGCAACAACGGCTTGTCCAGGCTGCCTGCGCACTTCGTGGATCCGCGGGTCGAAAGCACGCAACGTACCCTTGATGGCATCCAGGCTCATTGCAGCGACGACATCCGCTGCCTTCATCAACTCTTCGGCCTCGACGCACGCAAAGGCCGCCTGCGTTGCCATGAAGTGAGTACCGTTGATGAAAGACAGCCCCTCCTTCGCGCCGGGCTTGAACGGGGTTAACTTGCACGACTCGATCGCTTCCCTTGCCGGGACGGTGCGCCCTTTCCAGAAGACTTCGCCTTCACCCATGATGCCCATGGCAAGATGGGCCAGAGGTGCAAGGTCTCCCGACGCGCCGACACTTCCCTTTTCCGGGATGACCGGCAAGATGTCGTGGGCAAGGAAGGCGAGTACCGATTCCACCGCAGCGCGGGAGACACCGCTGTGACCGAGCAGGAAAGTATGGGCGCGCAAAATCATGAGACCGCGGACGATGGACGGCTCACAGGCCTTACCCACACCACAGGCGTGGGACATGACCAGGTTTACTTGCAATTGGTTGAGCTTGTCGGCAGGGATCTTTACATCCGAAAGAAAGCCAAAGCCCGTGTTGATGCCGTACACCTGGCGTTCCCCAGCCGCGGTGGTCTCTACCACCTGCCGGAACCGCTCAAGGCGCTTCCAAGTCTCCGTGGCCACAGTCACTGGCGGGGCCGGCTTTCGCGCCAGCTCCACCAGACGATGTACGTCCAGCTTGTCCAAACCAAGGCTGAAGGGCCTTTCGCTCATTTCGTATTCCTCAACGCAGAAATGGCTACCTTGCGATCGGCAGCACCGTAGACAGCAGTCCCCGCAACAAGGACGTCAGCTCCCTTTGCCACGACAAGGCCTGCGGTCTGGGTATTGATGCCACCATCGACACTGATCTTCAGCCGGTCACGGACCCCTGCTGCGACCGCCATGGTGACGACTCCAGCAACGCGATCTGGCGACGCGGGAATAAACGCCTGGCCACCAAAGCCCGGGTTGACACTCATGACCAGGACCAGGTCAACGTGCGGAAGCGCTGGCAAAATGGACTCGAGCGGCGTTGAAGGTCTAAGGGAGATGCCAGCCTTGACGTTCCTCGAGCGAATGGTCTTGGCCAGCGCCACGGGATCCTTCGCTGCCTCAACATGAAATGTCAGCCAGTCTGCGCCTGCGTCAATATATTGCCCGGCAACTTCATCCGGGTTTGCCACCATGATGTGCACGTCGAGAGGTTTTTTGGCTGCTGTTTTCAGACGCCTGATGACAGGCGGCCCGAAGGTAAGATTCGGGACAAAGTGCCCGTCCATGACATCGACATGATGCCAGTCGGCTCCCGCCGCCTCGATCGAAGCGATCTCGTCCGAGAACTTGAGAAAATCGGCAGACAACAAGGAAGGCGACACAAGGACTGCCATCGGGTCTCCCGGAAATGATCAGTTGACGTTCGAAACGGATCCGCGACGCATCATCTTCTTTTTGATGATGTCTGCCTTCAGCCGGGACATACGCTGGAAAAAGACAATGCCGTCAATGTGATCGATCTCGTGCTGGATGCATACAGCCAGAAGGTCGTTGGCGTGGATCTCATATTCCTTGCCATTCTCATCGAAGGCCTTGACCCAGACTTCTTTGGCGCGGTCGACGAAATCAAAAACCTCAGGAAAGCTGAGGCAGCCTTCCTGCCAGCGGATTTTGCCCTCTTTCTTTACGATTTCCGGGTTGATCAGGACAAAGCGCTTGTTATGCCACCACTCGAGCTTCTCACCAGGCTCACCATAACGGTCCCCTGCATGAGGAATCTCGATCACGATCACCCGGCGCAAGTCACCCACCTGGTTGGCGGCAAGTCCGATACCGCCCGAAGCGTGCATCGTATCGACCATGTCAGAGACGAACTTCTTCAGACCGTCATCAAACTTGGTGACTGGTTCAGCTTTTGTTTCAAGGACTTTGGCAGGCCAAACGACAACTTCCAAGACAGACACGTGCTAACTCCTGGTTTGAGGCCCAAGAGTTACCACAATGCACCTGGAAATTCGAGTGCCGGAGCGGGTTTCGGCGGCAAAAACAAGCCAGGGATCAGCCCCTGCGACCTGATTCCTGGCCGAAGATCCGCCGGGCCTGGCTGGACGCCAGGTCGGAAGCCGCGCGCAGGCCTTTGGTAACCTGCGACTCCACGGCAGCAACTACCTGATTATCCACAAGAATCCCGTGGGCATGAGAAAACAAGGTCCGGCCATCCACCTGGATCGACAGGACAAAGACCCAAACCACCCCTTGAAGCACCAGCTTGCCAGCAGACTTCAGCTTCTCACGCATGGTTGGTCCTCCCTGGTCTCTAAAAATACCCGGCCTGCCATGGCCGGATCAGCTTGCGATATCGTGCATGTCCACCGGCTTGCCAGCGTCGGGAACAACGGACAGTCCGCTTGTCGTGCCAAAGAGCTCCTCAAAGACCTCATGGTACTCCTTGACGAACCGCACGCGGACGCGGCGTTTTACATTCGCCGGCAATGCGTCAAAAGCACTGCGATTTTTTTCCGGTAGCAGGACTGAGCTGATCCCTTCGCGCAGGGCGGCAAGGATCTTTTCACGTAATCCGCCGATCGGAAGCACCTTGCCGTGGAGGCTGATCTCGCCGGTCATGGCAACGCGCTGCACCGGCGCCTTTGCCTTGAGTGCGGACAGGATTGATGTGGCGATCGTAATCCCCGCACTTGGTCCGTCCTTCGGCACTGCGCCAGCGGGAACGTGAACATGCAGCTCATTGGTGTTCAGCAGGTCTGGATCGAATCCAAACTCCCGCGCCTTGGAACGCAGGAAGCTGAATGCCGTCTGGGCGGATTCTTTCATGACATCCCCGAGCTGACCGGTCAGAACCAGGCGCCCCTTATTGGACGGAATCAGGTTCGTCTCAATCGCAAGGACCTCACCACCGTATGGCGTGTAAGCAAGGCCCATCGAAACACCAACTGTAACTTCGTTGTGGATCGATTCACCAGAGAAGCGCTCAGCACCAAGGTGACGCTGAACGAGAGCCGGGGTCAGCTTGACCGAAAGCGGCTTCTTGTCGTCGTCGCCCGTGGCAGCATCAAACGCCTCTGCCTGCTGGCGGGCAATCTTGCGGCAGATCGACGCGATCAGTTTCTCAAGGCCACGCAATCCGCTCTCGCGGGTGTAACTGTTGATGATCGTCGATACTGCGGCCTTGCCGAAAATGACATCCGACGTCGCCAGACCGGATTCCTTGATCTGCTTCGGGATCAGGTACTGGTTGGCAATGATCACCTTTTCTTCCTCGGAGTAACCGGAGACCTCGATGATCTCAAGACGGTCGCGCAAAGGGGCGGGGATCGTGTCCAAGGTGTTGGCGTTCGCAATGAACATCACATCGGACAAGTCAAATGCCACGCCAAGGTAATGGTCGACGAAGGACTTGTTCTGTTCCGGGTCAAGGACTTCAAGAAGGGCGGCTGACGGATCACCGCGGTGGTCCGACCCAAGCTTGTCGATCTCGTCGAGCATGATCACGGGGTTCATGCTCTTCGCAGACTTCATGCTGGAGATGACACGTCCCGGGAACGCACCAACGTATGTTTTGCGATGCCCGCGGATATCAGCCTCATCACGGACGCCACCCAGGGAAATGCGCGAAAACTGGCGGCCGACTGCACGGGCAATTGAGCGCCCAAGGCTGGTTTTACCGACACCTGGAGGGCCGACGAAGCAAATGATCGGGCTCTTCGCTTCCGGATTCAGCTTCTTCACAGCCAGGTATTCGATGATCCTGTCCTTCACCTGATCAAGACCGAAGTGATCTTCGTCCAAGATATTCTTGACGTTCTTCAGGTCCAGGTTGTCCTGGGATTTGGTTCCCCAGGGCAGGGCCAGGAGAGTCTCGATGTGAGTGCGAGTCAAAGCTGCTTCGCTGGTATCCTGATGCATGCGCTCAAGACGGCGCAACTGGCGCGAAGCCTCTTCTTTGGCCTCGGCACTGAGATTCATCTCCTCGATGCGCTTCCAAAGCGCCTCGATTTCTTCCTTGCCATCATTGTCGCCCAGTTCGCTGCGAATCACGCGCATCTGCTCGCGCAAGTAGTGCTCGCGCTGCATCCGGCTGATCTCTTCCTTGGCCTGGGACTGGATTTTAACCTGCATCTGGTAAACTTCGATCTCACGGGAGAGGAAGCTGTAAACCTTGTGCAGGCGCTCAACTGGATTCGGCAGGGCAAGCACTGCCTGCGATTCCTGCACTTTCAGTCCAAGATTCGCCGCAACCAGGTCGGCAAGGCGGCCAGGCTCGTTGACGTCCTCAAGTACCATGAGGATGTCCGGCGACAGTACCTTGCCAAGACCGACAACCTTTTCCAGATTTTCGCGCACAGCGCGGATCAAGGCTTCTGTCTCGGGGGTGCCATTGATCACCTGGTCGTCCATGACCGTGCGAGTCATGACGGTTGGATAACCTTCGTTTTTCACGAGGGATACCAGCTTCGCCTTGTGAAGCCCCTGGACCAGCACTTTCATGCGGCCGTCCGGAAGCTTCCTGGTCCGCATGATCGAGCAGACCGTTCCTGTCGCATAGACGTCGAAGGGCGGCTCAAGAGCCGCTTCAAGGCCTCTGCCTTCCTCGCCCGTCACCTTGAATGCGGACAGGAAGATCTTTTTGTTGCCGGCCATCGCAGCTTCGACTGCATTGACGCAAAGGTCCTCGTTTACGAATACGGGGACGATCATATGCGGAAAGACAACAATGTCCTTCAGCGGCAAAAGGGGTAGTTCTGCACTCATGTCTGGAGCCTGTGTTAACACCACAGCCGTCATCCGTGATCTCCTTGGGAACAGGTGAAGCCGGAAAAACTCTTCTTGCTGTCTCTTGTGGAGTATCGGTGCAAGTTGAAGGAACCTTAGCGCACGACTCCCTTGCGGAGACGCTGGTGGCTTTGACACCGGGCGGAATTAACGGGCCGAAGCCCTTTGGGGTCAAGTGGATACGCAACCGGGAACCGGCTGCCAAAAAACACATGCCCTTTGCGGGCATGATCCGGGGCAGGGATATAACTCAGCCCCGGGGTACTGTCACACTCACCATCGCCGGCCTCACCAACCGGCCGTTGAGCAAATAGCCACGGGCGAATTCCTGGGCCACCGTCTCAACTCCACAGTCATCAGACTCGATTCTCTGGATCGCCTGATGAACATTCGGATCGAACTTGCTACCAACGGCCGGGACCTCTTCCAAGCCGTGCCTGCGCAGTGCCGACATCAGCTGCTGCCTGACCATATCCATCCCACTGATCAGTCCCTCAACGGAAGCGGTAGACCTGGCTTCCTCGCTGCCACCCGCAGGCATCGCCTGGTGGAAACTGTCGAGCACGGGGACAAGATCCTTCACCAAGCCCTCGTTACCAAACTTCAACAGGTCCGACTTTTCACGCTCAGTTCTGCGTCGGTAGTTCTCAAGTTCAGCAACCTGACGCAGGTACCTGTCTTGCAGCGACTTGACTTCCTCGCGGAGCTTGTCAATCTCGGCAGTCAAAGCGCCCTGATCACCTGCCGTTGCCGGATCAGCCTGACCTGCGCCCTTATTCTCTTCGGGTTCCCCATTTTGCCGGGTATCCATGACCTAAACCTCACTTGAATCAAGCCTTCAAACCAGATGGGATACCACCACTGGAGCAGGCCGTCGAGGGGTCAGAAACCGCAAAATCCGGACATGTCTTGATTTTACGCGAGATGGCGGACGCGAAAAAAGAGGGCAGAAATTGCATGGAGAATTCGTTTACAGCCAAGTCAATATTTTTCTCTGCAGGAGAAGTTTTTATCCGGGTTGACGCTCGCCGAGGCTGCTGTTAGAGATTTGGTCCCTGCAGATGCAACCGTTGATGGAGAGATGATTCCCGTGTCTGTCGAATCCCTTCGCGAAGCTGAATCCCTGAGCAAAACCCCGGTAGGCGCCGGCGCGCACCTTGAAACCAGGACAGACCTGGAGCCTGCTTTCATCGACCGGGTTGATAGCATGGCGCTTGAAGCGCTGGTCGACGTCAAGATCGGTCGCTTCCTGGACCAGCTGGGCAAATTTTACCCGGACGGCCTGTACGACCTGATCATGTCAAAGGTGGAAAAGCCTCTGCTTGGCCAGATCCTCAGAAGGACCGGCGGCAATCAGGTTCACGCTTCGCGCATCCTGGGCATCAACCGCAACACACTACGCAAGAAGATGAAGATCCACGGCTTTGTTCCGTGAACCGTCTGGCGGCCATCCAGTAAAGCCAAACCCACCGCACTTCGCCGGTGGGTTTTTTACGACTTGAGCAAGTTGTAGAAAGAAACAAATGACGGCTGGTAGGCCAACGGAACGGTATCCAGACCGCCGTGACGGTTTTTACCGAAAATGATTTCTGCCTTACCCGCGTCTTCCGAATTCCGGTCGTAATACTCGTCTCGGTAAACGAAAAGGATCACGTCGGCGTCCATTTCAATCGACCCTGATTCCCGCAAGTCGCTGATCTTTGGACGCTTGTCGATCCGCTTGTCGGCTTCGCGATTTAGCTGTGCCAGGGCGAACACCGGGACCTGCAACTCCTTGGCAAGATTCTTCAAACCCGCCGAAATCTCCGCAATTTCGCGTTCCCGGCTCTCGGGGCGCCGATTCGCGGAAGCAGTCATCAGCTGAAGGTAGTCAATTACAACCATGCCAAGCCCACCAAGCTTCTTCTTGAAGCGACGGCACTCAGAGCGCAGTTCTGTCAGGCTCAGGCCGCCGGTATCGTTAACGCCCAGAACAGCTGGCAGGGCGCTGAAAGAGCGGAATGCCTGGACCAGGCGGTTGCGCTCATCTTCCGTCAAAGGCTCTGCCTTGCGTAGCTTCGACGAGTCAACCCGCGCCTCTGATGCGATCAGACGATTCATGAGCTGGTTCTTGGACATCTCGAGGCTGAATATGATGGTCGGTATGCCCCGTTTTACTGCGTTCATTGCACAGTTCAAGGCAAAGGCGGTCTTTCCCATACCAGGACGGGCCGCAAGGATGATCAAGTCGCTTTTTTGCCACCCACCCGTAATCGAATCAAGGTCATTGAAACCGGATGGGACGCCACTGAGTTCCCCGGCACGGAGCATTTTTTCCTCGAGCTCATTGATTGTGCTCTCAAGGACTTCCATGTGTGTGGCGGTGGCATTCTGGCGAGACTGTTCATTGGTGATCTCGAGGAAAGACTTTTCCACTTCCTCGACAAAACCCATGACATTGCCTTCAGCGGCAGCGGCCTTGCCAATCGTGTCCTGGCAGACACGGATCATCTTCCGCAGGAAAAAATACTCGCGGACGATCCTTGCGTGATGTTCGATGTTTTGAGCGACTGGTGCCTGCTGGGTCAAGTCGACCAGGTAGACCGGGGCCGAAACTCGCGCATCAGGCTCCATCCGGTGCAGGCGGTCAGCTACCGTGACCAGGTCGCATGGCTCGCCCTTTGCGTCGAGCTCCATCATCACAGCGAAGATCTTGCGGTGATAGTCGAGAAAAAAATGCTCTACCCGGACCTTGTCAGAAACAAGGCCGAGAAGAGGTGGATCGTTCAGGATTGCCCCAAGAACGGCCTTTTCCGCCTCAACAGAGTGAGGCGGAGCGACCACATCAAGGGGTGATGGGATGTTTGTGTTCTGGTCCAATGGTGCCATGTTGCAGTCTCCCTTCTGGGGGATCTATCAACCGGCAACAACCCAGACTTTGAACTTGGCACTGACGTCGCTATGCAACTTTACTTGCGCAGCGTAAACGCCGACCTTCTTGACGTCATCAAGCAAGGTGATGTCCTTGCGGGACACCTTGATGCCTTCGGCCGACAAAAGCTGTTCCAGCTCTGCCGTAGTGACCGAACCGAAGATCTTTTCGTCTTCGCCAACTTGCTTGGCAACCGTTACCGAAGTCTTTTCGATTGCGGTGGCAAGCTTCTTGGCTTCAGCCAAAAGAGCTGCGCGCTTGCGGTCAAGGATGCGCTTGTGGTGCGCCAGTGCGGCTTCGTTTTCCTCGTTGGCCGGCATACCAAGTCCGCGCGGAAGGAGGAAGTTGCGAGCATAGCCGTTACGGACGTTTACGATATCTCCAACGCGACCCAAGGAGTCGACGTCATGGCTCAGGATGACTTTCATGTTTCCATTCTCCAGAATCTTCTTCCCGCACGGGAAGCGTTTTCTTAGTCGCGACCGAGTTCTTCAGCTGCTTCACGGGCGGCTGCTTCACGCTCTTTTGCGGCAGCTGCCTCGTTGGTGATTTCCACCTTCCGCTTGGCAACATCGACCTGCTTGTTGAGGAGGACTGACAGGTAGCGCAGGACATTCTCGTCGATGCGCATCAGGCGTTCCATCTCAGTCAGGTGCTCTGGCATGCCAGCAAAGTCGTAGCTGACGTAGTTACCGCGGTACTGCTTGTTGATCGGGTAAGTCAGCTTGCGGGAACCCCAGATGTCTTTCTTGAGGATCTCGCCACCATCAGCTGTCATGTACTTTTCATACTTTGACAGGATCCCGTGGAACTCGCTCTCAGGCACGTCCGCACGGGTGATGAACGTCATTTCGTATTCTCTAAGCATTCTTCCGTCTCCTTTACGGTTTCTCAGCCGGCACACAACTTTGGTGCAGGCAAAGGAGGTTAATTTCCAAGCCCTGCAGCTCTACTGCCTTGAAAAATATTTTTCAATCGCAGAAGCGCCTCTTGGGCCATCGAACATCTCATGTTTTCGACTTCCTGGGCACCCATCGGTGCAAGAACCCAGTCCGCCACAGCCACATTGACCAGTCCTGATTCCAGTGGCTTCCCTACGCCCAGCTTGACCCGGGCGAACTCTGCTGTGCCGGTGCATTCGATGATGCTCCTGACACCGTTGTGGCCGCCGTGACCACCGCCGGATCTTGCCTTCACCTTGCCCGCCGGAACATCAACGTCGTCATACATGACGACCATGTCTGAAGGCGGGATCTTGAAGTAATGGGCTGCCTTCTGGACAGCCCTGCCGCTGAGATTCATGAATGTCTGGGGTTTCAACACCAGGCATTCCTCACCGGCGATCACTGCCTTGGCGACCAGGGCTTCAAAACGGGACAGTTCGTCCCGCCAGTCTGACCCCGCATCCCGGACCAACTGGTCTGCTACGATGAACCCCGCATTGTGGCGGGTCAGTTCGTATTTCTTCCCCGGATTACCGAGGGCAACCAGCAACTTCAAAGATTCAGGCGTGCGCCAGGTCAACGTGCAGCGCAGTGCGCTTCACATGATCAAGCTGCAGCTCGGTGATCACCACCGGCATGACCTTGCCCTCGAGGCTCAGGTTGAACTTCTTCTCGTTCTTCCAGGCACGGGCAAGAAACTTCGGGTTGATTTCCAGCATGGTCGACTTGCCTTTGTGGCTCAACACAGCCGGGATCATTCCACCGCGACGGATTTTACGGGAAGCAGTCTTGCCCGCAACTTCACGGTGTTTTCCTTCGATTGTAATCAACGTGTTATCTGACATGAGACACTCGCTCCAAGATCTTCGGACCAATAGAACCCTGCCTTATAGCCACATCCGCTGCGGCTTTCAAGCCGTTTGTCCCCAAATTCGCAGGGTTGTGAGAGGCGAGGCCTGGCTCAGACAAAAAGGGAACTGACTGAATCCGAATTGTGAATCCGGCGGATTGCCTCTGCGAACAAACTAGAAATACTTAACTGCCTGATTTTAGATGACTTTTTGGCATCTTCAGACAGGGGTATCGAATCGGTGCAGATAAGCTCCTTCAAGGCCGAGGCCTCAATCCGCTCCAGGGCCGGCCCCGACAAAACGGGATGGCTGATCACCGCATAGACAGCCTTCGCCCCCTGCGCAGCGAGTGTATCGGCTGCCTTGGTAAGGGATCCGCCCGTGTCACAAATGTCGTCCACGATCAGGCAATTGCGGCCCTTTACCTCGCCGATGACGTTCATCACGTGGCTTTCATTTGGACGGTCACGGCGCTTGTCGACAATGGCCAAACCGGTGTTGAAAAGCTTGGCAAGGGCGCGCGCCCTTTCCACGCCTCCAGCATCGGGCGAAACAACCACCAGGTCCTCAAGCAGTTCCGGCCTGCCAGCAAGATGCTCAGCAAAAACCGGCTTGGCGAAAAGATGGTCCACGGGAATGTTGAAAAAGCCCTGGATTGCCGACGTGTGAAGTTCAAGCGTCAGGATCCGGTTGTAGCCTGCTGTCTCAAACAGGTCTGCGATCAACTTTGCAGTGATCGGAGTCCGCGGGGCGTTCTTGCGCTCCTGGCGACCATAGCCAAAGTAGGGAGTCACCAATGTGACGCGCTGGGCAGAGCTCCGCCGGCAGGCGTCCGCCATGATCAATGCTTCCATGATGTGCTGGTTTGCCGGGGCACAAGTCGGTTGGACAATGAACACGTCCCGCCCGCGGACGTTGCTCTGCAATTCAACCCTTGTCTCGCCATCCGAGAAATTACCGACCATTGCCTGGCCAAGCACGGTACCCAGGTTGCGACAGATGCTCTCCGCCAGCGCCCGGTTGGCATTGCCTGAAAATACAATGAGTTCGTTGTTCATGAAGACTCCCTTTGCTTCGGGCCGGGAGAAAGATGGCTGGGGCGGTAGGATTCGAACCTACGAATGCTGGAATCAAAATCCAGTGACTTACCGCTTGTCGACGCCCCAACTCCGCGTGCGGATGTGCGAAGGATTATTGATCTAGCGCTTGGTTGTCAAGGCAAGAGCGTGGCCTCAGCCCTCGCGCGCAGGGGGCAGGTAACGAGCCGGGTCAAACTCCTCGCGCCATACCACCCGCTGGTCCGGATCCAGGTCCAGAAGCCAGCTACCCCGGCATGCCGGCGCCATGGTGAGGATGCGGTCCGAAACTGCATCGACCACCTGCTGGTGGAAAGCCCTCTTCATGGTCCGGGCACCAAAACGGGGGTCTGCTGCAAGGGCGAGCAGATGCTGCCGCATCTTGGGACCAAGGCCGACCCGGAAGTTGCGCCCGGAAATCCTCTCATTGAGTTCTATCAATTGCTTTTCCAGCACCCGCTCAAGTTCCACGCGGGTCAACCCACGGAACTGGATGATCTCGTCGATCCGGTTGACGAACTCGGGGCGCATGGTTTCTGCCAGCGCTTTACGCAGGCCGGAGTCATCCACTGAGTGATTGCTGCGGATAAACCCAGGATCAAGGTTTGACGTCATGATGATCAAGGTGTTGCGAAAATCAACCAGCTTCCCGCGCCCGTCAGTCAGCCTGCCGTCCTCAAAAACCTGGAGCAAAATATCGAGGACTTTGGGGTGGGCCTTTTCGATTTCGTCAAGAAGCACGACCGAATACGGGTTTATGCGTACCGACTCAGCCAGGTCGCCACCTTCGCCGTACCCAACGTAGCCGGGGGGTGCGCCAATCAGGCGGGCGACATTGTGTGCTTCCATCATCTCTGACATGTCGACCCGGATCATCCTGGCCTCGTTGTCGAAAAGCTCAGCGGCCAGTGCCTTTGCCGTCTCTGTCTTGCCAACACCGGTTGGCCCGAGGAACAAGAATACACCGATCGGTCTCTTGGGATCGTTCACGCCGGTGCGGGCCCGGCGAATCGCCCGCGACACGGTCTCCAGCGCATCGTCCTGACCAAATACGCGCGAACCGAGCCGCGCTTTCATCTTGAGTAGACGGTTTGATTCATCTTCGACGATCTTGTCGACCGGGATACCGGTCCACATGGCGACCACTTCGGCCACCTCACGAGCTCCCACCACCTGGCGAAGGAAAGAGTTTTTCGCCTGCTGGATGTTCAGATCCGCGCGCAAAGTTTCAAGATTCTTCTCATTGCCCGGGATCTCCATGTATTGGAGGCGCGCCGCAAACTCAAATTCACCGCGAGCCTTCGCGGCTTCATAAAGTCCGGCGAGTTCCTCACGCTTGACTTCGGCCTCACGAAGTCCCTCAAGCGCGGCCTGGTGGCTGCGCCATATCGCCTCAACGCGTTCGTGTTCCTTGCGAACCTTGGCAAGCTCGGCGTCGATCGTCACAAGAGCCCGCTGGTTCGCCACCTGGTCACCAATCGCCTTGCGCTCGATTTCGAGCTGGGCAATCCGTCCGCGCAAGGTATCAAGCACGGCAGGCACACTGGCGATCTGGAGTCGCAAGCGGCTCGCCGCCTCGTCCACCAGGTCAATCGCTTTATCCGGCAAGCGGCGGTCAGGAATGTAGCGCAGCGACATGTCCACTGCCGCCACGAGGGCGTCGTCATCGATCTGCACGCCATGATGGATTTCATAGCGGGCCTTCAATCCGCGAAGGATCGAGATCGCGGCCGCACGTCCTGGCTCCGCTACCGATAGGGGCTGAAAGCGTCGTTCAAGGGCGGGATCCTTTTCGATGTATTTACGATATTCATCCCGGGTGGTCGCGCCAAGGCACTGGATCATTCCCCGTGCCAAGGCCGGCTTGAGCAAGTTGGCGGCATCCGCCGAACCCTGTGCATTGCCCGCCCCGACCAACATATGGATCTCGTCGATAAACAGAATGATCTGACCTTTGTATTCGTCCAGAGCCTTGAGCAGTCCCTTGACCCGCTCTTCAAATTCTCCGCGATATTTGGCCCCTGCCAGCAATGCACCAAGGTCCAGCGAAAGTACGCGTTTGTCACGCATCGTCTCGGGAACCTGACCGCTTGCGATTTTCAATGCCACCGCTTCCGCCACGGCCGACTTGCCGACACCAGGGTCACCCAGGAGCAGGGGGTTGTTCTTTTTCTTGCGACCAAGGATTTCCAGCACGCGACGAACTTCCGTGTCCCGCCCAATTACCGGATCAAGATCGCCCTTCTGAGCCATCTCTGTCAGGTCAGTCGTAAATTCCTTCAGAAACGCGCTCATCTTGAAATCGTCTTGTGACGGCTCTGATGGTTGGCGCGATGCAATGTCTCCAGACTTTTCCTCTGGCTTCAGACGGCTACCTTTTGCGCCCTTGGCATCAGTCTTGGGACCTGCATCCTTTTCCGCTTTTGACATGGCGGTGAGGGGCGTGAACTCCCGCGATTCGCTACGGGAATTGCGATAAGCAGCAAAAAAATTCTGAATGGCAGTCGACTGCTTGCAAATGGCGTCCCAGAGGACTGCCTCTGTCACAGCACCACCACCGGATTCGGCACGGTCTAATGCTGCAGAAAGGCGCTTGCCGAAGTCGACCTTGATCGAACCAAAGATCCGTGGCGTCTTCGATAGATGACTTTCGATGTGGGCCTTAAGGCGTTCGCTGACATCACGCCCCAAGCCAACCTTGCCGTGGCGGACGATGGCCAGGGCCACGTGCTCCGGTTCAAAATGAACATGGCCGAATCCCCGCGCATACTGCAACCCCTGGTGCAGGGCTTTTTGCGCCGGGAACTCATACTTGGACAAGTCCATTGGTCAGCCCGCCAGATCAAGGGTTGGGGTTTTCGCTGGTGGCGTTGAATTCCCCGTCACGGGAATCGCGCTACCTGCAGTCCAGGCAGCTGAAATCTCGGCCACGACCAAGGTCACGTCATCAGCAATCGGCACGCCGTTGAAGAAGCGAAATGCGCTGCCAATGATATGGTTGCGAAGATCCTCGACGCCGCCGACTTTAACCCCATTGGCCAAAGCAGAGTTCAATGCCTTTCGGCCCCACTGGTTTCCGGCCGGGGAACGGCACTCAATCAGGCCATCGGTGAACATGACCAGGCGCTCACCCGCCTTGATCGGACGACGCTTGTCCTGGTAGGCGCTTTCAATGTCAACGCCGAGCGGATTACCGCTGAGCATTAGGGACTGGGGCGCAGGCGCCTTTCCATTTGCGGATTCCGCGGCAACAGCGGCAGGAAACAGCACGAAGGGGAAGTTATGTCCTGCGTTGGCAAAAACCATTTCACCCTTGTTGAAATCGTAGAGCACAGCAAAGCAGGTCATGCTGACCTTGCCTTTCACGGCGCCGAAGATGACCTTGTTCATCTGGTCGAGGAGCTTTGCCGGCGAGTCGCCAAAAATTTGAGCGTCCTTGATAATTTCAGCGACCAGGTTGCATGCAGTATAAGCCATTGCCGTCATGATGGCCGCTGACGCACCGTGCCCCATCGCGTCGGCGATGTAGAGGACCTCGACACCAGGACGCACGGTAAAGTGACCCCAGAGGTCGCCGCCGCACTCAGTTGCAGGTTGGTAACTGCCCGCCACTGTCAACGGGCCGGAATTGATGGTTCCCGATGGGAAGAAAGTTTCCTGCACCGTCCGCGCGGTGTCCGCTTCGGCCTGCAACCGGCCTTTCTCCGCCTTCAATTCCACTTGTGCTTTCAGTTCGGCCGCCATCCGGTTCACAGAGTCGGCAATCTGACCGATCTCATCCTCAGAACGACCTTCGATTCGAGTGTCAAAGCGTCCCGAGGCAATTTCTCCAGTCGCCTGGTAAACCCGTTCCAGCTGGACGGTGCTTTGACCGGCCGACATGACCCCGACAGTCCCGGCAGCAAGAATCACAAAGAATGCGATCAAAACGGTTTCGAGCTTTGATTTCTCAACTACGCCGAAGACGGCATCGGCACGTTTCTGGACAAGGACCCAATGATTATCCATGCCGACGCCCTGTTTCTGGACCCGCGAGAATGCGCCAACCCAGTCCGCGCCCTTCTTACCCTGGAAAGAGAAGGATCTTTCTTCCAGGAACTTGCCAACCTCGGCTGGAAAGCGCCTTGCCCATGCGGGAATCGACCTGGTCTCATAAAAACCACTTGGTTCGACTGAGTCCCTTGCCCGTTTGAATACCGGCAGCTCGCTATATTTCCTGCCGCGAAGGACATCGTTCACCACTGCCGATGCAATGATCTGGCCACGACCGTCCACGACGGAAGTCTCCAACGCCGCCGTCTTGGGCAACGCAACCATCAACGAAGTCAACCAAACCGACGTTGAGACCAGGGAAATTTCCTTCGCCCCTGGCTTGACGGGATACCGGATCAGCAGGGTGAAAACGGGCAACTTGGACTGAGTCGCAAGGCTCAGGAACCGGTATGCGGGCTGACTCTGAGGTTGGGGAAGGGGTTCGGCAGCAAACCTTGATATTTCTTCGGTCTCGAGCCGGAGCAAGGCGGCATGCGCGGTTTCGGCGTTGGCTCGCTGCAGGATCGCATCGTCCTTCTGCTGGGCCGTCAGTTCACTATGGACAACCTCGGACATCGCTTTCTTGGTGGTATCCCAACGGTAAGTAGAAATTGTAAGGACTTCAGGGAAATCGGACAGGAATTGCTGGAAACTGGCTTTCTTACGCGGAACGTCGAATGGGATGACATTGGCGGCATATGTCCCCAGCTGCCCGACAAGAATCTTAAGCGTTGCGCCAACGGCCTCTGCCGACGTTTCAGCCCGGTTGACCAAGGAGTCTCTGATTTCGTTTTGAAGGTACTCCTCGAACCTTGAACTGAAGCCCCATGAGACAAAGAAAATGGCAAGCGTCGTCAACGCCACAATGATCCGCGAAAAGCGGCCGCGCAGAGACTTGAAAAATGGCACCTTGCCGTGGGCTTGCCTGCCCCCCATAGGGAACCTCCTCCTTGACCTGCTGCTAGATCGGCGGGATTCCGGTTTACTTTAACGCCCAGACCTGAACTCAAGTAATTTCAGCCAGCTCCGATCCACCGATGGGCAGATAGGGGATCGTCGACATGGGCTCAAACCAATTTAGTTTTTCCTCAAAGCTCGTCCTGGTGACGGTAGTCATCGGTGTGGCTGCTGTGTTCTCGATCAGTGCCGTGCGCAATTCGAATATCTACCTGACGGACGAAAGCGCCGCGGTCGGGAAACTTGCAGCTGTTGATGGCGAAGTCCAGATCCGCTCCGAAGACGGGGAGTTCCGCCGCGTGAATGCCGGACAGACCGTAGCTGACGGCGATCAGATCGTGACCGGCAAGGATTCGAAAGCGGTTATCGACCTGAACTCCGGACGAAAGGCGAGCTGCCTCTCAAACTCCAGAATCACGGTAACATCCCTTGAAGACCACCGGATCGCGCCAACCATCCTGATCGACGCCACAAGGGCCGGTCAGGCAGAGGCTTCGACAACTGACAACCGTGCCAACCCTGTGATCCTGCTGACCGGCAACGGGGCCGTTACTGTAAACGCCGGCGAATCCGTTGCGACAAAAAGTTCCGGGGCGTCAGGACCGGCCGAAGTTACCAAGACCAACACCAAAACAGGTGTGAAGATCACCATCGCAAAGGTTGACGATGCAGACCGCAGCCGGCGTATCCAGGAGAATCTTGCCGTCGTCGCCACGCCGACCCCAACCGCCACGCCCAAGCCGACCCCCAAACCAGCGCCTGTAAAGATCGACCTCTCGGCAAAACTTCTCTCACCAGCCCCGGGTTCCTCCTTCTGGACAACCACGGAACTGGAAAAGCTCAGCAATGAGTTCGTTTCATTTGTCGTCAGCCTCAAGGCTGTACCCACAGGGGCAAGCATTGCACTCGAATTGCGCCAGGAATCAAAAGGTGGAGCCAAAGGGCTTCAGGAAAAACTTGTGCCCGCCACCGACCCCGGCAAATATACGGCTCGCGTGCCAGTTGCGAACATCCTGGCCAATTCGACGCGAACCATCATCTCGGGCACGGACCGCAGGACGCTGTCCCTGGCAATCGTCATTTCCGATGGTTCTACTGCCAACAGAGCGCCGATCGAGGGCAGAGTAACGATCGCCTCACTTGCACCGCTGGCAAAGCAGTCAAATATTGTGGTTGGCCTGCAGTCCCTTGGTGAGGCACCGCAAATCAGCCCGTGGATTGCCGGCCGCTTCCAGCAAGACCCGGACAAACTGCCTTTGGTCATCAGACTCTTCAAACCAGGGCTTCTTGCACCTCTGATGCCCTCCTTGAGGTCTTCCCCTTCGGTTTCCGCGGAAAGTGGCGCAACCATCGCAGCGGCAGGTACCTTCGTCGTTAAAAACCAGGAAATCATTGCACAGATCAGCGGCAACGGGACCAACAACGAACTGACCGACAAGGTTCGTGGCCTGATTGACGGCGACTTTGTCTTCACGGGTCCACAAGACGCGCTGGTCAGTGCACAAAAGTACTCGGTTGATGAGATCCAGAAAATGATCGCTGGTTCCGTCCAAAATGGAAAAAGCATTTATGTCTTCCAGGACCAGTCTCTGTTCCAGGTCAACGCCGAATTTGTCAGGAAGTACCCGTCAGTGGCATCATTCGTCCGAAGAAACTCAAACGCATTCTTCACCAGACAAGTGAAGATCAACAGTTTCAGGTAAAAGAGACAAAATGAGCGTGGCGAACTGCAAATTAACTCGGATGATAGCTGTGCTAGCGATCGCCACAGTAGCTACGTCTTCCCGGCTGTTTGCAGCGCCCGTTACGGGGAACGATGCGGGCACAAAGCAAGGCGGGCCCGATCGCATGCGGAAATTCATCCCGGTGGAATCCATTTCCATCGACATCGACATCACAAAAGACATTGCAGCTCTGCCAGCAAAGCCAGGAAAAGGCTGGAAGGAAGCCTGCAAAACCCTCGCGAAAGCATTTCATGAGGGCGGATCGGTTTGGGAGTCAAGCCCCTCTTCGTCCACCACTTGTGCGATCTCTGGCAAGGAATCGACGCGTCTTGGCACCAAAATCGATGCGTCTCTTTCGGTTAACCTCAAAATTACAAAAGATGGGGATGCAATCCGCTTCAGCCTTGAACAGGCGGCCGCTGGCAAAACTCGGGCAAAGGTGTTCCGCTCCATCACAATTCCGGTAACGGAATGGTCGGCCGAATTCCTTGCCGACGACGAGTTCGCATCCACCCTCGCGTTCGCGCTCGTGGACAGCCTTCCTGCGGCAGCGTACCTTGACCGGAGTCGCCTGACTTCAAGCACAGGCATTCTCTCTGCTGCTGAATTCAAGGGCCAGAGATTTACCAAGAAATTCGACTCGATCACGCCCAATGCATCCATCACTTTTTACCGGATGACCATGGACGCGGACACGGGGAGGTTCTTCGCAGAACATCTTGGGGAAGCAAAGCTCACTGGAAAGGACAAGACAAGGTTCCAGTCAGGCACCGGTTCAAGCACCAGGACGGCCTTCATCGACACTGCACGTTATAAGTTGGACGCCAAGGCGCGCACCGCAACCACCGCTGGGAATGCACGGATCTGGAGCCATAATAGCGATGGTGCCGGCCAGCGATCCGTTGAACTGGAGAAGGCGGTGAGCAGCGCACATGAACGCTTGAGCTCTGCGGCAAGGTCGGGATTGCTCAGCAATCTGTTTACCAAGGGTTATGATTCGATATCGAACCTCCTGTTCCAAACCGCAGCTTCGGGTTACGTCGGGCTCCGGTACGGAAAGCAACTCCTGAAGGGGGATGATCTGGTTGAAAACGGCTCACTTTACGGGCTGCTGGTGGAAGTCCGGTCGGGTCCACTCAGCGGCATCAAGTTTTATTACGACAAATTCCCGCAGCAGACCGCTACCGCCAACGGCACAACAACAACACTGGAGTGGACAAGGTTTGTGCTTGGCCGTTCATTCAGCTTCAAGTTTCCACTATTCATAAACCGCGTCGAAGTGACGCCAAAGCTTGGTCGATATTATCTTCTCTCCCGTCAGCCGGTGGAACGGGATGCCGATGGCAATGTTACTGCCACACAAGATTTCCAGATCAGGAACCAGCCCAGTGTGTCGCTTGAGGTTTCAGCTGAACGCGCGGCACGTCTTTATACCGCAAGGGTCTGGTATGCGATCGATCGTGGCATTCCTTTCTTGCCTGTCCTTGGCACGAGCGCCGTCTCGTCGGAGCGGGCCGGGCTGGATCTTTTCCTGAACTCAACGATGGATTTTCGCCTGTTTGGGGTGGACTACACCTTCAATGTGCTGACCTTCGGGATGTACGAGAACATCGCCATCGAGAACATCAAGATGGGCGATCTTGACCCCGGCGAAGTCGCGGTGTCAGGCGTTGAGTTGCGCGCAGCCTATGCCGGCCTCGGGCTGGTATTAAACTGGTAGGTGGGACATGAAGAACTTGCTCAGATTATCATTTGCGGTGGTCCTGACATTCGCGGTTTTGATCAATTCATCCGGTGCGCGCGCAAGGACCGTTGAGCCTGCACCGGATCTTGATGGATGGATCAAAGAGGTGCGGGCCGCTCCGATTGCAGAACAATACATCCCTGCCAGGATCCAGATTGTTGCTGGACCGGTTGCCTCTGCCGCTACGGATTCCCTGATCCAAAACGGTGAGGAATTCCGTCCAATGTCACCATTTACCTTTATCGATCGCGGCACGGCGCAATTCTCGCAAAAAATAAATTCTGGTGACTCGGCGAAGAAAGGTGCCGCGGCGATCGTGGCAAACCTCGTTTTTTCTGACGTAAAATCATCTTCGGCCGCCGTCTTTTATAACGATGGCATCAAACTAAGAAAGCTTGGATCCGTGAAATCCTATAGTGGCGATGCTTCGCCTGCCTCCCTGGTCCAATGGACATTTCAAAGTCTGGGATACGACGGCGTCATCCTGGCGGTGAAAGGAAGCTATGTCCTTGCAGGGGGCCCCGCGACCATACTGAAGGGTGATAAAATCCAGGCGCTGGCAATCAGGGGTTCCGAAAAAAGCATGGCGCTCCTGACCAATAAAAGAAGCGGAGCCGGGCTCCTGGAACTGGAAAAATCCAGTGATGGGTACGCCATCTTCAGGATCCTTGCACTGGCGAAAGACGCGAAAGAACTTCTCGTCGGAACCAAGCTCACAATCCAGAAAAAGAACTGATGCGACAGGTTTCGTTAAACCTTCGCAGCAACCTGTGCAAACTTGGTCATCAGATCGGTCAAAACACCATCGACCAATCGAACCTCATCGGCCGACAAGTTGCCATTTGTTTTGGTCTTGAGCATTCGGATGATTTCAATGTTCTGCCTGGCCAGAGCAAGATTGGCCTCCGACTTTTGCGCGGGTGGTACACTACCAGTACCCTCGCCAAGGTAATGCAACGCGGCCGAAGAAAGTCCAAGTACCAGCTCAGAAAACTCTACGCCTGCGCCGTCAAAGGGCTTTCCTGGTTGAACCATTGCTCCCCCCAATTGTCCGGGGAGAAACCCCGGGATCTTCTGGCAATCTTGCCAGAATTTACGGCAGAGGCAAGTGCGCGGATTCAGTTTGGACAGGCCAGCTGCCGATAGACCTGAAGTTGACCCGGGACTGGGGAACATGAAGAAAGAAAAGCCAGAAAATGACAAGGAACAGCGCGCGGTACTTTACGTATCGCGTGATGGCGGATCGCCTGAGGCTATCAAGCTAAGGCGGGACGCGACCATTTTCGGGCGCGAAAAGGGCGATGTGCTGATCGCAGATGCAGAAGTTTCAGCCACGCACTGCCAGATCCAGAATATCGGTGGAAATTTTCATATTTTTGACATGAATAGCACCAACGGAACTTTTGTAAATGACCAGCGCATCGTTAAATCGCGACTCCATCACGATGACCAGATAAGGATTGGCAAGACAGTGATGAGGTTCGCTCTGGAGGACGAACGTCGCACCCGCCACATATCAACTCAGTTCAAGACGGGCGCTCGTGGAGGGACCCAGGGCGATTCACGTTCCAGCCTGGTCGACAGCTTGATCGAATCAGAGCTGCGCCAGACCCAGAGCCATTACGTGATCTTGAACGTGACCTACGGTGATGGCCGCAACGAAGAAATCCCGGTTCAGCAAAAGCAGTTTTTCATCGGCCGTGCAGCACACTTTGGCAAGTTTGAGGCGGATCCAGAAATCTCGCGCAAGCACCTGCTTGTGAAGGTCAATGACACCGGCGACGTCTTTGTTGAGGACCAAGGATCCATGAACGGATCCTTTGTGAACGGGAAGAAAATCAGCAGTCTTCAGCCAGTCGGTAGCAAGGACATCATCGCGGTTGGCTCGTGCCGCATCAGAATATTAGTCAAATCCCGCATGAATGGTGGGGACGGAGAGACTTGAACTCTCACGCCAGAGGCACTGGCTTCTAAGACCAGCGTGTCTACCAATTTCACCACGTCCCCACATGCAAAAGCCCGCACCCATGACAGGAGCGGGCCTTACGCTGAATCGCTGGAAAGATCAGTTGGCAGCAGCCGGAAGGACCGACTTGACCTCTTTCACGAGGGCTGCAAAACCCGCTTCGTCACGCAGTGCCATGTCGGCCAGGACGCTACGGTCGAGTTCGATTCCCTTAAGGCGCAGCCCGTGCATCAGTTCCGAATACTTCAAGCCGGCAGCCCGAGCCGCCGCATTGATACGGATGATCCACAAAGTGCGGAATTCGCGCTTCTTAACCCGACGATCGCGGTAGCTGTACTTGAGTGCGCGACGAACCACGTGAACGGCAGTGCCGTAGCAGTTCTTTCTCGTTCCACGGAAGCCGCTCGCAAGGGACAGCAACTTCTTGCGACGACGGCGGGCTTTAAAACCTCTTTTTGCACGAGCCATGACAAAACACCTGCTTTAAATCGCTAAAATCATCAGCCGTTTGGCAGACAACGCATCACCAAACCGACATCCGACGGATGAACGTAACCTGTTTTCTTGAGCTTGTTTTTGCGCGCACGGTCCTTCTTGGTAAGGATGTGACGCTTGTTGCACTTACTGCGCTTGATGCGGCCTGAGGACAGGACCGAGAACCGCTTCGACGCTGCTTTTTTCGACTTCATTTTGGGCATAAAAAAACCACCTTCCGCTTCTTTCTGAAGGACGGAGGGGTTTAACATGCGCCTAATTGAGAGGCAAACGAAAAAAGCGGCTTGTGCCGTGAAAAAGACCTGAAGCCCGGAAGGTCAGCGACCAGAGACCAGCGCATTGCCATCAGCAAGGGCCCGAAGGGCACCCGCCCCGAGCTGGGCAAATTGCTGGGAATCGACAACGAACCGGTTGCCCTGCCGGACCTCGGAGACAACCAAGGTATCCGGCTTTTCACCGGTGATCCTGGCGACTTCTTCCTTGCCAGGGGAGCGGAACCATCGGCCCATAGAGCCTTGGCTGACGCCCTCCTGACTCAGCATGGCTGGCTCGAACAAGACCTTGCCACTAGAGTCCACGAGCCAAAAGGCCACTGATGGCTGGGCGGCAGCCGGGACCTTGATGAGAAGGCCGGTCGAGTCTGACTCAGAATTGCCAGCTGCCGCAGGCTTTGCTCCGGCTCCCGAATGGCGCAGGGCTGCGGCAAAACCACTGCGCAGCGAAGCCTCCATGGCAACTTCCACCGAACCGTTGGCAAAAAAGGTCGCATTGAGCGATTTGACCGACTTGCGAACTTCGTCAACCGCCCCGGAGACTGTTCCTGCCTCTGGTTGCCCGCTGCCGCCTGAGGCCTTGCCGAATTGATCACGCATCAGTGGTTCCAGTAAAGTGCCGGCTTTCTCGTAGCCGTTGCGCCAAGCTGTCCGCTCGAGTCCCTTCAATCCCTCGCGGTCTGCCGGTTGAGAGTTGGCGACTCCGGAAAACTGCGCCGAGAGGCTGGACCAATTGACTTGTACGTCTCCAGACTGAACCAGCCATTGCGCAGCGTCCGCTGCGGAGGCGGTTGTCAGCGAGAGGCAAACGACCAGGCTTTTGCCGAGGTTCATTTCAGAGGTCTCCGATCATTTGGGTGACCCGTCGGTTTTCTGAGGCCAGGCGGGGAATGACCACCAACAGCTTCATTATTCCACGGCTCACAAAAGCCCTGCAATCGAGGCAACTGTTGCCGGGTTGCCCGCAACGATTCCCGGGCCTTCGGGGTCAAACCAAGATCCGGCTCCTGATGGGGCGTAATTCTGGACCACTCCGCCGGCCTCTGCAACGAGCAAGGCACCAGCCGCAACATCCCAGACTTTTAGCCCATTTTCCCAAAAACCATCGAACAAACCACGAGCCACCAAAGCAAGATCCAGGGCAGCCGATCCGTCGCGGCGGATGGCGGGGCACTGCGTTGCCACACGGGCAAAGCGTTCCACCTCGGGCATCAGCCGTGTCGGGTCGGTGAAGTAGAAGCCCGTGACCAGAAAACCTTTGGCCAGGGGGCGCGGAGGCAGAACCTTGAGTTGCTTACCGTCCATCCACGCGCCCTTGCCACGCTCAGCGAGGTACACGTTGCCGTTGACTGGGTCCATGATGCCGCCTGCCACCACGTCAATGGAGCCATCTTTGCGGAAGATCCCACGTGCGATTGAAATGCAAAAAAATGCATAGCCGTTGGCGAAGTTTGTCGTCCCGTCGAGCGGATCCACGATCCAGACGTGGCGCCCCTCCGGCCTGGAGGTGGCCGAAGTATGCGTCTCTTCTGACAAGAGCATATCCTCCGGGAATGCTGATTTGATGCGTTCCAGGGCTACCCGCTCACTGGCAAGGTCAGCTTCTGTGACAAGGCTGGCGTCAGCCTTGGTGCTGACACCAACACCGGTGCGAAACCGGGTCATCAGCTCAACCGCACAGGATCTTAGGGTTTCTTCAATAAAAACAGATACTTTTGTCATATATCCGCCATTTGTCGCAGGCTGCCGGAACCCCGGTCGCATTTTTAGGTAAAGACGATCCCCCATGGTTGCGACATAAGATAGAAGGGGAATAATGTCTTTGCATCAATCGTGGGGCAGATGCCCCTGAAAAAATACAGGAATCTCTCTAGATGGACACCAAAATCGCACTTGTCACTGCCATCGCCAGCATGGCTGCAGGTTATGCGTTCTTCCGCCTGGCCCTTCTGATCCTGCCGGGGCGGCTCGCCGCGTCAAACCGCAAGCAAAAGTCCGAGGTACTCCGTGAAGCCAAGATTCAGGCGGAGACAATCTGCGATGACCTGCTTAAGCGCGCAGACGCCAACATCCAGATCCTGCGGGAGGACCTTGAGGAGTCCATCAACGAACGCAAGGAAGACCTCAAGACCTCCGAAGAAGACTTGGAGCGCCGCGAAAGCCTTCTGGAGACAGAGGAATCGCAAATGACGCGCCTCGAAGGTGACATGGAAACCATCCAGCGCAAGGTTCAGTCGATGCGTGACATCTCAGCAAACCTCGAGGGACGGCTGGAGAGCAACGCGGGCGAATTGAAGCGACGCCTCGAGGAAGCCTCCCGCGCCGATGCCAATGAGCTGAAACTTGCACTGAAAAGGGACTTGATCGAAAGCCGGCAGCTTGAGTGCCAGAAAGTCCTGCGCATCGCCAGCGACGAGCTGGCCTCATCCGGGAAGAAGTCCGCTCAGCGCATCATGAGCCGCGCGATGGCACGCTACGCCCCTGAATTCCCGTGGCCCAAGATGCTCAATCACGTGGAGATCGAAAGCGCCCGGCTCGCGGACGAGATCGAAGCGAATCCGCAGCTGGTTCTCGACATGAAAGAACTTGCCGGGATCGAAATCGAACTCTCCCGCCCGGAAAACCCAGACTTTTCTCCGCTCCTGCGCCTTTCGGGTGGCGCCGGGGTTGAGCGGGAGTCCGCTCGCCTGACTCTTCAGGAGCTGATCGCCAAAGGACCGTCTGCCTGGACGAAAAGCAAGGAAGCTTACGCCCGCCACCGCGAGGCCATCGAACAACAAGCCACCAAGCTTGGCCGCCAAGCGGTGCTCGCCCTGCAGCTGGACAACATCCACCCTGAGGTACAAAAACTGGTCGGCTACCTGAACTGGCGGACCAGTTACCGTCAAAATCAGTATCTTCACTCCTTTGAAGTGGCGGTCCTTGCTGGCGTTGTGGCCTCGGAACTGGGCGTCGACCCGGCCGACGCGAAACGCTGCGGACTTCTCCACGACATCGGCAAGGCGCTGGACTACCGGATCGAGGGCAGCCACGCGGTGATCAGCGGCGACTACGCGGACCGTTTTGGTGAACGTCGGCTGATTTGCGACACGGTCATGTCCCATCACAACGACCTCATCCTTGAGACCCCGCTCGCTTTTGTCCTGAAAACCGCAGACACCCTCTCTGGTGCGCGGCCGGGCGCACGCGTCAATCTTGAGGAGGGCTACCAGATCCGCCTGAATGCAATTGATGAGGTGATCCGGAGCTTCCCAGGTGTGACCAAATCCGCCATCATGAATGGTGGGCGGGAAGTTCACGTCGAAGTCAGCCACAAGCGAATCAAGGACGCCGACTTGCAGCAGATGTCGACGGAGATCGCAAAGCGCATCGAAACTGATGTCGCCTTCCCGGGTCAGATCAAGGTGCAGGTCACCAGGCGGTTTGAGGCCACCTCCGTGGCCTGACAACGGGCCAATCGACGGGGTGGTTGAGATGGGTGGAATCCGCGCCGAACTGGTTGCAGTGCAAAAAAAAGTGATGCTTTACCTGGGCGTCGGACGATTCGACGCCGCGGAGAAGCTGCTCAAATCGACGCTGGCTGCCCACGGCTCACTCGCCAATATCCACAACCTGCTGGGTGTCACCTATCACAAGCAGTCGCGTTTTGCGGATGCGATCAGGGAATTCAAAAAAGCCCTGGTGGCGAACAATTCTTTTACCGAGGCCGCACTCAACCTTTCCGTCATACTGTGTGACGTTGGTCAGTACGATGACGCGCGGGAGGTTTTTGAGCAGGCGATACGCCACGTACGTCCTGGTCAGCGCGTCCCGGACCTTGTCCTCGGCAGGATTGCCAACCACCATGTGACGGCAGCACGGGCCTATGAGCACTCCAACATGATCCAGGATGCCATCGGCGAGTACCGGAAGGCCTTGGGCATTTACCCGAACATGGCGGATGTTCGCCTTGATCTCGGGCGGTTATATCTGCGCAACGGGCAGCCTGATAAAGCATTTCAAGAATTTACCGAAATCCTCAATAAGTCCCCGGCGCACGCCAAGGCGCTTGTCTGGGCGGGCATCGCGCGGTTGAAAGCGGGCAAGGAAGACGAAGCGCGGTACCTCTGGCGTCAAGCCCAGGCGTCTTCTCCGGGTGACCCGGGTGCACGTGCCCTGGTGAAGTCCGCGATGGGCTGATCCCGGGCGAACCTCCAAACGTTTGAGGATCATTCGCTACCATGACCACGCGAGCCAACCCCAACATCGACGACGAGATGAAAGCGGCCCTGGCGGAGGCCACGGCTCTGGTCGTCGACGATCATGATCCTATCCGAAAAGCCATCCGACGGGTCCTCGATACGGCCGGATTCGGGAAGGTGGTGGAAACATTCGATGTCGCCAGCGCCAAGAAATCTCTCAAGGAACATGCCCCTTCGCTCGTTGTCTGCGACCTGAACCTTGGGTCTGGCAGTGGATTTGAAGTCGTTGAGTCTATCCGCCACAGCGACCTTGGCGCCGACGTCCCGATCCTCATCGTCACCGGCGAAGGTGGCCGGGATGACATCGTCAAGGCTGTGGACCTTGGCGCCAACGACTACCTGGTGAAACCGTTCCAGGCGGAGGACCTCGAAAAAAAGGTCCTGTCTCTGGTCCGCTCTTTCATCCTCCCTGATAAAGTTCTGAAGCTCATCCGGATGGCCGAGTCTTTGCTCATGCAGAATAAGTATCAGATGGCCCTTGTCTGCGCGGATGAGGCTCTCACCAACGACACGAAGAATGTGCGCGCCCGCTTCCTTCGGGCTTTTGCGATGCGCAAGTTGGGGCGGATCCAAGAGGCGCGCGCTGCCCTGGAGGAGCTGATCCGCGAGAACGGATCCAATTTCCGCGCTCTCGGTCTGATGGCTGACATCAAGCTAAGCGAGGGGCGAAAGCAGGATGCCATCGACCTGATGACGCGCGAGCTGTCGTTCAATGGTAAGCAGCCTGACCGCCAAGTATTGCTCGGACAACTTTTGCTCGATCAAGGTTTGTTCGTCGAAGCGATCGAGCACCTGCGTCTTGCCCTTCTGCAGTCGCAAAGGCATCGCGAGGCCCTGATCACCATGGGACACGCCCAGGCCAGAAGCGGCAACATCGACAAGGCGCTCTACTATTTCAGCAGAATGCGGCGTTATTATCCGGATGCACGTGATGCTCTTGAGGCTGTGGTGGCAACCTGTGAGCAGATCCAGGATCTTCGTCGTGCCGAAATCATCCTGCGGGATGAACGGAAGGCACACCCTGGCCAGAATGACGCTGCGGAGCTACTGGCGCGTGTCTATTTCATGCAGGAAAAGCTGGATGATGCCATTACCGTCGCTGGCGAGCTGGCGGCAAACGGCGAGTCCGCAGAAGCGGCAATGATCCAGGCCATGGCGTTGAGCAAATCGGGCAAGGACGCTGAAGCGCTTGCCGCCCTCGAATCTATCAAACGCGGCGGTGACCAAACCCAGCTACAGCGCTTGATGGCCACCCTGCACCTGAAGTTAAACCGGCCGGAAAAAGCTGAACCATGCGCGTTGAAATCGTTCGCGACACAACCGTGGTCCAGCGCAGCCCTGGTTTTGCAAGGTGAAGCGCTATTGAAAACAGGCTGCCCCCTGAAAACCTGGTTTGCCCTTTCACGGGCAAGACAGATGGGCTGCGCCCAGGCTTACGCAAGCGACTTGTTGAAGGAAGCCAGTGCTGAAGCCAGGAAAAGGCGCAAACCCTCTGCGGGCAAGGCAGGGCCTACACGCGTTGCGTCCTGAACTATTCCGGTGCTATACCACCTGAATGAGTCGCCAGCTAAAAAAGTATGCAGAATGGTTGTCGGATCGTGGGCAGGTCTGGCCGTCCAGAAGTCCCGTCTCGAAGCTTGTCATGGGACCTGTGACACTCTTTCACAGTTTGGCCCGCCCTCAGCCAGAGGAGCAGCAACTTATGGCGAAGATCGCCCAGGCATGTGGTGGTCAGTCGATTCAGATCGCGTTTGGACCTGCCGCTGCGGCAGCCGCGTCCAAAAAGTTGAAGGCTGATTCGGGTAGACTGGTTCTTGCCCCAGAAGTGAGCGATTTGGCGATAGATCCTGCAGCCAAGAAAGCGCTATGGCAGGAAATTCAAAGACAGCTTGTTTAAAGGGATTCCCATGGCCTCGGGTGGATTTATCTTTTTTATCCTTGCGCTGGCTTTTCTCGCCTCTGCCATCAAGATCTTGCAAGAGTATGAGAGGGGAGTCGTGTTCCGGCTCGGCAGGGCACTGGAATCGCCCAAGGGGCCGGGTCCAATCATCTTGATCCCTCTGGTCGACCGCATGGTCCGCGTATCCATCCGGGTCGTGACCATGGACATCGATCCGCAGGATGTAATCAGTCGCGACAACGTCAGTCTGAAGGTGAATGCGGTCCTGTATTTCCGTGTTGTTGACCCTTACAAGGCCGTGGTCAATATTGAGAACTACCTGTACGCGACATCTCAGCTCGCCCAGACGCACCTTCGTTCTGTGCTTGGCCAGCACACCCTTGATGAGTTGCTCGTCGAGCGGGAAAAGATCAACGACCAGCTGCAGCAAATCCTTGACCAGAATACAGACTCCTGGGGAATCAAGGTGTCGTCTGTCGAAGTCAAACACATCGACCTGCCGCAGGAGATGCAACGGGCAATGGCACGGGAGGCTGAGTCTGAGAGGGAACGTCGAGCGAAGATCATTGCAGCTGAGGGGGAGCTCCAGTCCGCAGCCAAGCTGCGTGAAGCGGCAGATACACTTTCTCAAAATCCCGTGTCGGTCCAGCTGCGCTACCTGCAGACTCTTTCCGACATATCTTCAGAACAAAACTCCACCATCATCTTCCCCATACCAGTTGAAATCTTGAAACCGTTTCTGGAAGGAAAAAAGTAAGTCATTTTCGTTTAGAAGAAAAATCCCCCGCTGCGAATTGCAACGGGGGATTTTTTGCCCTGAATGGGCTCTGTTCTATGGATTGCCTGAGTTATCCTCGTACTCTGCATCGACCACATCCGAATCGGACTTCTTGGCTCCACCTGGGGCCGCGCCGTCTGCTCCTTTGGATGCCTCACCACCGGCAGCTTGTGCCGTCTTGTAGAGTTGCTCCGCCAGCTTGTGCATCTTTGCCTCAAGTTCGGCTTTGGCCGCCTCGATCACCTCGGCGTCTTCTGAATCCAGCTTGGTCTTGGCGGTCGCCACTGCGGACTCAACTTCCGACTTAAGGTCTGTCGGAAGCTTGTCACCGTTTTCACGGACCATCTTCTCCGCCTGGAAGATCATCGAATCAAGGGCGTTACGTGCCTGGATCTGCTCGCGTTTCTTCCGGTCGTCTTCCTTGTGAACCTCGGCATCCTTGACCATGCGGTTGATTTCATCTTCACTCAACTTGGTTGAAGCCTGGACAGTGATTTTTTGTTCCTTGCCCGTGCCAAGATCTTTGGCCGACACTGAAACAATCCCGTTGGCGTCAATGTCAAAGGCCACCTCGATTTGCGGCACGCCGCGCGGAGCAGGTGGAATGTCCACCAGGCTGAATCGCGACAGCTGACGGTTGTCACGCGCCATTTCACGCTCACCCTGGAGCACGTTGATCTCCACCGAAGTCTGGTTGTCCGACGCTGTCGAGAAAACCTGGGCCCGGCGGGTCGGGATGGTCGTGTTGCGGTCGATCAACTTGGTCATCACGCCACCAAGGGTCTCGATACCAAGGGAGAGCGGGGTTACATCGAGAAGGAGAACATCCTTCACATCACCCGCGAGGATGCCTGCCTGGACAGCTGCGCCCACTGCAACCACTTCATCCGGGTTCACCGTCCGGTTAGGATCCTTGCCGAAGAATTCTTTGACTTTCTGCTGCACCAGCGGAATACGCGTGGAGCCACCGACCAGCAGAACCTCGTTCACCTGGGACGTCTGAAGGCCTGCATCCTTGAGCACCTGGCGGCAAGGCGCCAGCGTCTTCTCCACAATGTCTGCGATCAGCTGCTCAAACTTTGCCCGGGTCAGGGAAACATTCAGGTGCTTCGGACCAGTCTGATCTGCCGTCAGGAATGGCAAGTTGATGTCCGTCGCCTGTGCGGAAGACAGCTCAATCTTGGCCTTTTCTGCGGCCTCCTTGAGGCGCTGCATTGCCATCGGGTCTTTCGACACGTCGATGCCGGAGCTGTTCTTGAAATCCTTGACGAGGTATTCGATCAGAACCTCGTCCACGTTGTCACCACCGAGATGCGTATCGCCGTTGGTGGCAAGAACCTCGACGACGTTTTCACCGACTTCCAGAATCGAAATGTCGAAAGTACCGCCCCCGAAGTCGTAAACTGCGATCTTTTCGTTCTTCTTTTTGTCGAGTCCGTAAGCGAGGGCTGCGGCCGTTGGTTCAGCGACAATGCGCTTCACATCAAGTCCGGCGATCTTGCCGGCATCCTTGGTGGCCTGGCGCTGGCTGTCATTGAAATAGGCCGGAACGGTGATGACGGCCTCGGTGACTGTCTCTCCCAGGTAATCTTCGGCCGCTTGCTTGAGCTTGGCGAGAACCTTGGCCGAAATCTCCGGCGGGGTGTGCTCCTTGCCGTCAATCTCAAAAACAGCCAAATTGCCGCGACCCTTGCGGACCACATAAGGAACCCTTCTGGACTCTTCTTCGCGCTCGTTGAAGGTGCAACCAATGAAGCGCTTGGCTGAATAGATCGTCCGCTCCGGGTTGGTTACAGCCTGGCGACGGGCAGCAGCCCCGACCAGAACCTCACCGTCCTTCGCGAAGGCCACCACGCTTGGCGTGGTCCTCTGGCCTTCAGCATTGGCAATGATTTTCGGCTGACCCTGCTCCATGATTGCCACCACGGAGTTGGTTGTTCCCAAGTCGATTCCAATCACTTTGCCTGCCATATGTGCTCCATTTCATTATGGATTTTTAAGTTTTTTTCGCCGGAACCCCGCCCTTACCCGGGCCCCAAAAGCCTTTATTCCGGTTCCGCAAAGCAACTTAAGGCGGGTTCGCGGCATGTCAACAGAAACGTGATAAAATTTTTAGCAGGAGGACCTCCACCCCATGCACGAGTTAGCCTGCCCAACCTGCGGCACATCGGCCCAATATGACTTCAGACATTATCTGGTCATGTGTCCGTTTTGCTCGGAAACCTTCAAACATATTGTAGAAACTGGCGAAAAGGAGCCTTTCGCTGACCACTTCATCGTACCGAACACGATGGCCCCAAAAGCGGTCAAGGACCTTATCCTGGAGTGGCTGCGCCGCCTTCACCACAACCCCAAAGCCGTCGACAAGGAATATGTGGTCGCCTCCGTGGAGGGGACAAGTTTGCCCTTCTGGATCGTATCCATGGAAGCCCACACCGTTTGGACGGGGCTTTCCCAGCGTCGGAATAAAATCCAGGAACACGGGGCAGGTTCCGACTTCCTCAACGAAAATGGGAATTTCCGCCGGACCTACCGCTGGGCCGTAAGCGCTCGCAAGAACATTTGCGAGATGTGGGGAACAGCCAGGCTGCATGAACCCAAGGAAAAGGTGAACGTCGACTGGGACGGATTCCCAATGGATTCGACCTTTTCCAGGGGACACATCGAGAAGCCACAAAGTGAACGCTCCTCATACGAAGCCAAGGAGCCTTTTGAATTCAAGTTTGCCAACGGCATGCCCATCGCCGGAGTAGAAGTCGACGAGGAGTCGGCCATCCGCCGCGCGGTCCAGCACGTCGAGCATTACCATCACCAGATATCCGCCCAGTACGTCGATTACCTGCTCGAAAGCCGCAGCGAAATCGAAGTCGCCGGGGTCCAGCTGGTTCACTTGCCTTTCTGGCATGTTACGTACTTCTACCGGCCACAAACTGCGCTACGCCACTTCTACCGCCCTAAGGTCAAACACGTTCTTGTCGAAGGTTACAGCTCTGGCGTTTTGCATGGGCAGCTTGCCATCACGCGGCAGGACAAGATCGGGATCAATGCATTGGTCACCGGTGCAGCGGCGATCGCGTTCTTCATGCTCGGGGCGATCTGGCATCCCGCATTCTTCCTCGTTTCTGCATTCTCGGGGACCATCAGCGCGGCCAGCCTTTATTTGAGCGCGATCCGGGCAAAGTCAGCTTCCCAACCCGTTCAAGAGCGCCCCGATGAATCGCTGGGAACCGCAGGTTTGGAGGCAAGCCGGGTCGAGGCAAAATGAGCTACGACGACTAGCATGATCACGGTCATCGCGGCGCGAAGATGAAGCGAATGACTGGGCCTTTCCGATACAGCAAAAAGCGGTCCGGAGAGGTGCCAGCCAGCATACCTGACAGCTTTCCACGTGAAGCCAATCGCGGATTCGAATCGGGCCCAGCCGGCTAAATCCGGTCCCACCGTCGCCACCAGAATAGAAGCCAGAAAAAACACCTCGAGTGCGGGCAACAAGATAAGGTTCGCAAGAAGCCCGGCCGCAGAGCCAGCTCCCGCCAGAAGAGAAAACGAGACAAACATCAACCACTGCCTCCACACGCTGCCCACCCGGTGAGTCAGGAGAACGACCGTGGAAGCAAGCCAGCTCATGCCGTTTGTTGCGGAAAAAAAACCCACTGGCCAAATGGCCGCCTGAACCGCAAGGACGAGTAAAAGCCGGGTCGCCCAATGCAGCTGGAAACCGCCGAAGCCTGGGACGGATATCAGAGCAAGAGCGATCAGCGCGCGCTGGACCGGCGGATCGAGTCCACAAACAAGAGAAAAAACAATGACAGGAAGCAGGGCAATAAGTTTTACGCCACCGAGGTAACCAGCAAACCGCCGGGCGGAAAGAAGTCCTGTCAGGTGTAGCCACCAAAGGGGTAAGGCCACTAAAACCCTTGAAACTTTTGACACCAGAACGACATGCGCCCCGCTCACGACAAGAAAATGTACCAGCCCAGTGTCCTTGAAACCCGTGAGCCAGCCCCTGTGGGGACCTGGCAATTGACCGAGGATGACAGCCTTCAACCATTCCGCACCGTTCGGTCCATACCGGTCAAAATGGCGGATCATCCGTCGACGAACGCCAGCAATAGCCCGGGACAAGCGGGGAAATGAGAACTTTTGATGCCAGGCATGAATTCGACAACGAAAGGGCAGGGGCCAGACCGCTCCCTGCTGACAGGAACTGACTTGAACAAATGAACCTGGATGATGCCAACGTCCAGACTCAACCACAAAGCGTCCGCCACCCGGAGCAACTTCGAGAAGCAGAAATGACCCCCGCCAGGAAAATGCAGAACCTGTATCAAGCACGACCGCTGGTCCAGGAGGAGGGCTCCGGGAGAGGCCGTAACGTAAATAACCCGGCAAGACACCCACCATCGCTGCAAAAAAAATTGGAATAAGGCCAACGAGACCACGCTGGAGACAGCTACGATGCGCAAGAAAAACACCGGCGGCCGGGAGCAGCGCGACCAAGACCGCAGGAAAGCCAAGAGCCAGTCCCGCCAAATATCCAGACAGCCACGCCAAAAACACCCCGGTCCGCAAAATTCGCCCCCAACTCCCACTGAAGTCACCACTCAAGCCAAAGTGGCATCGTCACACTTTCGCCGTGGGATCGCTAAGAGCACCAGTGACATCAATGAGGAGCTGGCATGGTATACTCGTGAGCGAACTTAACGGGACCACCATGAGCCCATCGGAAATCCTCGTCGCTGGATTCGAGCGCGCCTCTAATAAAGAGGGCGCGGAGAAGATTGACGCATGGGTCAAGGCGACCAACCTTTTTTGCGAAGTTTCCGATTCACCGCTCCAGGACTTCCTGAGGGCGGAAGAGTCGCTGAACGAAGCCGGTGCCAGTGCCGTAGACATGATCTCAAACCTTGCGGCTGACTCATTTGGCTACCATCAAGAACAACGAATGCTGTCATCGCTGCGTCAACTGACGGAACTCACTGGCCTTGCGGCGTTGCGATTCACCTCTGCATGGCTCGCATTCAACATGAGGGACTTTGAGGGTTGTATCGAGGATTGCGAGAAGATCGATGACTTCGGGTACCAGATTTACGGCTTGATGGGACAGGCTTACCTTGAAAACGGCCAGCCGGAACAGGGTATCAACAACCTCAAAATCGCCCTGACCATGAACGACGGCGATCCTGCCATCTGGTTCCAGCTTGCCAAGGCTGCATTCATCAGTGACCGGCCGGAGGACGCCTGGGAAGCCCTCGGCCGATGCGCGCAACTGGCAAACGCCAACGCCGAAATCGCAGTGCTGAAAACCGCCATCGCCATTTCGGCATGCGAATGCGCACACCCAAAGGCCGGCATTTGGCGGGCGGAGGCCGTTGCCACAATCAGGACAATTTTCCCCGGGGACCAGAACAAGGCGCTGTTGGTGCTCTACTCGGCAAGGCTCGCGCTATTTAGCGCCGACGAATCGGGTTTTATCGAGGAATTGAAGTGGTTTCCGGAAACGCATGATGCGTTGGACATCTCCATGGTTACCACGGACGTGTCAGACATCCTGAAAAAATTACAGAAGAAATGCTGGTTCAAAGGAGCTGCAGAGCTGCTCGGCCTGCTCACAGGGAAACGAGTTCAAGGCAGTCCCGGCGCCGGGTCATCAACTCCCGCATAAACCGGGCATGAACACCGTGACCTGACTTGTAGAGCGTGATCCGGCCAGCCAGAGGCGCTACCGTCAAGGACAAGTCACCGATCGCATCGAGTAGCTTGTGACGGACGAATTCATCGCCACCCTTCAGTCCACCCGGATTCATGACTCCTTCATCCGTCACCACAACTGCGTTATCCAGAGAACCACCAAGAGCCAGCCCAGCCCGGCGCATTGTCTCTACGTCCCGGTAGTGACAAAACGTGCGGGCTGAAGCGAGCTCCAGGAAAGAACGGTCGGAATGACGGTAATAGATGGTTTGACGGCCGATGACAGGATCAGGAAAACTGATCGTGCAACGAAATTCGATCTGTGGGGCAGGCTCAATTTTAACCGCCTTGCCCGACTCCTCATACAGGAACGGCTTGATCACCTGCAGGCATGAACGTCGAGCGGCCTGCTCATCAATCCCTGCCTCAAGCATGTGCGCAACGAAAGCCATTGAGCTGCCATCAAGGATGGGAACCTCTGGGCCGGTGATTTCCACCATTGCGTTGTCTATGCCAAGGCCACTGAACGCAGCCATCAGATGCTCGATCGTCGATACCCGTGACGAACCGTCGCCGATCGATGTGGAAAGTTCCGTAATTGACACCTGGTCCCAACGGGCTGCCACCGGGGAAGCCGCCGCGCTGTCCCGACGCACAAAAACAATTCCGTGATCCGCGGGCGCAGGAAGCACCACCAGCCGGGCATGAACTCCGCTGTGCAGGCCTACGCCACTGAATTCAACTGGTCCGCGCAAGGTGGACTGGTGCGAACGCCCGAAACGGGGCGATTTTGCTTCTTCCGCAACAGAAATTTCAGGGACATCAGCAAACATGCTACCACCTGACTTTTGTTGGAGCCGGCGCGACAGAAAATAGACTGCAGAAAATGTGCCGGATTCAGCCGTTGACCGCGGGATGACCAAGCATCCAACTCAACCCACCGGGATTAAAGCTTTTCTGCTGGCCGGGCAAATCATTTCGCAGGCTACCCTTGCGGCAGTATTGATAGGAGAAGTGGCAAATTTTCCACGTCCCAGCCAGCGGATGGTGTCAAATCCGACACAAATTGCCGGATTTGATGTTTCAGGGCAAAATTTCTCGCAGTTACGCCAACCGGGTACTCCAACTGGCGTCCAGGCTTTCCATGCCAGCGTTCCGAGGCCGGCCAAGGCACAAAACTCACATAGACATCATCTACAGGGTTTGCCCCCATGCGCGAGACATAGGCCACAGGCGCAGCCTCGTCCCCCTCAATACCGACTAGAGTCGTACAGGGAGCCCCGGAAATATCACGTACCAGCTCACGGGCCACGCCATTACGGGCGATTTTCTCCTGCAAAACCGACAGCATTGCCCACGCGATTTGCGTGACAAACACAGAGGCTTGCCGGTCCTTGCCAACACGTGGGGACGCGCGAAGAGAAAGGGTTTCCTCCATTCTCTTACGGACGTGGGCTGAGTCATCGAGGGACCAACCTGCCTCGGACAGTATTTGCCAGGATGCGTCGAGGTCGTTTCCAAGGCTGTTCAAATAACCCGAAAGTAGCGTCTGGAACAGATCGCGGATGTGTATGGGCCGGATGGTGGGCTGGAGCAAAACACCGTCCATCAAGCTGCGGAGAAGCGACAAAAGCTCGGGAAAATGTTCGAACTGTTCTGAATCCCGCAGCAAACGACCTTCACTGCCAGTGAGCTCCCCAATCACCATGCCAGAAAACGATTCATCGGACCTTGCCCTGGCCACCAGACGAGGAAGGCAAGCAAGGTCAAAGCTCCCTTCGCCAGGAACAGAAATGCTCCACTCAATGACACCCCGCGTTGCTGGCTGGCGGGGCTTTATAACCGGAAGGGATGGACTATCGCCAATCACGTGGGGACCGCCGGCCAAAGGGATGACATTGCGTTCCCAGAAAACCTGGGCATTGCTGCTGCCAAGCAGGGTAGCCAGCATTTGACGCTGCTGCGTAATCCGAGCCGAGAAAATTGAGGAATCACTGGACGATACGAACACCATACCCTTGCGCGCGGCAATCGCCGTGAGCAATTCTGCCGGCATCACCTCCTGCGCAAGGTCAAGAAAGACACCAAACATCTGGGGGCTATACACTGGGACAGGCTTTGTCTGTCTGGACTTCGACCGGACAGATTTGTCCCTTTCCCCGTTCAGGCAAAACCAGGCGCGAGCAAACTCAATCTCGGATGCGACTAGATCTTCCTTGACCAGAGCCTGATGCAAAGAGCGAGCGCTGTCGGTCGCAATCCTGGAGAACCGCTTTTTCGCCGTTTCAAGGCTACTACGGAACGTCCGCTCACAGAGGGACTTCCACTCGCCCGCTGCGGATCGCTCACGGTCAAGAAGGACCTGAGCAAATCGAGCCGTGAGAGCAGGCAAATGTGTCCGCGGGTTTGCGATAAAATCAGGAATAACGAGATTGCCATCAATCATGCCGGTTTTTTGTGCTGCCTCAACGGAAAGGCGCCAGCCGTGTCCATGGGGAGCACGCACACCGGAGGCACCAAAAAACGGATCGTTGTGGAAAAGGTCATGGCACCAGTGTCCGGGCATACCGTAGAAAAATGTCCGGTCGTTCAACCAGAGTCGCATCTGAAAAAGGTTCATGATTTCGATGACCGGGCTCGTCGCATCTGAGTAGCCAAGGTAGAGGGAAGGCACCCGCCAAAGACCTGAGTGAAAGATCGCTTCCCGTAAAGTTTGACGTGCCTCTACCAGTTCGTCGAGCAACCACTCCCGGGATTGGGCTGCCCCTGGCGATGTCCCGGTCGTTGGCGCAAGGCCCGAAGCAGAAAAACCAAGGGCCATGACGAGTGGCTTGCTTTGGGCAGGCAGCGGCACGAATCCGTCGATGGCGATACGCACCCTGTCCAGAAAAGAAACCAAAAGCGCGATGGCCGCGGAATCGCCGCGGTCGACGCCGGCAATGTCGATCTCGCTGAAATCCAGCAGAATGGTGGAAATTCCAGCGATGTCCTGGGTCGTGACCCTCATGACACATTACCCTGCCGAAGCGGCGCCGCGGCAATCAGGTCGATCGCGGTCAAGTCCCTGAGCACAATCATGCGGTCACCTGGACGTGCATCACAGTAGAAGCGCAGCAACGAAAAAGCGGGCCCCCAGCCGTGGCTTTGCTCCACGAAATGGAAACGCTGGTCCTGACCCGATTGGTGTCCGCCCTCGGCAAGTAACCATTCGCTGCATTCGAGCGTCGGCGAACTGATATAAACCGCACCTTCTCCCGCAAGAAATTCGGACAGCCGTTCACGGGTCGCAGCCGGGAGGACCACCCTTGCAGCCGACCCTGAACCGAGCGACATCGCCTGGCACACGATCCTTTTTTCTTCTGCGTGCGCAGCCACCGGAGTCTTTGCGGGCATGACTTGCCCTGCCCAGATTCCCCAGCTGAAATCAAAAGCCCCCGCAACGCTCTTGCCGGAATCATTCTTGCGGTTTCCCTGGGGATTCACCTTGTCCTCTGCCGCGTTGGGTAAGGGACGAGCCTCAAGGACGGTTGCGTTACCCTTGCGGTCCATGCGCAGCCAATGGCCAGACGAATCGAAGCGCAAGTAACCAGGGACATCCTGATCAGGTTTCGATAAAAACCCCGCAGGAAGCCACTTGCCAAAATCTGGCAGCGGCCAGCCAAGCGGACGCTTTTCAGTTCCGATGGCGATGACCATGACCGGCGCATTGTCTGACGTCTGTTCGAGAAATTCACGCATCACGGGATAGGCAAGTTCCCGTAGTTCAAGGCTGCCCATGAAGGCGGATGCCAACATACCACAAAGTCCGCTGCGCGTGATCGCCTCCAGCTCGGGGGAAGATGCCATGACCACAACCCTTCCGGGCATCGTTCCATTTCCACCGGCAAGAACCTGACCAACCGCCTGTTTTACCAGCGACTCCTCGAACCTGTGACCAAGCCATCGACTGGACCGGTCGGGGGCGAGCACCCGGGACAGATGCTCCCTGAGTCCAAATGATTTCGTCGCCGGATGGATTGCCATCTTTGCCCTGTACCTTGCCGCTCAACGGTTTTTTTTGTGGGTTGACTCACGGTCATTCAAACCAGATTCAACGCGTCGGACAGTCTCCCTGATTTGCGCGACCAGCTCCTTGTCCTGCACCCTTTGGGCAAGATTGTTGAGAAGCTGGATGACCTTGTCCCACCTGCCGCTATTCAAGTGTAGTTGAATGAGGGGTTCAAACGGATCCAGAAATACCGGCCAAGCTTCTATGGATTCTTCGAGGCACCGCTCCATGGACTGGAAATCACCAGTACGCCGGTGAAGCTCTGCCATCCTGAGTTGTATGACCGCACGCCCCGCGTCATCACGGACGCTTCTCTGGGCTGTATGCAAAACCTGAATGCAACGTTTGAGGTCCCCCGTGCGAAATGCCGCATCATATTCAACCTGGGAGACATCCAACGGGCTCTCGCGACAATAGCGCTCAAGAATCACCAGTGCGTCACGCGGCTGATTCAAATGGTAAACAAGGGCGCAGGCCAAGTCGTGCGCCAGCCTGTATTTTTCATGACGTCCCGGGACGACTTCGATCATGCGCCGCAGGATCCGTGCAACCTGCTGCCATTCGTTGTTCTGTGAAAAAACCATCTTGAAGTAACGCAGGGCCTTCAAGTTGTCTGGATCAAGCTGTGTGAGGCGTTCGAAAACCAGGAACAGGTTCTGATCGTGAAAGAGACGCTTTTCGAATACCGTAGCCAATCTCTCCAAGGCCGCGACCTTCTCGCCGACCAGATCAAAGGCACCGACCGCAGCCTCGATCAAGGACGCCTCAACCTCCGGTCCGGCTGACTGGATGACATCATCGCTCAAAAGACGCTCACGGAATTGCCTGAAGGTGAGGCCGCAGCGACGGATCAAGTCCGAAGCCAGGGCCTGTGCTGCGGTTGTGTCCTTGAAATACTGAAGACGGATGCGGATGGCGAGGATGTAAGACTGATCCAGTCCATCACCGCCCCTTGCGATACGCCCATCAAGATGCCGCAGCAATGGTTGCCAGCACTCGTTAGCCTCGAGCTCGGCAAGGACCGCTGCTTCCTCTGAAGGCGAAAGCTTTCCGCCCGCGGAAATCCTTGACACTGCTTCGAGCAAGTCTCACCTCATCCCCGCGGCGCAAGCCCCTCAATGATCAAGCGGCTGGCAACCTTGACCATGGCGTCGTAATCAAAGACCTTGTCGTCGAACAACCATTGCAAGCTCAATCCGTCGATGACAGCAATCACGTAGGAACCATACTGCAAGGGGTCAACCTTGCGGAACTTGCCCGACGCTACGCCTTGACGGACCACAGCCGCTGCCGTCTCGCGAAATTTCGCATAATGACGCGCGATCACGGCGCGAACCTCTTCCTTCTGGTTAATCTGGGTCCAGAAGTCCATGTTGACCTGATAGTATTCCCGCGTGCTGCGGACCACGTCAAAGCAGACGTTGACGAAGATTTCCATCTTCTGCACTGGATCCTCAATCGTCGCCATGTCGGATTGAAGAACCTGCTCAATGTCGCCGGCCACCTTGTCCAGGACCGACATCATGAGCTCATCCTTGTTCAGGAAATAATAATGGATGATGCCCTTGCTGACCCCGGCCGTGCGGGCGACATCCTGCATGGAAAAGTTGTGGTATCCGTGGCGGGAAATGCAATCCACCGTCGCACGGACGATCTGGTCCTTGCGCTCTGCGGCTACGTCGGCTTTGGACATCTTCAAAACTCCGTCTGGTGGCTAGATCCTATCACCTGAAAACTTCTTCCAGCAATATCGGCCCGTTCGCAAGTCATATCAGTTGTGGTAGGCTCCCCTAGTCCATACATCAGGGAGGGTTCGAGATGCGCATGAAAGCGCTCGCCATGGCCTGTCTTGCTTCATCGGGCTTGGCAATGGCGTCCGAGCTTGACTGGACACACTTCGGTGTGCGTCCACTCGGAATGGGCAACGCCTTCGTCGGCCAGGCGGATGATTTCAACGCCCTCTACTACAACCCAGCCGGACTGGCTTGGCTGGACGACTGGACCTTCGAGGTCGTCTCCCTGCGCGGCGAGGTGTCTGAGAACACCTTGGCGGCCGTGTCAGACGTGCAGGACCTGGTCAAAGCAGGTTCGGGGAGCACAAAGGCGTCAATTCAGCTGATCAAGAGTCAAGGCGGCAAACCGCTTGGCGCAGTCTTTGGGATCGAGCCGTATTTTGTCGCCCCGCACTTTGGCTTTGCGCTGGCCTTGGATTTTCTAGCCAAGGTGACCTTCCACAACGACATCACATTCGACGTCAAAGCCGGGCCGAGGTTAACGCTTCCAATCGGCTACGCGACCAGTTTTTTCCGCGAGCGGCTCGCTCTCGGCTTCAACTACAAAATTCTGGCGCAGGGCGGAGTCGACGAATCATTTGACATCGACAGCATCGATACATTGACCAACGGCCAAAAGGGGCAAGGCGGGCTGGAGGACTACGTAACAGGCGGATACGGGCAGGGGGTCGACCTCGGATTGCTGTTCCGTCCCGACCCCTCTGTGCCCTTCACTTTCGGCCTGAGTGTCCTTGATTTCGGCGGTACACCCTTCACCAAGACCAAAGTGGGAGAGGGGGAGGCACTTGGAGCACCGGATACCCGCCTGCCATCAGTCAATACAGGCATCAGCTACAAGCCGTTCAAAACCGACAACCAGTATGTGACGCTGAATGCGGACGTTACGGCCATCAATCGACCCGTCCACTACAGCAAGAAAGTCAATTTTGGGACCGAATACGGACTTGGCAAGTTCCTCAAGGTCCAGGGCGGACTGCATCAAGGGGAGTGGACCGCAGGCTTGCAGCTGGACTTGATGCTGCTCAGGCTTCGGGTTGCCTCTTATGCCGAACAACTTGGTACCGCTGCCGGGCAGGATGAATTGCTGACTGACCGCCGCTATGCCATGCACCTCAACTTGTTGCTGTGACCGGGGGCAACTCGATGAAAAGATTAAGATTTTCACCTATCATCTTAGCTGTCGCGCTGGCTCAAGCGGGGACCCAGGCTCTGGCCAAGGGACTTGACGAAATCAAGCCTTCGCCCAAAGCCGCGGAAATCGAAGCCGCGGACAAAAACGCTGAAGCACCTGCGGCTCCCGCAGTGGATGGCCTCGGCCCCAAGGTGACGCCGGCGCCCAGCCCCGCCCCCCAGAACAGCGAGGCCCACAAGGAACCGCAAGGCGAGCCCGTTGAGGAAAAACCTGCGCCTGAACCGCCGAGCCGGGCGGAGCGCTTCTTCACGGACAATATCGAAATCGGTACAGCTGTCCACTTTGTGTGGGCAAGCCGCCCAGGCTCCAGCTGGAACTCATCAGGCTCCGGTCGGCAGGGTAGCTCGGACCTGTTCGTCAATTGCAACATCCCTAACGAGACGATCGGCCTGAGAAAAAGTAAAAACCTGAAGTTCAAGGGCACTTTCCGCTACAGTCCGGTAGCGGTGGCCGGAACCTTGGATGGATTGCCTTTCCGCGGCGTCTGGGAGGGTTATTTAGGCGGCGTGGAAGGCAGGCTGAAAACCCCGTGGGCCAAGGGAATGACGGCTATCGCCGGTGTGGAAGCCGGATTAGTTTTCGTGTATCTTGAGCCGACTGATGAATTCGAAACACCCAAATCTGCAGAAGCCAATGGTGGCATTGTGGCGCTTCACGCGGGCGCTGACTGGGAAATTGCACCCAAAATCTCCGTTGGTCCCAAAGTCTACACAAGCTTCGGTGGTTTCCAGCTGGTGCAAATCGGTGTTGGTGGCACCTTCGCATTTTAAGAAAATTGCGGGCCTGGGATCTGCTTGCATCCTCACAGCCCTGTCGGTAAATGGCTGCGGATTTGGCGACCGGTCTGGCGTGCTACGGGTCGCCAGCTCCACGGGCGGCCTTTATGAGATCTACCGCATCGCTTCAGACAATCCCCTGCAACTTGTGTCGGAACACGTCGGGCAATTCAACGAGGACATCAAGTTGCCTGCGGGGCGGTACCTCGTCCTTGCCGACTGTTCCAGCCAGTCGGTTCATGTTTACGCCGGACAGACCAAGGAGCTGGTTGCCAACCAGGTTAACTTCCTGCCATCGATGGCGCCAGACCAACAGGACCGCTTCTCGATCCAGTGCGAGCGCGCGGAGAAAACAAGATCCCGGCAGTTTTTTAGCAGCCGCTTCAGCCTGAACATGATTGGCGAAAGTCACGACATCCTGGTCGGCATGGTGCCATTGAGCCTTGATTTTGACCATGAAGCCCCTGCCCCGCAGGGACCGCGCAGTTTTTTGCTGTCTGCGCTCAAGGTCGAGGCGACCACCGGCACCTCCCCGGACATGAAGTATTTTGTTTCGCCGGCGACCAACCTTGTAGCGGTCACTGAGCAGCAAAGTTTCGGCCACTGGATGTACCTGTTGCCCGGGGAATATGAGGTCGAAGTCAACGGCACCAAGATGAAAGTAACGCTGGTTGAAGGTGAAAAACGAGTTATCAGGCCAGCCTTCCTGAAGATCACGACCAACGACAAGGTGGATCTGGACTTGTCTTCCCAGATCCGGGGGACACCGCTCTTTGTCGAGGTCAACAACGGCCACTGGTTCAATCTGAACGAGCAATATGCTGTATTGCCAGGTGCGCCCAGGCTGCGATTGAGCGGTTCCAACCAGCCCCAGACCGTTGAGCTCGAAGAGGGCGAAAGCGTGGAGATGCGTGCGCGCAGCGTCAAGGTCGATCAAGGATGCTCCCCTTGGGAGTGGAACTGCCTTGGTGACCTTGAGGTCCACCTTTACCAGCCCGGTCAACCTTTTCCGTTCAACGAAGGCGTGACTGATGTGCCGCTTCTTTTCTTCGAACAAGAGGTTCACCTCGGTGTCGAAGGGTCAAGAAACATCCGCAAGCGAATCCCGAAAGGGGTGTCAGACCTTGAGTTGCACCTTGGTTATCTGGAGATCATACCCAAGCCGGTTTATGTCAAAGGTCAGATCACGGACCTTCTGCGTGTGGAAGCGCACGATCCGGAACTGACCGGGGTCACGCTCGATATCAATCCAGAGAGGCCCACGCGCATGCCGTTGGTGACCGGCCAATACCAGCTGGCGCACTATGTTATGTCGACGGCAACAGAAGGCGAACGCCGGCGCAGCAGCCAGCCCGTGCGCATCTCACGAGACCAGACGATCACTGTGCAGATCCAGGTTTTCATCTCAGAGAAAAAAATTGCCGGTGCGAAAAAACCGGGCTCGGAAACCTCTGTTGCGACGTCTGGTCAAGCGGATTTGCGCGACATCCCAGAGAGTCGTTCGCATGAAATCGAGCGTCTGGAAAAGTCGGCAGGTACCCCACGCATCGCCCGCTTTTGAACCGCTTTCCACACCACGCCCCGGAGGGGGTGTGGATAACCTGTTGGAAAAGTTCATGGGACGTTTTCAAAAAGTCCCCGAAGAGGCAGTCGTTCCGCAACGATAGGGCGAACACCTAAAAAACAACACACAACCTATGGTGTTGTGGATAAGATGTGGACACCATATTTTGTGTCCTGACCGTTGACATCGCCATCGGACGATGGCTATCATCGTTAGTAGCTGGTTCCTCTATAACACCCCGGCGAGACAAGGAAAAAAGCGGTTTCCCCCGCCTAGGCCAAGTTTTGCCAGAAAATGATTCAACAATGCCGTCACAAGGAGTGCGGGCATGAAATTCAAAAGACTGTTTGTCAAGACCAAAGGCCAACCCTACGAGGGACTGAAGTTCGTCGACCGGACTTCAGAACTGAAGAACTCCGATGGCAGCAAGGCCAGCCGCCAGATGAAGGTGACGGTGCCCGAGCATTGGAGCCAGGTCGCGACGGACATTCTTGCCCAGAAGTACCTCCGCCGTGCGGGTATTCCGAAAATCGGTTCCGAGTCTGACAGCCGGCAGGTTTTCCATCGCCTGGCTGGTTGCTGGACCGACTGGGGAACCCGCTTCGGTTATTTCGATACCGACGAAGACGCTGCGACGTTTTACGACGAAACCTGCCACATGCTGGCCAATCAAATGTGTGCGCCCAACAGCCCACAATGGTTCAACACAGGCCTTTATTTCGCATACGGCCTCAAGGGGTCCAGCCAAGGTCATTACTACGTCGACCCGGCCACCAACCGCCTTCAGAAGTCCACCAGCGCTTACGAGCGCCCACAACCCCACGCCTGTTTCATCCAGGCCGTCGGTGACGACCTCGTCAACGAAGGGGGCATCATGGACCTTTGGACGCGCGAAGCGCGCCTGTTCAAGTATGGCAGCGGTACGGGAACCAACTTTTCAAGCATCAGGGGGGAGGGGGAACCTCTTTCGGGTGGCGGCGTATCCTCTGGACTGATGTCCTTCCTTAAAATCGGCGACCGTGCGGCAGGAGCCATCAAATCGGGCGGGACAACGCGGCGCGCAGCAAAGATGGTCTGCCTGGACCTCGACCATCCGGACATCGAAAAGTTCATCGAATGGAAGGTTGAGGAAGAGCAGAAAGTTGCATCGCTGGTCGCTGGCTCCAAAGCAATGGAAGACAACCTCAACGCCATTCTGAAGGCCTGCTCGGTTCCAGCTGACGCGGCAAAAACGGACGAGCGCTTCAATCCGGCCAAAAACGAGGCCCTGCGTGAGGCGATGGCCAAGGCCAAAAAAGCACACATCCCGCTCAACTATATCCAGCGCGTGATCGACCTTGCCAAGCAGGGCAATTACAAGCTCAAGATCGAAACCTTTAATACGGACTGGAACTCCGAGGCTTACTCCACTGTTTCCGGCCAGAACTCAAACAACTCGGTACGCATTCCCAATTCCTTTATGGATGCCGTCGAGAAAAAGACGGAATGGTCACTCAAAAGCCGCATGACCGGAGAAACAATGCGCACGGTCAAGGCGGCCGAGCTGTGGGACAAGATAGTCTACGCTGCATGGTCGTGCGCGGATCCCGGTGTCCAGTTCGACACGACAATCAACGAGTGGCACACATGTCCGCAAGACGGCCGGATCAATGCATCCAATCCCTGTTCTGAATACATGTTCCTTGACGACACGGCGTGCAACCTTGCTTCGCTCAACCTGCTGACGTTTTATGACGAGAAAAATGGCTTCAACATCGAAGCATTCATCCATGCCTCCCGCATCTGGACCGTCATCCTCGACATCTCGGTGCAGATGGCCCAGTTCCCGAGCAAGGAAATCGCCCGCAAGAGCTGGGATTTCCGCACCCTCGGTCTTGGCTACGCCAATATTGGCGCTGTGCTGATGCGCATGGGCATCCCCTATGGTTCGCCAGAGGCACTCGCCATCACAGGTTCCATTACGGCCATCATGTGCGGGGAAAGTTACCGCACCAGCGCCGAAATGGCGCGCGAGCTGGGTGCCTTCCCGAACTACGAGAAAAACAAGACAGATATGCTCCGCGTGATTCGTAACCACCACGCTGCAGCCCACGCGAACGGAAAATACGAAGGCTTGACCATCAAGCCGGTCGAGATCAACCACAAGCTCTGCCCCGCAGACCTTGGTGCGGCTGCACGAAAAGCTTGGGATGACGCTCTGGCCCTTGGCGAAAAGCATGGCTTTCGCAATGCCCAGACCACGGTAATCGCGCCGACTGGTACGATCGGCCTGCTCATGGACTGCGATACGACCGGAATCGAGCCCGACTTTGCCTTGGTAAAGTTCAAGAAACTTGCTGGTGGCGGTTACTTCAAGATCATCAACCAGTCGATTCCGGTGGCTCTCAAAAACCTCGGTTACAGCGACCAGCAGACGGGTGACATCATCGCCTACTGCCTTGGCCGCGGGACGCTGAAAGGCGCTTCCGGGATCAACCACGAATCTCTCGCAGCGAAAGGCTTCACGCCAGAGGCTCTAGCCGCGGTGGAAAAGGAACTTCCGCAGGCCTTTGACATCACTTTTGCCTTCAACAAGTGGGTACTCGGCGAGGAATTCTGCATCACGAAGCTTGGCCTGAAAAAAGAAGACCTTGAGCCAATGGACTGCAACATCCTCAAACTCATTGGATTCACCCAGGCTGATATTGACGTTGCCAATGAGTACGTCTGCGGAACGATGACGGTCGAAGGTGCTCCTCACCTCAAGGCGGAGCACCTCCCGGTGTTCGACTGTGCCAACAAATGCGGCCGCAAGGGTGTTCGTTATATCGCTGCGGAAAATCACATCGGCATGATGGCCGCCGCCCAGCCGTTTATTTCCGGCGCGATCAGCAAGACGATCAACCTGCCGTTTGAGGCCCAGCTGTCGGATGTGGCCAAGGCCTACCAGACATCCTGGAAAATGATGCTCAAGGCGAACGCCCTTTACCGTGATGGCTCAAAATTGAGCCAGCCGCTCAACGCCACCGCAACCGAATGGCTCGACATCATCGACCATACGGAACCCAAGGTCGAGCAGGTGAAGAAAATCACCACCCAGATCGTCAAAGAGTACATCCGGACGCGCCGTCCCCTGCCAAGCCGGCGCAGTGGTTACACCCAGAAGGTCAAGATCGGTGGCCACACCGTTTACCTTCGTACAGGTGAGTATGAAGACGGCCAAGTGGGCGAGATCTTCCTCGACTTGAACAAAGAAGGAACGCTCCTGCGCTCCATCATGAACTGCTTTGCCATCGCCGTGAGTCTTGGGTTGCAATACGGCGTGCCACTGGAAGAGTACGTGGACGTGTTCACGTTCACACGCTTTGAGCCAAACGGTCCAGTCACCGGTCATGACAACCTTCGTCGCGCGACGTCGATCATTGACTTCATGTTCCGGGACCTTGCGCTCAACTATCTGGGCCGCACAGACCTGGTCCATATCGCTCCGGATGAGATTGATGCACCCAAGTCCAAGGCCCACGCCAACAAAAACTCTGTGGAAGACGATGCCATGGGTGGCCAGGTCGTAATGACCTCTGGCAACGGCGGCCACGGTTCCTCAGCCAGCGTGTCAATGGGTGGACTGCAGGCTGGCGGCGAGAAGAAGGTGCCGGTCGTGTTGTCGGAAGAAGAGTTCGACCGGATGGCAGAAAAAATCGCCGCAAAGAAGGGTCTAAACACTGTCAAGGCAGCGCGGATGAAGGGCTACGAGGGCGACCCGTGTCCCGATTGTGGGGCCATGACCCTTGTCCGTAACGGCGCCTGCCTCAAATGTGATTCATGCGGTGGGACCACCGGCTGCAGCTAAAAACTGTGGCCGGCGCCTCCCGCCGATGAGTTTTCTGTGTGCCCCGCCGTTTCTGAAGTTGTCTTGTTCTGGCTGATGCCCCCGCCGTAGACCTTGCCCCGCCCCGTTTTCCCCGTAGAAGGGCCTGCACTTACGAGTGCAGGCCCCTTTCTCTTTCAGGGCTGATGAAGTGCAGGTGCAGTCCGCTGGCCGGAAAAGCCGGGGATAAGAAGGTCTCTTTCGATGCTGATAAGGCCGAGGGAATCCAGACCCAGACAAAGCAACCAGCCCGGATCAAATTCAAACCAGCGGCAAGAGAATTTTGCGGAGGCCGGATATGCGTGATGGTTGTTCTGAAAGCCTTCTCCCATCACCGTCCATCCCACGAAGGTATTGTTTCGCGACTGGTCATCGGTTGCAAAATTCCGGTAGCCCACCGCGTGACCGAATGAATTGACCATCCAGCCCTGGATCGGGTGGCTCAGCATTCCAAACCAGTAGCAGAACCCAACCGCCCAGCCGTTGAATGCATAAGCAAGGAAAAGCCCGACAAACCCATGCAAAAAGTACGGTGCCAGCCAAAAGTTCCGGACTTTGAGCCAATTGACTCCAAAGGGGACGTCTCGCACGTAGTCTGCGTACTCTGGATCTCCAGCTATCAGCCCTTTGACGGTACGGTTGTACCCAAGGTACTGCGCCCAAAGAACACCCGGGATGCCGAATTGGACCGGCGAATGGGGATCCTTTGGGGTGTCAGAGAACTTGTGATGACGCCGGTGCATGCAGGTCCATGCAACAGGATCGAGTCCGGTCACCCAGATACCAAGATGCTTCAAGGCCCATGCGGTGGCGGGGGAGAATTTGACTGCACCGTGGGTTAAACCGCGGTGATAAAAAACTGTGATGAATGTCATGTTGACCACGTAAGCGGCCGAAAAGACAAAAATACAAAGAAGTAGGTAACTCATAATAATCCGCTGAATGCTCCAAATAAGTGCAAGATCAGCGTTTTATCACGAAAGCAGCCCTGCCCGATGTAAAAATCACGTTAAAGATGGGCGCTCGTGCCTGGCTTTTTTCACCAAGGTGGCCGCATGTGCCAGGCTTGAATCTGTGACCTCATCCCCTGACAACAGCCTCGCAATCTCAATCCGGCTTTTCTCCGCATCAAGGCGTGTGATGGTTGATTCCGTCCGGTTACTGTTGCCGTACTTGTGGACCAGAAAGTGGCTATCCGCGTAGGCCGCTACCTGCGGCAAATGGGAGATACAGATCACCTGGAATCCATCGGCAAGCTCAGCCAGTTTTCGCCCGACAATGTCGGCAACCCGCCCAGAGATCCCCGTGTCGATCTCGTCAAAAACGAGAATGCAGGTGTCGGCCCCGACAGCGAGGGCTTTTTTCAGGGCGAGCATGATGCGGGAAACCTCGCCTCCAGAGGCTACCTTGTGGAGGGGAAGGGCAGGTTCCCCGGCGTTTGCTGAAAGCAGAAACTGCGCCTTTTCAGCGCCGGTACTGGATACTCCTTTGAGCAGAGGGAGAACACGTTCCTGCCACTTTCGTGTCACAGATTCACCCAGAGCTTTGAGTTCAGCGATCTCACTGACGACGGATGTCGCTTCAACAAAGTCTACTTCGAGCCTTGCATCTTTCATTGCCAGTTCGGATAGTTCCTTGCCGACGGCCTTTGCTACACGCTGGGACGCTTTTTTGCGTGCGGCGCTCAATTGGCCAGCCTCTTTCTGAAAAGCAGCGGCGGCCTGCTCCAACCTGTCCAGCAAAACCGTTGCATCCTTGGCGGCTGAATCGATGAAGCGGACTTCTTCTTCCATGCGCTGCCAACCTGCGACGAGGGATTCAACATCGAGGACTCCCATCTTTCGAAAAAGTCCCTGGTACCCGGCAAGGCGGGCCTGGGCCGCATCGACGTCCTCCTCGCTGGCGTCACAGCCTGAAAGTTCACTGGCCAGGGCTGCACTCAAATCGGCAGCCTGCGCGGCCACACCAAAAGCCTGGTCTGACAAGGCCTGAAGGGAAGGGATTTTGGCGGCGGCCTGCCCAAGCACGCGGCCCGCTTCCCGCAGCAACCGCTCAATTGAAGCATCCCCCCCACCCTCGTCGACGATCGCAGATGCCTTGCGCAAAGAGGACACAAGGTACGTGATGTTTTTGGCCTGGTCACAAAAGGCTTTCGTCTTGTCGTGGTCCTCGATGGAAGGGGAAAACTTCCGTAGCTCCTCGCAGCGAAACGCCAGGTAGTCTGCGTCACGCTGCTTCATGGCAAAGCCCCCCGACAGGGCGCGTAAATCACCGATGAGCGCACTCACACCGTCAAAAGCGGATTGCACCCGCCCGGGGATGGCCCGGTCGTCAAGGAACTGATCAACGATTGCGACGTGGCCGTCAGCATCAAGAAGTTTATGGTTTTCGTGCTGGGCGAAGACGTCGACCAGGGCGTCTGCGAATTCACGCAGCGTTCCAGAAGTAACCGGGGTGTCATTGATCCAGGCCTGGGACCGGCCCTTCGAAGAGATCACGCGCCGTACGATGATGGTTTGCATTTCCTTGCCAGCGCCTGAACCTTCGGCACCCTCGAGAGGTATCCCGTAGGCCTCAAGACAGGCTGTCACTTTGTGGTGGGCGGGCAGGATGAATTGCCCGCTCACGGTGGCAGAATCCCTTCCATGCCGCACGGTGTCTGCGGACGCCTTGGCACCGAGGAGGAAATTAAGTGCCTTGATCAGGATGGATTTACCGGCACCTGTTTCACCGGTAATCACATTGAAGCCCTTGGAAAAATCAATCTTCAGCGACTCGATGATCGCCAGACCGTTGATGTGCAGCTGGGTCAACACGACACGCCTCCTTGGCAGAAGCCATAAATATTTATGGCTACCCTCCAAAGCTACCAGACGTCGCGCCGGGATCCAACTGGCATGTCAAATCATCCCTTCACGTTTCGTCGGGGCGTCGGAATAAAAAAAGGCCCCCGCACATTCCGTGCGGAGGCCTTTTCTTTGGAAGTGGCGTCCCCAGGGGGATTTGAACCCCCGTATCCACCGTGAAAGGGTGGTGTCCTGGACCGGGCTAGACGATGGGGACAGTAGTGGTGAGCCCGGATGGATTCGAACCATCGACCCGTACATTAAAAGTGTACTGCTCTACCAGCTGAGCTACGAGCCCACTACACAAAGCTTTCGCCTTGAGGTGGAGGTAATTACAAGGGCAGCTTTAGTCTGTCAACGGTCGTTTGCAATTTCCCCGGGGGTCACCTAGACTTCGCGCGAGGAGGCCTTTTCTGTCCATGACCATCATCAAGCGTGACCGCAAAAATTCCTCGGCTGATCTGATAGTTGCGATTGAAAAACTGATCCCGTTGCTGCGCGACCAGCACGAGGAAGAAGCAATCGAAGACTTGCAGAAAGCCCAAGAAATGCTCAATCGCAATGCACCTGGTTCGGATGCTCATCAGGAGGCCGTCCGCCTGGTGGTCGATGCCTTTGAGGGTGACCACGAACTTTCGGCCTACACCCACCAGCGCGCGGGAGCCACCGACTGGACCGAATTTGAAGAATTATCGCTGGCCAGTAACAGGGTGCTGAGCCTTGCCCGCCGCATGCGCGGATAACCAAACAGCTTGAGGCCGAAGCCGTGAACATCGATCCGGCAGTATGGCCCTACGTGGCACTTTACGCCCTTGCCTGGTGGCTCGCTTTTGAGCTGATCCAGGAACGGCGAAACCCTAAGTCCACCATTGCCTGGATCATCGCCCTCGTCCTGATGCCGTTTTTTGGCATCCCGCTTTACTACATGTTCGGAAAAAACCGGATCAAAGGCCTCATGAGAAGGCGTGCCCACTTTGACCAGCACGCCCTCTCGCCGCACGAGCATTCCCTTGACGATCTTGTCCGGCAACCCGCCATCCGGGAAAATTTGAAGCACCTTGAAAAAGACCTTGGCAAAGACGGCCTGCCACTGCCCAGAAACCTGGACGAGATGGCCTGTACGTTTGGCCGCTTCGGCGAACTTCACGACCCGTCACGAAACTCCGTCAAGCTGCTGGTGGACGGCGTGGACACTTTCAAAGAAATCTTCGTCGCCATCAGCGGTGCCCGGCACTACATCCTGGTCCAATACTACATCCTGCGCTCCGATCGCCTGGGCCTTGAGTTACAAAAGCTTTTGATTGCGAAGGCCCGCAGCGGAGTTGCCGTTCATGTGATCTACGATGACATCGGTTCATTCTGGCTACCCAAAGCTTACGTGAGGGACTTGAAAGCGGCCGGGATTTCTGTGGCTAGCTTCCTGCCCATCCACAGCTGGAAACGGGGGCTTCAACTGAACTTCCGTAACCACCGCAAACTGGTGGTGGTTGACGGGGAGATTGCGCTCACCGGTGGACTCAACTTTGGCGAAGAGTATGTATCGGGGCTGCCCCTTTTTGACAAAGCAGATACCAGCCGCTGGCGCGACACCCACGTCCGTATCGATGGACCCGCCGTGGCCCGGCTGGAGGACGTGTTTTTTGATGACTGGCACTTTGCCACGGGCGAATCCCTCGAAGTCAGCCTGCGAGCACGGCATGTGCCCTCATTCCCCGAACACCCCAAGGAGGTGGTTCAGGTGATCCCGTCTGGTCCGACCGACGAAGCCCTGGTCGGTGTCCTCCTTTACATGTTGACCATCCAGAAGGCGAAAAAACGGCTGTGGATTGCCACCCCATATTTTGTCCCCGACACGCCGCTGACGCGGGAACTTGAGCTCTGTACACTACGCGGTGTCGACGTCCGCATCATGCTGCCAAGGCGCTCTGACAACATTCTGGTGCACTGGGTCGGCGTCACCTACGCCGCAAAACTGCGCAAGGCCGGGGTGAGGGTTCTTTTTTATGAGCCAGGCTTCATGCATCAGAAAGTGGTCTTGGTGGACGACGACATGTGCCTGATCGGGTCCACGAACTTTGACAACCGGGCGTTATATTTGAACTTTGAGACAACGCTCGTGATCCATGGCCGGGACTTTGCCAGGCAGGTGGACTCGATGTTGACCCTCGACATGGCGGAAAGCTGTGCGACCCTTGACCCGCTTCCCCGAGGGAAAGTGGGCCGCTTCCTGCAAACCCAGAAGGAAAACCTGTCGCGCCTGCTCGCCCCGCTTCTTTAGCCAAGCCCTTGCGTCCCAGCGGGTCTGGGCCTATAGTCACCGCCCTGTGGGCCGCAACTGCTAGAATTGAGAGAATAAATGGTATCCCCGTACAAAGAACGTTTTATCGCCCAGGCCGGCAAAGAAGTGCCGCTGGATTACTTCCTTTACTCCTGCTTCGAAGCCGAAACGATGATCGCCAACCTGCAAAAGAAAGCGGGCGGCAAAGAGAACGTAGACTTCCGCCATCCGTCGCTGCCTGACCTGGCCGGCAAACTGTCTGGTAAACCTGACACGGACAACGCTTGGCAAGACGCCATTGCGAGCCTCTACCAGTGGCACTGCGAACGTGAGCCGGGTCTGCTCGAAAAAACCGTGGTCGATTACGAAAAAGTCAGTGGTGTGGTGTTTGGTTTTTCCTGTTTCCACGCTGACTTGCGTGAACTGCACAGGCTTGCCGGAAGCTCAGAACTGCCGGTCTTCAGCGAGAGCGCAGATCTGGCACCATTCTGGCGCATGACAATGGTCGTCCTGGAAGAAAAATCACCAAAAGCCCGAGAGCTTTTCGCCAAGTTTTTTGCCTGGACTTACTCTTCGTGGGAGCCACCCGTTTACGAGGTCGGTAGCAGGCCACCCATTGGTCGCTTCGCTCCGCCACCGCGCTTGCGTGCCGGCAGCGGACCAGGCGGCGGCTTCGGTGGTGGTCCAGGCGGCCGTAAAAGAGGGGGACCTGAGCGCACTGGGCACCACGATCGTCCAGATCGCCCTCAGCGTGGTGAACAATCAGATCGCCCGGAACGCCCGGCCCGTGGAGGACGGGATTTCGACCGCCCGCAACGCGAGGAATCCAGACGTGGTGGGCAAGAAAGTGAAGGGCGCCGTGAGGGACGGAGAGGTCCTCGCCGTGACGATGGTCATCAAGACCGCGCCGCTGCGGAGGCAATGTCCGCGGTCGAAGATGCGATCGCTCGCCTTGAACGTGAACCTTCGACGCCTTTTGTCGACTTGCCACCAACCAATAGTTTTCAACGTCGCAAACAACATCACACCGTCAACGAACGTGGCTTTCAATCCGAGTCCGTTGGCGAAGGTAATAATCGTGCCGTGCGGGTGATCAGAGGCGGCGGCGCATGACGACCCTCCGCGTTGCCTGCATCACCGGGGCCAGCTCCGGAATCGGTGCCGCCACCGCGGAGATTTTTGCCCGCAATGGCTGGGCACTTGCGCTCGGTGCACGACGCACCGATCTCCTTGCGGAAATGACGCCCAAACTGAAGTCCCTTGGCGCACCAAATGTTTTCACAGGCCACCTTGATGTCACAAAGAGGGAATCCGTCGCCCGGTTTGCAACCGAGGTGCGCGATGCCTTTGATCATGGGGTCGATGCACTGGTGAATAACGCTGGCCTTGCCATCGGAACAGCGCGCCTTGCCCAGGTCAGCGATGACGAGATCGATCAAATGATCGATACGAATGTGAAGGGCGCTGTTTCCGTCCTCAGGGCATTTATCCCAGGCATGATCGAAAAAAACTACGGGCACGTCATCAACATGGGATCCGTTGCCGGATTTTGGGTTTACGAAGGCGGCAGCATCTATACGGCCTCCAAGCACGCATTGAACGCTGTCACCAAAACCTTGCGCCTTGAGCTAAACGGCACGCCGATCCGCGTGACATCTATCGATCCCGGCATGGTGGAAACAGATTTCAGCCGCGTTCGTTTTGGCGGGGACGCAGAAAAAGCGTCTGCGGTGTACCGCGGCATGACGCCTCTCACTGCAAACGACATCGCCGAGTGCATCTGGTTTGCCGCCTCTCGTCCCGCCCATGTCAACATCGACCAGGTTGTTCTGATGCCGGTAGATCAGGCGGGCGTGCACAAGGTTCACAGAAGAGACTAAGCTGTGTCTTGCTTGAATTATCTAGCCTAGAAGATCACGCCGACTCCCACTTCCATCCGCCGTTCATGGCGGGGAAGGCGGGTGGCAAAACGGGTCGCCAGGTCACGCGGCGGATTGTCCAGCCATGTCAGCCAACGAGTCATCCACCGTAGCTGCATGTGATCATTCAACTTGATGTGCAGTCCTGCGAAATGGGAGACCGTCGAACTGTCGTCGTGGCCCGTAACCGACTCCTCGACACCCTCTGTCAGGTATTGGTCCCAACGCTCAAAGCCGACACCTGTCCCTCCGACTGGAACGACAAGTCCCGTCCGGTTGGCCAGACGAAGTGTCAAGTCGGCGCCGATGCCGTAACGATTATTGCGGCCGCGGGCAGGGTCTGTCTGCCGCGCATAAAAGCCACTGCTATCAATTAGCACGTAAGGACCCATGGGGTAACCAACTGTGATCCCGCCGTGCAAGCCGCTATCACCAAAGCCGACCAAGGCCGAGTATTCAAATTGCCGCAGCGGCTCGACGGCGTCGCCAACCTTTTCCATGAAAGCGCTGGTGCCAGAGCTGGAGGCGTCAGCCGCGGATTCTGCTGCCGGTGCTTCAACGCGCGCCTTTTCAACGGCGATGATTCGCGCTGCCTCTGCACTTTCCAGTGTAGGCAGAACGGACATGAAGACTGCCACCAAAAATGACCAGGACCTTGTCTTCATTTTGCACTTACTTTCTGGGAGATCCTCCCGAAAACAGACTGACCCTTTGCGTCAAACATTTCGATCTCGACCCGGTCACCTGACTTCATGAAGGGCGTCGTTGCCTTTCCGGAATCAATTTGCTCAATCATTCTGCGCTCGGCCAGGCATGAAGATCCCTTCGAGCGATCTTCATTGGACACTGTTCCTGAACCGAGGATCGTCCCGGCCGTGTAGGCACGCGTCTTGGTGATGTGTTGGATCAAATCAAAAAAAGAAAAGTGCATCTCGGGACCCGCCTCCGGGTTTCCGAAAAGGTTCCCGTTGAGCCACGTGTTAAGAGGCAGGTGGATCCGGCCATCTTTCCACGCCGGCCCAATTTCATCTGGCGTGACTGCAATCGGCGCAAAAGCTGAAGACGGCTTGCTGGTAAAAAAGCCAAATCCCTTGGCCAGTTCCCCAGGGATCAGGTTGCGCAGTGAGACGTCGTTACAAATCATCAGCAACCGCACGTACTTGCCAGCCTCTGAAGCTTTGGTTCCCTGAGGGGTGTCGCCCAGAACCACACAAACTTCTGATTCAAAATCGAGACCCCAGGCTGCATCTGCCAGCGGAATATCTTGATTTGGTGCCAGGAAAGTTCCCGATCCGCCCTGATAAACCAGTGGATCCGTCCGTAGCGTCTCGGGAGGTTCCGCACCCCGCGCCTTGCGAACAAGGACCACATGGTTGATGTAGGCAGAGCCATCGATCCATTCGTAGGCGCGCGGAAGGGGAGAAAGCGCTTTCGTAGCATCGAAAGCCTGGCCCGCCTTGCCGTCGTCGTTGAGATGACGGTAGATCTTTTCAAGTTCTGGCGCCTTCGCGTCCCAGTCATCAAGGGCGGCCTGCAGGGACTTGCACACAGAAGTTACCGGCATGCAGCGAAGGTTGTCGCGGCTGACGACGACCAGCTGGCCGTCGCGGGTTCCGTCTTTCAGGGTCGCAAGTTTCATGGCTCAGGTCCTCTTGGTGCTTTTTTCTTCCGGGCTTTCCTGATTTTTTCTGATCTGCCGCTTGAGGCGACGGATCTCGGATCCAGCAAGTTGAATGTACTCACCTGGCTTGAGAGTTTCAGGCAGCTCCATTCCGGCAAGCGAAAGCTGAACGTATTTGTGGGTCTTTGCCTTGAGCGTCAGGAGAGTTTTGTCGATCCGCTTGCGCAATCCCGGAACTTTTCCCTGGATGAAATACCAGTAACCTGTGGTGGCGCCCAGTTTTGCCTTGTGCCGGTATTCGACTTTGAGCGCAGGGCGTTTGCTGCCGGCCTCTTTTTCATCCGCAAAAGCGCGCATCTCTTCGTCTTCAAGGCGGCGATCAATCATGAGCAGGACAACCTGTTCGCTGTCTTCGCACAAACGAAAGCCACGAACGAATTCGAGGTCGTTTGAGAGCAAGCAAAGCCCCTCTGCGTTTTTTGGCAGGGCCGTTGCTGGCGAAACCTTGAACTTGAGCTTCTTCAGGCGTGGCAACGCGAAGATATCAGGTACACCTGGTTTTTTTTCCAGGGAATAGCCCGCCGGTTTATGAAACAGCCAGTAAACAAGAGGCGCTGTCGAAACGCGTGCGGAGGCTGCCGCCGTCTTCACCGGTTTGCCATCGACAACCAGTTTGTCCGTTGCCGGGTCAACCCGCGTGGCTAGATCCCTGACCGTACGGCCGTTGACCTCAACCCGCCCCTCAGAGATCCACTTCTCCGCTTCCCGGCGGGAGCATATCTCCAACTGGGAGAGCCATTTCTGGATCCGGATTTTCTCCACTTGCTTCGTCACCGATGAAGCCCTCGACGTCCACTTGTTGTTCGCCCTGCTCGAGTTTTTCGAGTGCCTTGGTCAGCGCCTCATGGGACGGCTGGAAGGACTCAAGCGGCGGCAAGTCCTTCGGGCTGGAGAGTTGAAATACCTTCAAAAACTCCGCAGTGGTACCAAATACCATCGGACGGCCAGCGATTTCCTTGCGGCCCGTGCAGGCGATGAGATCCCGCTCAAGCAGGTTTTTGATGATGCTGCCCGCGTCAACTCCGCGGATGTATTCCACTTCGGCGCGGGTGACGGGTTGGCGATAAGCGATGATGGCAAGAGTCTCAAGGGCTGCGCGGCTGATCGGACGAGGGCGTTGGGCAAACTGCCGTTCCAGAACAGGTGCTGCCGCTGGAACCGTCTGAAACTGATAGCCAAGGCCCTTGGTGTAGCGCAGGGTGAATCCACCGGCCCTGTCCCGGTAATATTCCGTCAACTGGGTCAGGCACTCTTGAACGTCCTTTAGCGTCACTTCTGGAGCTTTCTCCAGTTCAGCAAAAAAAGATTCCGTTTCGGAGCTGTTTTCCTCGCCGTCGCCACCGTCATCTGGCGCAACGACAGGGTTTTTCACCAGTTCAAAAATCTCCATCGTCTTGACTGGCTTTTGCGAAGCAAAGATCACGGCCTCGATCTTGGCGTCCAGACGCAGGCCCTCGGCAAGGGGAAGGCTGCTTTGCTCAAGGTTATCCTCGGCAGAGGCCGCGGTTTCGATCGCAGGTCCATCTACCTTCGTCGATTCCACGGGAGTTTCTTCCGCTTGCGACGGCTCAATTGTGTGTTCTATTTCGTTCACTGGCTGACCTCCCCGCCTGGCACATCAATCGCCGGAAGCACCGTCAGATCGATGTCGGTCCCTTGTTCGCTTGCGCGTGATTCATCTTCCATCAACGGCACGGCAAAGCCGCGCCCTGTTTGCTGCACGTTCTGCTCGTGAAACGGCAAGTCGGCTTCGTTGCAATCGGTTTGATAAATCCACAGAGGGCCCATCAAATCCTGCTGGTAAAACTTCATCTTGAACTGACGAGCAAGTTCAAGAACGGCAAGGATATGGACCACCAGCTCATAACGCGACTGGAAGCGGTTGTAGAAACCTTGGAACAACGCAAAGCGAAGAACTTCCACTTCCTTCGCCATTTTTTCGATCGTCTCTTCAAGGCTGACCATGTGGCGCTGCGCCTGAACGCGCGTCACCTTGCGATCACCGAGCGACTGGAGCATTTGCTCGTAAAGGACAACGAGCATCGCGGCGTCGCCCTTGAGGGGTGCCTCCACATCCTTGAACACTTCTTCCAGGCGGCGCCATTCCCAGTTGGTCTGGATTTCAACGCCCACCTGGGGGCGCAGGGCAAGCGCAGCTGCCGCCTTGCGAATGGCCTCGTACTGGATCAGGCGTTGCTGCAGGGCCTGGACGGGATCTTCTTCTTCGCCGTCCTCGTTGGTGACCTTGCGCTCGTCCTGGGGTAGAAGCATCCGGGACTTGATTTCGATCAGAGTTGCCGCCATCTCAATAAAAGCGCCGGCGTCGCCAAGGTCGTCGAAGTTGAGCAGCCTGAGGTAATTAAGGTATTCCGTCGACAACTTGAAGATGTCGATGTCGAAAATATCGATTTCATGCACACGGATAAGGTGCAGCAGAAGGTCAAGCGGACCTTCGAAATGGTCAAGTTTTACAAAGTATTCGCTGCTCATAGGTAATCCAACTTTTATAACCCCTATGCCAACCTACGACAAACCTTATCTGCCCGCAGAATTCCTTGTCCGCCATGGTGCCAAGGGGACGGTGGCCATCCACGACGATTTGCCGCGTCTGACGGTGACCGGACTTGAAGGTCTGTTGTGGGGCATAAAGATAAATGGTTTCAGGGTTTTGGACCTTGGCCCAGTGGCTTCTGCAAAGGTCTTTGAATCCAGCGGTACCAGCGCCCAGGGTCGTTCAAAATCGCGTTTCAGTGATGGGGGGCTTGCAGCCTATCGCGAAGCCATCGCCTCGGGTTTTTTTTCGGCCCTGGAACGGCTTGGCGACCTGCCTGAGGGAGCCGGCCAGAAGCTGCCCGGCATCAGCCTGGTCCCTCCGCCGCAAGAATGGCCAACGAGCAGCCTTGCGGCAATGGTCCACTGGTTGGGCGAAAAAACACAGGTCGCCTACTGCCGGCCAGAAGAGGACGCCGGCCTTGCCCTTGCCATGAAAGTCCTGGGGGAGAGGCCACTTTGGGTCTTCGGCACGGCGTTCCACCTGATCCCCCTGCTTGACCGGGGCCGGCTGCCGCGCCTGCCTAAGGGTAGTTTCGTGATCTTCACTGGCGGCACCAAAGGCAAAACTCGAGACGTTAGCGAGGCGTGGCTGGTGGAAGCCCTTGCCCGCGGCTTTGGTATTCCGGAGAAGTCCGTTATCTCCGAATACGGCATGAGTGAGTTGGCTTCGGCGGCCTACACCGCCTTTTCCGGCGATGAACGTCGGCTCACCTTTCAAAGGGGCGCGATACCTTTCGTCGTCAATAATGTCCGCCGGGACGCCGGAGGGCTTTGCTACGAAGGCGGCCTCACCGGAACGGGCCTGCTTGGAATTGTCGACCTGAACCGGATTGACCTGCCTGCGCCGGTCATCACAGAAGACGTTGTAACGATCTATAATAACGGAACTTTTTCTCTTCTTGGGCGCGCCAGAATGGCTCCCTTGAAAGGGTGTTCCCTGATGGCGGAAGAAGTCAGAGCGAAAATCGTCGCCCCGCCGCAGCCGCAAAGCCATTTGGAATATCACACTCTAACCCGGCGTCCGGTGAGGATCCGGTCTCACGGAATTGTCGGAGCACTGGTCAGCTTTCTGGAGTCACCCGAGGCAATTGAATCACTGTCGCGGGAAATTGGCTCGACGCGGGCAGCCCAGCTCGCCTTGGAAGACGCCCTCGGGGGACTCAAAACGCTGACCCCGGACATATTGGCGGCTGCCGTCCACAGGTCGGGCGCGCTCGACATCTCACGTCATGCCAGCGTTCAAGGCCAGCCGCCTCGCCTGCTGCTCATCCCCCCAAACACGCATCCCATGGCCCTGCCGATGCCCCTCACGCTGGCTCTTGCGGCAGGCTTGGAGCCGACCGTGCGCCTGCCAAAGGGGCAGGAACGACAAGATTCTTTCACGCGAAGGCTCCTTCGCCGCCTGGCGACTGCTGGCTGGCAGATCGACACCGTGGATTCAAGCTTCCGCATCGGTGCAGAAGGCCTGCCCGGATTTGCCGCCCTGCTTGTTTTCGGCGACGACCAGACGGTAGAGGAAATCCGAAGGGCTGCCGGGCCATCGCTTCATGTCGCCGGTCACGGGGGAGCCCTTACCGCAAGCATCGTGACGTGGGCGGAACTTCCTGACCTGATGGACCAGATCCTTGCCGATACCTGCGCCCTGATGCAAGACGGGTGCATGGCCAGCCGCATGCTTGGAATCGTTGTGCCGCAGGGAACAGGTAAATCAGAAGTCGAACAAGTTTGCGCCCGACTCATGGAAACTTCCTGGTGGCGCTTTTGGCGGGAGGCTCTGTCACCCCTTCATGCGTCAGGTCTACTGAGCCGTGGACTAGCGACTCCAGCCCCCGGAATCGCTGCGCTGTCTGTTCATGACGGGCCGGTGCCTGCTGCATTCGGTCCCCAGCTCAGTGTGGGACTTGTCACGGCCGGTTCCCACCCCTCAGCAGCCGCCAGCGAGGCGGTCTCAGGCTGGCTGGAGCAATGGCCAATGCTGCGCCTGGTCACAGCTTCCACCAACCTTCTTCATGATATAGAGGCGGGGTTCGGCACTAAAATTGACGTTCGTCCAATCGGCCGGGCAAACCGCCCTGTTTGGAACGGCCTTCATTTTGGCAGGCCTGTTTTTTCCGGGTCGTGTTAGGCTTCGGGGATGACCCGCGACAGCACGGACTTTTCTCTAGAATTGCCCCACGGCGCCGTAGCGGCCGCAGGCGAAGGCTTTGCCCCGACGGTAAAACCACAGTGGTTCCATCCACTACTAAACGTCGCACCTGCTGCCTCGCGACAAATCGGGCGGGCCGAACTCGAGGCCTTTGCCTACGACTACTACGTCCGCTTCATGCCATTTTTCCGGAACTGCGAAGAGGGCAGCCTCTTGCCGGGCGTTGTCATAGAATTCAACGGCAAGATGAAACAAAAACTTGGGCTGGCGTATCTTTTCGAGCGCAAGATCAAGTTAAACCTGAATTATTTCGCCAAGGACCCCAGGCTCCTGCCGTACACTCTGTTTCACGAGCTGACTCACATTTGGCTTTACGACTGCATGCTCGACCCGGGACACACGAGGCGCTTTTATGCCAAAATGAACGAGTTCCGCGCCACGGGCCTTCCTGTCGACCAGGCGGTCCACGTCCATCGGAGGCTGGCGCCCGAGGCGAAATACATTTACAGTTGTCCAAACTGCCAAAATCGCTGGTACGTAAGGAAAAAGTTGCGACATGCGATCTACTGCGGCCACTGTTACGAAAAAACCGGTCAGGAGCACTTCGCCCTGCCGCTTGAACGCAAGACGTCTCGCCCTGAAGGCGCTGAGTCTGGCGGCAAGCCTGCTGGCCGCGTGGGCTTTTCCTGGCTCAACTTCGCGCGCAGCAAGCTTTGAATCAAGCTCCTTTGCTGAACTTCCAGTGGGCCTGGCCTTTGCCCCCTTGCCAATCATTACCCCAGGTCAGCTCAAGTCATTCCTGTTCGATCCACAAAAAGACAAAACCTCGATCGCCCGCCTGTGCGCGGACCTTGGCGTGGTGTTCAAAAGATACGGCTGGGAACAAAACCCGTGCGGCAGCATTGCGTGGAAAGCCGGCATCAACTCACACGATGGGCGCCCGCTGATTTACGCTGAGTTCGGCTCTGGCGAGGAAACGACCCTGCTTCTGGGCGGCGTTCATCCTGACGAGCTGACACCCATTCCGATCGCCTTCCGCTTTGCGCGACTGCTCCACGAGAAGCCGGAACTTTACGCGAACCAGGGTATCCACGTCGTCGTCGCCCCGCTGGTGAATCCGGATGGCTTTCTGCGGGTCAAGGACAAGCCTAGTTCAATCCCGACCAGGACCAACAAGTGGGGCGTCGACCTGAACCGCAATTTCTTCACGGCGGACTGGTATCCTCGGGCCAAGCACTGGTGGGAGGAACGCCGGCAAAAAAGCCCTAGCCACTTCCCCGGTTATTTCCCCAACTCCGAGATAGAAACCATCTTCCAGATCCAGATGATCGATGAATTCGATCCAGACAAGATTCTGTCAATCCACGCGCCGCTTGGGTTCCTTGACTATGACGGTCCTGGGGACCAGATGCCGCGTGCCCTGACCAACAGTGAAGCCAAGGCCAAACGTCTTGTCCGAGCCATTTCCGAAAGCTCCAAAAATTACCGGATCGTTGACTATTCTTTCTACCCAGGTTCGCTCGGTAACTACGCTGGCAATGAACGAAACATTCCAACCATCACACTCGAGCTGGAAACAACTCACCCGGCAAAAATGGATGGCTACTGGAACCAGTTCCGCCCGGGTCTTGAAGCGCTCATCCGTTATCCGTTCCATGAGAGCAGGACCACCACGAGCGGCAATGCGACGCGCTTTTATTCCGATCACGACAAGCGCAACTTCAAGCCACTTGATTCATCATCAATTTGAAGTGCTGACCTTGATGTCCCTTACGTTCCAGCGAGAGGGACAAAAGGCAACTGAGCCCCGGGATGCGTTGGGCGGCAGGATGCGAAGCCATATTTCAAAGCCGTGTTCGCCCTTTGGCAGGCTGGAAAGTTCAAAGTAAAGCCCTTGGCGCACCTGTCCGTCTCCTTGTTTCCCGTCCCACGTCCAGCCCAGGTCATCTTGCTCTGAAGATGCATCCGCAACGTACTGGGGATAGAAACCTTTGAGTAAAAGCTCCCTGCGGATGTTGATCTCCATCGCCACAACCGGTTCCGTCCCGGTGCGGCCGACAGCGGCGCGAAAAGAACATTGGCCGGAGGGCTCACAGTGTGTTGCGGCCACCTCGTTCGCGCGTGCCTTCAGTTCCCCTTGTGATGAAAAGCGCTGACGGGGAGGCATGTGCATCCAGTCACTGCGGACGTGGGTCCCCTTGGTCGTGAACCAGCTGTATAAAACACCCGTGTTTGGATGGACATAATCTTCCGCGTGCGCCGGTATTTTCATGGTCATCGGCAGAAAAGCCATGTCCCGAAGAAACATGACATCGGTGAGCAGCTGCAAGTCCAGCCGCAGGAAAAGCAGCTTCAAATCAAAGCTTAACCTGGCCTGGGTTCCAGCGAGTCCTTCGCGGTGCGCAACCACCTTCGACTCAACATTACCTGACGTGAAATGCATGGTGAAAAATTTCTTGATGTCAGCACGAATATCAAAGGCTCCGTTTTCCAGGTAACTGATGGCGTTTGGTGAACGGTCCTGGGGATTTCTGACAATCTCCATGCGGTCAAAAAGCATCTGGTTCTTCCGGTTCATGTGGTAGCTGAACTCGTCACTGCTGATGCGCAGCGAGTCACGAAGAAAAGTCACCGGGTTGGCACCACCCCCGGGCTTTCTCATATTGGGGCAGTTGAGCAGGTAAAAAAATTGCGGGGCGAAGTCCGCACCGGAGCCCGTCGATTCCAGCTCAGAAACCAGACCTTCCTTGCAACCGGCCGATCGCAATAACTGGCTGATCTCGCGAGGGGTGGCCCGGAGCCCGCCGGGCCTACCAGATGGTACGAGCAATGTGTCTCCGGGAGCTGTGCCCGTTGCAGCGGAGGCCTTGAAATCCACAAGGAACCTGCCAGACGCAAAGGGTGTGGTAAGGCGATAACCATAGACCGGAGAGGAGGAAACGGCCGAATTCCTCGGCAAGGGCGGACGGTACAGGACCACCTTGTCAAACTCCCTTTGATGCCAGCCAGTTACATCTCTTGAGTAAAGGTTCAGAGAAGACCGGGCGGCATCCCTCGCGTTGACCAGTTCTGCGATGTAAAAAGCAGGAGGGCAGATTTCTCCCGCCAGAACGGGGCTGTCGGTAAAAAGGCCCGTGACTGCCAAAAAAAACAGCATTATGCCAAGGGCTTTAATTTTCAGGGTCTCATGCACGAAGAAAACTTCCTCAAACTTTCTGATTTCGATTTCGACTTCCCTGCGGAGCTGGTCGCGCAAACTCCGGCTGCCGAGAGGGACTCCTCGCGCCTGCTTGTCCACGCCGCCGACGGTGCAATCAGTCACCACCAGTTCTCGGATCTTCCTGCGGTGCTGCCCGCGGGCAGTGTCCTGGTTCTCAATGATACCAGCGTCTTGCAAAGTCGCCTCCACGGGTTCTTGAAAACCGGGGCGAGGATTGAAATATTTCTGCTCGAACCGCTTTCCGCGCAGGGGCCATCCATCATCTGGCGCGCCCTGGCAAAGCCGCTAAAGAAACTGAAAGTGGGAAGTGAAATCCTTTTTGCACCGGTCGGCACCTCCGCCACTGTCGTGCGTGACCCAAGGGCTCCGGTCACTGGACAAATCCTTGCTATCGAAGAGCCTGCGGCTGATGGGGAGGTCCCGGCTGTCCAAATCACATTCAGCCCCGGCCGAGGAACCGACGGCTTTGACTTCCACCGGTGGCTTGAAGAAGCCGGAGAAACACCCCTTCCGCCTTACATCCACAGGAAAGCTGGCGACAAGGAAACTGCCACGACCGATCGTGGACGATATGAGACCGTTTACGCTGCCAGTAAGGGTTCGGTCGCAGCACCAACTGCAGGTCTTCATTTCACCACGGGATTGCTGGGCAGGCTGCGCAACCTTGGGCATGGAACCGTGCCGGTAACTCTTCATGTCGGTGGCGGAACTTTTCTGCCCGTGCGTCAGGAAGACGTTGCCCTGCACCAGATGCATCACGAAAAATTTCTAATACCCCGGGAATCGCTCGCCGGAATTATCGAGGCGAAAAAATCCGGTCGCGCAATCATCTGTGTGGGTACGACTGCCTTTCGCTGTGTTGAGGGTCTTTTTTCAATGGCGGCGGAATCCGGGGTTGACCCGGCATCGCTGGCAGGACAGTGGCACGCGACAAACCTGTTCATTTATCCACGAAACAGGCATGACCGCTTTCAGCCACGGGTCGCTGACGGACTGGTCACCAACTTCCACCAGCCAAAGTCGACGCTTTTCATGCTGGTATCAGCGCTGGTTGGACTCGATGAAGCACATCGCATGTACCGGGAAGCGATTGACCTGCGGTACAGGTTGTTTAGCTACGGCGATGGTTCACTTCTGCTTTTTCGATGACGGACCGGCGGAAAGTTTGCCCGTCATGAACCGCGGCGGCTTTCCATCAGGTTTACCAGCACCTGAAGATCTTCCACCTGCTGCTTGAGCTGCTTGAGCTCAAGATTCTTGGCATTGATCTCCTGCTGAAGCGCCTGCATCTTGCTGTGATTCTCGGCGACAATCCGCCTTTCAAAATCGGCGAATCTTTTGAGGGCTCCCTCGCAGAAGGCGAGCAAGTCGGTCGCGGCAACTGTCACTGCATCGCGGGTTGCGATTGAGGCCGCCAGATGCGGCGGCACATGACGGTATTCGGCTCCATGACTGCGTGCCGCCTGCGCACCAGAAAGCTGGCCCGCAGGTGGCGGGGGCGGAATAAACTCGGGAACAGAAGGCAACTTAGGTGCGCTGCCGTAATCTGCCTCGGCGAACGGGGCGTGCCCGGGTGGTACGTGAATGAAATATTTGCCGTCCCGCAAAACCGCCTTCAATTTCCCGGTGCGGATTCTGCGCCGTACCGTCATGTCGGAGATGGCAAAGGAACGGGAGTAGTCGTTGATCGACATCCACTTTTCTTCCATGGCATTCCTCCTGGATCGCAGCCGGAAAAGACGGCCAGTCCTTTTAAGATCATAAACCAAGTCAATCCGGCAAACTTGCGCGTCAAAACATTGACGGGCTCACGGGAAGATCTGCAAACAGTGGTGAGGCGATCAGAACAGAATTTCGCCCTCGGCCAATTGAGTGGGCATCTTCACATCCGCAGAGGAAAAGGGCGTCCCCGCATAAATGGAGCGATAGGTCACCAGGTTTTTCAAGACCGTCTTCACATAGCGGCGCGTCTCGCGGTAGGGAATCGATTCAACAAACTCGTCCATCTCGCAGCCCCGGCAGGCCTCCAGCCAGACGTTGACCGCAATTGGTCCGGCGTTGTAAGCGGCAGCCGCAAGCCCATAATTTCCCTGATAATACCGAAGAAGTTTCCAGAGATAATAAGTGCCATAAGCGACGCTGACCTTGGGCTCACGAAGGCTGGTGATAGCGAAACCTGGGTCACCAAGCAGGCGCGCCAGCCGCACGGCGGTGGCGGGCATGATCTGCATGAGGCCCTGAGCTCCTACCGGGGACTGTGCCTCGGGATTGTAATGACTTTCCGTGCGCATGATAGACAGCACAAAAAATTTATCGATCCCTGCCTGACGCGCGAAGGTCTCAACCATCGGAGCATAAGCAAACGGATAAAGAAGGCGCCAGACTGCACGCGATGCGCGGTCTTTGGTCAAACCCTCGAGAGACCTGGGACGGGCTCCAGAATCCGACGCCATCCTGTTGGCTGCGCTGAGGCCGGCACGGAAGTTATCTACGGCAAACGCAAACTGCCCAAGCACCATGCTTTCCTCTTCATCCTGGTCAGCCCAGGAGATCCCCGCCATCTGAAACCGGGCAGCCTCGACCATCCGCGCATCCAAAAAAAGGCCCGCCAGCCTGAGCTCATCGAGGGCAATCGAATCGTCAACTTCAATCGCACTCTGGACTGGCCTGCTATGGTCATTTGGCGCGGGTGCCGCAGCAACAGGATTTATTTCCTGCCCCAAACGAAGGCTGGCCATGATTGCGTAATAGCTGTCTCCCTTTTGGGCGATGAGTTCACTGAGCTGAGCGCGTGCGGCCTCGGGGTTGGTTCGAAACCGCATGCGTGACTGCCAGTAACGAATGTCTGCGCCGTCTTCACGGTCAAGGCTGCCGCCGAAATTGCTGCGCGCTGCCACCGCGCTCGCCTCCGGAAAAAGTCCTGCCCGGTATAGCGACCAGAATTCCAGCCAAGGGTACATGGGATTACCCGGATGCCGCCCAGAGAGAAGGCCGTATTCTCCAGCCGCTAAACGGTGGGAACCCAGACGGGAATAATTTTCCGCCAGAAGCTCGCGCAATTTCTGATTTTCCAGCAACGCTGGAAATTTTGTCCGGATGGTAGAAATCATCCGGTCTGCCGACAGGTAGTCCTGCTGGTTGAAGTAGATACGAACCAGAACTATTAGAAGACGTTGTTCAAGTTTTTCGTCCCGCCAAAGACGCGCATGGTTGAGTTCCGCCAAGGCCATTTCGAGGGCCTGTGCTCCGCGCCTTGAGCGGTTCAGTGATTCAATAAGTTCAACAGGATCAAGTCTCCTGGTACCCCGGCGACCGTCCCTCAGAGGACCTTGAAGAAGCGTGCCGACAAGGTCCGGGATACCTTCGTCAAGCTCCCCGTTACGCCCTAGAGAAACGAGAAGGTCGCGGGAAAATCCAGCCTTTCGCGCCGCCGGGTCATCTTCACATTGCAAGCTAAGTAACCGGCGGAATGCCCACTGAGATTCCGCCGTATAAGGATAGCTCTGCGAAAGACTTTCCAGCGCGGCGACGAATCCTTCGCGCATAGGGCGGGAATCCAGAGCCTTGGCAAAACGCACTGCAAATTTCTGGTATCGCCTTGCAGCCGGAAAACGGCGCGAGAATGATTCATAATGGGTGAGAAACCCATTGTTATCCCCTTGGCGGACGAGATTGATCAATAGAATTGAGTAGAGCGCCCGTATCCAGCCATCGCCAGCGCGACCAGACGTGATCTCCTGCTTGAGCAGTTCGCTACTTGGCTCGAAATAGCCGAGGGAGCTCAAGGCGATCGACTCGTAGTAGTTCAAAACGGTCTGGAATTCGGGACGGCGGGTAAGGCCCGCGCGGGCCAAAGAAATATGCTGCAAGGCAGCCGACGGGGATTCCTTCACATGCGCGGCACCCAGCCCGAGTGCCGCCAGGGCCCGACCGGCGCCCCGCGAAGCGGCATGCATTTTACGCAGCGCCTCGACATCATTCCTCTGATCGACTGACTCTTTCACCTCGACGTCGCGAAGAGACGCAAGGACACGATCCTCGACTGCCGCCGAAGCCCCTCGAGGCCAGCTAAGTATAAGGCCCGTCACTACTGGGAATAGCCCGCGCATGGTTCGCAATCCTCAAGCCCGTAGCTGCGGGGTGAGTTGGAATACGCCGCCCTGATAGTCCACTTTGATCTTTCCCTGAGGCGGCGGATTCTCGGAGACAAGCAAGCTGGCCATCTGATTCTCGATCGTCTGCTCCAACCGACGCCGCAAGGGGCGTGCACCGTAGGTGCTGGCATCGATCCCCTCAAGCAGTCCCTTGCGCGCAGCCGCAGAAAGTTCCAGCGAGTAGCCAATCTTGCCAAGCCTGCTCGACAGTGCGTCCAGCTGCATGTCAAGAATGCGTTCAAGTTCTTCCGCCCCAAGGCGGCCGAAGACGATGATCTCATCCAACCGGTTAATAAATTCGGGGCGTAAGAAGTTTTTTACTTCTCCCATGACCAGGGCCTTCTCGGCCGCAGCGTCGATTGGTTCTGCCTGGGCTGCGATCCCAACTGGTCGGCGCTTCTGGGTCAGGTGCTCTGATCCGATGTTTGACGTTCCGATGATGACGCAGTTGCGAAAACTGACCCGCTGTCCCTCCGCGTCAGTCAACCAGCCTTCGTCAAGTACTTGGAGAAGGATGTTGTAGATGTCTGGATGGGCTTTCTCAAACTCATCGAACAGGACAACAGAGTAGGGATGCTGACGGACCTTCTCCGTCAACTGCCCACCTTCGCCGTAGCCAACATATCCTGGCGGGGATCCGACAAGGCGCGACACCGTATGCTTTTCCATGTATTCGGACATGTCGATCCGGATAATGCGTGATTCATCGTCCATCAATTCCGCTGCAATTGCTTTTGCCAGCTCTGTTTTGCCAACCCCGGTCGGCCCAAGAAAAAGGAATGAGGCGATCGGTGCATTGGGTTTTCTAAGGCCCGCACGGTTACGGCGAATCGCATTGGCGACTGAAGCGACTGCGTGGGACTGACCGACAACGCGCGCCTGAAACCTCTGTTCGAGGTTGCGTAGTCGCTCCGCCTCGACCGACATCATCTTCTCGACTGGAATCCCAGTCAGTCGATGGACCACGGCCGCAATGTCCTGGGAATCAACGCGACGATCTTTTTCACCAAGCGCCGACTGCACCTTTGCCCGCTCTGTAGCGATCAAAGATTCCGTCCTGGAGAGCTCCATCTGATGGGCTGCCATGCGTTCAAAGTCCTGGGCCTTGAAGGCGTCCGATTTCTTGCCAAGGAGTTCCTGCCTTTTTGTCTCAAGGGCGCGCAAGGCCTGGGGAGTGTGGATCAGTTTTAGGCGCTTCTTTGCCCCGGCCTCGTCAATCAGGTCGATTGCCTTGTCTGGCAAAAAACGGTCGGTCAGATAACGATCAGAAAGTTCCGCCGCCGCCGTCAACGCCTCGTCCGTGTATTCAATTTCATGGTGCGCTTCGTATCTTGGCCGAAGACCCTTGAGGATCGAAATTGTCTGCTCAACGGTCGGCTGCTCGACACGAACGGGCTGGAAGCGGCGTTCAAGCGCCTTGTCCGATTCGATGAACTGCTTGTACTCACGAAGGGTTGTCGCACCGATACACTGTAGAACGCCCTTTGCAAGGGCTGGCTTGAGCATGTTGGATGCGTCCAGCCCGCCGCCACTGCGGCCTGTACCAACGACTGTGTGCAATTCGTCAATAAACAGGATGATCTCACCGTCGGTTGACGTGACTTCATCGACGATCGTCTTGAGTCGTTCCTCAAACTCCCCCTGCATCTTTGCGCCCGCAATCAATGTCCCCATTTCAAGCGAAAGAACCCGCTTGTTGAGCAGGTATTCGGGTACGTTGGCGTCGACAATTCGCTGGGCCAGACCCTCGACAATCACGGTCTTGCCCACGCCCGGCTCACCAATCAAGACCGGATTGCTTTTCTTCCGTCGCGAGAGAATCTCGATCACCCGTTCAATCTCAGGTTCGCGCCCGACCACGGGATCGAGTGCATTCCGCCGGGCCATTGCCGTCACGTCGGTTGTGTATTGTTCAAGAAGACTCTGCCGTGATTCGTCGTCCTTCTGGTCAATCTTCAGGTTGCCCCGGATGGCGGAGAGGGCCTTGAAGCAGCCCTCGTAGTCAAGGCCGCTGTCGAGAAGAAGCTGACGCAGACCGGGAACCTGCTGATCAAAACCTGCAACAAAAAGCGTTCCTGTCGAGACGTAGTCATCACCAAATTTCTTGCGCTGGGCATCGGCAAGGTCAAAGAGGTTCTTGAGCTCCTGAGATATCCGCATGCTACTCGTACGTCCGGCCTGGATGTCGGGAAGGGTTTGGATGTGGGCAGTGACACGATCGGCAATTTCACGCCGCAGTCCGCCAGCGTCCTTCTGGAGTTCATTGAATATCTTCAGGACAATGGAATCCTTCTGATCCATCAGGGCCAACAGCATCACTTCGGCCGTGACAACCGACTTCTGCATGTTGGCAAGTTCCATGATGGCGGCTTGCAGGGCTTCGCCGACTTTTGAGGTGCAGTTTCGCAACAAACTCTGTGCCATCTGCTCTTACCCTGGAATGTACTCTTGAGAGTACGTCTGAATGTACTTGGCTGCGCTCAACCCGGTGAAAAGCTCAGGCTGCAGACCGCTTCTGACGCTGGCGCTCAAGCAAAATCGTGTCCACGAGCAGCAACGCTACACCCACCGAGATAGCGGCGTCCGCGACATTGAAATTGGGGAAGTAATACTGCCAGCCGATGAAATTCCAGTGCACGTCGATCCAGTCAATCACGTAGCCAAGGCGAACGCGATCTATGAAATTGCCGACCGCACCGCTGAAAACAAGGGCAAGAGCATAGCGGGCAAGCTTATGGTGTGGAGGAGTCGCCCGGAAATAAAAGGCAATCGCTACCATCGCAATCAACGTCACGATGTAAAAAAAGGGAACGCGGAATTGTTCCTTGGCATTGGCCAGCATCCCCCAGGCTGCCCCCTGGTTGCGTACATAGTTCAAGTTAAACGAAACATAGTTGGCCTTGCCCGTCGGGTCCTGTTCGTTGCCGATCGTGGCCAGCGGAACCCGCCGGCCACGGTATGCCGTCAGGTCAAGCGGGTCCTCCCAGACGCGGAGGTTGCGTTCAGCGTGAACCTTGCTGGCCTGGTCGAGGACAATGTTCGCCAGGATCATGACCAACAACCAAATGACTGATTTTGATAATTTTCTTACCATGCTCGGGCTCTCCCAGCCGGAGTTGTCAGCATACACGATAGCCGTTAAGGTTTGAAACAGGGTTTGGGCATATTTGTCGGGGGCTGCAAGGTGACCACTGCTGCCGGGTTCTTGTTCGACTTTGACGGTGTCGTGGTGGACAGCCTCTCGGTCCATATTGACGCCTGGTCAGTAGCAACCCGCCAACTGTTCCGCATGGATCTCAAGGACCCTTCGCGTTTGGTTGGTCATTCGACCAGTACGATTGCCATGATTCTGGCCGGGGAAGCCGGTCAACTGACTCGCGCGCCCGAGTTGGCCGCGCTCAAACGAAGGATCCTGGACGAGGGCGGAGTGGCCGTCAAACCACTCCCCGGCACGATCGACCTGTTTCAGCAGTTGTCTGGCCAATCGATACCCTGGGGCATTGCCAGCAATGCCACACGCCCGTTTATAGACAAGACGTTAAAAGCGATCGGCATCCAGGCACCACTTGTTGTGTCGGTAGAAGACGTTGCCAATCCAAAACCGTCGCCGGACGTTTTTCTTTTGTGCGCAATGCGGCTAGGGATTTCACACACAGTTCATCGCGAGGTGATTGTGTTCGAGGACAGCATTCATGGATTGGCAGCGGCAAAAAAAGCCGGCATGTGCCCGGTTGGCATAGCCTCCCAACACGATGCCGGGGAGCTTTACGCCGCTGGCGCAAAGATGGTTTGCAAGGACCTCAGCGAGGTATTCACGGCGGGGTGGGTGCAAGAAGCCCCTGCTGAACTGTTCAGGTGAACTCGCGTTTGAGCGCAAACTTGACCCGCGACCGGTGCAGGGCAAGTTCAATCAAATCCTCGAGAAGCTGCTTTGAATCCTTGCCAGTATGCCGCCAGAAAAGGGGATAGTGGGAGCGCTCGGTGAACCCCGGGATCGTGTTCACCTCATTGAAGTATAGCTGGCCCGACTTCCGGTCGAGAAACCAGTCAACCCGTGCCATCCCGTAAAGACCGAGTGTCTGGAAAAGCCTGACGGAGAGAGTTTTGATCTCCGCTGCCAGGTCGTCCGGTAAATCCGCCGGAACCTTTGTCGATGCGCGGGATGCCTGGGCATATTTCTCTTCAAAAGAGTAAAAATCAGCTTCCAGCACCACTTCGCCTATCACCGATGGCTTTGGCGTCACAGGACCAAGCATGGCACATTCGACCTCGCGCACATCAAGGCCCTGTTCCACCAGGACCTTGTCGTCGTATTCAAGTGCGCTTGCGATGGCTCCCTTCAACGAAGCCGCCTCCTTGACCTTGACGACACCGACGGAGCTGCCAAGCCGGGATGGCTTGACGAAAATCGGCAGGCCAAGGAGGTCGAGAGCCCGCTTACAAGTTGCATCGGCCTCGACTTGCCAGGACTCCTCGGTCACTTCGATGTAGGGAACAACCGGAATGCCTGCAGAGTGGGCCAGGCGTTTTGCCACAACTTTATCCATCCCAACAGCCGAGCCGAGGGTATCAGGGCCGACAAAGGCAACTCCTGCCAGTTCAAAGAACCCTTGGAGCGTTCCATCTTCGCCTGAGTTGCCATGGATCATCGGGAAAAACACACAGTGATCCAGCTGCGCCGCCGTGAGGCCACAAAGACTCGCCAGAGCCTCGCGCGGGTTTGTTGGCAAGTGAGCGCCTGCAGTAAGGGATTTGCCTTGGACTGCCGGGACGATGGGAAGGGATTCCGGTTCCAGCTCCCAGGTTGTCGTGCTTTGAGGGTGCCAGTTTCCTCGTTTGTCGATCCCGACCAGATGCAGGTCAAAAGCACCCCGATCAAGGTTCCTATAGACAAATGCTGCGCTCTTTCGGGCAATGTCATGCTCCGTCGAGCGCCCGCCGTAAAGAAGGACGAGAGTTTTCCTGGTCATTGAAACAACCTTGAAAAAAAACGGACTATGGCCTCAGGAGCAGCCGTCATCTTCGGAGTCAACCAAACCGTCGTGGTCGTTATCGATGCCATCGCGGCATGCATTGATCGACTCCTTGCCTTCGGCGCGGGGATTTCTTGGTACGCGCCGTGCGCTGCGGTCACTGTCGCCATCACCAGAATCATCTTCAAGGGTCGCCCAGAGCTTCTCGTAATAGGCAGACATCTGTTCTGCCAGTTTCTGGTTGCGCCGGACGACCAGGGTATTCTCGTCATTTTTGAGGGCGCCTGCCGAGGACCAATTGACCGATCCAAGGAGCACGTCTGCACCATCAGAAATTGCCGCCTTCATGTGCATCTTGCCGCCCCAGTTCTCCACGCGCACGTCGACCCCCTGGTCACGCAACCAGCTGTGCTTGGAAGCGGCATGGGCTCCGGCGAGGGCATCGTAGATCAAACGAACCTTGACGCCCCGCTTGACGGCATCCTTGAGGGCGGTGGCTGCCTTCATGTCAGTCAGGAAAAACATGGCGATGTCGAGAGTCTTGCTGGACCTGCGGATAAACTCCAGGATTGCACGGTTCATCGTGTCGTCCTGGGGAGAAAAATAGACCTCTGCGATGGTGCCGTCCTTGAAGCGGAAGGGTCTTTGATCGTCGCGAGCCATTTTTTCCGTTGAGAAGCGTCTGTCATGGAACATCTGGCGGAATTCGTCCGAGTAAACACGAGCGATTTCGGGGTTTTTCAAGAGCAGGGCGACGTTCACGTTGTAATCGCTGCCCATGTCAGTGTGGCTGACGTTGGCACTGCCGAGCCAAACCTTCTTGCGATCGGCCACCACGAACTTGTTGTGCATGATGGAATTGACGTTGACCGCGCCCGACGCATCGACATCGGGTCTTACTGCCTCATCACCAAGCGTCTTTGCCAGTTCAACCGTGTCCGAGTAATCAAAATTATCGGGGTTCCAGTCGCCGACATCGCCCACCCGCTGGTCCACAACCACTTCCACCGGGACGCTTTCCCGTCGATTCGCCAGCTTGCGCAGGGATTCGATAAACCATCCCTGCTTTTTGGTTCCGTAAAGGGCAACTTCAAGGCGACTGCGGGTTCCAGTGATCATCGACTGAAGGGCTTTGGCCATCTCGCCGCGCGTGTCCTTGACCGCACCGGAGCGAGACCCATCGATCCACGGAAAAACATCCGTGGCGTAAAATTCGAAGGAGAAGGAATGGTCAACGTCCTGATAGCTGGCCGCTCCAGCAAGCGGTGCCAGAGCCAGGACCTGTGCCAGACAAACCAAGCGGATCCACCTGGAGTGCGCCATGAGCTTTCCCAAAAAAAGCGTCAAGTTATGTAACTTTTTCGGCTACTTGGGAGAATGATATCGGAGCAGGCGCCGGATGTCACCCTAAAGTGCAGGTTTTTCCTGAAAGCCTTGTCAGACAGTCTCTTTGAGGATTTCCCAGACCCGCTCCATGGCCATCCCACGCGATCCTTTGATTAAAACATAATCATCTGGACGCAGGTTTTGCCTGAGGTGATCAGACATCGTCAGGTGCGAGTCGAAGTGCTCCACGTCGCTTTCAAACTTGCGCCGCTTGAGCTCATCGGCCAACCACTTCATCCGCTCACCAAAGAGAAGGACCTTGTCGACACCGGCGGCGGCCAGCTTGTCGGCAAGGCGGCGGTGCATCGTTTCCTCCTCGCGACCGAGTTCAAGCATGTCGCCAAGGCAAGCGTACTTTTTGCCCCGACGCCCCTTAACCGACGAACGCTCCCGCAGAAGGTCCAGGGCCGCTGAGACGGAGGATGGGCTTGCATTGTAATAATCGCAAATGACCAGCACGCCACTGGCGAGCTGCTCAATGCGGGAACGTCCAAAACCCGGGACGAACCCTTCAAGGCCCTTGCGCATTTCGTCTGGAGACACGCCGGCTACGGCTGCTGCCGTGACCGCAGCCAGCAGGTTCGCCGCGTTGTGCTTGCCAGGAAGGGGAAGGGTGAACTTTTCCCGGGCCAGGCGCATCCCACGGATGTCGCCCGACACTTCGAGCACGTCACCATCGAGGGATAGACGGCCTATCAGGACATCCGGCCGCGGCTTGAGCTTGGGATAAAGAGAAAATCCAACGCGGTGTTCAGGCTTCAAGGAAGCAAAAAACGGGCGGCAATGTTCATCGTCGAGGTTAATAATTGCGATTCCACCGGCGACGGCTGTGCGCTTCAGCGCCAGAGTCTCTTCGGCGGCAACGGTGTCGATGTTTTTCAGGCGTTCAAGATGCTCCGGACCGATGGACGTGACAACGGCCATGCCGGGTTTCACGAGGTCGATGTGCTGGGACATTGCGCCAATATCATCGATTCCGACTTCAATCACGGCGGCCTTGTTCTCTTTGCGCAGCCTGGCGAGCGTGGCTGGGATGCCCGTAAAGCCATTCTGGCTGCCCTCGGTTTTCAGCGTCGACTTGAAGTGGCCAGCTAGAATTGCTGCCAGCATGTCCTTGGTCGTGGTCTTGCCGACGCTTCCGGCGACTGCGATCACCGGGATGTTGAATTCTGCACGCCACCTGCCCGCAAGTTTGCGGAAGGCCAAAAGGGCATCTTCGACTTCAATGTAGTGAACACCTGCTGGCAGGTCGGCTGGTCGCGGCCGGTCGCACACCACCACCGCCGCGCCCCCTTTTACTGCTGCGGGAATGAAGTCAAAGCCGTGAACGTTTTGCCCGCCGAGCGCAACAAACACGTCCCCTTTCTTGCACAAACGCGAGTCGGTGCACAGGTGCTTCAATTCCGTGTCTTCTTTGGCGACACCACCCTTATCCCGGATCACTGGATCAAGGCATTCAAACACCTTTTCCAGAGTGAGTTGGGGAAGGGCCGCTGGCGGTGCCACGACTTTTGCTGGCACAGCCTGGACCACCGGTGCCGGACGACGGGCGGGTGCCATGAGTGGTTTCTTTGTTGCGACGGGTGGCGCTTTTTTTGGCGGCGGCACAGCAGTTTTGGTCGCTGTCTTGACGGTGGTTTTGACAGCTGTCTTGACCGTCGCTTTTTTTGCAGGAGCCGTTTTCGTCGCTGGCTTTTTCACTTTTTTACTGGCTGGCATGGGGTGGGCCTCCGTCCCAGTCTTCAAGTATATCCCAGGTAACCCCAAGTTCGGGTGATTTCGGCAGCTTGGCGGTTGCGTTGGGCAAGGCCGTTGATCTATTTTCGCAGGGGATGCTAGCCCTGAATGGGGCCCTTTTTAGCTTCCCGGAAAGACTGAGATGAAATCCCAAAGCTCCCGCCCACTTGCGATCGCTTTCTTTACCATCTTCCTGGACCTGCTCGGCTTCGGGATCATGATCCCGATCCAGCCATTCTATGTCGAAAACTTTGGTGCTACGGCCGCGCAGGTAACTCTGCTCGGGGCGTCATACTCGCTCATGCAGTTTCTATTTGCCCCCTTCTGGGGGCGGGTTTCCGACCGCATTGGACGCCGTCCGGTGATCCTGCTCAGCGTCGCCGTAAGTGCCGTTGGCCACCTCATCTTTGGCCTGGGGCAAAATCTGGCAACCCTTTTTGCTGCCAGGATGCTGGCCGGATTTGGCAACGCCAACCTGGGCACTGCGCAGGCCATTATCTCTGACGTGACCCGTCCGGAGGACCGCGCCAAGGGTATGGGCCTGATCGGAGCGGCTTTTGGCCTTGGTTTCATCATTGGACCTGCAATTGGCGGCATCCTTGGCCAATACTCCCCGGTCTGGCCTGCCTACTTCTCGGCGATTCTGGCAGTCGGCAACTTCATCTTTGCCGCCTTCATGCTGCCCGAGACCCTGAAACCCGGCGCGGCTGCTCGCAACCATCGCAAGTTCATCTCATGGGCGGCTTTAAAGGAAGCTGCGAAACGGCCAAACGTGGGCACTCTTTTCACCATGACGTTCATCTACACCCTGGGCTTTGCGATCATGGAGCAGGTGATCGGCCTTTTCATTGAAGCGATCTGGGTCACTGAATCGGCAGGGGAGGCGCGCATCAGGGCGGCCTCGCAACTGACTGCCGTCTACCTGGTAGCGGTTGGATTTACGGCAGTCTTGATCCAAGGTTTTCTAATCGGCCGACTGACACGTACGTTTGGCGAGATCAAGCTCGCGCGCTGGGGACTGATTGTCCTGACGCTCGCGATGGTTGCGATTCCGCTGGCTGGCCAGACGGGTGTCTTTCCCTTGATGGTATGCACGGCAGTCCTTCTGGCGACGGGATCTGGCACGTTCAATCCATCCAACTCATCCCTCATCTCCAAATCGAGCGACCCTTCGGAGCAGGGCAGTGTCCTTGGCCTCAATCAGTCGCTGGCCTCTTTGGGCCGGGTGCTCGGACCTGCAGCTGCCGGCGCGATCTTCCAACTGAATCCGACATGGCCTTTTTATGTGGCCGCCACCTTGACGGGGGCTGCAGCGGTCATTGCCAGAAAACTAAGCCCCGCCCATGCCCGGTAAACCACACCGTTAAATGGATTCGACTGCCAAAAGCCCGTAAAGTCACTTCATTTTACGTTCCGGGCAAAACCCCGGCCGGGGGCCAACGGAAGGGAACTTGCGGCACACTTCGGGCCTCTTTTCGTAAACCGTGCAGCGCCGGTCCGCGCCAAGAAAAATACAACTGCCATCGGGTTTCTGAGCAAGCGTGAAGAGACCCGTCTTCTGGCGGAATGCAGAGACAATTTTTTGAGCTGACAGCTTGCGGAAAAGTTTGCGCGGGGAATCGCGGTACTCATCTTGTTCAGCAAAGCCCAGTCTGACCATGTCGCTCGCTGATGCCTCGACCGGCAAATGGCAACAATAGGACAGACAGCCATTGCACATGCCCTCGCGGTAGGGCTTCCAGCGGCTTAAAAGATCCAGTCCGGCGAAGGCTTTGGCCGGCAGCGGATGCCATCTTTCACGACTCATCGATTTCTCAGCATAGGTGTCTGATCATGAAAACAATCCGGGCTCACCGGACAGCGTCGGCTCCGGGCCGTTTGTGAGGGATCGAGCAGCCATCCGGCAAAAGATCCCACCGCCCACCAACTACCTCTCCCCAAGGCCCAGCCGACGCCGTATAACCCGCCCTCAAAAAGAGTGTCTACGAAATTTCGTCATGGATGCCGGTTCTTGCCAGGGAGTTCCCGTGGCCTGACAAGATTGTCGCAAGCAGCCTGATTTCCTCATGAATCATGACATGTGAGCAGATGTCCTCTGCGCAACGCGATTGCATCCTGTCCGGGAATCCTACATTTCCCATCCCCTGAAACCGGGGCCGGGCGCGCGACGCGTTCGCCCCTTTGAGACACAGGAGGATGTCCCATGCAATTTGATCTCGCAACGATTAGACCGGCACAGGAAAACACGCTTTTTGACCGGGTCGAAACCCTGGCCATGTTTCAAGGCCTGCGCTCAAGGGCAAGTGAGCTGGCCGTGATCACGGCGCGCCTGACGGACGCCTTTAGCTTGCAGCAAGACACGGCAAAGATTGCCGGTGCGGGGCTACTTCCGCCACCCGTCTGGTACAGCGAATGCCACGTTCACTGTGGCAACGAGAAAGTCGCCATGAATTACCGGCCCCTTCTCTTCAAACTGTTCAAAACTTTGATCGATGCCCCGGGCCAGGAACTTGACCGTCAGGATCTTCTCGCTGCGCTTTACCCGCGCGCCGGTGCCGAAGAGGCGTCACAACAATTCAAGCTGGCTTCAGCCCACAACCTGGTAAAGCTGGCGAGCCGTGCGCGGGAGATCGCCCTCAAGGGACTGAATACAGCCGGCAATGCCAACACCAGGTGGTTCGTGTACGATCTTCGCCGGGGCGTCTGGCGACTCCGTGAAGACGCAAAAGCTTGCTGAAATAATCCATTGGGGAATCGAGAGCATGGGGCGGAAATTCTGGATCGGTTTTATGGCTGCGTTTATCGCAACACAAGGCAGAGCCTTTGCCGAAGAAATCAAGTGGCCAAAAACCGGGCATGAATTCCGCTCCGGCCTTTCTTTTGACAATCGAGGTTTTCAAAATCCAGAGGACACACAGCGCGAACGTCCGGCGGCCAACATGGCTATTGAGCGCATGAAATTGAAGCTCACGGGCGAACTCGCGCCATCGATCACTTTTTTTATCCGGCTTGCCTTTGAGCCGACGGCTAAAACGCCGCTGGATTATGCCATGCTCCGTCTCCAGCTCGACCCACGCTGGTCAATCGGCAGTGGTCGAACGTGGAATCATATCTCTGGATACGAGTGGCCTTACTCGCTCACGGAATATGTCGGCACCGGAGGTTTCCCCATGACGCAGGGGGCCACTGCGATCCTCAGCGGCTACAGCAAGCAGACTTTTGAAGTGGCCTTTCAGGCTTCGCCCGAGAGTCCTTCCTGGAAGCTCCAGATCATTGATGACGTGAAGATCATTGAAGACGACGCCGGAGTGCGGACGGGCGGGGGATATTATTCCTCTGGCACGCAACCAGCCGCGACCTTTCAAGTGCAAATCCCGGGCTTTCTTGGCACAGCATGGAAGCCCATGCTGCAGCTGGCAACTTACGACGCGGGCCACTCACGAATTGCAACGCTTGGCGCTCTTTACCAAGAAGGCCCATGGCTTGGCTTTCTGCACATGGCCCAAGACCAGCAGGGGCGTCGAAACGGAGAAGAGGAGTTCATTCATCGCAGGAGCTACGTTTCCGGCCTGGTCGAGTATGCGTCTGGCGAGTGGACTCCATTTATCCGCTGGCAGTGGTTTGACATCCGGCAAGGAGACGGAGACAAAAAGGGAAACTCGGCCGACGTCACTGAGACGGGTGAGATCGATGACAACATCACTTCTCTCTCCATCGGCACCCGGTGGACCCGGTACACGGATAAATTCATGCCCTACTTCGGTCTTGCGGGATCTCAAGCGCGGTTTGAAGAAACCAGCAATGCCGACAAGTTCGGCCACAGATTCTTGCTTCAAGTGAAGGCCGGAGTCATGTCGAAGATGTAATCCCGAAACCCATTACATCCCGTTGGGGTAAGTCTTGAAATCAATGATTCCGCTTTCCCGGACCACCTTCAGCGCTTTGGCATATTCATTGAGCACACCAAGAGAGTAGGCCAGGCGTCCACGGATGTACTGGTCCTCGGGTGTGATGTCCCCGTCATGGGCGACATTCATCAGGTGTTCCACATTCCGGATCACAACATGATCGGGGATATAGAGAATGCGGTTGTTTTTGTAGCTTGAGGCGCGCAGTTCCATGTTTGGGTAGGCCCCACCCATTCCCGCAGAGACCGTGACGATGAGCGCAGGCTTGTGGCCGACTTCGGCGTTACCCGTTAACAGAAAGAAATTTTTCAGGGCAGCCGGTACCATGCCCGCATATTCAGGCGCTATGACCACAAGGCCATCGCATGCTTTGAGGTTTTGCGAGACCGGCTGCCAGATCTTTTTCCAGCGCTCCTCACCGGACCAAACCCCTTCGTCCCAAAGGGGAAGTTTTTCGGTCGCAAGATCAAAAAGCCACGGCTCGGCAAAACCAGACATCTCGCCCAATTGCTTGCAAATAAAATCTGCCACCTTGCGTGACTGGCTATTAGCCCGGTGGCTACCACTGATCACTGCGATTTTCATTGCAACACTCCTTCGCTCAGGCGTTTGAAAACGCCTTCAGTCCTACAATGGACGCGATCAAAAGAAGGAGCAAGATGATCCGCGCCGCACTGGCCGGCTCGTTGAAAAAAAGAATACCGATCACCGCGGTGCCAAAGGCCCCAAGCCCGGTCCAGACTGCATAGGCCGTTCCAAGGGGTATTTCTGACAGCGATGCCGAGAGACAGGCAAAGCTAAGGACTGCAAAGCCAAGAAATCCAGCGACCCAGGGCCAACGCGTAAAACCGTCCGAAAGCTTCATGCAGGTCGTGAAGCCCATCTCAAAACATCCGGCAAGAATCAAATTGACCCAGGGATTGAGGCCCAGTGCAGCGACGCTGAACGACTTCACAGATAGCGCCTCCTGATGGCGATAAGGTCGGTGAATATCCTGATAGCAGAGGAAAAAACGCGCACCTTGCTGCCGCGTACGTCTTCCCAGCGACTGAGGGGATATTCAATGATGCGGTGCCCCCGAAGGCGCAGAAGGATCTCAACATCAAAGATCCAGCGCGAAATAAATGGCTTGCTGAACGCCTTGCGGGCAACCTCTGGACGGAAAAGCTTGGCCCCGCACTGAGTGTCGTAGGCATCAAGGTGAAGCAGCATCTGCGACACCGTGGCAAACGTGCGCCCCACGCCGTGTCTGAAACGAGACCGTACAATGGTTGCTCCAAGTCGCTTGACGCGCGAGCCATAAATCCCGTCTGCGTCACCCGCAAACTCAAGAAACTTTTCGACCTCATCCAGAGGGGTCGACAAGTCCGCGTCCCAGTAACCGATCCAGTCTACCTTCTCGCCATCAAGAGCAGACAAAACTCCTTGGCGGACCGCCTCGGCTTTGCCCTGATTTTTTTTCAGGCGCAGAAGCTTTCCACCTTCGGGCAAACGGGCAGAGATCACATCCCCGGTTCCATCGGTGCTGCCGTCATCGACAAAAAGAAAGCGCACCTGCTTCGCCGCAGCGGCAAAGACTTTAAGATCAATCCGACGTGCTTCATTGAAGCAGGGGATGACAAGGATGATGGTGGGAGACGCCATGGTGTCAGAGATTATACACCTAACCATCGATTTTGGAGAATGCTCTTCACGGCGCCCTGAATTGAAGGCCACTTGACCCGATCGCATAAACTTTGGCTGGGTCGCCAACAATGCCGGGGTAGTTCACCGGATTAAAAGTATTACTTGCACTTCCAAAAACGCTACTACCATTGTGTATTTGTGTGCGCGATGCTTCCTGAACGGAACCAGGCAGCGACCAGAAGACTTTTAGAGAACTGCCAGAAACCAAGGGAAACGGCCTGACGGCATTACTTGGCGCAGGAACATCGCCGGATTCCCCCCACGTGAGCCTCTCCGCATCGAAGTTAAAATACCTTACGTAGCTGCCAGATACAGGGATGTCCAATTTTTGCGCAAAATGAAGCCGTTTTGTAATGGAATCCCAGTAAGCTCCGAACCCAGAAGAACTCTCCCCTGCAAAGCTTGCTAGCACCGCATAACTCCCCAATAGGGCCACGCCAGCTGTATTGTCCAACGTGTTCGTGCCGCATTTTATGGCCGACATGTTCCCAGCGGCTACCAAGCCCCATGACGTCGGCAACAAAGATCGAATCTCCTGCGTGGGGTCAGCTGCGCTGCACGCGCCGACCGTCCAGGTAGTTCCATTTAATCGAACGATTTTGTCGTTACCGGCCACAAAAACATGACCAGCGATTGCAGCTATTGCTGCTGGCAGAAAGCCACTCGAAGGCAACAGGTTGGAGTTTACGTCCGACCAAGACCATTCAGCACCAAGAGTCGTAGTCCACTTCTTCACGAAGGGCGCGGCACCACCACCAGCAACGATGGCGCCAGCGGCATAAGGCAACCCGTCTTCACCAACCGCCATGGCAGCCGTGCCAACTGGTGCGTAATTCACAGAAGGACCACTCAGTGGCTGCGCGGAGCAGATAGTTGCAGTTGCAATATGCACCTTGTTGGTCAAATCAACTTTGATCGAACGAACTTCACCGCAACCTGACAAATTAATGTGTGTAACCCATGACCCTGCGCTCAGTTTATAAATATCCCCCGCGCCGACAAAAAGATCGCTATAGGAGTCGAAAGCCAAAGCGGAAACAGGAGCCGTAGGTGCTCCAGCCGGAGGGACAGGAGTCCAGGTAATCCCATCAAAGGCCGCAATATAGGGTGCTGGAATATTATTGATTGTCGTGAACGCGCCCCCCGCATATAACTCGCTGCCATTTGGCGAAACAGCAAGAGCTTTCACCGGCTGGTTGGCCTCACCGACAGACTCCCAACCGTCAACCGAAAAGCGTGCGAGGCTGCTGAATACCTGCTGCCCATCACGATCGACCAGCATGAATGCCCCCCCGACATAAAGAGCACCCTTATAAGTGACAGCGCTGTATACAGTGCAGGGCGCCGTGCAGGGAAATCCTGCCGACCTCGCAAGGGACAATGGATCGGCCCCAGTAGGTAATGCCCCCCATGAACGGGGTGAAACTAGCCAGGAAAACAATTTTTTTGCGCTGGTCGAAATGACCAAATTAAATTGACCCGCTGTTGCGCTAGGGGCAATACGCAGATCTGTCACTTCCCCGTGTCCTTCGATCGGCGGAAACTCAATAAGGCTAGCGAGCGGTTGAAGCGCTGCATTGGAAGAGGCGATTTCACCGCAGCGCAGTCTAGGCTGAAACTTGGAAGCCCCAAATCGCTTGGCTGCAGCCACACAGAACATGGCCTTTGTGCTATCAAACGATACAGAGGGGTGGATCAAATTTTGCTCGGCAAAAACTACATGCTTCGATTTAAGTGATAATGTTCCTGACGTAGGCAAATGAAAATGGTGAAGGGCAACCCCTTCGGATTGAGATTCGGCAATCAAGACATCAGGCACCGAAGGGTCCGTGTTTGCATCCAGAGACACTTCAGATGCTGCGGAGTCCAAATTCACGGACGACATCTTCCAGGAATCACTAGAGGATTCGATCAATCCGGAACTGTGCGCGATGAATTTCAGCGCCAAGCCTTCACGGTATGAGACCACATCCCAGGACGAATCTTTTTTAAAGCTATTGATTTGGGACGGGCGTCCTAATCTTTTTTGAGCCCCAGCCGTCTCCGTTATGGAAGCACACTGGGCGCCAGTCGCTGTGCCGTATTGATTCTTTCCGCAGATTGTGAACATGTATGATGTGCCGTCAGTCAGGCCTGCCGCCGAATAAGATGTCATGAATACGGTCACGGTTCCCAAATTCGACTGGGTGATCTCATAAGCTGTGGCCCTAGGAACCGCGCTCCAAGCCAGGTCAATCTTTCGTTCGCTTGGAGCGGCTGCCAGGTTAGCCGGGGCTTCATCTGGGGCCGCCGCGACGAATTCACGCACGACCAAGATCGATGCGTTACCTGCCAAATCGCACGTGACGACCTTCAAATATTTCGTTCCCGGCCCCGTCGGAGCAGTGACGAGCACGGCAAGATTTCCCGCCGCGTCCGGCGTTGATAGCGTGCCGGCACAATTGGGGTCTGCCGGGATTGAGTTAGATGGTCCGTTGACTGCGAACTTGACGTTTGTTTCTGTCGTCGAGATCAAAGCATCGAAATTTTGCGCAAATTTGATTCCGCTTGCTGGTGCCACCGCAGGGGGAGGCGGCGCAACGGTGTCCCACTCAAATTGCAGGATCTTCGAATTGGAATTTCCCGCCTTGTCCACAGCCGTGACTTTCACCCGGTAAGTGCCTTGGGTTGTACCCCCTGAAATCATAAGAGGGGTCTGGGTGATATCGATATTTGCGGCGGGCGTACCCTCCGCCGCCCAACTAACGGGATCCATACCCGAACCACCCGCATCAGTTGCCGCCCCGGTAGGTGTAAAGGCTGACTTGAAAACTCCGGGGGCAGGAACCACAAAACTTGAGACTTCTGGCTTCGCATTGTCAACGACCAGGCCTTGCGCGGCTGTTGGGGCCAAATTTCCAGACGGCGCACCGGTTTCAACGTCATTAAAAGCCGTTCCAGCATCAACATTTAATCCGATGATCCCGCTGCCGCTCGTGATTGCGACAACCACCTTTGCCGAGGTTGGTTGCGTGACGACAGTGACAGATTTCACTGAGGCGACGACATCTCCCTCCTTGCTAATCGTTACTTTGCCCGGGCCTATGTCGATTCGGCTGGCGCCTGTATAGTTCAGCAGAAACTCAACATCTGCAGTCGTCGCAAAACCGTTGGTCAAACCCACACTGGTTTTAACGACACTCAGAGTGGGGGCTATATCATTGACACGAAGGATTGCATTGAATGATGACGAGTTTCCGATGGCATCCCTAGCCTCGATCGTGACGGTTTTATCACCGTTTCCGGTGACTGTTGCTATCGTTACACATTGCGATGAATTGGCGAATGTGACGGCGGAAGCCGTCCAACTGCACACGATCTGGCCCGCGCCTGCATCCGAAATTTTTGGATTTAGTTGGATCCCAGACTTCGACGCCGAAAGGATCGGTGAATTCATCTCGATCAGAGGTGGGGTATTGTCAACCCTAAACGATGAAACTGGTGTGGATGCGCTGCCGTTTCCGGCGTCATCCAGAAATGCTCCTGGTTTTAGAAAAACGGCCAGCGCTCCGTTTCCGGCAAACGTTTTAAGACTGAAAACAAGCTGGTTTCCCGACACTGATGGTGTGGTCACCGACGCCGAAGCGTTTCCTGCTGTCCCAACGATGTCCACGAGAGCCATGCCGAGTCTGTGATAATCCGTCACAGTGACCGTGACGTCGTACTGATGAGAACTCTTTACAAAGCGATCGTTGGTCCATGAGGGGGAACCGGTGGCCGCCTGGACGACAACTGTCAACCCCGGTCCAGACTTGTCAAATGGGGGTGCGGGGATGACCCGCTCCACACCGGATTGCTCTACCACCAGGTCAAATTGAACCCCTTCAGGTGCATCCGAAGGGTAATAAAAGGAAACAGTCGAGCCTTCGGATGATACCTTCAGTTTTGTTTTAATCTTCCAAATTCCAGCGGCATTCTTCAAGCTCAGCTTCAAATGCTCTTTGAAGTTCGAGCCGGAAAGGACAACCTCAGTCCGCTCACCCACCTTGCCTGATGGCCCGGGCGATAATGTCAGCTGGTCTGAAATTTGCGGCAGAAGTCTTTCCGTCCGCTTCGTGATGATATCCTGCTTCACTTCGGATTCAACCTTCTTCCGCTCCGTTACCTCGTCCTCTGGCAAGACAACTGTCTGGAACGTGCCAAAACGGGTCGTCGTGACGACTGCCTTGCCATCTTTTATTTCCACTTCGCGGCGGGGGATCACACCCGTCTCTGTTTTGCCGGTCGCTGCATCGACCACCCGGTAGATCACGGCCATCTTCGCGTAGGGGTCATCGAGAAGAGACAGCAAAAGACTAAGGGCGGATATCTGCGGAAGAGGCAAAGAAAGAACAAGGGGAGCGTCGGTATTCACACTAGCCCCGGCCGAAAGGACAACCGCCGCCCCTGCGTCACCCAGAGAAGTCAGACCGATTTCGGTCGCAACCGATGCGTTGGCAATGGAGACCCCTTCTTCGATCGTAACCGAGAGAGGAAACGATAAGGCCCCGGCCGGAAAAAGCACCGATGCACCGCTGATGGCAGAGGTCGCAGATGCCCTTAGCAACTGGTCGCCGCGGTGGTCAGGATCGTAATCTCCGGTGGCTGCGCCATCGTCTTCGGTGACCGATAAAACCACCAATTCAGTCGACTGGATGGAACCGCTCGACTGGAGGAGGGCTGGCCCCCGGAGGCAACCTGACAGGCTGGCCACGGAAACGATGACTCCCAGACGGCCCAAAATTAGCCGCGTCCGAAGTGGCGGCACAACCATAAGTGGTAAATTAAAGGCCATTTCTCCCTCTCTAGAGGGATTCGGCCTGCAGAGTCAGGTCTTTAGGGGAATTTTGAGGATTCATTCAGGCGTTATCAATCCATTGACATCGGCCTCTGAAAGTCCCGATATCAAAACAGTTTTTTAGACGGCTGGCATGGCCTTTGACACTTCCAGTTGGTGCCTGAAAACCCGAGTAGGTCTCGCAGGAATTCCCAATCTTCACGCTCAATGACTCTCTGAGTCGATTCGATGATCGAACCCGGCATGTTATGATATCGCCCAACGGCATACATGGAGACGGCTATTCCCTTGGATCAGAATTTTTGGCTGACGGTGATCATTCCTCTTTTCAATGGAGCGGAATATATCGCCAGCACTCTGGAATCTATCGAATCACAAAATTTTGCCGACCTGACGGGGGTTGAAGTCATTGTTGTCGATGATGGCTCTGACGATGCGGGACCCCAAATCGTTTCTGAGTTCGTTTCGACTTTCCGATGCAGGCTCCTGTCGATCCCTCATACTGGTAACTGGGCATCAAACTCCAATATCGGTCTGAATGAAGCCGCGGGAGTTTTTTCCTGCTTTTTGCATCAGGACGACCGGTGGGAATCAAATCGCCTCAAGCTAATCAAAGAAGCGATTAACAATAAACCTGATTGCGAATGGATCACGACGGAATCATGGTTCATCAACGCAAATGGAGAGCGCACTGGACGTTGGCGTTCACCTTTCTCGACACCAAAATCTTCGCCGGTTGAGCATCAACCATTCCACCACCTGCTCGTACAAAATTCCCTTTCCATTTGTGCCCCGGTTTTCAGAACGGAGATTGCGGTATCTAATGGTGGTCTGAACGCCCGGACGAAATACACTGCAGACTGGGAGTTTTGGCTAAAGTTAGCGGCACGGGCAAGCTGGATCCATCTCAAGGAACCGACGGTCTCGTTCCGGGTTCACAGAAATTCCCAAACCATGCAGATAATCAAACAAAGGGATGAGTTTCGCAGAAACATTTGTGAATCCCTGGATTTCGGAATTGCGCTGGCGCGGAAGGAAAACATCTGCGTTCCAGAGCCACTCCGTCAAATGGCGCAGTTCTCTGCAGATGTTAATATTTTCCTGGCGGAAGCCGGACAATCCGGAATAACACCCATGGTAATTTCATTGACCAACCTCCTGAAACGCGCATTGAAACTCGGAGGCCGGGGATTGCTCAATTATATGCATGCGTCCAGGATTGTGGACCGCATTCTTGCCAGAAGAGCTATTTACCTATGACCCATTTAAGACCCGATGAACGTTATTCGGATAAAAAGTGGGCACCTCCTTGGGTGAAACGGCAGCATTTGGCGCGCTATACGTGGATCAAGTCATTGGTCAAGGATCGAGTTGTTGCCGATGCCGCCTGTGGTACAGGGTATGGTTCGCAGATGATCGCGTCTAGTGGTGCAAAACATGTCTGGGCTTTTGATACAAATGAAGACGCCCTGAGCGAGGCGAGGGCCTTCCATTCTCATCCGCTAATTAATCACGTAAATGCCAACATTTGTGATTTGCCGATTCCAAACCAAAGCATCGACCTTTTCATCTGTTTCGAGACAATTGAACATGTCGGCGATGATCACGGCGTACTCCGGGAAGTGTGTCGGACACTCCGAACTGGCGGCTACTTCGTTTGTTCTACCCCAAACCGGGATCTGTTCAATCCGGGAAAGAAAATTCAAGACCGGCCATTCAACCGGTTTCATGTCCGGGAATACTCTCACGCAGAGTTTTACAGCCTGCTATACGGATATTTTGGCCACGTCCAAATGATCGGGCAAAGTCAATACAGTGAACGCTACCAGGTGATACTGGCCCGAATCGGTGAGTTTTTTCCAGCCTTGGCGACCCGCATCCACCAGGCGCGCAAACTGCTGGGCAATTTTTTGGGTATTTGTCCCTCCGAGGAACCGGGCCTTACCAAACAAAACCAAACTCCTGAGATCCTGCTCGCGATTTGCCATCAGCCAAGAAATTTGTAGATCATCAGTAAAGCATAAACACGTCGATGTTACTGAACGAAATACCGGTTATTCTTTTTCCTGCCATTTCAGCTACGCTGATCGCTGTTTGTCCATAGGGGGATTTTCCAACCATCAAAATTGGGCGCCTTTCGATCCTCAATCCCTCCCTCTCAATCATGTCAAAAACCCACTTGGTGGCAGAATCGGATTTGACTTTGGGGACAACGATGATTGGTGACGCAATGCCATAGGCCGCCGCTGGAGCTTTCAGTGACGGGAGATTTATCAAATCCATGTGCTGATTTTCAAAGAATCCTGGCACTAAAAGCAATTTTTCAGCCCGGATCCCGTCCATGGCTCTGACGATGTTAAATGCCCGCCGCCAATCCTCGTTTTCTGATGGCAATGTAATCGCCGAAAGAGTCCCAACGATAGAAATCCAGATAAGAAATCCGCTTTTAAGCCAGCGCGATCGGCGGCCGGCTTTCACCATTGAGCAGCTCGCCAGAGCCGAGCAGAGAATCGTCGCTGGGACGTAAGACGCATTGACATATTTCTCTGAAATCAAAAAGTCGTCGGCGACAACCGTAAGGAAAAAATTTACCCCAATTGGCGCCAGCGCAAGCGCGAGACAAAAAATCGCATTAGCCTGTTCTTTGATTGAGAATCGCAGAATCAGGACCATGGCGACAACCGGAAGCACAATGTCAGGAGGGAATACTGGCTTGAGCATTAGATGATAGGCCAATTCCAGGGATCGTTCGCCAGCAAAAGAATGAAAAGCCGTTTGCGATTTGAAGTGAAGTATCAATGGTATCTGTAACAAGATGGCGGCCGCAGGAAGAGAGGCGAATGCCGCGATGTTTTTCGCCGAATTGCTCAAAGAGTACTTCTCACGTCTCATTCGCCAGAACATATACACGAAGACAACCGGCAAAATTTCCACAGAAAAGACACGCGTAAGGCAGGCCATCGCCAGCCACGCGCCTGCGTGAAATGCGGAAAAAACACTTGGTTTTCGACTCCAGGAGAAGACCCCCCGCAGACTAAGCGCGGAAGTCAGCAAAGCAAGTGAGTATGGCCTTGCTGTCGCGCCAAATGCCTGAACTTGAGGAATCGAAGAAGCAATCAAGACAAAAATCAGGCCTGAAGCTCCTGAGAAATGCGTTCTGCCGATATCGAAAACAACTGCAAGGTAAACGACGAAAAAAAGAAATGATGGCAGCCGAAACAGGAATTCATTGGAACCCACTAATTTTGTCCAGGGCCACATGATGATTTCGAAAGCCGAAAGCATGGGGCACGTGGTCGTAAAGTCGCGAAATGCCGCCGATGGGGACTGGTTCAAGACAAACAGCAGTCCGGTTTCATCCAGGTTAAAGGAGTCAAAAAGGCGGAAAAAAAGAACCGATAGAACCGCCAGCAAGCCATACATTGCCAATCGGTCATCAAAAGTTTTTGGCAGCAAGGCACGGTAGTGCATGTTCAACGCCTATTCGATGGCATCACTAACCGGACTTAGGCACGATACTTTTCGCAGTTCACTTCCCAGGCTGTGTTCTGGAATACCGCAATGCATCTACTGCAAGTCCGGTCGTGAATAGTTGGATGGAAAGTATACCAATGATCAACGAAAACCCAATGAGACGGGCGTGATCCGTTGAAGGCATTCCTGCGAATCCAGCTTCCCGCCATTTTTCCAGGGCGATCGCGATGCCGAGGACAGACCCTGAGAACAAGCCAAATCCGAATGGAGCTATCCGGTTGATTGAAAGGTACTGAGACATTAATTGTCCACGCGCTTCATTTACACGGAGAATCTCATCCAAAAGAAATCCAGAAATGAGAAGTTGAAACCCAATATTTAAAATGAGTCCAAAGCAAAGCATGCCACCAATATCCAGAACAGCATCGCCAATATGCATAGTCCTGGTCACCGTTCCGGCTAATCCGATTGCACCTGCAAAAAAAAGGATGATTCCCGGAATTGCGAGCAGCCTTTTCGGGGCAAGGATGCACAGCAGACACAAGTGCCGCCAGCCATCGCGCCACGGGCGCAAATGAGGCCGCCTTCCCCGCCCGTCTGGGTAGAGTACTGTTGGAACTTCAGTGATTCGGAGGCCAGCGCCAGCGGCCCGCACAATCAGCTCACTGGCAAACTCCATTCCGGTAGAACGCAGACCCAAGTTGACGATTTTCTCCCGGTGAAAACCGCGAAGGCCACAATGAAAATCACCAATCTGATTACCGGCCAAAATTCTACCAAGCAAACTAAGGACTGGATTGCCGAGCAGGCGGTTCTTCCATGGCATCGCATTGGGTTTGATGCCACCCTTGAAGCGGTTTCCGATCACCACTTCAAAGCCTTCTTCAAGTTTCTGATGGAATCCTTCCAGCCGCAAAAAGTCGTAGCTACCGTCAGAATCCCCGAGGATGACGTATCTTCCCTGCGCGGCTTTTATTCCTCCCAGACAAGCGGCGCCGTAACCTCTGGCTGCGACAGAGACGACCCTGGCGCCGTTAGACTGGGCGATGATTGCCGAGTCGTCACTGGAGCCATTGTCAGCGACTATGATTTCTCCTCGGCAACCAGAGAATTGAAGGTAATTTGTAGCTTTTGAAATGCAATCAGCCAATGTCCGCGCTTCATTCAGGCACGGCATGACGATCGAAACGTCAACTTCACTCATACAAACACAGCGTTTCATACCCCAGCGCCAATTCACTTGGGTCAAGTAAAGATGGATACGCGTCAAATTCGAGTTTATGCACGGAGCATTCTGCCTCGGCTTTGCGAAAATCGAACGTAACCGCCCCTGTTTCTTTATGTCCCGCCGGAGAATCAGACGAATCTTTGAAGAATGCTGTTTTCCTGAACTGATCGAGCCGAAAAATGGCGGAGAGAGAGGGATTCGAACCCTCGATACAGTTTCCCGTATGCCGCCTTAGCAAGGCGGTGCCTTCAGCCACTCGGCCATCTCTCCAGAGATCAGGCATCGTTTCTAACTTGCGGGAGCGGAGGGAGTGGGATTCGAACCCACGATACGCGTTAACGTATAACGGTTTTCAAGACCGCCGCCTTCAGCCACTCGGCCATCCCTCCACGGGATCCCAAAGTCAAAAACGTAAACTCTCACTTAAACCATGCGGCGCAAACGGTCAATCCGGACCTCAAGGGGAGGATGGGTTGCCATGAGCGCCATGAGACCCCCCGCATGGCCCGAAATCTTCAGGCTTGCGACGGCCGGGTGACTGTCGTCCAGGGTCCGCGCACCGCCGCGGAGGGCTTCAAGCGCTGCGATCATCTTGGCCCTGCCGGCAAGCGTAGCGCCACCCTGATCAGCCCGGAATTCCCGCATCCGCGAAAAGTAAGCAACCACCATCATACCCAGCAAACTGAAGGCAATTTCGAACACCATCGTGGCCAGGTAAACCACCATCGGGTTTGGTCCGCGGTCTTCGTTGTCGCCGCTGCGCAGGGCGTTTCCCAAGGCAAATGCCAGAATCCGGGCAAAGAACATGACGAAGGCGTTAACGATCCCCTGGATCAGGGTCATGGTCACCATGTCACCGTTGGCAATGTGGGCGACCTCATGGCCCAGTACGCCCTCCACTTCTGTTTTGCCCATCCGCTGAAGAAGGCCCGTTGATACGGCGACCAGGGCCCTTCCCTTTGAGGGGCCGGTGGCAAATGCATTCAATTCAGGGCTTTCATAAATGCCGACCTGGGGCATCGCCGGCAAATTGGCTCCCCGGGCCAGGCGATGAACGGTCTGGACCAGATCCCTCAACACAGGGTCATAAGTCGACGGATCGATCACTTTGACGCCCATCATCCATTTCGCCATGACGCGACTCAGGGCGAGCGAAATCAAAGCACCACCCGAACCCCAGACAAGGCAAAAAAGCGCCAGCTGGCGGTAGTCCAGGCCGTAGGCGGTCATATAAGGCTGAACGCCAAGTAGATTCAGGACAATTGACAGCGTCACAATGATCAGCATGTTGACCACTGCGAACAGGAAGAAACGCTTCAGCATCGCAAACATGATAGTCCCCCCTAGACAACTGGTCCGCTCAGCGGACCAGCAATTCTTTCACCACTTCACGCTCATCAAGGAGTTCCTTGGTGGTTTCCTCGATTTTTTTCTTCGCATAGGCGGAAACGGACACTCCCTGGACGATCTCGTACTTGCCATCACCGTGAGAACGAATCGGGAATGAGAACATGAGGCCCGCCGGCACGCCGTAGCTGTTGCCGTCGCTAGGCACCGCCGCCGAGAACCACTGTCCGGTCGGAGTCTTTTCCATGAACCGCTTCATGTGGTCGATGCAAGACGAAGCTGCTGACGCCGCCGAGGATTTACCGCGGGCGGCAATGATGGCTGCGCCGCGCTTTTGAACACCGACCATGAAGTCATTTTCAAGCCAGCTTCTGCCGCAAGCCTGCTCAACCGTCTTGCCACCGACCGTGGCGTGCTCAAAGTCGGGATACATCGTGCTTGAATGATTGCCCCAGACGGCAAGGTTTTTAACGTCTCCCACACCGGCTCCCGCTTTCTTGGCGATCATCGCCTTGGCGCGGTTTTCGTCCAGCATGGTCATCGCCGAAAAGCGAATTGCCGGAACTTCGCGGCAGTTGTGCAGAGCGATCAGGGCGTTGGTGTTGCATGGGTTTCCGACAACCACTGCGCGCACGTCGCTGGCTGCGCGATTGAGGGCTTTCCCCTGGCCGACAAAAATCGGGCCGTTGTCCCGAATCAGGTCATTGCGCTCCATGCCAGGGCCACGCGGTTTGGAACCAACGAGAAGCGCCCAGTTGACGCCGTCAAAAGCTGCATCTGCGTTGTCGTAAATGTTGATCTTGCTGAGGGTCGGGAAGGCGCAGTCCTCAAGTTCCATGGCGGTGCCTTCAGCACCCTTGATGGCAACCGGAAGTTCGAGCAGAGACAATTCAACGGGGGTGTCGTGGCCGAACACTTCGCCCGAGGCGATACGGAAAAGCAAACTGTAGCCGATCTGGCCTGCGGCACCTGTTACTGCAACACGAACTGGCTTCTTGCTCATCGGGACCACTCCATTCCAATTTAAAAGTTCAGGGCCTGAAAATTCTTTGCTGCAAATTCTTCCGGAAAATTCACGTTTCGTCTTCGGTCTCCACCAGCTGCAAACGGTGGCGGTTCAAGTTCCAGTAGGCTTCTGAGGGCACATAGCCGGCAACCTGCGACCAGTGCTGGGGACGACCTTCGTTGAGGAAGTACAGTACTTTGATTTTCTTGGTCTCCTCAAGGCGATCCTTGCATCCCGCACATGAGAAAACATCGAGCGTGTCGCGTTCGACCCGCACACGAACCTGGCTGAACCCCTGCAAGTCTTCGTGAAAGGGGCGGGAACAAAAATAGCACCCGCGAGGTGGCCGCTCCCCTGGTCGTCGCTGACCGGACAGGCTACTGGCTAGTAATTGTGCAACCCGCGTGATCACGGCTCTTGACCGCAAGCCGCCCTGGATCTCCATCTGCCGCAAGCGCTCTTCGCAGTCTTTGACCAGAAAATCTGCGGAATCCAGCAGGCTGGCGTCCGTGCCGAACGCCGGGATGCGGGAGAAGGCCGTCACGATGGTTTCGAAACTGCCGACCAGTTTTTCCAGGTCACGCACCATGGACCCTTCCAACCGGTCACCTTTTTCAAAACGGGCGGCCAAAGCGGCGAGCCGGCGGTGCAGCGCCTCCATCCGTTCGATCAGGCGGCTCCGGCGTGACCGGTAGGTCATGGCCCGGTGCCGGCCGGCCTGGTCGATTCCGGTCGACATCAGCACCAGCGCGATCAAGATACCCCCAGCAATTGCTCCAAAAATCAGGCTCATAGCCCGGCAATTTACCCGCGAAGGGCGCGGGCCTCAACTTTTACCGTCATCTGCCGAACAACTGGAGAGGGGGGAGAGGTGTGGGAGTAACCTACGACAACCAAAGAGTTTTTTTTGAGTACCTGCGAAAGCAGTACGCGGCCTATGTCGACCTCTACCGGGAACTGAATGGCGGGTCGACCGCTGGTATTTCCGGATTTGATGAGTTTTATTGGAACCTTACCTATCATTCAAGATACGCCAACCCCAAGGCCGTTGAGAACCGGCGCTGACCGGCGGAACCTGGCAATTTTCCGGTTGATTCCATTGGTTGTGAGTTCTTGACCAAGCCTGATCCGGCTGACATAGTTTTCAGGACATGTCTACGGCCAAAGTTCCAACCCAGGGTTCGAAGACGGGGTCCATCCCCATCCGTTCCACCGATGACGGGATTCATCTGGCGAACTCTATTTTATGGTTTGACTCCCAGACCAACGGTCAACTGTCATTTGTTTCCTCTGCCGACGTCCCGTCAAAAGTAAAAGTCCCGCAAATCATTGCCACTGAAGAGACGCTGAAGCTGATGGCGGCGCAAAGAAGTGGCCCGCAAAAACCAAACGCACTGGTTTGTCAGTACAACCGGCCGTTTTCGATCGGACGTCTGCGCATGGAGCTTCTGCCGTCGGGCGGAATCCTCGGCGGCGCTTCACTTTATGTTGAGACTGAGCAAGGGCGCCTGCTTTATGCACCGTTTCTGCAAACACAGAAAAGCGGAACCGTCAGGCAGATGCAGCTGAAAAAAGCCCACACGCTTATCCTGAATGCTTATCATCCCGACCCGAACCAGGCACTGCCGAACCGTAAAAAAGAGCGCGACCGTTTTGTCGACGCCGTAAAGTCCGCTGTGTCAAAAGGACTGACTCCGACCATCCTGTGCCGGCCCACGGCTGTTGCCCAGGAGCTGACAAAGATCCTTTCAGACGAAGGGGTGGCGGTTGCGGTACATCCCGTCATCTACAAGATCCACAAAGTCTACGAAACCTGCGGATCTCCCCTTGGCAAATACTCGCTGTACTCGGCGCGGGGCTCCCAGCGAAACCAAAAGCCCGTGATCTGGCCGGCACCAACCAAGCCTGGGCACTTCCGGTCGAAGCTTCCCGAAGGACCAGTCTTTTTGATCGAGCAAACTGCGGGGGAAAGTTACCTTCCGCCCGCACTGCGCAGGACAGTCGAGCGCTTTTATTTCAGTCATGCCTGTGACGGAGTTGAACTGCGTGAGGTAATCGCCGCCGTCGCGCCACGTGAACTCTATTTCACTGGCCCCTACGCCAAGCGATACGTAGAAGAAATGAAGTCCGTCTGCCCAAAGGTCCGTCCACTTTTCCAGAACGACCAGCCAACCCTGTTCTAGAAGACCCTTTCCTGAATGACCGCCCATGGCTGTCTGCTGTGTCAAAGATCCTGACACCGGGCAGGTCCTCTTGCCACCTGGGTTGGCTAACATGGCGGCCTGGTCCGCACAGAGAAACAAATAGTTGTTTAATTGCGGGAACTTGGAGTTCTGCCCAGGGGGCCCCGCCGGACTGCGCAGGCGGCCTCCAACTGGCGGGATGGTTGCAAGGTCTGTCCCGTGGATGTTGGGCTTTCCCTGCGGACGCTGAAAAGGACTAACCGTTATGGCTCTTGATTACCGTGCAGCATTGGACCGGCTGGTGGCTACCCCAAACGGATTTGAATGGGTGCCTCACGTATGGCATGTCATTTACGAGGAAGGAATCCGCGGCAATCACATTCTTTTTGATGAAAGTGAAATTGCAGACATCAATCGTCTGCTCCGCAATCAGGCCGCCGACAGGTCTTTCCCCGATGTGGAAGGCCACGCCATGGCCCTTCTGCGCCTTAACAGCGTTCCCGCCATCCGCTCCCGCCTTGCGATGATGGACCTTGAGCAAAAAGTGTCCTTGTTTCTGGTTTACCAGTGCGGACTGCAACTCTGGGGTTCTGCCCTGCGGCGCCACCTGAACTGAAAGGAGCGCAGTTCCCGCGTTCCTTTTTTGGGTATCAGCCCCGCGCGCGCTATAATTGAAGGTCACTGGTCAAAGGAGTGGCCCTCATGAGCGCAACCACTGCGAGCCTCCGCCAAAAACTCTTCGCAAACCTCCGGGCCGCTGCCGGCAGCCCGGTCCTCGGCGATGTAACGTTCCTGCTGACTGCTGGTGGCGCTGTCTTCCTGACTGTGGCCCTTGTCGGCTTCAACCCCAGAGACACTGCCTACTTCGCCGCCTCGTGGCCTCCTTCGATGGATGTTTCAAATCCTGCGGGAACGGTTGGCGCAATGATCGCCCAAATGCTCGTTTTCTTCTTCGGGGCTGGTTCCCTTCTGGTTCCGCTTTTTGTCGCAATAACCGGCTGGTCGGCCTGGCAACACCGGCAAACAGACGGGGAGTTTAATGCCGTCAAAAGAACCTTCCTAAACGTCAGCGGCGTGGCCACAAATGTTGGTTTCCTGCTTCTTCTGACCGTGTGCTGCACGTCACTGGCATCCGCAATCGGAGATGTGACGTGGCGTGGCGTACCGCTTCCTGCCGGAGGTTACCTTGGAACATCCATTTCCGGGGGGGCACGCGCTGCCCTTGGCCAGGCGGGTGTTTGGCTATCATGTGGCGTGCTGGCCCTCGCCGCTGGCGCACTGATCACCGGACGGGCATTCCTTTTCCGCGCAGGCAAAGGCCTTCTCACAACCAGGCGTGGCAGCAACGAAACAAGCATCCCCGAAAGGTCTTCGACATCAATACCCATGACGGGCATTGAGCCCGCTGCCATTCACCACGAGCCGGAATCCATCCAGGTCGAAGATTATGTCGTCGCTTCAATGGAAGAAGAATCAGACAATCTTTACGAAGCATCCAACGAGGCTTTGCCTGGAGAAGAGGCCGACGAAGAAACCCACGCTGCCGTCAGCCTACGCCAGGCACCTTATATCATCCCTTCAACGGAAATTTTTCAGTCAGCTGCAAGAAATCCATCACCCGTAGCCCCACCTGGCCAGAAGGACATCGATCAGACAGCGGCTTTGCTGGTGAAGACCTTCGCTGATTTTGGCGTGACGGGCAAAGTCATCGGCTACCAGCCGGGTCCCGTCGTCACGGTCTTTGAATTCCAGCCCGACGCCGGGGTCAAGCAATCCCGCATTCTCGGACTCATCGATGATCTAGCCTTGTCCCTCAAGGTAGATTCGATCTTCATCAACCCTGTGCCCGGAAAAAGAGCCCTTGGCGTACAGGTTCCCAATACCAGGCGGGAGACTGTTTATCTGGGTGACTTGATCAACTCGGATGCGTTTCGCAACCAGGCAAGTCCCCTTGTCTTTGCCATGGGAAAATCCCTCAGTGGAAATCCCGTCTGCGCAGATCTGACCTCCATGCCACACCTGCTCATGGCCGGTGCAACGGGAGCTGGAAAAAGCGTCGCCATCAACTCATTGATTTGCAGCATTGTCATGAAAGCGGCGCCAGAGGACGTGCGGATGATCCTCGTTGACCCGAAGATGCTCGAGCTTTCGGTTTATGAAGGAATTCCGCACCTTTTGATGCCCGTGATCACAGAACCGGACCGTGCCTCCCACGCGCTTAAATGGGCGGCGGCCGAAATGGAACGACGCTACCGGCTCATGCAGTTTGCCAGTGTGCGCAACATCGCCGGGTTCAACGCCTTCTGGGACCAGGCAAGCGAATCACGACGCCAAGAGCTGCGCCTTGCCGCTGGAACAGAAACTGCCGGGCGTCTTCCCTATATTCTGCTCGTGATCGACGAGCTCGCCGACTTGATGTTGACTGCGCCGAAGGACGTTGAATCTTCCATCCAGCGCCTGGCTCAAAAAGCCCGCGCCAGCGGAATCCATATGGTGCTGGCGACGCAAAGACCATCGGTCGACATCATCACCGGGGTGATCAAGGCAAACCTTCCGTGCAGGCTTTCTTTTCAGGTCGTATCCAAGCATGACAGCCGTACGATCCTTGACCAGGTCGGAGCAGAAAAACTGCTCGGGCGCGGCGACATGCTGTTCCAACGCCCGGGTTCAGGACGACTGGAGCGCATCCAGGGGGCACTCGTCAGTGACGAGGAGGTGCTGAGCCTCGTCGCCACCATCAAGAGCTCAGGACTTGCCGCCTATGACGACTCCATCATGGGGTGGATTGACGCTGAGCTGCAAAAGGAGCGTACGGGTGATGACGGCTCCGGGGCAGGTGAGATGGATAGCGAGGAGGATCCGAAATACACCGATGCGATGCAGCTTGCGCGCAGTCACGGGGTTGTCAGTGCGTCCTTCCTGCAACGCCACCTGAAGATCGGCTATAACCGTGCAGCGCGCATGGTCGAACACATGGAAAGATGTGGCCTGGTTGCCAAAGCGGACGGAGCAAAACCCAGGCGCTGGCTAGGGCCGTCTGCCTGAGACGCGGCTCCGTCACCGACGGATCACATGTCCGTGCCCATCGAGAAGCCAATGTATGTCTTCTGCATGGTTTCCGTGTAAGCAGTGCTTTGGTAAGTGAGCGGCTGTGTTCTTTGCCGGTAACCAAGATCCAGCGTGAAGTAACGCCGCGAAACAGGAATGTGACCGGAGATGTCGATGTCCATACGGGAGCCCATCGCAACCGTGACGGCCTCATCCTTGTTGAGAAAATCCGAAATCGCCGCCGAAGTCGCATCAACCTGAATCAATGACTTGCCAACCGGATAAAAGAACCCGGCCGTGTAACCGAATCCAGTTCCCCTGCCAGAAAACATTTCTGTGCCGTCTGCTCCCGTCGCTGAGGCCTCGGCATAAGCAGACACCGCGCCCAGATAAAAGTAGCCCAGGCGGTAGGTGATCCGGGTGTCCCGGTAAAGCAGTGAAACCGCTGTATCGTTCAAAAGAAACGAGATGGCAGACGACTCGGTCTGAAGGACAATCCCAAGTTCTTTCTGCGTGCCCACGTTGAAGCCAACCGCATAGCGAAGGGAAGAACCTGTGTCGTTTGACTCAACGAGCTCGCTCTTGTGCGTCGTGAGGGCGTAGTCTGAGTTGAAATAAATTGTCTTGAGCCCGCTTTCAACGCCCTGGCCAAACGCCGTCGAAGCCATTCCAGCCAGCGAGCAAAAAAAGACCTGAAAGTATCTTATAATCGTGCGCATTTTCCCACTCCCTGCCTCATGCATCGGCCCTCGCGGCAAATCCATGAGGCCAAAGCTGGAAAGAGGCGCTGGCAAGAGGCATTGGTGAAAAAGCAAATAGCGCGCGTTTTATCGCAGATCAGGCCAATTTTAGTTGACGCTCAGGTGACGCCGACGCCGGTCAGCTCACGAATCACAGCGTCAAGTCCACGCGACATTGTTTGCAGGCTAAAACGGCCGACCGCGCGCACCGCCCGCGCATCACGAACCTCGCGCCCCTCAAGTGCAGAGCGCTGGCAAAAAGCAAGCACCGCTTCCTCGACCTGAGGCGAGCGCAGTCCCCCATAATTGATCCCGTCTTCCAGTGAAAGGATCGAACCCAACGAACCAACCCCTGATACGACAAGAGGGGTTCCACAAACGAGAAACTCCTCTGCGACCCGGCAAATGATTTCTGAGCCTGCACTGCATATGATCCCGGCGCATGCCGACGACATCAGGCGGGAAATATCTTCCAGCCTCTCAGTCGTGAAAAGGACGTTGAACCCGGACACAAGGCCCGCGCTGCGAGCGGCGTCTTCAAGGTGGACAAGGGACAAATTGGCAGGTTCGCCCACCACATGAAGACGAAAGGCCTCTCCGCCTGGAAGCTGAAGCATCTTGTTGAAAATCTGGAAGAACCGGGCGTGACCCTTGACCGGATCCAGACGCCCAAGGATCACAAGATCCTGCCTGGCTCCGGGTCCTGGATCACACGATGGCTGCCGGTGAATGCGCTCGGTATCGATCCCTGGCTCTACCGTGCGCACAAGGGCCGCCATTGCTGCGGCACGGTTTGACTGGCGCAAGGCTCCATCACCGGACAATTTACGGGTCAGGAATTCAGACGGCGAAAGGAACAAGTCCACGTGGCCCTGGCTCCATTGCTGGCGAAGATCGAAGGCGGCCTTGCTGGCATCGCGGTCATCGCCACGGAAGCGGACCACCTTGATCCCTGGGCGGGCCATCTTGATCCACTTGGAGAGGAAAGTCTCTGCGCCGCCATAGACAAAAATCAGCTGCGTTCCTGGCGGCACGGCTTTCACAACTTCAGGAAGGTTTGCCAGGGAAAAACGATCCACTTCATGGACTTGGCAACCTTTGAGTCCCGCAGCCGCCACACGCCTCACTGCGGCGGTGCCTTTCAAGCCGGCAAAGACCTGAGGAATGCCAAGGAGATCGATCGCCCGCGCACAGTGTACGGCATATTCGGCAATGGCCGAATTCCAGCGATTTGAAACCAGATGAACAATCATGTTTGAATCATGGCTCGTTGGCCTTCGCGTATTTCACAAAAGCATAAAGGGAGCTGAGGAGCGCATAACAGTAGCCAGGGTAGCCATCAAGGAAACCAAGTCGAAAAAAATACCGGGAGACAAACTCAAAGTGCGGGCGAAGTACGTGGACAAGAAGTCCCGACCTGGATGCGGCAGGATTTTTGCGACTCGCTGCCATGCGCGTGGTGTAGCGGTTGAACTTGTCGAAGTAGTCCGTCAGGTTATCGTAGCTGTGATGAAGAATGACGCAATCGGAAGAAAACCCGGCATCACCGGTCCGACCACGCAACGGCTTGAAGGTTTCATGGATCTCGGAAGCGAAAGCACCTGCGCCCCGGCGCATCAGACGGACTGGATGGTCAACGGTCTTCCCATAACGCATGACCCGACCCATGAAAACGAGTTGCCGTCGCAAACGAAACGCGCTGACCTCGGGGTCTGCCGATGCGCTCCGCACAAAAGCGGTCAGTGCGCTGCACAGGGGCGGGGTCAATACCTCGTCTGCATCAAGCGACAAAACCCACGACCGGGTGGCAAAGGCAAGAGCCGCATTTTTCTGGCTCGAATAATCGTCAAAGCTCCGCTCTTGAACCCTGGCACCAAGAGACCTGGCCACCTCGCGGGTCTTGTCGGTCGAACCCGAGTCAAGGACGATGACCTCGACCCCCTCAGGCAAGCTCTCCAGGCAGCGGCCAATCCTGGCTTCTTCATTAAGCGTGATGATGACAACAGACAAATCCAGCATGGCCAACATCCTAACACCGCTTCCTCATGCCCCCGAACCGGAAAAATCACCTTGGCGGCGCGGCCCCGGGCAATCTACTTTCGAGGGGCTGCCGGATGACTGTTTCCGGTCCAACACCAACCAGCGGAGTTCCCATGGCAGAGACCGAGGCACGAAAGACCCCACTTTTTGACCGCCACAAGGCGGCTGGCGCGAAATTGATCGAATTTGGCGGCTGGATGATGCCCGTCAGCTACGCTGGCGTGCTGGCTGAACACAAGGCAGTGCGGGAAAAATGCGGAATTTTTGACGTCAGCCATATGGGAGAAATCCGGGTTTCAGGCCCGGCGGCGGAGAAGTTCCTGCAGTATGTAACTATGAACGATGCAGCAAAACTTGGGCCGGGTCAGGGCCAGTACAGTGCCATCCTGAATGAAAAGGGAGGCATGATCGACGATCTGATCGTCTACCGTCTGGGAGCAGAAGAGTTCTTTATCTGTATCAACGCAGCAAACAGGGACAAGGATTTCCAGTGGATCAAGGCTCGATCCGATGGTTTCGACGCCCGCGTTGAAAACGAGTCAGACCTGTGGGCGCAGTTGGCCGTGCAAGGTCCAACGAGCAAGGACGCTGTCCTGGCAGTAGTCGACCCCGGCGACCGGACGAAAGTTGAGGCCCTCCCTTATACGAACATCACCCGCGCCAAGTTCGCAGGCCGCGAGTGCCTGGTCGCCAGAACAGGCTACACAGGCGAGCATGGATACGAGATTTACCTGCCTGCAAGCCACGCCGTAACCCTTTGGGACAGCCTCCTGGCCACGGCAGCCACGACAGGCATTGTTCCGGTTGGCCTGGGAGCTCGAGATACCCTGAGGCTTGAGGCTTGCTACCTCCTTTACGGGAACGACATGAATGACGACACCACGCCACTCGAGGCGGGTGTTGCCTGGGCGGTCAAGCTGGCCAAGCCGGAGTTCATCGGTAAGGAGGCATTGGTCCAGCAAAAGTCGGCGGGATTAAAGCAAAAAATCGTCGCCTTCAAGATGAAAGAAGACGGCATCCCACGGCATGGCATGACCGTCTTCTGGCGGGGCGAGCCAGCTGGCTTTGTCACCAGCGGTTCCGTCCTTCCAACCGTCGGAGGAGCCGGCGGAATGGCCATGGTCGCATCCACCGTGGTGGAAAACGAGGAACTTGAAGTCGATATCCGCGGCAAGAGAAAACTTGCCACCGTGGTAAAAAGACCTCTATATTCGGCCAAAACCAAGTAACTTGGGGTAATCAAATGAATTTTCCTGCAGAGCTCAAGTACACCAAGGACCACGAGTGGATCTCCCTTGTTGATTCCAAAATCGGCGTGACCGCTTACGCGATCGAACAGCTTGGTGACATTGTCCACATCGAGCTGCCCGAGGTTGGCAAAGAGTTCAAGCAAGGTGCCTCTTTCGGTACCATCGAATCGACCAAAACGGTTTCGGACCTGTATATGCCGGTCAATGGTAAGATTGTTGCAGTAAACCAAGCGGTCTTGAAAAGCCCTGAGTCCCTGCAAGCTGACCCTTACAAAAATGGCTGGCTGATCCAGGTGGCATCAAGCAGCGCAGATACCCCCGGTTTGATGACGGGTAAGGACTACGCCACTTTCATCGCAGAGCACTGAAAAAAAAGGGGCGCTGAACCTGAAAGTCAGCGCCCCTTTGACATACCTCGGTTTTCAACAAACCAATTCGTCGTCAATACTCACTCAATGGCGGACAGGAACAGACTAAATTCCTGTCACCAAGTGCATTGTCGATGCGCGCAACCGCTGGCCAGAACTTTCTTGCCCTGGTCCAGGGCGCCGGGAAGAAAGCCTTCTCGCGGGAATAGGGATAACTCCATTCACCAGTCACCGCCATGTTGGCCGTGTGAGGCGAATTTTTCACCACGTTGTTGGCCCGGTCTGCCTTGCCGGCTTCGATCTCGGCAACCTCCTTGCGGATGCCGACCATGGCATCGATAAACCGGTCCAGCTCAGCCTTTGGCTCGCTTTCGGTTGGCTCAATCATCAGTGTACCAGCCACCGGCCAGGACACCGTCGGAGCGTGGAAACCGTAATCAATCAGACGCTTGGCAACATCTTCAACTTCGATGCCAGCTTTGGCCTTCAGATCGCGCAGGTCGATGATGCACTCGTGCGCCACCAGACCATCCCGGCCCTGGAAGAGAATGGGATAATGCGGAGCAAGACGGCGAGCGATGTAGTTGGCGTTAAGGATCGCCACCTGCGTTGCCTTCTTCAGGCCTTCGCCACCCATCATGCGAATGTACATCCAGGAGATCGGAAGGATGCTCGCGCTGCCCCAGGGCGCAGCAGAGATGGCGCCGATGGCTTTCTCGCCACCCATGGATACCACGGGATGTCCCGGAAGAAACGGAGTGAGGTGCTTGCGCACGCCGATGGGACCCATGCCTGGACCACCGCCACCGTGTGGAATACAGAATGTCTTGTGCAGGTTCAAATGGCAGACATCGGGACCAAAATCGCCCGGTCGGCAAAGTCCAACCTGGGCGTTCATGTTGGCGCCGTCCATGTACACCTGGCCACCCTGATCGTGCACCACAGAACAAATCGATTTGATGTGTTCCTCGAACACACCATGGGTTGAAGGATAGGTAACCATGAGGGCCGCAAGGTTCTTGCCGTGCTCCTTTGCCTTGGCCTTCAGGTCATCCAGATCGACATTACCCTGCTTGTCACAAGCGACCACCACCACCTTCATTCCGGCCATGACCGCACTGGCTGGGTTGGTGCCGTGGGCCGAACTCGGAATCAAGCAAACATCACGGTGGGCATCGCCGCGCGAGCGGTGCCAGGCACGGATCACCATGAGGCCAGCATATTCACCCTGTGATCCCGAATTTGGCTGCAAGGAAATGGAGTCAAATCCCGTGATTTCGGAAAGCCAGGTTTCAAGGTCCTTGAAAAGCCGGCTGTAGCCCTTGGCCTGATCCAGGGGGGCAAACGGGTGCAGTCCGTTGAAGCCCGGCCAAGTCACCGGCATCAATTCAGCTGTGGCATTTAGCTTCATCGTGCAGGAACCAAGTGGAATCATCGAGTGGGTGAGGGAAAGGTCTTTTGATTCAAGGCTGCGGATGTAGCGCAGCATCTCGGTTTCGGACTGGTGCAAGTGAAAGACCGGGTGGGTCAAGTAAGCTGAATTCCGGATAAGAACCGCGGGAAAGGCATAAGCCGAACGGGCACTCATTGCCTCGCGCGATTTCTTGACGAATTCCTCGGCACGCTGAAGCGCTGCTGCCTTGTCGGATGTCGCGGAAAGGGCCGCGACAAAAGCCGAAACAATTCCCGTGATGTCTGCCGCCGTAGCGGTTTCATCCAGCGAAATACCGACCAGGTTGCTTTCGCCAGACCAGTGGCTGCGCAGGTTGATGCCTCTTTCAAGTGCGGCAGAGATCACCTTACCCGCATGGGGGGTCGTTATGACAAGCGTGTCAAAAAAATCTTCGCTGAGGAGCTGCGCTCCAGCAAGTTTCAGGGCGCCCGCAAGCAGCTGGGTATTTCCGTGGACACGGTCCGCGATGCGACGCAGTCCGCGCGGCCCATGATAAACCGCATACATGCTGGCCATCACGGCCAGGAGCACCTGGGCCGTACAGATGTTACTGGTCGCCTTTTCCCGGCGAATGTGCTGCTCGCGTGTTTGCAATGCCAGGCGGATCGCGTTCCTGCCCTCACGGTCCTTCGAGACGCCGACGATGCGGCCGGGAAGCTTTCGTTTATAGGCGTCGGATGTGGCGATGAAGGCGGCATGAGGTCCGCCGTAACCAAACGGCACACCGAAGCGCTGAGCGCTGCCAATGGCAATGTCTGCGCCCATTTCGCCCGGGGATTTCAGCAAGGTTAACGCAAGGAGGTCTGCTGCCATGATCACCGTGCATGACGATGCCTTTGCGCGACCAACAACGTCTGCCGGGTCACTCACTGCACCGGAGGTCGCCGGGTATTGCAACACTACGGCAAACACTTTGCCATCAAACTGGGCCTTGGCTTCATCGCCGACCACGACGTCGATGCCAAAAGGTTCGGAGCGTGTCTTGATCAGGTCGATCGTCTGGGGATGACAATGCTTCGACACGAAGACCAGATTCGCCTCTTCTTTTTGACGCATTCCGTAGGCCATGGCGACGGCTTCTCCTGCAGCCGTGCCCTCGTCGAGCAGCGAAGCGTTTGCGACCGGAAGCCCCGTAAGGTCCGAAACCATGGTCTGGAAGTTCAGGAGCGCCTCCAGGCGACCCTGTGCGATTTCTGCCTGATAGGGGGTGTACTGCGTGTACCATCCCGGATTTTCCAGGATGTTCCGCTGGATCACAGGGGGAGTGACCGTTCCGTAGTACCCCATGCCGATGAAGGAGCGGAGGACCTTGTTGGATTCGGCCAGGCTGCGCAGTTCAGACAGAGCCTCCATTTCCGTGCGGGGGCCGGGCATCTGCAAGGAAGCTTTGAGCTTGATTGCATCCGGGACCGCGACGTTGGTCAGCTGGTCCATGGATTCGTAACCAAGCTCGCGCAGCATGGATTTTGCTTCCTCTTCGGAAGGACCGATGTGGCGTGTCGAAAAATCATCGGTGGCAGCGAGGGCGGCTTTGGCATCAAAGCGGATTGAAGTGGCCATCGTGGAGGCTCCGGCGGAATTTGAAATTTCGGGGCTCGGTGGGGTCTTTTTTTTTATCCCCGCGTCACGGGGCGGATGTTAGCAGGTCACGGTGCTCAACAGCAATTTCGATGTTTGCGAGAGGTTTTCGCCGCAGGGCCGCGCCGAGTTCCTCGGCCAGGCACACGCTCCGGTGAAAACCCCCGGTGCAACCGATACCGATGCGCAGGTAGTGCTTTCCCTCAGCAAAGAACTGGGGCAGGAGAAAGCGGCACATGTCCTCAAGACGATTGAAGAATTCCCGTCCAAGGGGGTCTTCCATGATCATTTTTCTGACCGCCGGTTCAAGCCCCGAACGGGCACGCAAATCGAGCACAAAGTGGGGGTTGGGCAAAAACCGTGCATCAAAAAGCATGTCCGCCGGGCGAAGCTGCCCATGCTTGAAGCCAAAGCTGCAGATTGTGACGTGGAGGCGGCGCACCTGAATCGCCTTGTGGTAGCGCGTCTCAATGGCAGACATCAGCGCTTGCGGCGACCAGTTGGACGTATCAAAGGCGGCATCGGCCGCGGCCTCAAGCGGAGCCAGGATTTCCGCCTCACGCCGGATTGCCTCGCGCAGGCTACCGCCCTCGGCAGGCATCAACGGGTGTTTCCTTCTTGTCGCGCCAAAGCGGGCAAGAAGCGTCTTTTCATCTGCAGAGAGAAAAATGGTGTCTATGCGGATTTTTTTTTGCAGCTTCTGATTCAATCCGGGAAAAGCAGCCGCAAACTTCTCATCGCGGATATCCATGCCAAACGCAAAACCGCGTGCCTTGATCTTTCCACCGGAAATCAAATCAAGCGTCTGATCAAAAAGTTCAACAGGCAGGTTATCGATGCAATAAAACCCACTGTCCTGAAGGGCGCGCAGCGCCGTCGACAGGCCCGCTCCGGAAAGTCCTGTCACCACAACAAGCAGGGGCAGGCTTTCGGGAGTTTTTTGATCAGGCATCTCAGAAATACTTTCGCCGCTTGCTCGAGGGGAGGATGTTCAGCTGCTCCCGGTATTTTGCCACAGTGCGGCGGGCGAGTTGAATGCCTTTTTGCTCCAGCAGTTCGACAATCCTCTGATCAGAGACGGGCCGCTTCGGGTCCTCGGCCTTGACCAGGTCGGAGATCATGCGTTTGACCGACTCACTGGCAACCGAGTCGCCGTCAGCCCGGGCAACCGAGCTGTTGAAAAAGTACTTGAGCTCAAAAATCCCGCGCGGCGTGTGGACGTATTTGTTGGTCGTCACGCGGCTGATTGTTGATTCGTGCATGCCGATGTCCTCTGCGATGTCACGAAGAACCATCGGCCTGAGGTGCTCGACCCCGAGATCAAAGAAGTCGCGCTGCCGCGCAACAATCTTTTCTGCCACACGGAAGATGGTTTTCTGCCGCTGCTGGATGCTCTTGATCAGCCACACGGCGTCCTTGTACTTGACCTGCAAGTAGGTCCGGTCGGACCCCTGGGCCTCTTTTTTGTTGAGCAGCCCCTTGTAGTAGCTGTTAAGGCGAAGCCTTGGCAGGCCCTCCTCGTTCAAGGAAACGACCCATTCGTTGCCAAGCTTGAAGACGTAGACATCAGGCACGATGTACTGGGCAGTTTCCCCACCAAACGGCCGGCCTGGTACGGGCTCAAGCTCGCCGATGATGGCCGCGTTCTCGACCACCTTTTCGACCGGTATTTTCAGGGCTTTCGCGATGACCGCATAGTTTCGCGTCTCGAGTTCAGTGAGGTGGTGTTCCACCATCTTCTCGACAATGCCGTTTTTCAAATGGTTGGCGCGCAGCTGGAGAAGCAAGCATTCGCGCAGGTCGCGAGCGCCGACACCAGGTGGATCAAGGCGCTGGATGGTATCAAGGATGCCTTCAACTGCCTCCGGGTCAAAACCCTCCTGCTGAGCAATTTCCTGGACAGAATGGGTGAGGTAGCCCTTGTCATCAATGTTGCCAATGACGACCGTCGCAATCTTTTTCTCACCCTCGTCGAAGTCCAGTTCACCAACCTGACCCATGAGGTGTTCGTTCAAAGAGGCTGCCCTGGTGACCATGTTTTCATAGTTGGGCTGGTCATCTTCACCGCTGTTGGTCCGGCGGATCGAGCTCGCGGACGCGCTCCCAGGGTACTCCTCTCCCTGTCCGCCGAGGGTTTCCCAGTCAACGTGTTCGGGGCCGTCTGCCCCGGTCTTGTCAACGATGTTTGAGGCTTCGGCCATCCGTTCCTGAACGGCCTGCTGCTCCGTGTGTTCTTGTTCACGGGCAGCCTGTACAGATTCCTCTGATCCGTCGGCTTCTGCCGCCGATTCCTCGAGGATCGGGTTTTCCGCGAGCTGGGTCTCGACGTATTGTTCGAGCTCAAGGCGTGACAACTGCAACAGCTTGATCGCCTGCTGCAATTGCGGCGTCATCATGATGTCTTGACGCAGCCCGAGTTTGGGACCAAGGTTCATAGCCATGCGCGCAGGACCTCAATTCGGGGTTTGGACTTCTGTGGATGAAGTAGCCCTCTGATCTATTGTCGCCCCATGCAAGATAAATTCCAACTTCAGGCCGATCGCGGAAATTTTTGGAATTTACGAAAAACGGATTAAAGGCGGAAGTTTTCGCCGAGGTAGTTCTCGCGAACCTCAGGATGACTGGCCACCTCAGCCGGAAGGCCGTGCGTGGTGATGGTGCCGCCTGTCAAAATATAAACGCGGTCACAACTTCCAAGTGTTTCCCGGACGTTATGGTCGGTGATCAGGACACCAAGCCCTTCATTGCGAAGCTGAAGGATGATTTTCTGAATCTCCTGAACGGTCACCGGATCAATGCCGGCAAAGGGTTCGTCGAGGAGCAGGAATTTTGGCTGGATGATCAGCGCGCGTGCAATTTCAACCCGGCGGCGCTCGCCGCCGCTGAGAGCGGCGCCCGGACTTCTCGCGATATGGCCTACCTGAAACTTCTCCAAAAGGTCGGCAAGCATCCGTTGCCGGTCACGCCGCGGAACCCCGCAAACTTCCATCACGGCAAGCAAGTTGTCCTCCACCGAGAGGCGGCGGAAAATCGACATGTTTTGAGGCAAGTAGCTTATGCCACGACGAGCCCTGAGGTGCATGGGTTCGTAAGTGATATCCTCGCCGTCTATCTGAACACGGCCAGACTGCGGGAACAGCAGCCCAACCACCATGTAAAAGCTCGTCGTCTTACCGGCACCGTTTGGACCCAGCAAACCGACAACCTCGCCTGTGCGAACTTCAAAGGAGACGGATTTCACCACTTGCCGGGCTTTGAAGGACTTGGTGATTTCGTCCGCCTGGAGCACGGAGGACCCGGTGTCCTGACCTCGCGACATGGGTGTCATTTTTTCGCTCCACCTTGTCGGGTGGGGGAGGTTCTCTCCTTGCCTGGCTGAACCACGCCCTCAACCCGGTCTGCCTTGATCCAGCCCGTGTCCAGTTCGTAAGTGATCTGCTTGCCCCGGACTAAATCTTCAGCCCGCCAAAGGCGGGCGTTGCCCTTTAAAACCACCTTGCGGTCCACGTTGTGAAACACGGCCTCATTGCACTCGGCCTTGATGCGATCTTTGATCTCTGGAGCTGCCCTCGAAATCTTGACCCGGCCACTCGCCAGCACCTTGGTGACTTCCTTGGATTTGTTTTCAAAAATGATCGTGGCCTCATCAGACTCGATGCGGAAATCACCTTGGGTAACAATCACGTCGTCCTTCAGGATGACGCGTCCCTGGTCTTTCATCCCTTGAAGGGATCGGCTTTCAAACTGGACTGGAGGACGATCGGACTTGCCCTTGACGCCCTTGCGAGGTTTCCCGGGGGTTGACGGCGCCGGCTCGGACTCTCCCCCGGCAGGCTTGTCCTTTTCTCCACGCGAATCCGCCGGAGAGGGCACCGGGGCTGGTTGTTTGTCGGGGCGGCTCTGGCGTTCGAGATCTTCCACCTCGTCGACCAGATCCGCAAACGCTGCCTCGAAAAAGCCGTTGCCGGGAAAGACCGCCAACAACGCGGCAAGCGCTGCCCGGGTAGCGTTTACAGAAATCACCTGTTGCCAGCGTTTATTCAAACTATGCCTCAATCCTTGGCTCGATAAATATCAGGAACTTTACGTCAATTATTGCCGTCAAGTATTCCATCCATGACTCCCGCACCCTTGATCGGGCCAGAGACATTCAAATTTTCCTTCGCGGTGTCGAGGGTGAACCCCCCTTCGCCACGGAAGTGAAATGCTGGACCAGCCACCGAAACCCGGCTGTTTGAGTGCAAAAGGCCGGTCCCGTATTCATACAACGCCTGGTCCGTATCCAGCACCATGCCAGCTGACTTCACCTGCACAAACCCCTTTAAGTCAACACGATCCACGCGGGACGAAGTCATCATCTGTGCAAGGCTATTAGTGTCGAAATAGGCTGTCGCCGTCTCACAGCGTACTTCTTGGACTTTCATCTTTCGCCCCTTGCCGCGGACGGTCCGTGCACGCACATCGCCGAACAATTCGAGCATGTTCGGCTCGAGCAAATAACCGGACCGCGCCTCAACACGGGTAGTTTCAACACCCTCATGATATCTGGAGGCCACGAAATCCTCAAAGCTCACGCGGGCCTCCCTGGCCATTGAGTCGCCGCCCGGAGAATGTTTTTTCTTGCCCTGTTCGCGGTTGACGAAAAGCAATGTAGAAAGCGCCATGGTGCAAAGCACAAAAATGAATACTGCGGTCCGTTCCAAAACCGCCCCCGCCCGGTCACCCGGAGTGATGCCGTTTTCGCAAAATCCAACTATATGATCTTAGCAGCAAGCAGGTCATGCATGCGAACGATACCCGCAAGACGGCCTTGGCTGGCCGGATCGACCACGAAAAGCGAAGTGATCTGATACTTCTCCATCAAGAGGACCGCGTCCACGGCAAGGGCATCGACAGCGATCGTCCGCGGTGATGCCCGCATGAATTCCCTGGCCGTAGAGTTAAGAGCCCCTGCACCCACTTGAAGAAGATGGCGGCGGATGTCGCCATCGGAGATGGATCCCTTGAGAATGACGGGATCACCTTCGACCACGGCCGCAATGCCAAAATTCTTCCGGGTCACAGCCTCAAGCGCAGCGTGGAATCCAGTATCAGCTGTTATCGCGGGCAAGCTGTCGATGCCATGCATGTGTTCCCTGACACGGGCAAGCTTGCGTCCCAGGCTACCCGCCGGATGAAGAGCCGCAAAGTCGGTCGCCGTGAACCCGCGGGCGTGCATGACGGCAACTGCAAGAGCGTCGCCCAAAGCCATCGCGACCAAAGACGACGAGGTCGGGGCAAGGTTCAACGGACAGGCTTCCCGCGAAACCGAGCCATCAAGAACAAAATCCGAAATGGCCGCCATGGTTGAGTCGCGTTTTCCCGTAACCGTCGCGACTGGTATGGCGCGCCGCCGGCAAAAACGTGCCACTTCAATAACTTCGGGGGTTTCACCGCCGTGGGCGATCGCCACCAGCACATCGCTCGCCTGAAGAATGCCGAAATCGCCGTGCATGGCTTCGGTCGGATGCAGGTAAAATGCCGGCGTACCCGTGCTGGCAAGGGTCGACGCAAGCTTTCGGGCAATAAAGCCAGATTTGCCAAGGCCGGTAGTCACTACTTTGCCAGACGCATTTCCTGGCTTCGCCGAAGTCTTCTCCAGGATGATATCGCAAAGTGCATCAAAGGCTGGACCCAGGCGCTGGGCAGCTTCGCTGACACACTGGACCTCAACCGCAAGGGCGGCTTGGGCCTGGGCGACATGCCTGCTGCCATTGCCAGTCATTTACGAAGTTCCCGCGTGGAAAGGCATGACCTCAGAAAGTCACGGAAAAGCGGATGCGGCTTGAAGGGCCTGCTTTTGAGTTCGGGGTGAAACTGGCAACCGAGAAACCAGGGGTGATCCGCAAGCTCCATGATCTCGACAAGGGAATCATCAGGGGATACGCCCGAAAAAATCATCCCGCCCGCCTCAAAGCGAGCCCGGTAATCGTTGTTGAACTCGTAGCGATGCCGGTGACGTTCGCTGATCGTCGCCGAATTATAAGCCTCATGGGCGCGCGTGCGTGATTTGAGCTTGCAGGGGTATGCACCAAGCCGCATGGTGCCGCCTTTTTGAGAAACCCCTTTCTGCCCCTCCATGAGATGAATCACAGGTGCCGGCAACTGCGGTTCAAACTCTTGGCTGTTGGCGTCTGCCACTCCTAGACTATGCCGGGCAAACTCAATGGCCGCCAACTGCATACCAAGGCAAATGCCGAGAAACGGAGTGCCGCTTTCACGCACATGACGGATCGTAGCGATTTTTCCCTCGATCCCGCGATTGCCAAACCCACCTGGGATGATCACGCCATCCAGCGAGGACAGGGCCTTCTGGGCCGCGTCGGTATCTTTGATCGTGTCCGAATCGACGTAGGAAATCTCCACGGCACACTGGTTGGCGATCCCTGCGTGAGCGAGTGATTCGGCAATCGACTTGTAGGAATCAACCACGCCGACATACTTGCCGACGACGCCAATCTTGACGGTGGTCTTTGGGTTATCGAGCGCATGGGTGATGGCCCGCCACTCGGACAAGTCTGGCTCGCCGGTCCAGATGTTCAGTTTTTCAACGATCGCCTGATCGAGGCCCTGCCCGTGTAAAACCAGCGGGATGCGGTAAATGCTGTCGACATCCTGGGCCTCAAAAACACAGTCGGGCTTGATGTTGCAAAACTGCGCGATCTTGCGCTTCTGTTCATCGGGAATCGGCCGATCCGCGCGACATACGAGGATATCGGGCTGGATACCAATCTGGCGCAAGTCCTTGACCGAATGCTGGGTTGGCTTGGTCTTGAGTTCGCGTGCCGCATGGATGTAGGGAACCAGCGTCAAGTGGATGTAACAGACGTTCTCTGGGCCGAGGTCATAACGGATCTGGCGTATGGCCTCAAGGAATGGCAGGCCCTCTATGTCACCTACCGTGCCACCAATTTCGACAATGGCGATGTCCGATCCTTCGGATGCTTTGAAAATGTTTTCCTTGATCTGATCGGTGATGTGCGGAATCACCTGCACCGTCCCGCCAAGGTAAACACCTTTGCGTTCCTTGCCCAGAACCGAGTCGTAGACCTGACCAGCAGAAAAGCTGTTACGCCGAGCGAGCTGAGCGTGGTGCGTGAATCGTTCGTAATGTCCGATGTCGAGGTCTGTCTCAGCGCCGTCTTCGGTGACAAAGACCTCGCCGTGCTGAAAGGGACTCATGGTTCCCGGGTCGACATTTATATAGGGGTCGCACTTGGTCAGGCTGATCTTCAGACCCCTGCTCTCCAGAAGGGCGCCTGCGCTGGCCGCGACAATCCCCTTGCCGAGGGATGACACGACGCCACCCGTAACGAAAATGTACTTGGTTTTTCGTCTAGGCTTCATGACTGCCGCTCCCCGACCATGTCC
>JBEGVZ010000084.1:0-4026 GCA_041178085.1 Pseudomonadota bacterium | reverse complement strand
CGCATGGATGCAGTTCCTCTAAATTTGTCCCCGGCATGTCTTCAAGGCCGGATCAGACGTCCGGTGTTTCGGACTAAAGGGAACGGGCTTTAGAGGCAGATTTTGCCGGGTAGAAATAGCGGTAAGGATTGGCGAATCCGGGGTGCGCCGGAGGATATCAAATCAGTCTTCGAAAGGGCCTTCGCCGGACGAACGGATTTCCTTGAGGAGCTCCTGCATTCGTTCCGTGCGGATTGTGTAGGCCGCACCGCAAAACTGGCATTTTGCTTCGACGTCTTTGTGGGTTTTTACCAATTCGTCAAGTTCAGGTCCGCCGAGCAATGCAAGAGACCTTTCCAGGCGGCTTTGAGAACAACGACACCGGAAGTGGAGGTCGTGGGTGAGCTCACTTTCGACCAGTGACATGTCGCCTGTATAAAGTTGAAGCAGTTCTTTCGGATGCGAACATTTGGCGATCGTGGTCGAGAGCCCCGGGGCATTTGCGGCAAGGTTCTCGAGCTTCGAAATGACCGTGGGCGATGCACCAGGCATCAGTTCGATCAGCACTCCGGCTGCGCCGGCAATCGATCCGTCATCACTGAGCAGGACACCAAGGCTGACGATACTGGGAATCTGGAGGGACTGGTCCAGGTAAAAGGCGATATCCTGCCCGATTTCTCCTGTGACAAGAGGAACCGTACTGACACGGGGTTGTTTCTCAAAAGGCACAGACCGGACGACCGTCAAAACGCCTTTGCCGATCGATTCACTGACGTCCAGGCGTGCTTGTGGATTTTTTTCCTGCCGGACGATGTCGACCTGGGGATTTCCACACCACGCACGCAAGTCACCGTCATAGGTGGCCTCGGCAAACACGCCGCCAATGGGTCCATCCCCGTTGAAGTGAAGTCCGATTTGCTGGTTCTCGCCCAGGTGTGCTGCAAGGAGCGCGGCGCCAGTCATCGATCGTCCAATTGCCATGGCGGCAGAGGGAGTGCACTCCAGCTGGCGTGATACTTTCGCGGCAGCTGCGGTAGTTACGACAACGGCCGCACGCAGCGACAGGTCCGTGGAGTAGTAGCGGTAAACCCGGTCTTTGCCGGCGAAGTTCCCTTGCACGCCTGACATCATCCCAACCCCGGCCGCAACTTAAGAAATTCGTAGGGAACCCGGGCGCTTCCCGTCAGGGCCAGGTCGGCCAGGATTTCGCCGATCACGCTGGCAAACTTGAAGCCATGTCCGGAAAAACCACCAGCAAACCAGATCTGATCAGAGTGATCAGGCCACCGGTCGATGATGAAGTGTTCGTCGGCCGACATGGTGTATATGCAGGGCTTTGACTTGATTGCATTTGCTGGAGGCATCTGTGGAATGTAGCGCGCCAGGAAATGTTTCACATGGTCGATGTCAGGGTCATTGGATGTCCTGTCCATGAAGGCCGGATCATCAAACGGCAGCCCGTGAGAGTGTGAGGCTGACTTCAGACCGCTGCCGTCGCGGGACGGCATGCCATAGAAAAAACCCTCTGTCGTGTCGAACCCAAAACAAGGCATCCCGTGATTCTCGTCACACGATGCCGGCGCCGGGAACCAGTGCTGGACCACCCGGCGCAACTGCATCTTGATGCCAAGGGGCGCAAGCATCCGTGCAGCCCAGGGGCCTGCCGTTATGATCAGCTTTTCGGCAGTGAATTCACCGGCAGAGGTCTTGATCGTGACCGGTCCTGGTTTTTCCTGTGAGAGTGACCAGGAGTGTACAGTGGTGTTGTAGAGCAGTTTCGCCCCGTGCTCTTCGGCCAGTCGTGAGTGTGCGCCAACGCATTCTTCGACGCGCAGGAATCCAGCGTCTTCCTCAAACAGGACTTGCCAGTTGTCCTCGAAATGGAACTGCGGGAAAAGTTCACGGGCCGCCACCGCATCGTAGTGGTCGATTTTGAGGGAATGTTCCCGGGCCGCCTTCTTGACCCCCTGGATGACCTGACTGCGGGTAGGGTCCCCGGCCAGAACCAGGCCGGTCCGATGAAACAGGCGCAGGTCTGATTCCGCCTCGAGTTCGTCCCAAAGTTCGTAGGCCCGGTCGAGGAGCGGTACGTAATCTGGGTGTTCGAAATAAGCCTTTCGGATCAGGCGGGTATCGCCATGGGAGGCGCCCATTTCGTGGCTGCGTTCGAACTGTTCCAGGCCCAGAACCCGGACGCCGCGCCGGGCCAGGTGGTAGGCTGCTGCGCTGCCCATCCCCCCAACTCCGATCACTGCCACGTCGTAAGTTTGTTGCCCCATGACCCGTTTCCGTTAAATTAGGGGTCAGATCCCCGGTAGCGGACACCGGAAAACTTTTAAGCCAAAGGACCGGTCAATGACCAGCCAAATATGGACCATCGTCGCCATTGCCTTCCTTGTTTTCCTTGCCGGACTTGGGATTGGCTTCCTTGTCGGATTCTGGGGCAGCCGACGGTTGGCGGCCGAGCAAAAGGCCGCGGTCACGACGGATGTCACCGATGCCGTCAAAGGTGTTTTCAGTGACCTTTCCCTGCAAGTCCTGGCCAAGGCCAGCGAGCAACTCACGGCGCTCAACCGCTCGCAGCTGGAGACAGAGCGTCGGCTGTCGGTGCAGGATCTGGACCACAAAAAGTCCCAGATTGATCACGAACTCAAGGGCATGACCCAGACTCTGGACGGCCTGGGCAATCTTGTGCGGTCGATCGAGAGCGAACGGAAGTCCAACTTTGCTGAACTCGGCCAGGTGCTGAAGGCCACGCAGGACCAGATGCGCAACCTGAGCGAGGCAACGGGCAGCCTGCGCGAGGTCCTGTCGAGTTCCCAGGCGCGGGGCATCTGGGGCGAACGGATCGCCGACGACATCCTGCGCCTTGCGGGTTTTGTCGAGAACATCAACTACCTGAAACAAAAAGCGATTGCCGGGGTTGGCACCAAGCCTGATTTCACCTTTCTGTTGCCCCGCAGCCTTGTGCTGAACATGGATGTGAAATTTCCGATCGCGAATTATTCGCGGTACGTCCAGGCAGCCCCCGGTCAGGAGCGGGATGCGGCGCGGCGGGCCTTCTTGAATGACGTGAAGCTAAGGATCAAGGAAGTTACCGTCCGCGACTATATCAATCCAGCCCAGAACACGGTGGATTGTGTCTTGATGTTCATCCCGCACGAGCAGATTTACGCTTTTATTCAAAGCGAAGAGCCGGAACTTTTTGAGGCCGCACTGAAGAACAAGGTCGTGTGTTGTTCGCCGCTTACCCTTTTTGCTGTTTTGGCAGTCATGCGCCAGGCGGTCGACAGCTTTGCCCTCGAGAAGGCTTCTGGCGAAATGCTTCAGGTCATCGCTGAATTCAAAAAACAGTGGGAAAAGTTCACCGAGAAGTTTGACGGTCTGGGTCAGAAGATCGGCACGCTGCAGAAAGAGTTCGAGGGGCTGGTCACGACCAGGCGCCGCCAGCTGGAAAAACCACTGGAAAAGCTGGAAGAAATGCGGCTTTCGAGTCTTGACCGTCCGCCTGCGATTGAGATAGGGAACCTCCCCGCTCAATGATGGGCGCGTAGAGGGGGTTGGTGATGGCTCTGGGTGACAAACCGGCAGTGGCAGCTCGTCAGGCGCTTTCAGTCCTTGAAGAGTTCCGCAATTTTGCTTTCAAGGGCAACGTGGTCGACATGGCAGTCGGTGTGATCATCGGCGCGGCCTTCGGCAAGATCGTGGATTCCCTCGTCAAGAACATCCTCATGCCGCTGGTCAGCTTGCTGATCCCCGGGGACAGAGCCTACACGTCATGGAAAATTGTGGTGGGGACCCAGGAAATTCCCTACGGTCTTTTCCTGGGCGAGATCGTCAACTTTCTGATCGTTGCCTTCGCACTGTACTTCTTCATCGTAAAGTTCATGGGTTTCATGATGCGTCAGCGCCAGCAAGCTCCGGCTGCTCCAGCACCAGGTCCCACTGCTGAACAAAAGTTGCTGACGGAAATTCGCGATCTGCTCGCCAATAAGAGCCGCTAAACCCCCGTCTAAACCGGCATCAAATCAATGGCCGCCCTTTTTC
>JBEGVZ010000083.1:0-2846 GCA_041178085.1 Pseudomonadota bacterium | reverse complement strand
GGGAAGAAAGGTCGAGGGTCGTGCCGAAAGTCCCGGATTGTTCGTCACAAGCCAGGATAATTTTTGTTTCCGTGTTGGCGACAGTTACCTTGACCGCAGCGGAACCCGATATGCACGTACCAGAGACCTTGATCGCGATTGAAGTCGTCCGGTTGGCGTAGCTGTTGTCGGGTGGCAAAAGAGCGGTGATCCGGTCCACATCGATCGCAGATTCCAGCGAGGTCATGGCGGGACCTTTTTTGATGACAGGCTCCACTTTGGCTTCGCCAAACCATTCGCAGCCAGTCAGACTGACTGAGAACAGTCCGCCAATCAATGCAGGACTCGTGATGATTTTCCACTTCTCTTTCATCCACCGTATGTGTCGGAAATTTCAAAAGAATCTTTATGTCATCGGGGTGGTATTTCCCATGTCCTGAACCAACCGGAATGAAAGGGTTTTTGGATTATCATGGGGCATTAGATTGGGGAGAAACCCTCAGCTGGTGCCAAGGGCAAGCAATGGATCCTGGTTATTTTGATGGATCGGATCCCATCGAGCCACAAACCCACTCAATCCCGACGAAAAATGCTGGCTAAAGTCTAATGAAAACGGGTTTGTTTAAAGATCCGTTCAAGTCGATCTCGGCCAGACCGATTCCTCCGTAAGCGAATTGGGGTTAGCGCAAGTTTGAAGGGGATCAGAGGTTAGGTTCCGGTCAAGCGCGACACCTCTAGAAAAAGTCAATAAAGGGGCGTGACACCAATCATGGTTGAAACTGGCTTCAAATCAGCGGTGGATTCGCATATTAAAAGGAAGTTTTCTTGGTTCAACTCTGAGCTCGATCTTTTTTTTGAGCGCGATGTTACGTTACCCCCTGAAAAAATTTGGAGAGCTTGGACCGAACCAGACCTGCTAATGCCATGGTTTTGCCCGAAGCCATGGTCTGTCACTGCGTGTGAAATCGACCTTCGACCTGGCGGGATATTCAGTACGACCATGAGGTCTCCTGAGGGCCAGTTGTTTCCCAATGTTGGTACATTTCTGGAAGTGGTTCCCTACAAGAAGCTGGTTTGGACCAATTGCCTCGCACCCGGATTTCGTCCGGTTGAACCAGAATTGCCGTCCGCGGCTGGGGCGGGTTCTTTTCAATTCACCGGGATGATCTTCCTGGAGCAGATTGCTGTGGGGACTAGATACACGGCTGCGGTCGTGCATGGCTCAAAAGGTCACAGGGATATTCATGCGGGCATGGGGTTTGAGCAGGGCTGGGGCATTGCTCTTGACCAGATGATTAAATTCCTGCAGGGCAGAGGTTCATGTATTGAATGATGAGGGAATCTTTGTTTTGACAGCACGCTATCGCTCCATGTTGCAAGGGTAGTATTGACACTGAACGTCATGGTCCGAGAAGCGCGGCCTCGCTCACCAAAACAAAAAAATATGGAAATTAAGATCGGGCTACACCGGGAGATTCCCGGGAAAACGCCTAAAACCGTATCTGTTCTATCAAGGCACGATATCCTGCGTTGGGGCCGGAGCCGGTGCATTGCCACCTGCGGCCGGGCACATATTACAGACTTGCACGGAAGTCGATGAGTACACTTCGCTGACTGCAACCGCCATCGCTGCGGCGCAGGCACCGGCATATGACCAGGTGCAGAGGCTACGGAATGGCTGGACCTCTGAGTAGACGCACGCCCAGGCGCTGGCAAATGCGCAGGCAAACGCGGATGCCATGGCAACTGCTTTCGCGTGGCAGGTTGCGTTGACCTCGATGCACTGGGGTTGTTGGGCACCACCGCCTTCGGGCGCTCCATTGCCAGCGTCTGCTTTTGCGCCATCCATGCTTGCATTTGCGCTGACCAGATCATCCTTTAAAGCAAGTTTGGCGCCTTGCCCCAGATTGAGGCCCTCGATCTTGGCAGGATCCACCAGCGGAATGTCCGAGGGTACGCCTGCCGTACGGAGCGCACTGTTCTCGCCAGCAATTTGCTTTGCAGCAGCCATTCTGGCCTGCTTTATCCCGTCATCGACAATGGGCTTGCCTGCAAGGGCTGCCATGAGGGCTGGGGGAAGGGGGGCGCCTGCCTTCGCGAACGCACGGTAAAAGGTGGTCTTTTCCGGATTTTGATTGTTGCGGATGGATTGCAGGAACGATTTGCCGTCAGAAAACGCACTAAGATTTGCACCGCCTTGCTTGCCGCTGCAGCCATGCAGGGATGTGGTTGAAACAACCACTACCGCCAATGCGGCCACAAAAAAGCGTTTTGATCTTTGCAATGCCGGTTTGGTCTGTTTGATGATCAACGTTTTCATGTTTTACCTCTGGTAGAACTCTCTAGGTCTTCGGAAGATTTCTTCCGGGATTTAAGTGATTTGTCTGGAAAAAACCTAAAAAAATTGAGTTTGGTCTGGTGCGTGAAGTCTGCTCCGGTGTCTAAAGTCTCGACAGTCAAATCAGAAACTCCGCGGGTTTATAGAAAAAAGCTAAAGTTTTTTGTGAAAATGCCGATAAGGCACGCCAGTTGGAGGGAGTGACCCATGCTGAAGTCGCCTGTCACAAAGATTCTCGCAGTCGCCACGGTATTTGCTGCTGGAGCATGCAAGCCTGCTGGCAAGAAAAACAATTCGCCGGGCGCGCCCGGACCGAACTCGGAGCTGGCTATCAGTCCTGTCGGAGTCAGTGGTTCGGAAATCCAAGTCGCCGGAACCGTTTTCCCTGCCCGTATCCAGTTCAGGGTGTCTGGCACGAACGATCCAACAGCTTTTTCCCTGGCTTTGGCGGAGCGACCGGGCAATGTCACGATCGAAGGTCGCGCTTCGCTGCAGCCTTTGCTGCTGTGGACTCCGACAGCTTCGCAGC